>NZ_NEJM01000001.1:0-728676 GCF_002113725.1 Pseudomonas sp. B23(2017) | reverse complement strand
GCGCTGGATGGCACGGGCTTCGCCCGTGTTCGCGGGACAAGCCCGCTCCCACAGGTGACGCGCTAGATTTTAGAAATTGAGCAAGACAGTTGCTCCCACAAGGGCCGTGCAATGGCTCAAGCATCAGAACAGCGCCATCTGCCCACCCGGCGGGCAAAACGCCGAACAATCCAGCGCCTGCGCTTCTCGCCCTTCGAACTCCAGCCGCTTCATGGCCTTGGCAAAGCGCTGCGCCAGCAACTCGGCAAACACGCCTTCACCGCGCATGCGTGCACCAAACCGGCTGTCATACAGTTCACCGCCGCGGCTCTGGCGGATCAGGCTCAATACATGCGCCGCCCGCTGCGGGTAATGGTCCTGCAGCCATTGTTCGAACAACGGTGCCACTTCCAGCGGCAGGCGCAACATCATGTAGGCTGCGCTCTGTGCACCTGCCTCCCTCGCCGCCTCCAGCAGCCGCTCCAGTTCGCTGTCGTTGATCATCGGAATCATCGGCGAACACAACACGCCCACCGGCACTCCCGCCTCGCGCAACACGCGGATCGCCCGCAAGCGCGCCTTGGGTGACGCCGCGCGCGGTTCCAGCACCCGTTTCAGGTCATCGTCCAGCGTGGTCAGGCTGATCATCACCCGTACCAGGCGCTGGCGAGCCATCTCGGCCAGCAGGTCGAGGTCGCGCAGCACCAGCGCCCCCTTGGTGACGATGGTCACCGGGTGGCGAAAACGCAGCAGCACTTCGAGCAGGCGCCGGGTCAGCAGTTGTTCACGTTCGATCGGCTGGTACGGATCGGTATTGGAACCCAGGTTGATCGGCGCGCACACGTAACCCGGTTTGCTCAGTTGTTGCGCGAGCACCTCGGCGGCGTTGGTCTTGGCAATCAGCTTGGTCTCGAAATCCAGGCCGGGGGAAAGGTCCCAGTAGGCGTGGGAAGGGCGGGCATAGCAGTAGATGCAACCGTGCTCGCAGCCACGGTAAGGGTTGATGGAGCGGTCGAAGGGCAGGTCGGGCGAGGTGTTGCGGCTGATCACCGACTTGGCCGTCTCTACCCGCACCTCGGTGCCCTGGGTTTGCGGCACCTCCTGGTACCAGCCATCATCCTCCGCCACCGAATGGCTGGGGGCAAAGCGGTTGTGCGGATTGTGCGCCGTGCCACGGCCCTTTTGCGGTGCTGGAGGAATCATGGCCTATCCCGGATACTGTATTCATATACAGTATATTGCCTGCCTGATTCTTTCCAGCACCTCCGGTCAGCGCACGTTCACTTCAGGCCATGCCAACGCAGAAAGGGCAGCTGGCTCGATTGCCGGCCGAGGAACACCTCGATACCTTCACGCAACGGTCGCGATGCCCCTGGGGCAAGCAATGCCTCCTGCAGCGCCTGGCCTGTGGCCCGGTCCAGCAGGCCTTGGGCCTCGAAGCGGGTGAACAGGTCGAAGGCGTGCACGTCCGACCACAGATAGGCGTAGTAACCGGCATCGTAGCCGTTTACCAGATGGTCGAAGGCATGCGCCGGGTGCTCGAAATCGGCCAGGGGCCAGTAGCCACAATGCTCACGGGCATCGCCCAGGCGCTGCTCGAGGGACCGGCCATCGTTCGGCATGCCATGCAGGTCCAGGTCGAACAGCGCCATGCTCAGGTCGCGCGCGGTTTCTTCCACACCTTGCTGCCGCAAGCGGCGCAGGCACTCATCGACCCGGGGCCGGGAAAGCTTGCTGCCATCCTGGAGCGGCGAAGAGATCTCCACCAGGTAATCCGCGTCCCAGACCCAACGTTCGAACAGCTTGCCGAACAGCTCCACGCCATCGGTACCGAGTTCGGTGACATTGGACATCACGTGGTTGGTCGTGCGCACCAGCAAATGGTGCAAGGCATGGCCAAACTCATGGAACAGCTTGCGCAGTGACAGATGGTCCAGCAACGGCTGGCTACCCGGCAGCGCTGCAGGCACGTCGCTGTAGACCACCACCGAGGCTGCCTGGAAGATGCCCTCGGCATCGACCCGGCGGTTGCGAATGTAGGTGGTGAATACCGAGTCAGGTTGCTTGCCGGCATGCTGTACGGCGTCCAGGTACAGGAAACCGATCAAGGCGTTGTCCTGCCACACCTCGAACGGTTGCACGCTGTCATCCCAGGTTGCCAGCGGCTTGGCCAGCAGCGTTACACCAAACAGTTTTTCCGCCAACTGCTGCAATGCGCTGACCACGGCATTCAGCGGGAAATGTTCGCGCAAGGCTTCGGTGGAAAGCACCTCGCGCGACGAGGCCTGCAGGTAGGCAATGTCCCAAGGTTGGACATTCCCCAAACCTTTGGCTGCGGCCTGATGCTGCATATCTGCACGCCACTGCAGCACGGCCGGCCGCACATGGTCGGCCAGGTCATGAAGAAAGCCGCGCACCTGGGCAACCGAACCTGCGCTCTTCATCTGCAGGCTCTGCTCCAGATGGCTGGCAAAGCCGAGCAGGTGGGCCTTTTCTTCCAGCAGCCTCGCCAGTTGCTCCAGGTGCGAGCGATTATCCTGCTGTTGGCCAAGGCCGACGCCTCGGGTGTTATAAGCCCGGTACACGCGCTCGCGCAGCTGCCTGTTGTCAGCATGTTTGAGCACGGCGTCGGTGGTCACGCTTTCACACGCAATCAACCAACCCGGCTCACCCGCCTCCTGTGCCCTTGTAGCCAGCTCGTCACGGATGCGTTGAGGTACACCGCTCAGTTCGGATTCATCCGTGATGCTCAGCCCTGGTCGGTTGATGTTGCTGCGAAACGCCTCCCGCGCAGCGCCAATCTGTTTCAGCAGTTCGGCCAAGCGCAACTTGCCTGCAGGGTCGAGCGATGCACCACTTGAGGCGAACTTGCGCAGATGCCAGCGCAACGTGGCGCGTTTCTGGGCATCCAGCTGCTTGCCGATGTCGCTGTTGGCCAAGCGCTCATACAGGGCCTGCAGTGCGGAGTTGGTGAATTTCTGTTCGAACCGCTCCGTAGCCTTGGCGAAGAAGTCGAAAATGGCACCAGCCCAGGCTTCATCCCGACCAACCAATGGCGAGGCGGCATACAACACCGTCAGAAGCTGACTATCCAGCCCGTCCACCGCCAGCACCATGTCATCCCAGGTTGGCAGTGCCTGCTGGTCGCGGATGATGCGTTCTATGCCTTGCTCGTGCGCCAACAGCACGTGGTCGAAGGCAACTTGCATGTTTTGAAGCGTGATCGACGGATAATCGACGGGGATATGGCTATTTTGCAGAAGGGGGTTGTCCATGGTGCAACACCTTGCTCGTAGAGAAGAGCAGGCGAGCTTGCATGGCCAGCGTGCAGCAGGTGGCCTGACTATCTACCACCCGGGCATGCTGGCCCGGGCACGGCGCCCGGGCGGCACGACGGCTTTATTCAGCCGGTTTCTTCAGCTTCGGGTTGGGGAAGAACTGCACCGTCTGTACCTTGGCCGGCGCGGCTTTCGGTTCCAGATGGTTGACCCGGGTGCCGAGCTCCTTCGGCACCGACAAGCCCTGCTCGTTGAGGGTGTCGGTAAAGCCGCAGGCCACGCACTCGCGGTGCGGTACGCCGTCTTCGTTCCACATCATCAGCTTGTCGGTCTCGCTGCACGCCGGGCATACCGCCCCGGCAATGAAGCGTTTCTTGGTCTTGTTCACGGCTACCTCGCTCATGCTGCAGCGCCCTCGCTCAGGCCACTATGGCGCAGCAAGGCATCGATGGAAGGCTCTCGGCCACGGAAGTCGACGAACAGCTCCATCGGCTCGCGCGAACCACCGCGTGCCAGGATAGCCTCACGGAAGGCACGGCCGGTTTCGGCATTCAGCACGCCTTCTTCCTCGAAGCGCGAGAAGGCGTCGGCCGACAGCACTTCGGCCCACTTGTAGCTGTAGTAGCCCGCGGCATAACCACCAGCGAAGATGTGCGCAAAGCTGTTGGGGAAGCGGTTGTACGCCGGTGGGCGCATGACCGACACCTCGTCGCGTACGCCTTCGAGCACCTGCAGCACGCTGCGGCCGTCGCCATGGGTGGCATGCAGCTCGAAGTCGAACAGCGAGAACTCCAGCTGGCGCACCATCATCATGCCCGACTGGAAGTTTTTCGCCGCCAGCATCTTGTCCAGCAGGTCCTGGGGCAGTGGGGCACCGGTTTCGTAGTGGGCGGAGATCAGTGCCAGGCCTTCCGGCTCCCAGCACCAGTTTTCCATGAACTGGCTCGGCAGTTCGACCGCGTCCCAGGCCACGCCGTTGATGCCGGATACACCGGCATGCTCGATGCGGGTCAGCATGTGGTGCAGGCCGTGGCCGAACTCGTGGAACAAGGTGGTGACTTCATCGTGGGTCAACAGCGCCGGCTTGCCGGGCGCGGCCGGGGTGAAGTTGCACACCAGGTTGGCCACCGGGCTCTGCAACTGGCCAGCGGCTGTGCGGCGACGGTCCCGCGCGCCATCCATCCAGGCGCCGCCACGCTTGTTGGCGCGGGCGTAGAGGTCGAAGAAGAAGCGGCCGACGTGCTGGCCGTTTTCCTTGATCTCGAACAGGCGCACATCCGGGTGCCAGCTGTCGAAGCCCTTGAGTTCGGCGATCTCGATGCCGTACAGGCGCTGCACGATGCTGAACAGGCCACCCAGCACCTTGTCGATCGGGAAGTAGGCGCGCAGGGCCTCCTGCGACACGCTGTAACGCTGCTCGCGCAGCTTCTCGCCGAAGTAGCCGGCGTCCCAACTGGCCAGCTCAGGGCAGCCCTGCTCGGCGGCGTAGGCCTTGAGCTGCTCCAGGTCCTGGGCGGCGAACGGCTTGGAACGCTTGGCCAGGTCACGCAGGAAGCTCAGCACCTGGTCGCTGGACTCGGCCATCTTGGTGGCCAGGCTCAGCTCGGCGTAGTTCTTGTAGCCCAGCAGTTCGGCCAGTTCCTGGCGCAGGCCGAGGATTTCCTGCATCACCGGGCCGTTGTCGAACTGGCCGGCATTCGGGCCCTGGTCCGAGGCGCGAGTGCAGTAGGCGGCGTACAGCTCTTCGCGCAGGGCGCGGTCGCTGGCGTAGGTCATCACCGCGTAGTAGCTGGGGAATTCCAGGGTGATCAGCCAGCCGTCGAGGCCCTTGGCCTGGGCGGCGGCGGCCATCTGCGCCTTGGCCGAGTCGGTCAGGCCGGCCAGCGCGGCTTCGTCGGTAACGTGCTTGGTCCAGGCCTGGGTAGCGTCGAGCAGCTGGTTGGAGAAACGGCTGCCCAGCTCGCTGAGCTTGCTCTGCACTTCGGCGTAGCGTTGCTGTTTATCCGCCGGCAGGTCGATACCCGACAGGCGGAAGTCACGCAGGGCATGCTCGAGGATAGTCTTTTGCGCCACGTCGAAACCGGCGGCCTCGGGGCTGTCGATCAGCGCCTGGTAGGCTTCGAACAGCGCACGGTTCTGGCCCAGTTCGGTAGAGTAGGCGCTCAGCGCTGGCAGGCACGACTCGTAGGCTTCGCGCAGCTGCGCGCTGTTGCACACCGCATTGAGGTGGCTGACCGGGCTCCAGGCGGCGCCCAAGCGGTCGTTCAGTTCGTCCATGGCCAGCACCAGGCCAGCCCAGGTAGGGTTCTTGCCCTGCTTTTCGAGGATCTCGGCAATGGCTTTACGGTTGTCGGCCAGGATCGCTTCGATTGCCGGCAATACGTGTTCGGCACGGATTTGCGAGAAGGGCGGCAGATCGTAGGACTGCAGAAGCGGGTTGTTCGCACTCACGGTTTGGATACCTTGGCAGAAGAAACACTGCCCCATCTTAATTACAATCGACGCCGACCGCAGCAGGCAGCCTGCCTATCGGCACAGATGAGAGACGCTATCATGGCCATCCGAAGCTTCCAGCAACACACTCCGAAAGTTGGGCCCAGGGCCTTCGTCGACCGATCGGCGGTAGTGCTGGGGGACGTGGAAATCGGTGAAGACAGCTCCGTCTGGCCGTTGACCGTGATACGCGGCGACATGCACCGCATCCGCATTGGCGCGCGTACCAGCGTGCAGGACGGCAGCGTGCTGCACATCACCCATGCCGGCCCGTTCAACCCGGACGGCTTCCCGCTGATCATCGGTGACGAAGTGACCATCGGCCACAAGGTCATGCTGCATGGCTGCACCTTGGGCAACCGCATCCTGGTCGGCATGGGCAGCACCATCATGGACGGCGCCATCGTCGAGGACGAAGTGATCATCGGCGCCGGCAGCCTGGTGCCGCCGGGCAAGCGCCTGGTCAGTGGCTACCTGTACATGGGCAGCCCGGTGAAACAGGCCCGGCTGCTGAACGACCAGGAACACGCATTTTTTGCCTACAGCGCCAGTAACTATGTGAAGCTCAAGGACCAGCACTTGGCCGAAGGCTACGATCAACCTGAATGACCGCATTCGCGGGTAAACCCGCTCCCACAGGTACGGCGCCGGCCTCAGGCCCTGTGATATCCCTGTGGGAGCGGGTTTACCCGCGAAGAAGACCACGCAGCATTCAAAGTGGAACCCGCAAATGCACCAGCAAAACATCCTCTTCGACCTCGACGGCACCCTGACCGACCCGCGCCAGGGCATCACCCGCTCGATCCAGTATGCCCTGGCCAAACTGGGCATCGACGAGCCGGACCTCACCCGCCTCGAGCACTTCATCGGCCCACCCCTGCTGCAGGCCTTCATGCAGTTCTACAGCTTCGACGAAGCCAAGGCCTGGGATGCGGTGAACTTCTATCGGGAACGCTTCAGGGTCACCGGCCTGTACGAAAACCTGGTGTTCGAAGGTGTGCCGGAGCTGCTCGAGGCCCTGAACGGCCAGGGTCGCACGCTGTACATCGCCACCTCCAAGCCATGGGAGTTCGCCCGTGAAATCGCCCGGCACTTCGCCTTCGACCACCACTTCAAGGTGATCTACGGCAGTGAACTGGATGGCACGCGCACCAACAAGGTCGAGCTGATTCGCCACCTGCTTGATGAAGAAGGGTTGGACCCGGCGCAGACGCTGATGATCGGCGACCGCAAGCATGACCTGATCGGTGCGCGCAGCAATGGCTTGCAGGCGGTGGCGGTGGGGTACGGGTTTGGTAGCCAGGAAGAACTGGTGGCGGAAGAGCCGGCCTACCACTTTGCTACCTTGGCCGAGATGCATCAGGCTTTCCTCAAGGCTTGATGGCCCTGGGGGCTGCTTTGCAGCCCATCGCGACACAAGGCCGCTCCTACAGGCGATCGCGTATCTTCTGTAGGAGCGGCCTTGCGTCGCGATGGGCCGCAAAGCGGCCCCAAATTCTCACAGGTTCACCATCAACCGCTGCAACGCCACTTTCCTCTCTTCAATCGGCAACCGCCCCAGTTGCTCGACCCGCTGATAAAACCGCGCCCAGTCGCCACCCACCTCACGGAACACCGCCGCAAACGCCGGTACCCACTGGTCATACAGCCCGAAGGGCAGCAACTTGGCATTGCTCATCGGCCCATACATCCAGGCGTCATAGCGCTTGTCACCACCCCACTGGGCATCACGCACTTGCCGGTATTCCCGCCTAAGCCGCTCGAACTCCGCCTGCTTGACCGCCCGCTTCTGCACATCATCCAGAGGCCCGGCATAAATCGCCTGCAACCGCTCGCGGCTGGCCAGCACCAACCGGATGAACTGCTCACGCTGCTGCCCCTGCTCCCCGCCAGAGGCAGCCAGGCCCCGCGCCACGCGCCATTGCCGCGTGCCTTCCTGCTCGACGAATGAGGCAAACGACTCGTTGAACTCGGTGTCGTCCTGCACATAGAAGCGCTGGTGGGCCAACTCATGGAAGATCAGCGTGGCCAGGCGCTCGTCGCTCCAGCCCACCATCGACGACAGGATCGGGTCGTCGAACCAGCCCAGGGTCGAATAAGCCTCCACGCCGCCCACGTATACATCCATGCCGTCCTGGCGCATCAACGCCGCCGCCCCACGCGCCGCGCCTTGCTGGTAATAGCCGCGATAGGCAACACACCCTGCGATCGGGAAGCAGTGCGTCACTGGCTGCAACGACAGCTCGGGGGTGGCGAACACATTCCATACCACGTAGGGCCGGCCAAGGTCGGCGTACACCCGGTAGCTGCGGTTGTCCGGCAGCTTCAGCTGCTGGCTGGCAAATGCCCGCGCCTGCTTGGCGTGCTCCAGGCGCGCGCGCAATTGCGCTGAAGTGGCCGGGTTGGCCACTACCTGATCCACTGGCTGCCGTGCGCGTAGCAGCTGCCACTGGCCCTCGGCCAACTGTCCATAGTAGGCGGCGCTGCTGCAACCGTTCAGCAGGAGCACCGCCAGCAGGGGAACCAAACGGGTGAAAACAAGGTCGAGTGGCCCAGGGCCTGAGCGCTGCATAAGAATAAGTCGAAGCATCCGGGACTGTCTGACTCGCTCAAGGCCGATTCACTCCAAGACTATCTCGCCAAGGGGGAGTTTCGCCATGCGTGCACTGTTGGTCACCGGCTCACTGTTGCTGATATCCGCCTGTTCGACCTTGCCAGACCCGGACCCGAACCAGGCCTGGATCGACCTCACGCCCTACGACAACACCTCGCTGCACGCCGTGCAGGTAGATGAACGCGACTGGGCCGACAGCCGTTACTTCGAAGTACAGCCCGGCAGCCACGAGCTGACCGTGCGCTACCAGTTTCCGGTTACCCCCAGCAATATCGGCCCGGTCGAGGAGCCTTTGTGGCGGGATTGCCAGGTCAAACTGACCTTCAAGGATTTCAGTGCCGGCCAGCGCTACCAGCTGCAGGCTGGCAGCATCGGTTTCCGCCCCTGGATCAAACTCTACGACCATCAGCAAAAACTGGTTGGCCAGGGCTTGCCTGCAGGCTGCCAGCGCACCTGAAACGCACAAACGGCGCTATGCTTGTAGCCTATGAATCGCAAGTGGGAGTCTTGCCATGCGCCAGCCCATGATGCTGATCGCCCTCAGTGCACTGGGGGCTTGCGCCAGCCCCTTGCCGCCCGTCGACCCCAAGCAGGCCTGGGTCGACCTGTACACCATGACTCCCGGCAGGGTGATCATGGCCGACCGCCTCGACGGCAAGCGCTTGGAGGATGGCCGCTACTTCCAGGTGACGCCAGGCAAGCACGAACTGGTAGTGCGCTTCGATTACGAGATATATGGGGGCGGCCTCATGACCCAGCCCAGGGACCGTACCTGCTACCTGACCGTGCGCTTTGACAACTTCAAGGCCGGTGAACGCTATCGCCTGGAGGCACGGGCGCCGGTGATGGAACCGCAGGTGCTGCTGTATGACGGCAGCCGCAAGGTGGTGGTGAACGAGCCTAGCGAGGTGTTCTGCATTCCTTGACCTGGGGCTGCATTGCTCCTACAGGACATACGCGATCCCTGTAGGAGCGGCCTTGTGTCGCGATAGGGCCGCAAAGCGGCCCCCAAAATCCTGAACCTACCGATCATTCTTCTGATAAATGATCTTCTTGGTCCCACCATCGCAGGTCCCGACGACCATGTTCTGGTCCTTGACCTCGCTGTTGGGCACGATCTCCAGGGTATAGGACGAAACACCCTGGGCCTGGATCTTGGCCTCGATCTCGGCTTTGAGCTCCTCGCACGGCTTGACCGCCGCCAACGCAGATGTGGCGACCAGGGAAGCCAACACGGTGATTGCTACGCGAATCATGAAACGGCTCCTGAAAGGGCAGCGTGCTGCCGACGCTGTTTAGACTACAACAAACCGCCCTCATTGCACTGCTTCAACCCACCAGCGCCGCATCCAGGCTGATCTTCGCGTTCAGCACCTTGGACACCGGGCAACCGGCCTTGGCCTTGTCGGCGATCTGCAAGAACTGCGCTTCACTCGCCCCAGGCACCTTGGCCCTGAGCACCAGATGCACCGCCGTAATGGCAAATCCATCAGCTTGCTTGTCGAGTGTCACTTCGGCAGCGGTGTCGATCCTGTCCGGGGTGAACCCCGCTTCGCCCAGCATCATCGACAGTGCCATCGAGAAGCAGCCGGCGTGCGCCGCACCGATCAGCTCCTCCGGGTTGGTCCCGGGCGAGCCCTCGAAACGGGTGTTGAAGCCGTAGGGGTTCTGCTTGAGCGCGCCACTTTCGGTAGAAAGCAGGCCTTTGCCGTCCTTCAGGCCACCTTGCCAGATCGCCGATGCTGTCTTTTTCATGATGCCTCCTGGTCTCGGGTTACATGCTTATGGCTTCAGAGGTCAGCCGCCTACGGCAAGTTCAGAGCAATCGCACGGCAAGCATTGAATCCGTCGAATGTGCCCATACAGAGTTGAAAAGGCCTTTGGCCAAATACCTTTGCGGAGGCTCCATGACGCAGCTGCGTGACCTGAAGATTTCCACCCTCGACCTGGTGCCGGTACGCGCCGACGCCGGCCCGGCGCAGTCGCTGCGCAACTCGCTGGACCTGGCGCAGCACGTCGAGCGCTTTGGCTACAACCGCTTCTGGGTGGCCGAGCACCACAACATGGACGGCATCGCCAGTTCGGCGACTTCGGTGCTGATCGGCTACCTGGCGGGGGGTACCTCGAGCATTCGCGTGGGCTCTGGCGGGGTCATGCTGCCCAACCATGCGCCGCTGGTGATCGCCGAGCAGTTCGGCACCCTGGCCAGCCTGTACCCGGGGCGCATCGACCTGGGGTTGGGCCGCGCGCCGGGTTCCGACCAGATGACCGCCTACGCCCTGCGCCGCGACCGCGCCGGCGGCCCGGATGACTTCCCGGACGATGTCGAGGAACTGTCACGCTACCTCGGCCCGCGTACCGATGATCAAAAAGTGATCGCCGTACCAGGGCACGACACCGACGTACCGATGTGGCTGCTCGGCTCCAGCCTGTTCAGCGCTCAACTGGCCGGCATGCGCGGCATGCCCTACGCCTTCGCCTCGCACTTTGCGCCGCGCTACATGCACGAGGCGATCCGCGTGTACCGCAACCACTTCAAGCCCTCGACCACATTGGACAAGCCGTATGTGATGCTGGGCATCCCCATGGTGGTGGCGGAAACCGACGAAAAGGCCGAGTACCTGGCCACGTCGGTGTACCAGCGCATCCTCGCGCTGATTCGTGGGCAGAGCCTGATGCAGAAGCCGCCGGTGGAAAGCATGGACGGGCTGTGGCTACCCCATGAGCGGGATGCGGTGGGCAGCTTCCTAGGCCTGGCGATGATCGGCAGCCCGCAGAAGGTGCGTGCCAAGGTGGAAGTGCTGCTGGAGCAGACCGGGGCGGATGAGCTGATCTTCACCTGTGATTTGTATGAGCATGCGGACCGTATTCGGTCCTATGAACTGATGGCGCAGGCTCTCAAGACCGCGTGAACTTCTTCGCGGGCTTGCCCGCCCCCACAGGTACAGCGTCGCTCTCAGGCCTGTGATATCCCTGTGGGAGCGGGCGAGCCCGCGAAGAAGCCAGCACATTAGCCGCGCCGGTACACAATCTCCTTGGTACCAGCCTCGCAACTGCCAATCACCTTGCCGGCCGGGTCGCCCTTGTCGACGATCTCCAGCTTGTAGCCGGTAACACCCTTGGCATCCAGCTTGGCCGCAATCTCTGCCTTGAGTTCCTCGCACGGCTTGCCCGCCGCCAGCGCACCACCGGCCAGGGTCATCAGGCCCAGCGCCAGAATCAGTTTGTTCATCACTCGCTTTCCTTGTGCAGATGAAATCAGAAAGGGCGCCCGCCAAGGCGCCCCCTCCCTAAATACCCCATCATGCCGGGCTCATCCAGCCCGGCAGTGTTTCAGCTATTGGCGATACGGAAGCCGACCTTCAGCGTGACCTGGAAGTGCGCCGCCTTGTTGTCACGGATATGGCCGCGGGTATCTATCACTTCGAACCACTCCAGGTGCTTGATGCTCTTGCCGGCTTCGGCCAGGGCATTGTTGATCGCCTCTTCGATGCTGGTGGTCGAAGACCCCACCAGTTCGATCTTCTTGTAGGTGTGATCGGTCATGAGCGCTCTCCTCGGATGATGGTGAGATTGAGCCTAGCAGCGCAGGCCTGGTTTACCTGCGAGCGGTCACCATTGGCGAAAGTTCGATCGCACTTTCCCGCGGGCCCAAGGTCGCAATCCTTACAGTCCATACTGCAAAGGAGAGTCAACATGCACCGCAATTCGCTGCGTAGAACGTCCCTGGAAAGCATGGAAGCGGAGATCGAGAGCCTTCTGAAAAGCCTGGAAAACCTCAAGCATGATGCGTCGGAGGAGTCCCAGAAATCGGTGAAGGCAATCCGCAGCAACGCCGAGAGTGCCCTGCGTCATTCGCGCCACCTGTTGAGCGATGCCTACGAGGAAGTGAAGCACCGCACCCGCCAGACCGGCATCGCCACCCGCGACTATGCCCAGGAACACCCGTACACCACCGCCGGCGTCGCCATTGGCGCGCTAGGCCTGCTGGCGGCGTACCTGATGTGCAAACGCAACTAAGCGCCCTGTCGCGCCAGTTCTGCCCTTAGCCACTGCGCCAACTGCTCGGCGCGCCCGTCCGCGGCGCGCCTGGGCACCCACAGCGCCAATGCCGCAGGGGTAGGTGAAAAGCCCCACGGCGCACTCAAACGGCCCGCCCGCAGGTCATCAGCGACCAGCGGCTGCGGCGCAATCGCCACACCCAACCCGGCCACCGCAGCTTCCAGCAGGTAATACAGGTGCTCGAAAGCCTGGCCATAGTGCAGGGTCGCCGGCTCCAGCCCCTGTTCCAGCGCCCAGGTCGGCCAAGCCTGCGGGCGCGAGGTGGTGTGCAGCAAGGCTTCGCCCAGCAATGCCTTGGCCGGCGCGCCCTGCAAGCGCTCGAAACCGGCGAAATGCGGGCTGAGCACCGGCCCGATGCGCTCCTCGGCCAGCACATGCACCTGCATGTCCGCCGGCCATGGCGGCTCGGCATACACCAGCAGCGCATCCAGCCCTGGCCGCCGCGGGTCCAGGTCGCCTTCACCGGCCGACAGGTGCAGGCGCAGCTCAGGCAAATCCGCCTGCAACCGCCCCAACCGCGGGATGAACCAGCGCGCCAGCAGGCTGCCCGAGCAGCCCAGCACAAACGGCGCCTCGCTGACATCGTGGCTGAGCTCGGCGCACACGCTGCGCAGGCGGTCGAAGGCTTCGCTACTGGCATCGCGCAGGCGTACGCCGGCATCTGTGAGTTTGATGCCACGCCCGTCCTTCACGAACAGCGCTACGCCCAGGTGCTCTTCAAGTACCTTGATCTGCCGGCTGACGGCGCCATGGGTGACGTGCAGCGCTTCGGCCGCCTGGCTGACGCTGTTGAGCCGTGCGGTAGCCTCGAAGGCCCGCAGGGCATTGAGGGGAGGGAGGTCGTAAGCCATTTTACCTGTGAGTTTTTCTGACAAGTTTGCGCAATCTTATCGGTTTTCAGCCGGGCTTGCCGTGGTTAGAGTAAAGCCCATCACTCATTCATTACGCCCTGGAGCGCCCCATGACCCAGTCCCAATACCGCCCCGGCCCCGACGCCAACGGCCTGTTCGGCTCGTTCGGCGGCCGCTACGTGGCCGAAACCCTGATGCCACTGGTGCTGGACCTGGCCCGCGAATACGAAGCGGCCAAGGCAGACCCCAAGTTCCTCGAAGAGCTGGCCTACTTCCAACGCGACTACATCGGCCGCCCCAACCCGCTGTACTTCGCCGAGCGCCTGACCGAGCACTGCGGCGGCGCGAAGATCTTCTTCAAGCGTGAAGAACTCAACCACACCGGCGCGCACAAGGTGAACAACTGCATTGGCCAGGTGCTGCTGGCCAAGCGCATGGGCAAGAAGCGCCTGATCGCCGAAACCGGCGCCGGCATGCACGGCGTGGCCACCGCCACCGTCGCTGCCCGCTTCGGCCTGCCTTGCGTGATCTACATGGGCGCCACCGACATCGAGCGCCAGCAGGCCAACGTGTTCCGCATGAAGCTGCTGGGCGCCGAGATCGTCCCGGTCACCGCCGGCACCGGCACCCTGAAGGACGCCATGAACGAGGCCCTGCGCGACTGGGTCACCAACGTCGAAGACACCTTCTACCTGATCGGCACCGTGGCCGGCCCGCACCCGTACCCCGCCATGGTCCGCGACTTCCAGTCGATCATCGGCAAGGAAACCCGCGCCCAGCTGCAAGAGAAGGAAGGCCGCCTGCCAGACAGTCTGGTTGCCTGCGTCGGTGGCGGCTCCAACGCCATGGGCCTGTTCCATGAGTTCCTCGAAGAGCCAAGCGTGCAGATCATCGGCGTCGAAGCTGGTGGCCATGGCGTGCACACCGACAAGCACGCCGCCAGCCTGAACGGCGGGGTACCGGGCGTGCTGCACGGCAACCGCACCTACCTGCTGCAGGACGAAGACGGCCAGATCACCGACGCCCACTCGATTTCCGCCGGCCTGGACTACCCGGGCATCGGCCCGGAGCACGCCTACCTGCACGAAGTGAAGCGTGTCGAGTACGTCAGCATCACCGACGACGAAGCGCTGGATGCGTTCCACGCCACCTGCCGCCTGGAAGGCATCATCCCGGCCCTGGAAAGCTCCCACGCACTGGCCGAAGCGATCAAGCGCGCACCGAAGCTGCCCAAGGACCACCTGATGGTCGTGTGCCTGTCGGGCCGCGGCGACAAAGACATGCAAACCGTCATGAACCACATGGCCGCCCAGGAGAAACAGGCATGAGCCGTCTTGAACAACGCTTCGCCGAGCTGAAGGCCGAAGGCCGCTCGGCACTGGTCACCTTCGTCACCGCGGGCGACCCGGGCTATGACGCCTCGCTGCAGATCCTCAAGGGCCTGCCGGCAGCCGGTGCCGACGTGATCGAACTGGGCATGCCGTTCACCGACCCGATGGCCGACGGCGTGGCCATCCAGCTGGCCACCCTGCGTGCCCTGGAAGCCGGCCAGACCCTGGCCAAGACCCTGCAGATGGTTCGCGAATTCCGTGTGGACAACCAGGCCACACCGATCGTACTGATGGGCTACTACAACCCGATCCACCGCTTTGGCGTGGAAAAGTTCGTGGCCGAAGCCAAACAAGCGGGTGTCGATGGCCTGATCATCGTCGACCTGCCGCCAGAGCACGACGCCGAACTGGCGACCCCGGCCCAGGCTGCGGGTATCGACTTCATCCGCCTGACCACCCCGACCACAGACGACGCGCGCCTGCCGCGCGTGCTGGAGCGCAGCTCCGGGTTCGTCTACTACGTGTCGGTGGCCGGTGTCACCGGCGCCGGCTCGGCGACCACCGAGCACGTGACCGAAGCCATTGCCCGCCTGCGTCGGCATACCGATCTGCCGATCAGCGTTGGTTTCGGCATTCGTACGCCGGAGCAGGCTGCGGCCATTGCCCGCCTGTCGGACGGCGTGGTGGTGGGCTCGGCACTGGTCGACAAGATTGCCCAGGCCAAGAGTGCCGAGCAGGCAGTCAACGATGTATTGAGCCTGTGCTCGGCACTGGCTGAAGGGGTGCGCGGCGCCCGCCGTTGAACCGCGTCGCCTTCATCGCCGGCAAGCCAGCTCCCACAGGTACAGCGCCGCCCTCAGGCCCTGTGATATCCCTGTGGGAGCTGGCTTGCCGGCGATGAGGCCGGTACAGACAATGAAGATCTAACCCCCGAAAATCGACAGATCCAGCGGCCGCACAGCCCCCATCCAGATCGCATGGTCACGGTGGTCCGCCAGTTCATCACCGGTCAGCGGGTGCATGAACACCACCAACCCCTTCCGATACAGCGCCAACCACGGCAGCACCACCCCCACAAACTCCGGCTCGAAGGCCAGCTGGCAGCTCCAGTCCGGATGCGGCCCCACCGGTTTCTGGTGCATGCGCCCCATGGTCACGGGAAACAGCCGCGCCGCCTCCTCGCACAGTTCACGGGCCTGGTCCATGGTCGCTGCGTCGTAGTAAACGTGGGCGTGGTAACCCTTGATCCTCTGCACGATAACTCCTGATTGCGGTCCAACCATCACCACCTGCAAAGGGAGTGATGCAGTGAAAAACGCCGAAACCCCAGTGTTCAAACTGGTCCTGTTCGGGCCTGAAAGCAGCCTGGGCAACGCCCTGATGGTAGAGCTGCTGTCGCGCCAGCACGAAGTCACCGCCGTGGTCGACGACCTCAACCGCCACGCGCCGCGCCCCGGCCTGCATTTCAAGATAGGCGGGCTGGGCGATGCCAACCAGGCGGAGCAGGGCGCGGCAGGCGGGTCGGCAGTAATTGCCCTGTTGTCGACGCTGGCGCCGGGCGATCTGCCCGGGCAAGCCCGCATGAGCGAGGCGCTGGTGGCGGGGCTGAAGCGTACGACTATACGCCGGCTGCTGCTGGTGGGCGATTTCGATGTGCTGGATGAGCCGGGCAAGTACAGCGAGGCGGAGCGGGAGTGTGTGGACCAGGTGGTGGACGGGTTACAGCGCAGTGCGTTGCACTGGACGCTGATCAATGCCCCGCAGGAACTGGCCGGGTTGGGGATGGAGCATTTTCGCAGCACCGAAGGTACGCTGGAGCCGGGGTTGGCCGAGCCGTTGCGGCACCTGGCCAGGGTCGCGGCAGGGATGGTGGATATGCTGGAGCTGGATTTGCACCGGGGCGAGCATCTGAACTTCGTGGTCTAGATTGCCGGGGCTGCTGTGCAGCCCATCGCGACACAAGGCCGCTCCTACACGGGCCGGCGTGGGCAGTACCTTTGTAGGAGCGGCCTTGTGTCGCGATGGGCCGCAAAGCGGCCCCAAAATCTCAAAGGCTACGCTCTTGCTCCAGCCAATCCACAAACCGCTCGATCAACGCCCCACGCCGCTTGCGTGGTGGCAGCACCGCGTAATACCCGCGCGCCGAGCGCAAACTCCCCTCCAACGGCCGGCACAGCAACCCCTGCTCCACCAGCCCATCCACCAGGTGCCCCCAGCCAATCGCCACCCCTTGCCCGGCAATCGCCGCCTGGATCAGCAACGTATAGTTATCAAACCGCAACTGCCCGGCCGGTGGCGGGCTGGCCACCCCAAACCCGCGAAACACCCCCGCCCAGTCAAACCAACGGCTAGCCTGCTCGCCCTTCAAGTGCAGCAAGGGCAATCGTTGCAAAGCCACGGCTGACAAGGGTTTGCCATGAATCAGCCGGGGGCTGCACACAGGGAAAACCTCCTCATCGAACAGCCAGCGGCTCTCGCCCTGGTGAAAACGCCCGTCGCCAAACAGCACCGCCACATCGATGTCCGGTCGCAACATGCCCTGGCTGCGCTCACCGGTCACCAGGCTCACGTCCACCTGTGGATAAGCCTCGTGAAAACGCTGCAGCCGTGGCATCAGCCAGAACGCCGCAAAGGCGAAGTCGGTAGCCACCTGCAGCACTTCGCGCTGGCCGCGCCCACTGGCCTGGGCGATGCCGTCCTCCATGGCCTGCAGGCCCTGATGCACCTGTTCGAACAGCACCTGGCCAGCCTCGGTCAGCTCGATACCCCGGTAAATGCGGTCGAACAGGCGCGTGCCCAACTGTGCCTCCAGCCGTTTGACTTGCTGGCTCACCGCTGGCTGCGTGGTACCCAGCTCCAGCGCCGCAGCGGTAAAGCCGCGCAACCGCGCGGCGGCCTCGAACACGCGCAAGGTATCCAGCGACAGCTCGGCAAGGTGGTCAAACATAAGTGTGGCTAATCCCAGTTATTGCCCGCCATGGGCTTTACCCATGTTATCCACAGTCGCATCTTGATAGGCAAGCGGTTCGCATAACCCTCAACGATGGAAGCCACCATGACGCGCCCGAATATCCTGTTCATCATGGCCGACCAGATGGCCGCGCCCTTGCTGCCGATCTACGCCTCTTCGCCGATCCAGATGCCGCACCTGAGCCGCCTTGCCGAACAGGCGGTGGTGTTCGACTCGGCCTACTGCAACAGCCCGTTGTGCGCGCCGTCGCGCTTCACTCTGGTCAGCGGCCAGTTGCCCAGTCGCATCGGCGCCTACGACAACGCCGCCGACTTCCCCGCCGATGTGCCGACCTACGCCCACTATCTGCGCCGCCTTGGCTACCGCACCGCGCTGTCGGGCAAGATGCACTTCTGCGGCCCGGACCAGCTGCATGGCTACGAAGAACGCCTGACCAGCGATATCTACCCCGCCGACTACGGCTGGGCGGTGAACTGGGATGAACCGGACGTGCGCCCGAGCTGGTATCACAACATGTCCTCGGTACTGCAGGCCGGCCCGTGCGTGCGCACCAACCAGCTGGATTTCGACGAGGAGGTGGTGTTCAAGGCGCGCCAGTACCTGTACGACCATGTGCGCGAAAACGATGGCCGACCGTTCTGCCTGACCGTGTCGATGACCCACCCGCACGACCCCTACACCATCCCCCGGCGCTATTGGGATCGCTACGAGGGTGTGGATATCCCCATGCCCCGCGCCGAATTCGACCAGGCAGAACTCGACCCGCACTCGCAGCGCCTGCTGAAGGTCTACGACCTGTGGAACAAGCCGCTGCCTGTGGACAACATCCGTGACGCCCGCCGTGCCTACTTCGGCGCCTGCAGCTACATCGATGACAACATCGGCCTGCTGCTGCAGACCCTGGAGGAATGCAACCTGGCCGACGACACCCTGATCGTGTTCTCCGGCGACCACGGCGACATGCTTGGCGAGCGTGGCCTCTGGTACAAGATGCACTGGTTCGAGATGTCGGCGCGGGTGCCGCTGCTGGTGCACGCGCCGAAGCGCTTCGCGCCAGCCCGGGTCAGTGCCTCGGTGTCTACCTGCGACCTGCTGCCGACCTTGGTCGAGCTGGCCGGAGGTGCTGTGGATAACCACCTGCACCTGGATGGCCGCTCGCTGGTCGGCCACCTGCAAGGGCAGGGCGGCCATGACGAAGTGATCGGCGAATACATGGCCGAAGGCACCGTCGGCCCGCTGATGATGATCCGCCGCGGGCCGTACAAGTTCGTGTACAGCGAAGACGACCCATGCCTACTCTATGACCTGAGCCGCGACCCGCACGAGCGGGAGAACCTCACCGGCAGCCCGGAACACCAGGCGCTGCTGCAGGCATTTGTCGATGAAGCACAGCAACGTTGGGATATCCCCAGCCTGCGCCAGCAGGTTCTTGCCAGCCAGCGGCGCCGCCGCCTGGTGGCCGAGGCGCTGGCCATCGGCAAGCTGAAAAGCTGGGACCACCAACCGCTGGTGGACGCCAGCCAACAGTACATGCGCAACCACATCGATCTCGACGACCTCGAGCGCAAGGCACGTTATCCACAGCCCGCCCCCCTGGATTGAGAAAAGAGGCCGCCATGCACAAGTTCTCCGCCGCCGTGTTCGCCCTGGCCCTGAGCCTGGGTACCGCCACGGCCCACGCCGCCGACAGCGACGCGCAATGCACCACCGTGAAGATGGCCGACCCCGGCTGGAGCGACATCGCCACGACCAACGCCTTGGCCCGCCTGCTTCTGGAAAGCTTGGGTTACCGGGTGAAAATCGACAGCCTGGCCGTGCCGATCATCTACGGCGGCCTCAAGGATGGCCGCGTCGATGCCTTCCTCGGCAACTGGATGCCGGCACAGCAGGGCTTTCATGAGAAGTTCATCGCCAACGGCGATGTGCAGCAGCTTTCACGCAACCTGGAAGGAACCGAGTTCACCCTGGCAGTGCCCGACTATGTGTGGAATGCCGGGGTGAAGGATTTTGCCGACTTGCAGAAACACGCCGACCAGTTCGACAAGAAGCTGTACGGGATCGGTTCCGGGGCACCGGCCAACCTGTCGTTGAAGGAAATCATCGACAAGAATGAATTCAACCTCGGCCAGTGGAAGCTGGTGGAGTCCAGCGAGCAGGCGATGCTGGCGCAGGTCGACCGGGCGGTGAAGAAACAGCAGTTCATCACCTTCCTCGGCTGGACCCCGCACCCGATGAACGTGAAGCTGAAGATGCATTACCTGAGCGGCGGGGAGAAGTGGTTTGGCAGCAAGGGCGAGGTGTATACCCTGACCCGCAAGGGTTATCCACAAGCCTGCCCGAATGCGGCCAAGCTGCTGGGCAACCTGAAGTTCACGCTGGACATGGAAAACACCATCATGGCCGAAGTTGTGGACAAGAAGATCAGCTTCGATGATGCGGCCAAGGCTTGGCTGAAGGCGCACCCCGAGTTGCTGGAAGGGTGGTTGGCCGGGGTGACGACCAAGGCCGATGGCAATGCGCTGGAGGCCGTCAGCGCGAAACTGTAGTCTCGCACCAACGCGAACCCTGTGGGAGCGGGTTCACCCGCGAATGCGTCGGTAGATTCACTGCAGCATTCGCGGGTAAACCCGCTCCCACAGGGGACAGTGCAATTTCAGGATTGTGGATAACCCATGCATCGCCTCACTCACCTGCTGCCCTTCCTCTCCTGGCTCCCCCGCCAATCGGGCCGCAGCCTGCGCCAGGACCTGCTGGTGGGCCTGAGCGGTGCAATCCTCGCCCTGCCGCAATCCATCGCCTATGCCCTGATCGCCGGCCTGCCGGCCGAGTACGGGCTGTACGCCGCCATCGTGCCAGTGCTGATCGCCTGCCTGTGGGGCTCGTCCTGGCACCTGATCTGCGGCCCGACCGCTGCCATCTCCATCGTCCTTTACGCCAGTATCAGCCCGCTGGCCGTTGCCGGCAGCACCGACTATGTCACCTTGGTGCTGCTGCTGACCTTCGTCGGCGGCATCTTCCAGTTGCTGCTGGGGCTTTTGCGCTTCGGCGCACTGGTCAATTTCGTCTCCCATTCCGTGGTGCTCGGCTTCACCCTGGGCGCCGCTGTCGTCATTGCCCTGGGCCAGCTGCCCAACCTGCTGGGCATAGACCTGCCAAGCCAGGCTACGGCGTTGAAGACCGTGCAGGACCTGGCCAGCCATGCCGGCGAGGTCGACCTGCCGTCCTTGATTCTGGGCCTGGCCACAGTAGTGATCGGCGTGGGCTTCAAGCTCTGGCGCCCACGCTGGCCCAGCCTGTTGATAAGCCTGATTTTGGTAAGCCTGCTGGCCTGGCTGCTGCCCGGGTTCTTTGGCCATGTGCCGCGTGTGCCGGCATTCACCGGCCAGCTGCCACCCTTCAGCCCGCTGCCCTTGCTGGATGTGGAACTGATCCTGCGCCTGCTGCCCAGCGCCGTGGCAGTGGGCATGCTCGGGCTGGTCACCAGCCTGTCGATTGCCCGCTCATTGTCGGCACGTTCGGAGCAGTTGATCGACGCAGACCAGGAAATACGCGCACAGGGCCTGTCGAACATCGTCGGTGCGTTTTTCTCCGGTTACCTGTCTTCCGGCTCCTTCACCCGCTCCGGGCTGAGCTACGACGCCGGCGCCCGCTCGCCCATGGCCGGGGTATTCTCGGCGCTGTGGGTGGCGGTGTTCGCCGTTGCCGGGGCCGGTCTGATCGCGCACCTGCCGATTCCGGCCATGGCCGGCAGCATCCTGCTGATCTGCTGGGGGTTGGTGGACCACCGGGGGATTCGTGCGCTGTTCCGGGTCAGCCGCTCGGAGTTTCTGGTAATGGCGCTGACGGCGGCAGCGACCTTGTTGCTGGAGCTGCAGACGGCGATCTATGCCGGTGTGCTGGCGTCGCTGTTCTTCTATCTGAAGCGCACCTCGCGGCCACGGGTGCAGCAGAGCCGTGAAGGGGAGGCGGACGTGCTGCGGGTGGGCGGGTCGATCTTCTTTGGTGCGGCGCATTACCTGCAGGTGCGCTTGCAGCGCTGCCAGGGGCCGCATGTGGTGATCGATGCGCGGCAGGTGAACTTCATCGATTACTCGGGTGTGGATATGTTGCACCGCGAGGCGCGGCGGTTGCGGCGGGCGGGGGGGAGTCTGACCCTGCACCGGGCCAGGCCGCAGGTGATCGAGGAGTTGCAGAAGCTGGAAGGGGTGGAGCTTTGTCCGATCCGGTTTGAAGAGTGATGTTGGGTTGAGATTTTTGGGGCTGCTGCGCAGCCCATCGCGACGCAAGGCCGCTCCTACACCGACCGCGCAATGCCTGCTGACGCGGTCCCCTGTAGGAGCGGCCTTGTGTCGCGATGGGCCGCGCAGCGGCCCCAACAATCTCAGCCCCGAGCCAGCTGCCGGCGCAACTCAGCCAACACTGGCGCCGTATCCGGCCGCACCCCACGCCAGATAAAGAAAGCCTCAGCCGCCTGCTCAGCCAGCATCCCCAGCCCATCCAGCACCTTGGCCGCCCCCAGCTTCTCGGCCCATTGGCAAAACGGCGTAGGCTCCTTGCCATACATCATGTCGTAGCAAACCGTGCGCCCCGCCTCGACCAGGCTGTCGGCAATCGGCGGCAACTCACCGGCCAGGCTCGCCGAGGTGGCATTGATGATCACATCCACCGGCTCCTGCAACCAGGCAAACCCGCTGGCTACCACCGGCCCCAGCTCATCGAACTCACGCGCCAGCTGCTCGGCCTTTTCCACAGTCCGGTTGGCAATCACCAGCGACTGCGGCTTGTGCGCCAGGATCGGCTCCAGCACGCCACGCACCGCGCCACCAGCACCCAGGATCAGAATGCGTTTGCCCGCCAGCTCGACCCCGGCATTCACCGTCAGGTCGCGCACCAGGCCAGCGCCATCGGTGTTGTCGCCCTGCAGGCTGCCATCGGCCAGCTTGCTCAGCGTATTCACCGCGCCAGCGCGCTGGGCACGCGGGGTCAGGCTGTCGCACAGGCGGAAGGCCTCTTCCTTGAACGGCACGGTGACGTTGCCACCGCAGCCTTGCTTGAAGAAGCCGCGCGCGCAGTCGCTGAACTCGTCCAGCGGCGCCAGCAGGGTGGCGTATTCCAGGTCCTGGCCGGTCTGTTCGGCGAACAGGCGATGGATCAGCGGCGACTTGCTGTGGCCGATGGGGTTACCAAAAACGACGTACTGGTCCATGACGGCTCCTTGATTATCCACAGGCTTACTGGCCGAGCCAGTCGCGGTCCTGCAGGAAGTACTCGGTCAGGCGTGCTTCTTCGCTGCCGGGCGCGGCCTTCCAGTCGTAGCCCCAGCGCACCTGCGGCGGCAACGACATGAGGATGGACTCGGTGCGGCCACCGGACTGCAGGCCGAACAGGGTGCCACGGTCGTAGACCAGGTTGAACTCCACGTAGCGGCCACGGCGGTATTCCTGGAACTCGCGCTGCTGCGGGGTGTAAGGGGTGTCCTTGCGGCGCTGGATGATCGGCAGGTAGGCGTTGACGTAGGCGTCGCCGATGGCGCGGATGAAGGCGAAGCAGGTGTCGAAGTCCCACTCGTTCAAGTCATCGAAGAACAAGCCACCGATGCCGCGTGGCTCGCCACGGTGTTTGAGGTGGAAGTAGCGGTCGCACCAGGCCTTGTAGCGGGGGTACACGTCGGCGCCGAACGGCGCACAGGCCTGCTCGGCCACACGGTGCCAGTGGATGCAGTCTTCTTCATTGCCGTAGTACGGGGTCAGGTCGAAGCCGCCGCCGAACCACCAGACAGCCTCTTCACCTTCCTTTTCGGCGATGAAGAAGCGCACGTTGGCGTGGGAAGTGGGCACATGCGGGTTGTGCGGGTGGATCACCAGCGACACGCCCAGGGCCTCGAAGCCACGGCCCGCCAGCTCGGGACGGTGGGCACTGGCCGACGGCGGCAGACCGGCGCCGAACACGTGGGAAAAGTTGACCCCGCCTTTCTCGATCACCTTGCCATCGCCGATCACCCGCGTGCGGCCCCCGCCACCGGCTTCGCGCACCCAGGCGTCCTCGACGAAGCGGGCGCCGCCGTCTTCAGCTTCGAGGGCAGAGCAGATGCGGTCTTGCAGGTCGAGCAGGTAGGCTTTCACGGCCTCGGTGCGGCTAGTCATCGGGTCACCAGGAACGGGCAGGGAAGAATTCGCCGCGTAGCATACCACCCCCAGCCCGCGCGCCGCAGTTGACGGCGATCAAGCAAAGGCGTCCGATAGAAGGCCTTTCCCGACCCATACGACAGGAGTGCGAGATGGCCAAGCGTATCCAGTTCAGCCAGCATGGCGGCCCGGAAGTGCTGCAGTTTGTGGAATTCGAACCTGCCCCGCCAGGGCCACAGCAGGTGCGTGTGCGTAACCATGCGATCGGCCTGAACTTCATCGATACCTACTTCCGCAGCGGGCTGTATGCACCGCCATCCCTGCCTTCGGGGCTGGGCACGGAAGCGGCTGGCGTGGTCGAAGCCGTGGGCGAGGGCGTGACCCGGCTGAAAGTGGGTGACCGCGTGGCCCATGCCGGCGGCCCGCTGGGCGCGTATAGCGAGGTGCATACGCTGCCGGAAGCCAACCTGGTGAAGCTGCCCGACAACATCAGCTTCGAGCAGGCAGCGGCGGTGATGCTCAAAGGTTTGACCGTGCAGTACCTGCTGAAGCAGACCTATGAGGTGAAGGCGGGTGACGTGATCTTGTTCCACGCAGCAGCTGGCGGCGTGGGTTCGTTGGCGTGCCAGTGGGCCAAGGCCTTGGGCGCCAAGCTGATCGGGACCGTGAGCTCTGCCGAGAAGGCCGAGCGGGCCAAGGCGCTGGGGGCGTGGGCGACCATCGACTACAGCCGTGAAGACGTGGCCCAGCGGGTGCTGGAGCTGACCGACGGCAAGAAATGCCCGGTGGTGTATGACGGTGTGGGTGCCGACACCTGGCTGACCTCGCTGGACTGCCTGCAGCCGCGCGGGTTGATGGTGAGCTTTGGCAATGCCTCGGGGGCAGTGAGCGGGGTGAACCTGGGGATTCTGGCGCAGAAGGGCTCGCTGTATGTGACCCGGCCCACGTTGGCGACCTATGCCAACAATGCCGAGAATACCCAGGCCATGGCCGATGACCTGTTTGCGATGATTGGCAGCGGCAAGCTAGTTGTGGATATCCAGCAGCGGTATCCGCTGAGTGAGGCGGCCAAGGCACAGGCGGAGCTGTCGGCGCGCAGGACTGTCGGGTCGACTGTACTGATCCCCTGAGCCCACTCCCACAGGTACTGCGTCGGCCTTGAACAGGGCGCTATGCCTGTGGAGGACGGGTGGTTGGTATCGACTCGATACCATCGAGAATCGCCTCCACCAATCCCTCCGCCAGTTCAATGGAATGCAGGCTCGACCAATACATGCCACGGCCTTCTTCGCGCAGGTACTCGAGGGCTTTCGAACCCGTTTCGTAGGCGCCTCGCAGATACAGAGCTACATGAACCAAGGCGTCCTCGGCGGAAATGTTCGGGTTTACGGTGAACA
Organism: Pseudomonas sp. B23(2017); assembly: GCF_002113725.1. Taxonomy (NCBI): domain Bacteria; kingdom Pseudomonadati; phylum Pseudomonadota; class Gammaproteobacteria; order Pseudomonadales; family Pseudomonadaceae; genus Pseudomonas; species Pseudomonas sp. B23(2017). The sequence goes on along the minus strand of NZ_NEJM01000001.1, from coordinate 703,575 downwards.
GCGGTTCGTGGCCGGCATCGCAGCGGCCGAAGGGGCGAGTAGAGGTGCAGGGAAGCGGTGGATCGGGGACTATTTTCTTCATCATTGGAAAATGCTCCTCATTGCCGCCACCAATCACTACCACGTGAATGGGTGGCGACTGTACGCGAGGTGGTAGACCCGGGCATTTTCCAATCCAGGCAGGCTCGAAAGCCTCCCACGCACAGTCACCATAGACTGCCATGGAAAAAATGCATCCGGGCTACCACACCCGATCGCCAAGGTATTCAGCGACGGATGAAGCCTAGAGACACTGGTTCCCACTGAGAAGGTGATGGCAGAGGACGCGGCTCGTAGGATATTTCCCAAGCCGCAAGCTGGACAGCCATTCGAGACAAAATCAGAAAAATCTGCGGGGTTCTGGGGCCGCTTTGCAGCCCAATCGCCGGCAAGCCAGCTCCCACACCGACCGCGCCGATTTCAAGTCATGTGCAGTACCTGTGGGAGCTGGCTTGCCGGCGATCGAGGGCGAAGCCCTCGCCAGCGGTATCAGCCCGGGCGAACGACTTCGCCAGTCACCAGGTCACGAATCACACTCGGGTTCTTCCTTCCACCCAACGCCCCACCCAGCACCAGATCCAGCTGGCCATGGAAGTACTGCTCCACCCGCAACCGGGTCTTCGCCGCCGGGCGCCCGCCCGGGTTGCACGAGGTGGAAATCAATGGCCCCACCAACGCACACAACTCACGCACCAACGGGTGGTCGCTGACCCGCAGCGCCACGGTGTCATGCTCCCCGGTCACCCACTCGGGCAACAGATCCTGGTGCGGTACCAGCCAGGTGTTCGGCCCCGGCCAGGTGCTGCCCATGCGGTCGATCCAGTCTTCGGGGAAATCCTCGAACAAGAAGTCGAACTGGCGGATGTTGTCGGCTACCAGGATCAGGCCTTTATCCACAGGCCGCGACTTCAGCGCCAGCAGGCGATACACCGCATCCTCGTTCCACGGGTCGCAGCCCAGGCCCCAGACCGCTTCCGTCGGATAGGCGATCACTGCGCCCGCCCGGATCTCACGTGCGGCTTGTTGCACACGAAAACTGCTCACCATTTTTGTTACTCCGCCTATATACCTTGCTTGTGAGCAGTGTACTTAGCCCGCGCGGGCAAACCAACGCCCGGCTTCATTGCTGACCCGGCCTTCCAGCTCCAGTTCGGTCAGCTGCGCCAGCACGTCGGCCAGCGGCAGCTCGCTGCAGTGGGCCAGGCTTTCGCTGGTTTGTGGCGCAGCATGCAGCAGGGCGAGCAGGGGATGGTCGAATTTATCCACAACCGCAGGCGGCAGGTTCTGCCAGCCCTGCAGGCTTTCCAATATCTGCTCCACGCTCTCCACCAGCAGCGCGCCGTCACGGATCAACTGGTGGCAGCCCTTGGCACCGGGGTGGTGAATGGAGCCCGGTATGGCATACACCTCGCGGCCTTGCTCGGCAGCCAGGCGTGCGGTGATCAGCGAACCACTGGCCAGGCTGGCCTCGACCACCAGCACGCCCAGCGACAGGCCACTGATGATGCGATTGCGCCGCGGGAAATTGCCAGGCAGCGGCCCGGCATCCAGCGGGTACTCGGAAACCAGCGCGCTACCGTTGTCGATCATCGCTTGCGCGAGCGACTTGTGGCGCTGTGGATAAAGTTTTTGCAACCCCGTACCGAGCACGCCAACCGTGCCCCCACCAGCCTGCAATGCGGCCCGATGAGCGGCACCGTCGATGCCCACGGCCAAGCCGCTGGTAATGGTGAAACCGGCCTGCGCCAGGTAGCGGGAAAATGCCGCAGCAGTATCGAGCGCCGGGGGTGAAGCACGCCTGCTGCCCACAATTGCCAGCTGTGGGCGCTCGAGCAAGGCCGGGTTGCCAGCGACGAAAAGCAGCGGAGGGGCATCGTCGATTTCCGCCAATAGTGGCGGGTAGCCAGGGCCGTCCCACATCAGTAAATGCTGGCCCGGGCGCTCTAACCAGGCCATTGCAGCCAGTGCGCCCTCACGTACTTCGGCACTGCGCCGGGCATCGATGGTGGCCTGTGGTATGCCCAATGCGCGCCACGCGCCGGCCGGTGCGCACAGTGCCGAAGAGGCACTGCCAAAGGCCTCCAACAAGGTGTTAAAACGACGCAATCCCGTTTCCGGCAGCCGGTGCAGGCGTAATCGCGCCTCCAGTTCGGCAGGTGGAAGAGGCGACGAATGGTAAGTCTGCATGGGGATCATCCTTGATCGAATTGGGGCCATCGACGTGGCACAAACTGTGGATAACTTTGTTGATAACGCTTTGACAACCTGTCCATCGAATGGGCTATAAGCGGCCCTTGAAAACCCTAGCCGAGCTTTGCCAGGTGCTGAAATCCCCGTTTCCCTTTATTATGTGTGCTCAGTTTTCAACCGAACGCACAGTGACTGCCTGACCTTATGGCCATCTTGAACATTCTCGAATTCCCGGACCCGCGCCTGCGCACCATCGCCAAGCCGGTGACGGTGTTCGACGACGCCCTGCGTCAGCTGATCGACGACATGTTTGAAACCATGTACGAAGCCCCTGGCATCGGCCTGGCCGCCACCCAGGTCAACGTGCACCAGCAGGTCGTGGTCATGGACCTCAGTGAAGACCGCAGCGAGCCGCGCGTCTTTATCAACCCCACGGTCGAAGAACTGACCCACGACATGGGCCAGTACCAGGAAGGCTGCCTGTCGGTACCTGGCTTCTACGAGAACGTCGACCGCCCGCTGCGTGTGCGGGTCAAGGCCCAGGACCGCGACGGCAAGCCGTTCGAACTGGAGTGCGAAGGCCTGCTGGCGGTGTGCGTGCAGCACGAATTCGATCACCTCAACGGCAAGCTGTTCGTCGACTACCTGTCGCAGCTCAAGCGCGACCGGATCAAGAAAAAGCTGGAAAAGCAGCACCGCCAGCAAGCCTGATCCCCACCTTCCAGAAGGCTTGCTCCGGCAAGCCTTTTTCTTTTTTGAAGCGAGAACTCCATGCGCATCGTCTTTGCAGGCACTCCAGAGTTTGCCGCCGAACACCTCAAGGCCTTGCTCGACAGCCCCTACGAGATCGTGGCTGTCTACACCCAGCCCGACCGCCCGGCCGGCCGCGGCCAGAAGCTGATGCCGAGCGCGGTCAAGCAACTGGCTGTGGCCCATGACATCCCGGTGTTCCAGCCGCCGACCCTGCGCAACGCCGAAGCCCAGGCCGAACTGGCCGCGCTGAAGCCGGACCTGATGGTGGTGGTCGCCTATGGCCTGATCCTGCCGCAGGTGGTGCTGGATATCCCGCGCCTGGGCTGCATCAACAGCCATGCCTCCCTGCTGCCACGCTGGCGCGGTGCCGCACCGATCCAGCGCGCCGTGGAAGCCGGCGACGCCGAGAGCGGTGTGACCGTGATGCGTATGGAAGCGGGCCTGGACACCGGCCCGATGCTGCTCAAGGTAGTCACCCCGATCAGCGCCGAAGACACCGGCGGCAGCCTGCACGACCGCTTGGCCGAGATGGGCCCGCCCGCAGTCGTACAAGCCATCGCCGGCCTGGCCGATGGTTCGCTGCACGGTGAAGTGCAGGACGATGCCCTGGCCACCTACGCGCACAAGCTGAACAAGGACGAAGCGCGCATCGACTGGAGCCGCCCGGCCGTCGAGCTGGAACGCCTGATCCGTGCCTTCAACCCGTGGCCGGTTTGCCACAGCACCCTCGATGGCGAAAGCGTGAAGGTGCTGGCGGCAAACCTGTCCACAGGTAAAGGCGCCCCAGGCGAGATCCTCTCCGCCAGCAAGGACGGCCTGGTGGTCGCCTGCGGTGACCAGGCGCTGAGCCTGACCCGTCTGCAACTGCCCGGCGGCAAGCCGCTGAACTTCAGCGACCTGTTCAACAGCCGTCGCGAGAAATTCGCCAGCGGCAAGGTGCTGGGCCAATGAACCCACGCCTCGCCGCCGCCCGTGCCCTTGCCGCTGTGCTCAGTGGCAAGGCTTCGCTGAACAGCTCGCTGCCGGCGCAACTGGACAAGGTCGATGAGCGCGACCGCGGCCTGACCCAGGACCTGGCGTTCGGCACCGCGCGCTGGCAGCCACGCCTCGACCTGCTGGCCGCGCAGCTGCTGCAGAAGCCGTTCAAGGCCGCCGATGCCGATGTGCAGGCGCTGCTGCTGGTCGGCCTGTACCAGCTGTTCTACAGCCGTATCCCGGCCCACGCGGCCATTGGCGAGACCGTCGGCTGTGCCGACAAGCTGAAGAAGCCGTGGGCCAAGGGCCTGCTCAATGCCGTGCTGCGCCGCGCCCAACGCGAAGGCGAAGAATTGCTGGCCGGCATGGAGCGCGACCCGGTGGTACGCACTGCCCACCCGCGCTGGCTGCAGAAGTCGCTCAAGGCCTTCTGGCCGGAGCAGTGGGAGGCCATCTGCGCCGCCAACAACGCCCACCCGCCGATGATCCTGCGGGTCAACCGCCGCCACCACGGCCGCGATGCCTACCTGGCACTGCTGGCCGAGGCAGGTGTTGGCGCCAGCGCCTGCCAGTACAGCCGTGACGGTATCGTGCTGGCCGAAGCCTGCGATGTGCGCGGCCTGCCAGGCTTTGCCGAAGGCTGGGTGAGCGTTCAGGACGAAGCCGCGCAGCTGTCCGCCGATCTGCTGGAACTGGCCCCCGGCCAGCGCGTGCTCGACGCCTGCTGTGCACCAGGCGGCAAGACCTGCCACCTGCTGGAAGCCGAAGCCGGCCTGGCCCACGTGGTGGCCATCGACCTCGAAGCCAAGCGCCTGACCCGCGTGCGCGAGAACCTTGACCGCCTGCAACTGGACGCCGAGCTGATCGCCTGCGATGCCCGCGACACCGCCAGCTGGTGGGACGGCAAACCGTTCCAGCGCATCCTCCTCGACGCACCATGCTCGGCCACCGGCGTGATCCGCCGTCACCCGGACATCAAGCTGACCCGTCAGGCCGACGACATCCCGGCCCTTGCCACGCTGCAAGGCGAGCTGCTCGATGCCCTGTGGCCGACCCTGGAAGTGGGCGGCATGCTGCTGTACGCCACCTGCTCCAGCCTGCCGACCGAGAACACCGAAGTGATCGATGCCTTCCTTGCCCGCACCCCGGGCGCCCGTGAGCTGGACCTGGCCACCGAAGCCGGCCTGCGCCAGCCCCACGGCCGCCAGTTGCTGGCCCAGGAAGGCGGCCACGACGGTTTCTACTATGCCAAGCTGATCAAGATCGCCGCTTCGCGCGGATAAGAACAAAAGGTAGGGAGTAGCGGATGAAGATCATCATCCTCGGCGCAGGGCAGGTCGGCGGTACGCTGGCGGAGCACCTGGCCAGCGAAGCCAACGACATCACCGTGGTCGACACTGACGGCGACCGCCTGCGCGACCTGGGCGACCGCCTGGACATCCGCACCGTGCAAGGCCGCGGCTCGCTGCCTACGGTGTTGCGCCAGGCCGGTGCCGACGACGCCGACATGCTGGTGGCGGTAACCAACAGTGACGAGACCAACATGGTCGCCTGCCAGGTGGCCTATTCGCTGTTCCACACCCCGACCAAGATCGCCCGGGTACGCGAGTCGGCCTACCTGACCCGCGAAGAGCTGTTCGACAACGACCATATCCCGGTCGACGTGCTGATCAGCCCCGAGCAGGTAGTGACCAACTACATCAAGCGCCTGATCGAGCACCCGGGCTCGCTGCAGGTAATCGACTTCGCCGAAGGCAAGGCCCAGCTGGTGGCAGTGAAGGCGTACTACGGTGGCCCGCTGGTAGGCCAGCAACTGCGCCAGATCCGCGCGCACATGCCCAACGTCGACACCCGCGTGGCGGCCATCTTCCGCCGCGACCGCCCGATCACCCCGCGGGGCGACACGGTGATCGAAGCCGACGACGAAGTGTTCTTCATCGCCGCGAAGAAGGACATCCGCGCGGTGATGGGTGAGCTGCGCCGCATCGACGAAACCAACAAGCGTGTGGTCATCGCCGGTGGCGGGCAGATCGGCGAACGCCTGGCCGAGGCCATCGAAAGCCGCTACCAGGTGAAGATCATCGAGATGAGCCCGGCCCGTTGCCGACACCTCTCCGACACCCTGGAAAGCACCGTGGTGCTGCAGGGCAGCGCCTCGGACAAGGACCTGATGCTGGAAGAGAACATCGCCGACGCCGACATCTTCCTGGCCCTGACCAACGACGACGAGGCCAACATCATGTCGTCGCTGCTGGCCAAGCGCCTGGGTGCACGCAAGGTGATGACCATCATCAACAACCCGGCCTATGTCGACCTGGTGCAGGGTGGCGACATCGACATCGCCATCAGCCCGCAGCTGGCCACCATCGGCACCTTGCTGGCGCACGTGCGCCGGGGCGACATCGTCAGCGTGCACTCGCTGCGCCGTGGCGCGGCCGAGGCGATCGAAGCGGTGGCGCACGGCGATTCGAAGTCGAGCAAGGTGGTCGGCAAGGCGATCGAAGACATCGCCCTGCCGCCGGGCACTACCATCGGCGCGATCATTCGTGACGAAGAGGTGATGATTGCCCACGACGACACCATGATCGAATCGGGCGACCATGTGATCCTGTTCGTTGTGGATAAAAAGCATATTCGGGATGTGGAGAAGCTGTTCCACGTCGGCTTGAGTTTCTTCTAGGAGCACAGGGCATGCGCGAATCGCTGGAGAAGATGCTGGCCAAGGGTGTGGATAACCCATTGTTGAGGTTCGGCCTGGGCAAGGCCTGGCTGGACGAAGGCAATGGTGCTGAAGCGGCGCTGCATCTGGCACGGTGCGTGGAACAGGACCCGAAGTACTCGGCGGCGTGGAAGCTGCTGGGCAAGGCGCATCAGCTGCAGGGTGACCTGGCGGCGGCGCGCAAGGCCTGGGAGGAGGGGATCGTGGCGGCGCAGGCCCATGGGGACAAGCAGGCCGAGAAAGAAATGACCGTGTTCCTGAAGAAGCTCAACAAGACATCAGGTTAACGCGGTCCCTGTGGGAGCGGGTTCACCCGCGAATGCGATGTTGGATTCACCGACGCATTCGCGGGTAAACCCGCTCCCACAGGGGACAGTGAAAATCTCAGTACCAGCGCGGCTCGCCCGCCGGGCGCTTCTTGAAGCGCTTCATGCTCCACATGTACTGGCTCGGGTACTCGCGCACATAGCGCTCGACCACCTTGCTCATCGCCGCTGCCGACACGGTCACGTCGGTGCTGTACATCTCTTCCGGCGCCGCCTCCAGGAACACCTTGAAGCCCGAGCCATCCGGCAGCCGCAGGGCATGCAGGAAGACCCCCACCGCCTTGCCCCCGGCCAGCATGTTCGGCACGAACTTGCTGGTCAGCGCCTGGGTACCCAGGAACGGCACGAACACCCCTGCCGACTCTGCCGGCTCCGGGTCGGCAGGAATACCTACCTGGCCACCACGGCGCACTTCCTTGATCACGCTGAGGATGCCTTCCTTGGTCGAAGGCGCCACGCGGTTGCCCATCTGCACCCGCTGCTCACGCAGCAGGTCATCCACCGCCTTCAGCTTCGGCGGGCGGTAGAAGATGATCGGTTTGCACTGGTTGCAGTAGAAGTGGTTCAGCACTTCCCAGTTGCCCAGGTGGCTGGTGATGCCGACCACGCCCTTGCCCGAGGCCAGGGCCTGCTCCAGCACTTCCAGGCCGTGCACTTCCTTGACCAGCTCCAGCGAGCGCTGCGGCGGCCAGATCCAGGCACAGGCACTTTCGACGAAGGATTTACCGATATCCTTCAACGCGCGGCCAACAAGCTGCTCGCGCTCGGCCGGGTCCATCTCCGGGAAGCACTTGGCCAGGTTGATGCGCACGACATTGCGCGAGCCGTTGGGGACCTTCCACATCAGCCAGCCGATACCGGCGCCGACGCGCTGCACAGCGCCCCAGGGCAGCTTGGCAAACAAACGCAGCACCCCGACCATCAGGGCGCCCTTGAACTTTTCCACAGGCGAATTCCTTATTTCAGCAAGGCGCGCATTGTAACCCCTCAGCGCAACAAGGCGGCGTAGCGATCGCAATCGGTGGTGTGGTCCATGACCATGCCGGTGGCCTGCATGAAGGCATAGCAGATGGTCGGGCCAACGAACGTGAAGCCGGCTTTCTGCAGGGCTTTGCTCATCGCCTTGGCTTCATCGGTAACCGCTGGCACCTCGCTGCGGCCCGTGAAGTGGTTGATCTTCGGCGCACCACCAACGAATGACCAGAGCCAGTCGGCAGGGTTGTCCACAGCCAGCCAGGCCTGGGCATTGCGCCTGGCAGCCTTGAGCTTGAGGCGGTTGCGGATGATGCCGGGATCCTGCATCAACTCCTCGATGCGTTCGTCGCTCATGACGGCGAGTTTCACCGGATCGAAGCCGTGCATCACCTCGCGATAACGCTCGCGTTTACGCAATACGGTGATCCACGAAAGCCCCGCCTGGAACCCTTCGAGCAAAAGCATCTCGAACAGCAACGCCGGGTCACGCTGGGGCGTTCCCCATTCCTGGTCATGGTAGGCCTGGTACAACGGATCGTCGGTACACCAAAAGCAGCGTGGCATAAGGCTCCAATGAGTAGAGGGCGAGGCGAATCAGGTTATACTCCCGCTCTTTACATCCGCATCCCCAGATACAGGTGAATTTCGTGAGCCAGCCTACGCCAGCCGTGCGTACCTTCCAAGACCTGATCCTCGCCCTGCAGAACTACTGGGCCGAGCAAGGTTGTGTGGTGCTTCAGCCCTACGATATGGAAGTAGGCGCCGGCACTTTCCACACCGCTACATTCCTGCGCGCCGTGGGTCCAGAAACCTGGAACGCCGCCTATGTGCAGCCTAGCCGTCGCCCTGCCGACGGGCGGTATGGCGAAAACCCCAACCGCCTGCAGCACTACTACCAGTTCCAGGTGGTACTGAAGCCCAACCCGGCCAACTTCCAGGAGCTGTACCTCGGCTCGCTGAAAGCCATCGGCCTGGACCCGCTGGTCCACGACATTCGCTTCGTCGAAGACAACTGGGAATCGCCGACCCTCGGCGCCTGGGGCCTGGGCTGGGAAATCTGGCTCAACGGCATGGAAGTCACCCAGTTCACCTACTTCCAGCAGGTAGGCGGTATCGAGTGCTACCCGGTCACCGGTGAAATCACCTACGGCCTGGAGCGCCTGGCCATGTACATCCAGGGCGTCGACTCGGTGTACGACCTGGTGTGGGCCGACGGCCCGTTCGGCAAGGTCACCTACGGCGACGTGTTCCACCAGAACGAGGTGGAGCAGTCGACCTACAACTTCGAGCACGCCAACGTCGAGAAGCTGTTCGAGCTGTTCGACTTCTACGAAAGCGAAGCCAACCGCCTGATCAAGCTGGATCTGCCGCTGCCGACCTATGAAATGGTGCTGAAGGCCTCGCACACCTTCAACCTGCTGGACGCCCGCCGTGCCATCTCGGTAACCGAGCGCCAGCGCTACATCCTGCGTGTACGTACCCTGGCCCGGGACGTGGCGCAAAGCTATCTGCAAGCCCGCGCACGCCTGGGCTTCCCGATGGCCACCCCTGAACTGCGTGACGAAGTGTTGGCTAAGCTGGAGGCTGCACAATGAGTGCTCAAGATTTCCTGGTAGAACTGGGCACCGAAGAGCTGCCACCGAAGGCCCTCGCCAACCTCGGCGAAGCCTTCCTGGCTGGTATCGAGAAAGGCCTGCAGGCCGCTGGCCTGAACTACACCGGCAAGCAGGTTTACGCCGCGCCGCGTCGCCTGGCCGTGCTGATCCGCCAGCTGGATGTGCAACAGCCTGACCGCAGCATCAATATCGACGGCCCGCCCCTGCAGGCTGCTTTCAAAGACGGCGAGCCGACCCAGGCTGCCTTGGGCTTTGCCAAGAAATGCGGTGTGGATCTGTCGGAAATCGACCAGACCGGCGCCAAGCTGCGTTTCTCCCAGCACATCCCGGGCAAGGCCACCACCGGCCTGCTGCCGACCATCGTCGAAGATTCGCTCAACGACCTGCCGATCCCCAAGCGCATGCGCTGGGCGGCCAGCCGTGAAGAGTTCGTGCGCCCGACCCAATGGCTGGTGATGCTGCTGGGCGACCAGGTGGTCGACTGCACCATCCTGTCGCAGAAGGCCGGCCGTGAATCCCGTGGCCACCGCTTCCACCACCCGGAAAACGTGGTCATCACCACCCCGGCCAACTACGTCGAGGACCTGCGCAAAGCCTACGTGCTGGCCGACTTCGCCGAGCGCCGCGAGCTGATCAGCAAGCGTACCGCCGAACTGGCCATGCAGCAGGAAGGCAGCGCCATCGTGCCGCCGGCACTGCTGGACGAAGTGACCGCTCTGGTCGAGTGGCCGGTGCCGCTGGTGTGCTCGTTCGAGGAGCGTTTCCTCGAAGTGCCACAGGAAGCCCTGATCACCACCATGCAGGACAACCAGAAGTACTTCTGCCTGCTGGACAGCGAAGGCAAGCTGCTGCCGCGCTTCATCACCGTGGCCAACGTCGAGAGCCGCGACCCGAAGCAGATCGTGCAAGGCAACGAGAAGGTCGTGCGCCCACGCCTGACCGACGCCGAGTTCTTCTTCAAGCAGGACAAGAAGCAGCCGCTGGAAACCTTCAACGAGCGCCTGAAGAACGTGGTGTTCCAGGCTCAGCTGGGTACCGTGTACGACAAGGCCGAGCGCGTTTCCAGGCTGGCCGCCTTCATCGCCCCGCTGATCGGCGGCGACGCCCAGCGCGCCGGCCGCGCCGGTCTGCTGTCGAAGTGCGACCTGGCCACCGAGATGGTCGGCGAATTCCCTGAGATGCAGGGTGTGGCCGGTTACTACTACGCGCTCAACGACGGTGAGCCGGAAGACGTGGCCCTGGCCCTGAACGAGCAGTACATGCCGCGCGGTGCCGGCGCCGAGCTGCCGCAGACCCTCACCGGTGCTGCCGTGGCCATCGCCGACAAGCTCGACACCCTGGTCGGCATCTTCGGCATCGGCATGCTGCCTACCGGCAGCAAGGACCCGTACGCCCTGCGCCGTGCCGCCTTGGGCGTGCTGCGTATCCTGATCGAGAAGCAGCTGGACCTGGACCTGACCGGTGCGGTCGAGTTCGCGGTCAAGCAGTTCGGCACCAAGGTCAAGGCCGCCGGCCTGGCCGAACAGGTGCTGGAGTTCATCTTCGACCGCCTGCGTGCGCGTTACGAAGACGAAGGCATCGACGTGGCCACCTACCTGTCGGTACGTGCCCTGCAGCCAGGTTCTGCCCTGGACTTCGACCAGCGCGTGCAAGCCGTACAAGCCTTCCGCAAGCTGCCGGAAGCCGAGGCCCTGGCCGCGGTGAACAAGCGCGTGTCGAACCTGCTGAGCAAGGCCGAAGGCGCCATCGCCGATCACGTCGAGCCGAAGTACTTCGACAACGCCAACGAGTTCTCCCTGTACTCGGCCATCCAGCAGGCCGACCAGGCCGTGCAACCGATGGCTGCTGCACGCCAGTACAGCGAATCGCTGGCCCGCCTGGCGGCCCTGCGTGACCCGGTCGACGCCTTCTTCGAGGCGGTGATGGTCAACGCCGAGGATGCCAAGGTACGCGCCAACCGTTATGCCCTGCTCAGCCGCCTGCGCGGCCTGTTCCTGGGCGTGGCCGACATTTCGCTGCTGGGGTAAGCCTTGAAACTGCTGATTCTCGACCGTGACGGAGTCATCAACTACGACTCCGACGCCTACATCAAGACGCTGGACGAGTGGGTGCCGATCCCTGGCTCGGTCGAAGCGATCGCGCAGTTGAGCAAGGCGGGCTGGACGGTGGCCGTGGCCACCAACCAGTCCGGCATTGCCCGTGGCTACTATGCGCTGGCAACCCTCGAGGCCATGCACGCGCGCCTGCGCGCGCTGGTGGCCGAGCAGGGCGGCGAGGTGGGTCACATCGTGTATTGCCCGCACGGGCCGGACGAAGGCTGCGATTGCCGCAAGCCCAAGCCTGGCATGCTGCGGGCGATCGCCGAGCATTACCAGGTCGGCCTGGAAGGCGTCTGGTTCGTTGGCGACAGCAAAGGTGACCTGGAGGCCGCCCTGGCCGTCGGTGCACAACCCGTGCTGGTGAAAACCGGCAAGGGCGAGCGGACCCTGGAAAAAGGCGTCCCGGAAACTACACTGATTTTCGACGATCTGGCAGCTATCGCCAGAGAACTAATTTAAACAGTGCGCCTTCGGGCGCATTTTTCTCAGGCGGGCATGCCCCGCAATGGTACAAGCCACTATGTCGATCCTGCAGGCGATCAGAATCTTTCTTTTTTACCTGCTGCTGGGCACCAGTTCGCTGCTGTGGTGCTCGCTGAGCTTCTTCGTCGCGCCGTTCCTGTCGTTCCCCAAGCGCTACAAGTTCATCAACGTGTACTGGTGCCGTTGCGCGTTGTTTCTGGTGCGCACCATCCTGGGTATCGACTACAAGATCACTGGCGCCGAGAACGTGCCTGATGAGCCTTGCGTGATCCTGTCCAACCACCAGAGCACCTGGGAAACCTTCTTCCTTTCCCAGTATTTCTCGCCACTGAGCCAGGTGCTCAAGCGCGAGTTGCTGTACGTGCCATTCTTCGGTTGGGCCATGGCCATGCTGCGGCCGATCGCGATCAACCGCGATAATCCCAAGGAAGCCCTGCGCCAGGTAGCCAGCAAGGGTGACGAGTTGCTCAAGCAGAAGACCTGGGTGCTGATCTTCCCGGAAGGCACCCGCGTGCCATTCGGCACCATGGGCAAGTTCTCCCGTGGCGGTACCGCGCTGGCGGTGAATGCCGGGCTGCCGGTGCTGCCGATTGCCCATAACGCCGGCAAGTTCTGGCCGAAGACCGGTTGGGGCAAGCGCGCTGGCACCATCGAGGTGGTGATTGGCGAACCGATGTACGCCAACGGCACCGGGCCACGGGCCATCGCCGAGCTCAACGACCGCGCCGCGGCGTGGAACGAAGCGACCCAGCGGGCCATGGGTTCGCTGCCGCCAGCAGAGGAAAAACCCCAGGAACAGATGGCTTGACCATCTGTGGATAACTTGTGAACTGTTTTTGGATTAAAAGCTTGAAGTGATAGCTAAGTGTTTGAATTAGCTGTTTATTTCTGTGTATGACATTTTTCTGAAAATCGTGCATAAGTTTTTTCGGGGCATAAGAAAACCGGCTTTTACAGCCGGTTTTTTTATGGGCTCATGCGGGTGTGGGTGATCGGTGTAGGAGCGGCCTTGTGTCGCGATAGGGCTGCAAGGCAGTCCCAGCAATTTGCGCATCACTGCTGATGCCCCGGGGCCGCTTTGCGGCCCTTTCGCGACACCAGGCCGCTCCTACAAGAGGCCCGTGCGAACCATTAGATCTTGTCGATATCCACATCCTTGGTTTCTTTCAGGCAGAAGATCCCCACCACCAGGCTGACCCCGGTCACCAGCACCGGGTACCACAGCCCGTAGAAGATATCCCCGGTATACACCACCAGCGCGAACGACACCGTTGGCAGGAAGCCACCGAACCAGCCGTTGCCAATGTGGTAGGGCAGCGACATCGAGGTGTAGCGGATGCGGGTCGGGAACAGCTCGACCATCACCGCTGCCAGCGGGCCATAGGTCATGGTCGCGATCAGGATCATCGCCACGATCAGCACCACCACCATCACCTGGTTGACCTGCCCAGGGTCGGCCTTGGCCGGGTAGCCGGCCTGTTCCACCGCAGCACGCATGGCTGCTTCGTCGAAGCCGTTGATGGTCTTGTCACCGATGTTAACCACCACATCGCTGCCGGCCACATCCACAGAGCTGTACGGTAGGCCTTGCTTGACCAGGAAGGTCTTGACCTTGTCGCACGGGCTGTCGAAACGCGCCTTGCCCACCGGGTCGAACTGGAAGGTGCAGCCTTGCGGGTCGGCAGTGACAACGATCGGCGCCTGGCGGCTGGCCGCGTCGATCTGTGGGTTGGCGTAGTGGCTCAGCGCCTTGAACAGCGGGAAGTACAGCACCGTGGCCAGGAGCAGGCCGAGCATCAGGATCGGCTTGCGGCCAATACGGTCGGACAACCAGCCGAAGAACACGAAGAACGGCGCACCAATGACCACGCTGATGATCAGCAGGGTGTTGGCCTGGGCCGGGTCCATCTTCAGCATCTGGGTCATGAAGAACAGCACGTAGAACTGCGCCGTGTAGAAGGTCACGGCCTGCCCGGCGTTGATGCTGAACAGGGCGGTGAGCACCACTTTCAGGTTCGGCCAGGAGGTGAACGACTCACGGATCGGCGACTTGCTGACCTTGCCCTGGGCCTTCATTTTCACGAAGGCCGGCGACTCGTGCATGCTCATGCGGATCCAGGTGGAAATCGCCAGCAGCACGATCGACAGCAGGAACGGCAGGCGCCAACCCCAGGTTTCGAACTGGTCGCCACTGATATAGCGGCTGCCCAGCACCACCACCAGCGACAACAACAGGCCGAGGGTGGCGGTGGACTGGATGAAACCCGTGTGGAAACCGCGCTTGCCGGGCGGAGCATGCTCGGCCACATAGGTGGCCGCACCGCCGTATTCACCACCCAGCGCCAGCCCCTGCAGCATGCGCAGGACCACCAGGATGATCGGTGCCGCGATGCCGATGCTGGCGTAGGTGGGCAACAACCCCACCGCGAAGGTGGACAGGCCCATCAGCACGATGGTGACCAGGAAGGTGTACTTGCGTCCGATCATGTCGCCCAGCCGGCCGAACACAAGCGCGCCGAATGGCCGCACCAGGAAGCCGGCGGCAAAGGCCATCAGGGCGAAGATGAAGGCGGTGGTGTCGTTCACGCCAGCGAAGAACTGCTTGCTGATGACCGCTGCCAGCGCACCATAGAGAAAAAAGTCATACCACTCGAAAACTGTCCCGAGGGATGACGCGAAAATGATCTTGCGTTCTTCACGACGGCTGGAGCTGCTGGCCGCCGCACCCTGCTCTTGGATGTAATCCGACATCGTTGCTGTCCTCGGCCCGCAGGCCACAGTGATTATTCTTGTTGTTCCACTGTCGGCAGCTTCTGACCGCCAGCTGCCGGTACTGCACGCACCCGGGGTCAGGGCGTCGGTATCGCGTCTTCGTTCAGATAGGTCTGGGTGGCAGCTCCTTTGAGGATCAGTTGCGCCGCCTTCTCGGCGATCATCAGGGTGGGTGAACAAGTATTGCCGGAGGTGATCTGCGGCATGATCGAGGCGTCCGCCACGCGTAGGCCAGGGATGCCGTGCACGCGCAATTGGTTATCCACAACGTCCAGTTCGCTATTGCCCATGCGACAGGTGCCTACCGGGTGGAAGATGGTGGTGCCGATCTTGCCGGCGGCTTCGAACAGCTCTTCTTCGGTTTGCAGGGCTGGGCCCGGCAGGTATTCCTTTGGGTCGAACGCAGCGAGGGCAGGGGCCCGGACGATACGCCGGGTAAGGCGAATGGAATCGGCGGCGACGCGCAGGTCCTGGGGGTCGCTGAGGTAGTTGGGGTCGATCTGCGGTGTGCTGTTCATGTCGCTGCTGCGGATATCGATACGCCCGCGGCTGGCCGGGCGCAGGTTGCACACCGAGGCGGTAAAGGCCGGGAACCTGTGCAGTGGCTCGCCGAAGCGCTCAAGTGACAGCGGCTGCACGTGGTACTGCAGGTTGGCGGTGGCCTGCTCCGGGCTCGAACGCACGAACGCACCCAGTTGGCTCGGCGCCATGGCCAGCGGGCCACTGCGGTCATAGAGGTAGCGCAGGCCCATGCCCATCTTGCCCCACAGGCTGTTGGCCATCTGGTTCAGGGTACGGGTATTGCGGATCTGGTAGATCAGGCGCAGTTGCAGGTGATCCTGCAGGTTGCCGCCCACACCGGGCATGTCGTGACGCACGCCAATGCCCAGGCTTTCCAGTAACTGCCGCGGGCCGATGCCGGAGCGCTGCAGGATACCGGGAGAGCCCACAGCACCCGCACAGAGGATGATCTCGCGACGTGCCGCAAACTCGTGCCAGGCACCCTGCCAGAACGCCTTTACCGCCCGTGCACGGGTGTTGTTGAGCAGCACCTGGTCAACCTGAACGCCGGTCAGCACGGTGAGGTTGGGGCGGTCCTTGATCGGCCGCAGGAAAGCCTTGGAAGCGTTCCAGCGCACACCGCTGCGCTGGTTGACCTGGAAATATCCACAGCCCTGGTTGTCGCCGGTATTGAAGTCATCGACCTTGCCGATGCCGCTTTGCTCGGCGGCATCACGGAAGGCATCGAGGATCGGCCAGCTGTAGCGCTGGCGCTCGACCCGCCATTCGCCATCACCACCGTGGTGCTCGCTGGCGCCGGCAAAGTGGCTTTCGCTGGCCTTGAACAACGGCAGTACGTCCTTCCAGGCCCAGCCGTCGTTGCCTTGCTCGGCCCAATGGTCGTAGTCGGCGGCCTGGCCGCGCATGTAGATCATGCCGTTGATCGAGGAGCAGCCACCCAGCACCTTGCCGCGTGGATAGCCCAGCGCACGACCGCCCAAGCCGGCCTGAGCCTCGGTCTTGAAGCACCAGTCGGTGCGCGGGTTGCCGATGCAATAGAGGTAACCGACGGGGATATGGATCCAGGGATAGTTGTCGCGCCCACCCGCTTCCAGCAGCAGCACTCGGCAGGAAGGGTCGGCGGACAAACGATTGGCCAACAGGCAACCGGCGGGACCGGCCCCTACGACCACGTAGTCGAAGACAGAATCGGCTGATGGCATGTGCAACCTCGGGCCTGATTATTATTCTTGTCCCGATCCATCTTAGTGAGTAATTTCGTGGAGGAAACACGAGATTTCGCGCAGCCGCTGTGCGTTTTAGCACAGCGATCATCACGGCAACGGCGCGGTCCTGTAGGAGCGGCCTTGTGTCGCGATGGGGCGCGCAGCGGCCCTGAGTCAGCACATGTGGTCCTTCAGGTAGACCGTGTTTGCTGAATTCAGGGCCGCTGCGCGCCCCATCGCGACACAAGGCCGCTCCTACAAAGGTTCGCGCGGTCTGGATGCATAGGGACAAGCATGTTCGACTGGAACGATCTGCGGTTTTTCCTCGAGTTGCAGCGCAGCGGCCGCCTGCTTACCGCCGCCAAGCGTCTCAACACCACCCACAGCACCGTGGCCCGGCACATCGAGAGCATCGAGCAAAGCCTGGGTACTGCGCTGTTCGTGCAGCATGCCCAGGGCTATGAACTGACCCCCTCGGGCCAGGCCCTGCTCAAGCACGCCGAAGCCATGGAAAACGTCGCCCTGCTGGCGCAGGAAGAAATCACCCAGGCCATCACGCCGCTGGGCAAGATTCGCCTGGGGGTGACCGAAGGCATCGGCATCATGTTTTTCACCCCGCGCATGAATGCGCTGTTCGACCGCTACCCCGGCCTGGAAGTGGAGCTGGTGGCGGTACCGCGCTTCGTCAGCATCCTCAACCGCGAGGCGGAGATCAGCATCCACCTGGAACGGCCCAACGCCGACCTGCTGATCACCCGCAAGCTCACCGACTATCGCCTGGCCCTGTACGCCAGCCAGGACTACCTGGATCGCGCGCCCCCGCTGCGCAACCGGGAGGACCTGGCCCGGCACAGCTGGATCGGCTACGTCGACGACTTGCTGTTCAGCCAGGAACTGCTGTTTCTCAACAGCTTCTGTCGGGCCCCCAACGTGGTGTTTCGCAGCACCAGCGTGATCGCCCAGCAAACCGCCGCCCGCGCCGGGTTGGGCATCGCCGTACTGCCCAACTACATGGCCCGCCACGACCCGACGCTGGTGCGCGTGCTGCCTGGCGAAACCATCCAGCGCAGCTACTGGATCTGCACCCGCCGCGAACTGCACAAGTCGGTGCGCCTGCGGGTAGTGTGGGACTACCTGCTGGCGCTGTGCGCGGCAGAACAGAGCGAGCTGCTAGCCCAGTAGCGCCTTGCCGGCCAGCAGCAGGGCCGCAGCCCAACCGGCCACGGCAAACATCTGCTGCAAGCGCGGCCCGGCCAGCCTGGCCGCCAATGGCCGCGCCAGCAGCAGGCCGAGCACCGCACCGACGGCGAACGGGGCGCCAACCTGCCAGTGCATGACCCCTGCCAGGCTGGCGCTGACCACACTGCCGGTGGACACCAGCGCGATCACCGCCAGCGAAGTGGAGACGATGCTGGCCATGCGCAGGTTGGTGTAGCGGTTAAGGGCCGGGATGATGACAAAGCCACCGCCCACGCCCAGCAGGCCGGATAGCAGCCCGGACAATGCGCCGGTGAAGGCCAGGGCGCGCGCGCAGGGCAGGGTCCAGCGCAAACGGCCCTGCAGCGGGTTCAGCACGCAGGGTTCGATGTAGCGATGGGCATCATTGGCTTCGCCGCGCAGCTCCTTGGCCGCCTTGCGCCAGATGCGCAGGCAGGCATACACCAGCACCACGGCGAACACCAACTGCAGTGGCGTGTTCGGCAGGCGGTGCGCCAGCATCAGCCCGAACGGCGCCGCTGCCACACCGATCAATGCGATGAACAGCGCCGCCCGATAGCGCACCAGGCCCTGCCGCAAGCCCAGCACAGCACCCACCGCTGCCGCCATGCCTACGGCCAGCAGGCCGACCGGTGCCGCCTCGACCATCGACAGCCCCAGGCCGAACACCAGCAAAGGCACTGCGAGAATGCCACCGCCGGCACCGGTCAACGCCAGCACGGCACCGATGATCGCGCCCAGGCCCGCTCCCAGTATTTGATGTTCGATCACCGCCGGCCCTCGGCTACCAACGGCTGTGGCCGTGCCAGCCACTCGCGGCCCTTGAGCATGCCTTTCCAGTACAAGGGTGGCAGCACCTGCGCCTTGAGCAACCAGGCCAGACGCGTCGGCTTGCGGCCATCCAGCAACCAGTTGGGGAAGCTTGGAGCCAGCTTGCCACCATAGGTGAACTCGGCAAGGACGATCTTGCCGCGCTCGACGGTGAGCGGGCACGAGCCATAACCATCGTACTGGGCCAGGGCAGGCAACCTGCCCAGGGCCACCAGCACGTTGTTGGCCACGACCGGAGCCTGCTTGCGTGCAGCGGCGGCGGTCTTGGCATTGCTGGTGTTGGTCACGTCCCCAAGGGCATGGACATTGGTGAAGTGGCGATGGCGCAGGGTGTGCGGGTCGACATCGACCCAGCCGGCGCTGTCGGCCAACGGGCTTTCACGAATGAAGTCCGGTGCCACCTGCGGCGGTACCACGTGCAGCATGTCGAAGGCCTCGATACGGGTTTCGCTGCTGCCATCGGCCAAGGTGCGCACGAAGGTGGCGCGCTTGTTCGGGCCGTCCACGGCGACCAGGCGGTGGGAAAAATTGAGATCCACGGCGTACTTGTCGATGTACTTCATCAGTGCGGGCACGTAGTCCGCCACTCCGAACAACACTGCGCCGGCATTGAAGAAACTGGCTTTCACAGCCCCCAGGTGACCGTGCCGCAGCCAGTGGTCGCAAGACAGGTACAGCGCCTTCTGCGGCGCGCCTGCGCACTTGATCGGCATGGGCGGCTGGCAAAACAGGGCTCGGCCTTGCTTGAGCTTCTGTACCAGTTCCCAGGTGTAGGGCGCCAGGTCGTAGCGGTAGTTGGAGGTGACGCCGTTGCGGCCCAAGGTCTCGCTGAGGCCATCAATGGCCGCCCAATCCAGCTTGAGGCCGGGGCAGACCACCAACTGTTCATAACTGATGGCGCGGCCGCCTTCGAGGAGGACCAGTTGGCCCAGCGGGTCGAACCCCTGCACGCGTGCCTTTATCCAGCGCACGCCGCGCGGAATGGTCGAGGCCATGGTGCGGGCAGTGCTTGGCGCCTTGAACACACCGGCACCGACCATGGTCCAGCCGGGCTGGTAGTAATGCACTTCGGCGGGGTCGATCAAGGTCACATCCAGCGACGGGTCACGGCTGATCAAGCTGGAAGCGGTGGCGATTCCGGCGGCGCCGGCACCGACGATGACCACTTTGTGGTGGTCGGTATTGGCAGGGGACAACAAGGCAGGCATGGCGGTAAATCCTGTAAATCTGGTTATGGGGCAGGGCGGTCACAGCTTGTTCAGCGGAATCTTCAGGTAGCTCACACCGTTATCTTCCGGCGCGGGGAATTGGCCGCTGCGCATGTTCACCTGCACCGAAGGCAGGATCAGCACGGGCATGTCGAGGGTCTTGTCGCGGGCTTCACGCATGGCGACGAAGCTGTCCTCATCGATGCCCTGGTGGATATGAATATTGTTGGCGCGCTGCTCGGCCACGGTGGTGACGTACTGCATGTCACGGCCACCTGGCAGGTAGTCGTGGCACATGAACAGCCGGGTCTGGTCGGGAAAGGCCAGCAGGCGACGGATCGAGCGGTACAGGGTACGGGCATCGGCCCCTGGGAAGTCGCAACGGGCGGTACCGTAGTCGGGCATGAACAGGGTGTCGCCGACGAACACCGCTGTCTCGCCGGCCTCCTCGATCATGAAGCTCATGCACGCAGGCGTGTGCCCCGGGGTGTGCAACGCGCGGGCATGCAGGTTGCCAATGCGGAAACCTTCCTCGTCCTCGAACAACACATCGAACTGGCTGCCATCGCGGGCGAAGCCAGGCTCGGCGTTGAACAGGGCACCGAACACTTTCTGTACCTGGGTGATGTGCGCGCCGATGGCGGTATGGCCGCCGAGCTTTTCCTTCAAATAGGCCGCTGCCGAAAGGTGGTCGGCATGCACATGGGTTTCCAGCACCCACTGCACGCTGGCTTCAAGCTCGGTCACGCGCTGGATCAGGCGGTCCGCCGACGCAGTGCAGGTGCACCCGGACTTGGGGTCGTAATCCAGCACACTGTCGATCAATGCGCATTGGCGGGTTTCACGGTCCATGACCAGGTAGCTGATGGTCGAGGTCGCCTTGTCGTAAAAGGCGTCCACGTGCAGGTTGTTGCCGATGATCATCGCGTTCTCCAATTTATCCGCCCAGCCTTGTACAGGCGTAGGCAGTGCCAGGAGGTTTATCAAGATGCATGCCAGGCATTTTCCTGCGCTTGGGCCAATGAAACCGGCCCGTTGCTGACAATTGCCGACGACAGTGGCAGCACAGATGGCAGTCGACTGTCAGCCAATGGCAGTGTTTGGCAGTCCTTGTTACCCTGCGCCGGTCATCCAATCGGTGCCGTCATGCCTGAAGCCCATCCCATCATCCTAGCTTTGGTTTCCTATCTTGAGCACGATGCCCTGCCAACCATCGTGCTGGATACCGACTACAACATCCTGGCGGCCAACGCTGCCTATCGCCGCCAGTTCGGTCGCCATGAGCAGGCGCCGCTGGGCGAGAAATGCCACAAGGTCTCGCACCACTACGCCGTGCCTTGCGACCAGGCCGGCGAGCATTGCCCGATGCGCAAGGCGTGGCACAGCAAGGTTCCGGAGCGGGTGTTGCACATTCATCACACGCCACGCGGCCCTGAGCATGTGGATGTCGAGCTGCGGCCGATCCTGGATGAACAGGGCAGGGTAGTGGCCTTTGTCGAACGCCTGACCAGCATCACCCTCGCGTCGGCGCAGCCTCAGGAACAAGGCCTGGTCGGCCGGGCGCCAGCGTTCAAGGCGGCCCTTGCCAGCCTGCAACGCGCGGCGCCGGCGCAGATCCCGGTGTTGCTACAGGGTGAGTCAGGTACCGGCAAGGAACTGTTCGCCCGTGCGGTGCACATGGGCAGCCCCAGGGCCAACGGCCCATTGGTGGTGGTCGACTGTACCGGCCTGACCGAGTCGTTGTTCGAGAGCGAGTTGTTCGGCTACGAGAAGGGCGCGTTCACGGGCGCCAACCAGCGCAAGATCGGCCTGGCTGAAGCGGCGCATGGCGGCACTCTGTTCCTCGATGAAATTGGCGAGGTACCGCTGGCGATGCAGGTGAAGCTGCTGCGCCTGATCGAGTCCGGCAGCTTCCGCCCGGTGGGTAGCCTGCGCACGGTGCATTCGGATTTTCGCCTGGTGTCGGCAACCCATAAACCGCTCAGGCAAATGGTCGCGGACGGCACCTTCCGTGAAGACCTGTACTACCGCATCAGCGGCTTCCCGATCCGTCTGCCGGCGTTGCGCGAACGGGTAGAAGACCTGCCCTTGCTCGCCCAGAGCCTGCTGCAGCGCATGGCAGGCAAGCCGACGCCCAGGCTGAGCGACGAAGCTTTGCAGCAGCTTGGGCTGCATCCATTCCCGGGCAACATTCGCGAACTGCGCAACATTCTGGAAAGGGCGCGCTTGTTTGCCGATGACGGGCTGATCCGGCCCGAGCATTTGCCGGAGGATATCGGCCCAGCGGGGGCGATCAAGACAGGTGGCCGGCGCAATCACCTGGGTGAGCTGGCGCAGGCACTGGAACAGTTCAAGGGCTCGCGCAGTGAACTGGCCCGTCACCTTGGCCTGAGCGAGCGCACCCTGTATCGCCGGTTGAAGGAGCTAGGCCTGAATTGACGCGTTGGCTGTGCTGGCCGTATCGCTGTACAGGCCCTTAATACGGCGCAATACCTGTGGGAGCGGGTTTACCCGCGAAGAATTTGACGCGGTGGATGGCACCGGCTTCGCCGGTGTTCGCGGGTAAACCCGCTCCCACAGTGATGGCGCTTCACGGACCTTTACCGGACCTTTACCTCTGTCCTGACATTAAGCGGGAATGATTGTGGTCTGATCAGTTAACCGAACCTGGCAACCAGTCAGCTCCCGCCAGGCGTCAACATGCAGAGGACCGCAAAATGAAGAAAACCCTGACCGTGATCTGCGCCGCGCTCATGCTCAGCGCCCCCTTGGCCAGTTTCGCGCAGCCAGACCCACCTGACCGGCATGATGGCGGCCCATCGCACCAGGGCAACCCACCGCATGGTCAGCCACAGTACCAAGGCCGACATGACAATGGCCGCGGTCCCGCCTACCGCGACCCGAACTTCCGCCCACAACAGGGCATGCCGGTTCCGCATCAGCAGTGGCAGCGTGGCCATGTGGTTGACCCGCATTATCGTGGCGACCGTTACTGGGTGACCGACTGGAAAGCACGCCACCTGTATGCGCCACCGCGTGATCACCGTTGGTTGTATGTGAACGGGGACTATGTGCTGGTGGCTATTGCCAGTGGTGTGATCGTCAACGTCCTCAGCGGTTACTGATTTCGCCAGGCACTAAAAAGCCCGCTTTCGCGGGCTTTTTGGTGCCTGGCGATCTACACCGGATCAGAAGTCCAGGTTCGATACCGACAGCGCGTTGCTTTCGATGAAGTCACGACGTGGCTCGACCGCATCACCCATCAGGGTGTTGAAGATCTGGTCGGCTGCGATCGCATCCTCGATGGTGACCTTGAGCATACGGCGGACGGTTGGGTCCATGGTGGTTTCCCACAGCTGCTCAGGGTTCATCTCGCCCAGCCCTTTGTATCGCTGGATGGTGTGGCGCTTGGTGGTTTCGTTCATCAGCCAATCCAGGCCTTCCTTGAACTCGACAATTGCCTTGCGGCGCTCACCGCGCTGCACGTAAGCACCTTCGCCCAACAAGCTGGACAGCTTGGCGCCAATGTTGACTACGGTACGGTAGTCATTACTGCCAAAGAAGTCACGGTTGAAGGTGACGTAGCTGGCCAGGCCGTGGGAGGTAACTTCCACTTCTGGCAACCATACGTTGCGCTCTTTGTCTTCGCGCAGGCTGGCTTTGTAAACCAGTCCGGACTTCTGGCTGTTGTTCAGACGTTCCTGGAACTGGGCCAGCCAGGCTTGCATCACCGCGTGGTCACCCAGCTGTTCCAGGCTGACCTCCGGCAGGTAGATGAAGTGCTCGGTCAGCTCTTCCGGGTACAAGCGAGACAGACGCTTGAGTGTCTTCATGACACTACGGAATTCATTCACCAGTGCTTCCAACTGCACACCGGAAACCGCTGGTGCCGACTCGTCCAGGTGCAGGCTGGCATCTTCCAGGGCCGACTGGGTCATGTACTCTTCCATGGCCTCGTCGTCCTTGATGTACTGCTCCTGCTTGCCTTTCTTCACCTTGTACAGCGGTGGCTGGGCAATGTAGATGTAGCCGCGCTCGACCAGCTCCGGCAGCTGACGGAAGAAGAAGGTCAGCAGCAGGGTACGGATGTGCGAACCGTCAACGTCAGCATCGGTCATGATGATGATGTTGTGATAACGCAGCTTGTCGATGTTGTACTCTTCGCGGCCGATACCGCAGCCCAATGCAGTGATCAGTGTGCCCACTTCCTGGGACGAGATCATCTTGTCGAAGCGCGCTTTCTCGACGTTGAGGATTTTACCCTTCAACGGCAGGATTGCCTGGGTACGACGGTTGCGGCCTTGCTTCGCCGAGCCACCCGCGGAGTCACCCTCCACCAGGTACAGTTCGGAAAGGGCAGGGTCCTTTTCCTGGCAGTCCGCCAGTTTGCCTGGCAGGCCGGCAATATCCAGCGCGCCTTTACGGCGAGTCATTTCACGGGCTTTACGTGCCGCTTCACGGGCACGGGCAGCATCGATCATCTTGCCAACGACGGCCTTGGCCTCGTTGGGGTTTTCCAGCAGGAAGTCGGCGAAGTACTTGTTCATCTCCTGTTCCACGGCGGTTTTCACCTCCGAGGAGACCAGCTTGTCCTTGGTCTGCGAGCTGAACTTAGGGTCCGGCACCTTCACCGAGATGATCGCGGTCAGGCCTTCACGGGCGTCGTCGCCAGTGGTCGCCACCTTGTTCTTCTTGGCCAGGCCTTCCTGTTCGATGTAGCTGTTCAGGCTACGGGTCAGCGAGGAACGGAAGCCCACCAGGTGAGTACCGCCATCACGCTGCGGAATGTTGTTGGTGAAGCACAGCAGGTTTTCGTTGAAGCTGTCGTTCCACTGCAGGGCGACTTCAACACCCACGCCATCGTCACGCTGGACGTTGAAGTGGAATACCTGGGAGTTGACCGGGGTCTTGTTGGTGTTCAGGTATTCAACGAACGCACGCAGGCCGCCTTCGTACTTGAAGAACTCTTCCTTGCCGCTACGTTCATCCTTCAGCAGGATGCCAACGCCCGAGTTGAGGAACGACAGCTCGCGGATACGCTTGGCCAGGATGTCCCAGCTGAAGTGAATGTTCTTGAAGGTTTCAGCCGAAGGCTTGAAGTGGATGTGGGTACCGGTGGTTTCGCTGTCACCGACAACCGCCATCGGCGCCTGTGGAACACCGTGAACGTAGGTCTGTTCCCAAATTTTGCCGCTACGGCGAACGGTCAGTACCAGTTTCTCGGACAGGGCGTTCACAACAGAAACACCTACGCCGTGCAGACCGCCGGATACCTTGTAGGAGTTGTCGTCGAACTTACCGCCAGCGTGCAGCACGGTCATGATGACCTCGGCTGCGGAAACGCCTTCTTCTTTATGCACGTCGACCGGAATGCCGCGACCGTTGTCGCGCACACTGATGGATTCGTCCGGGTGGATGATGACGGTGATGTCATCGCAGTGACCGGCGAGGGCTTCGTCGATCGAGTTGTCGACCACCTCGAAGACCATGTGGTGCAGGCCGCTACCATCATCGGTGTCGCCAATGTACATGCCGGGGCGCTTGCGCACGGCATCCAAACCTTTCAGCACCTTGATGCTGGAGGAGTCGTACGTTTGATTTTCGCTCATGCATTCACTCCCGATGGTCGTGGGTCTGGGTGATACGGCCTTGTTCCACGTGGAACAAAGCAACTGGCGTTTCCGTCTGCCAGCCTTCCCTCAGTAATTCGTGATCTACACAGGTGATGAACACCTGGCAGCGTAATTCTTCAAGCAAGCGACACAGCGCGCGGCGATGCTGGTCGTCCAGTTCGGACGGCAAGTCATCCACGAGATAAATACAGTGACCGCGGCGAGCCTGACTAACGAGGTGGCCTTGGGCAATGCGCAATGCGCACACCACCAGCTTTTGCTGACCACGCGACAGGATGTCGGCTGCATTGTTGGCAGCCAGACGAAGACGCAGATCAGCACGCTGCGGACCGGCCTGGGTGTGGCCCATCTGCTGATCGCGAAGGAGAGAGGAAGCGAGTACTTCTTGCAGTTCCCGGTCCTTGTCCCAGCCTCGGTAGTAGCTAAGGGTCAACCCGTCCAGCTCGACCAGTTCGCTCAGGGTTCGCTCGAAGACGGGCTTCAAGGCCTTGATGTAGTTGCGACGGTATTCATCTATTTCCGCACTGGCCAGGCACAATTCCCGGTCCCAGGCGGCTTGCGAAGCTGGGTCAAGTGTACCATGCCGCAACCATGAGTTCCGCTGCCGCAGTGCCTTCTGCAGCCGTTGCCAGGCTGGCAGAAAACGAGGTTCCACGTGGAACACCCCCCAATCCAGGAACTGGCGGCGTATTTTCGGAGCGCCTTCCAACAAGCGGAAACTGTCCGGATTGATGAGCTGAAGCGGTAGCAATTCAGCCAGTTGCGCCGCACTCCGCGCATTCTGCCCATCGATGCGAATAGTGAACTCTCCCTGCCGCTCCCGGGATACACCCAGGTTACTGCTGCCACCCTCGGCCAATTGCACTTCGCCGAACACGGTACAGGCCGGTTGTTCGTACTGGATAACCGGGTTCAGGCGGGTGCTGCGGAACGAGCGCGCCAGCCCGAGCAGATGCACGGCCTCAAGCACGCTCGTTTTGCCGCTGCCGTTGGCGCCGTAAAGGATGTTGATGCGGGGGGACGGTGAGAGTGTCACCGGGTGCAAGTTGCGCACCGCGGTGACCATGATACGTCGAAGAGACATTTCGCCTGCTACGTTACAGACGCATCGGCATGACAACGTAGGAAGAATCGTCATTGCCAGCTTCCTGCAGCAGGGCACTGCTGTTGGAATCGGACAGGATCAGACGAACTTGCTCGGTAGTCATTACGCCCAGCACGTCCAGCAGGTAGCTGACGTTGAAGCCGATTTCCAGCGAGCTACCTTCGTAGTCCACGCTGATTTCTTCTTCAGCTTCTTCCTGCTCGGGGTTGTTGGCCTGGATCTTCAGTTGGCCAGCAGCCAGTTGCAGGCGGATACCGCGGTACTTTTCGTTGGAAAGAATCGCAGTACGGCTAAAGGCTTCACGCAGCGCCTGACGGTCGCCGACAACCAGCTTGTCACCGCCCTTGGGCAGTACGCGCTCGTAGTCCGGGAACTTGCCGTCCACCAGTTTGGAAGTGAAGGTGAATTCACCAGTGGTGGCGCGAATGTGGTGCTGGCCCAGGACGATGCTGACCATGCCTTCCGGGTCGGTCAGCAGGCGTGCCAGTTCGAGGATACCTTTGCGTGGCACGATGACCTGGTGGCGATCATCCTGCTCGATCGGTGCGCTCATGGAGCACAGCGCCAGGCGGTGACCGTCAGTGGACACAGCTCGCAGGGTGTTGCGGGAAACCTCCAGCAGCATACCGTTGAGGTAGTAGCGCACATCCTGCTGGGCCATGGCGAAACTGGTGCGCTCGATAAGGCGGCGCAGCTTGCTCTGTTCCAGGTTGCAGGTCAGCGAGCCCGGGCCTTCTTCCACGGTCGGGAAGTCATTGGCTGGCAGGGTCGACAGGGTAAAGCGGCTGCGGCCGGCCTTGACCAACAGTTTCTGCTCGTCGACCTTGATATCGATCAGGGCGTCGTTCGGCAGGCTTTTGCAAATGTCCATCAGCTTGCGTGCCGGGACAGTGATTTCGCCAGGCTCGGCCGGCTCTTCCAGTTGCACGCGGCCTACCAGTTCGACTTCCAGGTCGGTACCAGTCAACGACAGTTGCTGGCCTTGCACGACCAGCAATACGTTGGACAGGACCGGCAAGGTCTGGCGGCGCTCGACGACACCGGCGACCAGTTGCAGGGGTTTCAACAGGGCTTCGCGTTGAATGGTGAAATGCATGGTCTAGTCCCTTGCCTTCAATTAGCTGCGCAGACGGCCATCAGGTCGTCAGCGTCCGCAGCAGGTTCTTGTAGTCCTCGCGGATGTCCGCGTCGGATTCCTTCAGTTCGTTGATCTTGCGGCAGGCGTGCAGCACGGTCGTATGGTCGCGACCACCGAACATGTCGCCGATTTCCGGCAGACTGTGGTTGGTCAGTTCCTTGGACAGGGCCATGGCCACCTGGCGTGGACGCGCCACGGAACGCGAACGACGCTTGGACAACAGATCGGAGATCTTGATCTTGTAGTACTCGGCGACGGTACGCTGAATGTTATCCACACTGACCAGCTTGTCCTGGAGCGCCAGCAGGTCCTTGAGCGACTCACGAATCAGTTCGATGGTGATGTCGCGGCCCATAAAGTGCGAGTGAGCGATCACCCGCTTCAATGCGCCTTCCAGTTCACGGACGTTGGAACGGATGCGCTGGGCAATGAAGAAGGCCGCGTCATGCGGTAGTTCGACCTTGGCCTGGTCGGCCTTCTTCATCAGGATCGCCACGCGGGTTTCCAGCTCTGGTGGCTCGACGGCAACCGTCAGGCCCCAACCAAAGCGCGACTTCAGACGCTCCTCCAGGCCTTCGATCTCCTTGGGGTAGCGGTCAGAAGTAAGGATTACCTGCTGACCACCCTCGAGCAGGGCGTTGAAGGTGTGGAAAAACTCTTCCTGCGAGCGCTCTTTACGGGCAAAGAACTGGATATCGTCGATCAGCAACGCATCCACCGAGCGGTAGAAACGCTTGAATTCGTTGATGGCGTTCAGCTGCAGTGCCTTGACCATGTCCGCGACGAAGCGCTCCGAATGCAGGTACACGACCTTGGCGTTCGGGTTTTTCTTCAGCAGATGGTTACCCACAGCATGCATGAGGTGGGTTTTACCCAGGCCCACACCACCATAAAGGAAGAGCGGGTTGTAACCATGCTTGGGGTTGTCTGCCACCTGCCAGGCAGCCGCGCGCGCCAACTGGTTCGACTTACCTTCGACGAAGGTGTCGAACGTGAAGGTGCGGTTCAAGTAACTGGTGTGTTTGAGCGCACCTTCAACCTGCACGGTGCGCTGTTCAGTCCGGGCACTGCCGGCCGACGCAGAAGCCGGCTCGGCCATGGCATCGAAGCTGTCACGCGAGGATGGCTCGGCCAGTTCATCGACCAGCACAGGCTCGGCAGCCGCCACGGCGACGGGTTCGACCGCTGCCGGCACTGCCTTCTGTGTCTGGCTCTGGGCCTGGGTCTGGGCCAGCGAGGCGGCCACCGCAGCACTCACTGGCGCGTTGGGTGCGGCACGTGGCGCAGAGCTGCGACGGCTGCCGATCAACAAGGAAAGGGCAGGCGCAATGCCGCTGCCGTTTTCGCCCAACAGCTCGAGCAAACGACCCAGGTACTTTTCATTGACCCAATCGAGAACGAAACGGTTAGGCGCATAGACGCGCAACTCGTCGCCTTCGGCTTCGACCTGTAGCGGACGGATCCAGGTGTTGAATTGCTGGGCAGGCAGTTCATCGCGCAGAAGCTCCACGCACTGCTGCCAAAGTTCCACTGACACGGATATCCCCTGAGTTTGAAAGCCGGATGAGGCAAAAACAAACCGCCATTGTACCGGTCGAGCGTTCAGTTATCCACATGTGGACACGTTAGGAACCATGACAAAACAGCCATTTATCGACCAAAACGGCTTCTTCGCACTGTGAATAAGCCCTGTGGATAAGCAGCCATGAGCGCTATGCACAACCCTGAGGCCAAGCCTGTTGATAACTCTGCTGTGGATAAACGGCTATTTAATCCACAGCTTTTGACCACGAAGAAAACAAGCGCAGCACCGGTTGAGAACACAGTTGTAAAACTCTGTACAGCCCGTATTTTATGGCCTCAAGCAGGTTATCCACAGAAGGTTATCCACTTAAGATTTATAGATTCTTCAGAAAAGCTTTTTATATGTCTCTTCTTTTTTTTCATGTTGTCCCCAATTCGTGTGTCCGATCAAGCACCCTTGGGGGATGGACAAGGACGCACCGTCCATCACGTGCTCTATATGGAAAGACTGGTTGGAAATTGACCTACGGGCTTGCTTTCTCTAGAATCGCCGGTCTCTTAAAAAGGGGGCCATCCCGGCCCGTCGTCGACAAACCAGGTAACACGCCATGAAACGTACTTTCCAACCAAGCACCATCAAGCGCGCGCGCACCCACGGCTTCCGTGCCCGTATGGCTACCAAGAACGGCCGCGCTGTTCTGTCGCGTCGTCGTGCCAAAGGCCGTAAGCGTCTGGCCATTTGATTTTTCGGCACAGGTGGTGAGTCAGGACTTCAGTCGGGAAAAGCGACTGCTTACACCCCGACATTTCAAAGCGGTCTTCGACTCCCCAACCGGCAAGGTTCCAGGGAAAAACCTGCTGATCCTTGCTCGCGAGAACGGCCTCGATCACCCACGCCTTGGCCTGGTGATCGGCAAGAAGAGCGTCAAGCTCGCCGTTCAACGCAACCGCCTCAAGCGCTTGATGCGCGATTCCTTTCGCCTGAACCAGCAATTGCTTGCCGGGTTGGACATTGTGATCGTCGCGCGCAAGGGATTGGGTGAGATAGAAAACCCGGAATTGCACCAACACTTTGGCAAACTCTGGAAACGCCTGGCGCGCAGCCGGCCCACTCCAGCAGTGACCGCCAATTCCGCAGGGGTAGACAGCCAAGATGCGTAAACTGGCGCTCGTTCCGATCCAGTTTTACCGTTACGCCATTAGTCCTCTGATGGCCAACCACTGTCGTTTCTTCCCCAGTTGCTCCTGTTACGCTTATGAAGCCATCGAAAACCACGGCCTCTGGCGTGGTGGGTGGCTAGCCGTTCGTCGCCTGGGGCGTTGTCATCCGTGGAACGACGGCGGTTTCGATCCCGTTCCTCCCGCTCCTTCCTCCCGAACTTCTTCGATAGCCGAGTAATCATGGATATTAAACGCACGATCCTGATCGTCGCCCTGGCAATCGTGTCCTACGTCATGGTCCTCAAGTGGAACCAGGACTACGGCCAGGCTGCCCTGCCGACTCAGAATACTGCTGCCAGCACCGTTGCCCCGGGTTTGCCGGATGGCGTACCGGCCGGTAACGCCGGCGCCAGCGCCGATGTGCCAAGCGCCAACGCCGAAACCAGCGCAGCCGAACTGGCACCGGTTGCGGTCAGCAAGGACCTGATCCGGGTCAAGACCGATGTCCTGGAGCTGGCTATCGATCCGGTCGGTGGTGACATCGTCCAGCTGAACCTGCCGCAGTACCCACGTCGCCAGGACCACCCGGACATTCCGTTCCAGCTGTTCGACAACGGTGGCGAGCGTGTCTACCTGGCACAAAGCGGCCTGACCGGCGTCAACGGTCCGGATGCCCGCCCTGCCGGTCGCCCTCTGTACGCTACCGACAAGAAGGGTTACCAGCTGGCCGATGGCCAGGAACAACTGGTGGTCGACCTGAAGTTCAGCGACAACGGCGTCAACTACATCAAGCGCTTCAGCTTCAAGCGCGGCGAGTACGACCTGACCGTCAGCTACCTGATCGACAACCAGAGCGGTCAGGCCTGGAGCGGCAACATGTTTGCCCAGCTCAAGCGTGACGCCAGCTCCGATCCGTCGTCGAGCACTGCCACCGGCACCGCCACCTACCTGGGCGCAGCCCTGTGGACAGCTTCCGAGCCTTACAAAAAGGTCTCGATGAAGGACATCGACAAAGGTAGTTTGAAAGAAAATGTGTCCGGCGGCTGGGTTGCCTGGCTGCAGCACTACTTCGTGACCGCCTGGATTCCGGCCAAGTCGGACAACAACGTTGTCCAGACCCGCAAGGACAGCCAGGGCAACTACATCATCGGCTACACCGGCCCGGCCATCAGCGTGCCTGCTGGCGGCAAGGTCGAAACCAGCGCCATGCTGTACGCCGGCCCGAAAATCCAGTCCAAGCTGAAAGAGTTGTCCCCAGGCCTGGAACTGACCGTCGACTACGGCTTCCTGTGGTTCATCGCCCAGCCGATCTTCTGGCTGCTGCAACATATCCACAGCCTGCTGGGTAACTGGGGCTGGTCGATCATCGTGCTGACCATGCTGATCAAAGGCCTGTTCTTCCCGCTGTCCGCTGCCAGCTATCGTTCGATGGCGCGCATGCGTGCCGTTGCGCCGAAGCTCGCTGCACTGAAGGAACGCTTCGGTGACGATCGCCAGAAGATGTCCCAGGCGATGATGGAGCTGTACAAGAAAGAGAAGATCAACCCGCTGGGCGGCTGCCTGCCGATCCTGGTGCAGATGCCAGTGTTCCTGGCCCTGTACTGGGTACTGCTGGAAAGCGTGGAAATGCGCCAGGCTCCATGGATGCTGTGGATTACCGACCTGTCGATCAAGGATCCGTTCTTCATCCTGCCGATCATCATGGGCGCCACCATGTTCATCCAGCAGCGCCTGAACCCGACGCCGCCGGATCCGATGCAGGCCAAGGTGATGAAAATGATGCCGATCATCTTCACCTTCTTCTTCCTGTGGTTCCCGGCTGGTCTGGTGCTGTACTGGGTTGTGAACAACTGCCTGTCGATCGCACAGCAGTGGTACATCACCCGCAGCATCGAAGCAGCCAGCAAAAAAGCTGCTGCTTGACAGGCTACTGCGCTAGCCTGTGAATAAAAAACGCCCCCTAGTGGGGCGTTTTTGCTATCTGTCGTTTTTGTCGTAGAGGCTTTCGAGCATGAACACTGTGCGTGAAACCATCGCCGCCATCGCCACCGCCCAAGGCCGCGGCGGTGTGGGTATTGTCAGGTTGTCCGGCCCTCTGGCTGCCAAGGCCGGCCAGTTGATCACCGGCCGTACGCTTACCCCGCGCCACGCCCATTACGGCCCGTTCCGCGACGAGGAAGGCCTGGTGCTGGACGAAGGGATCGCGCTGTTCTTCCCCGGGCCGAATTCGTTCACCGGCGAGGACGTGCTGGAACTGCAGGGCCATGGTGGCCCGGTGGTGCTGGATATGCTGCTGCAGCGCTGTGTACAGGTTGGTTGCCGGCTGGCTCGTCCGGGTGAGTTCAGCGAACGTGCATTCCTCAATGACAAGCTCGACCTGGCCCAGGCCGAAGCCATTGCCGACCTGATCGAGGCCAGTTCCAGCCAGGCCGCACGCAATGCCCTGCGTTCGCTACAGGGGGAGTTCTCCAAGCGCGTGCACTTCCTGACCGAGGCGTTGATTGCGCTGCGTATCTACGTCGAGGCGGCGATCGACTTCCCTGAAGAGGAAATCGACTTCCTCGCCGACGGCCACGTGCTGGCGATGCTCGATACGGTGCGGGGCGAGTTGTCCAAAGTACAGCGTGAAGCCGGGCAGGGCGCCTTGCTGCGTGACGGCATGACCGTGGTCATCGCCGGTCGGCCGAATGCCGGCAAGTCGAGCCTGCTGAACCAGCTGGCCGGGCGGGAAGCGGCCATCGTCACCGATATTGCCGGCACCACGCGGGACATCCTGCGCGAACATATCCACATCGACGGCATGCCGCTGCACGTGGTCGATACTGCGGGCCTGCGCGACACCGATGACCATGTGGAAAAGATCGGCGTGGAACGTGCGCTGAAGGCCATTGGCGAGGCAGACCGTGTGTTGTTGGTGGTGGATTCCACCGCGCCCGAGGCCAGCGACCCGTTCGCCCTGTGGCCAGAATTTCTCGACCAGCGGCCAGACCCGGCCAAGGTGACGCTGATTCGGAACAAGGCCGATCTTAGTGGTGAGCGGGTAGCGCTGGAACAGTGCGATGACGGCCATGTAACGATCACCCTCAGTGCCAAAGGGGACGATGCAGGGCTGCAGTTGCTGCGTGACCACCTGAAGGCCTGCATGGGTTATGAACAGACGGCCGAGAGTGGTTTCAGCGCTCGCCGGCGCCATCTGGATGCCCTGCGCCAGGCCAGTGAGCACCTGGAACATGGCCGTGCACAACTGACCCTGGCTGGCGCGGGTGAGCTGTTGGCGGAAGACCTGCGGCAGGCGCAGCAGGCCCTGGGGGAGATTACCGGGGCATTCAGCTCTGATGACCTGCTGGGGCGGATTTTCTCCAGCTTCTGCATCGGCAAGTAACTCACAGCCAGGCAAAACCAAGAGCCGCTCCTTCGGGAGCGGCTTTTTTTTGCCTCAAATTTCGCAGCTTCTACGGAAATCGCGCCGCACCTGAAGGCTGTGCAGAACCCTGTGGGAGCGGGTTCACCCGCGAAGAGGCCGGTGCAGGTTCACATTTTTTTCATTCACCTACCCCAATCTGCTCTCAGGAGCCCTGTGGAAAACTCGCCTTCAGCTCCGTTGATAAGCAGGCTTTTTTTCTGAGGACAAACCCGCTTGTGGGTAAACATCCATTTAATCCACAGGCTAAATCGTGTTATCCATAGCCCTCATGGTACTCCAGCCACAGGGTTTAATTTTTCTCTACACGGCATGAATAAAGGCCTGCATAACCTTATCCACAGCAAAGCTTGTGCATATGAATAAACATAAAAACAAAGCTTTTTTAAATTCTTCCTCTTTGATTTCTGTTGGCTGCCATTCATCCACAGACTGGTCAAAATTTGCTCAGACGGTTTCTTTAAAGGGGGTGAAGTCCCTATACTTGTCCGCTTACCTTCTCTATTCGCAAAAACAGGCACGAGGTGCGTGGTGGATTTCCCTTCCCGTTTTGAAGTGATCGTCATCGGCGGCGGCCATGCCGGTACCGAGGCTGCGCTTGCGTCTGCACGCATGGGTGTGAAAACCCTGCTGCTGACCCATAACGTGGAAACCCTCGGTCACATGAGCTGCAACCCCGCCATTGGCGGTATTGGCAAAAGCCATCTGGTCAAAGAGATCGATGCCCTCGGCGGCGCCATGGCGCTGGCCACCGACAAGAGCGGCATCCAGTTCCGCGTTTTGAACAACCGCAAGGGCCCGGCCGTACGCGCCACCCGTGCACAGGCCGACCGCGCCATCTACAAGGCAGTGGTGCGTGAAATCCTGGAAAACCAGCCGAACCTGTGGATATTCCAGCAGTCCTGCGACGACCTGATCGTCGAGCAGGACCAGGTCAAAGGCGTGGTGACCCAGATGGGCCTGCGTTTCTTCGCCGAATCGGTGGTACTGACCACCGGTACCTTCCTCGGCGGGCTTATCCACATTGGTTTGCAAAACCATTCCGGTGGTCGCGCCGGCGATCCACCTTCGATTGCCCTGGCCCACCGCATGCGTGAACTGCCGCTGCGCGTCGGCCGCCTGAAAACCGGTACCCCGCCACGCATCGACGGCCGCTCGGTGGACTTCTCGGTGATGACCGAGCAGCCAGGCGATACGCCGATTCCGGTGATGTCGTTCATGGGCAATGCCCAGATGCACCCGCGCCAGGTGAGCTGCTGGATCACCCACACCAATGCGCGCACCCACGAGATCATCGCCTCGAACCTCGACCGTTCGCCGATGTACTCGGGTGTCATCGAAGGTGTCGGCCCGCGCTACTGCCCGTCGATCGAAGACAAGATCCACCGCTTCGC
Source organism: Pseudomonas sp. B23(2017) (assembly GCF_002113725.1). Lineage (NCBI taxonomy): Bacteria > Pseudomonadati > Pseudomonadota > Gammaproteobacteria > Pseudomonadales > Pseudomonadaceae > Pseudomonas > Pseudomonas sp. B23(2017). Next base: position 668,268 of record NZ_NEJM01000001.1, on the reverse strand, counting down.
CGACAAGGAAAGCCACCAGGTGTTCATCGAGCCGGAAGGCCTGACCACCCATGAGCTGTACCCCAACGGTATTTCCACTTCGCTGCCGTTCGACGTGCAGCTGGAGCTGGTGCGGTCGATCCGCGGCATGGAGAACGCCCACATCGTTCGCCCGGGCTATGCCATCGAATACGACTACTTCGACCCGCGCGACCTCAAGTACAGCCTCGAGACCAAAGTCATCGGCGGCCTGTTCTTCGCCGGCCAGATCAACGGCACCACCGGTTACGAAGAAGCCGGCGCCCAGGGTTTGCTGGCCGGGACCAACGCCGCCCTGCGGGCGCAGGGCCGAGACAGCTGGTGCCCGCGCCGCGACGAGGCGTACATTGGCGTACTGGTCGACGACCTGATTACCCTGGGTACCCAGGAGCCGTACCGCATGTTCACTTCGCGTGCCGAGTACCGCCTGATCCTGCGCGAAGACAACGCCGACCTGCGCCTGACCGAAAAGGGCCGCGAACTCGGCCTGATCGACGACCAGCGTTGGGCCGCCTTCTGCGCCAAGCGCGACGGCATCGAGCGCGAGGAGCAGCGCCTGAAGTCGACCTGGGTACGCCCGAACACCGAGCAAGGCCAGGCCATTGTGGATAAGTTCGGTACCCCGCTCAGCCACGAATACAGCCTGCTCAACCTGCTGGCGCGCCCGGAAATCGACTACATCGGGCTGATCGAGGCAACCGGCGGCGAAGCGATCGATCCACAGGTCGCCGAGCAAGTCGAAATCCGCACCAAGTACGCCGGCTACATCGATCGCCAGCAGGATGAAATCGCACGTTTGCGTGCCAGCGAAGACACCCGCCTGCCTGTGGATATCGATTATTCGACGATTTCCGGCCTGTCCAAGGAAATCCAGGGCAAGCTGGGCCAGACCCGACCGGAAACCCTGGGTCAGGCTTCGCGTATCCCGGGCGTGACCCCGGCGGCGATTTCCCTGTTGCTGATTCACTTGAAAAAACGCGGCGCTGGCCGCGAATTGGAGCAAAGCGCTTGAGTTCCCTGGTCACCCCGCAACACGCTGAAGAGTTGTCCACAGGTGCGCGCCAGCTCGGTGTCGAGCTGAGCGCCGAGCATCACGAAAAGCTGCTCGGCTACCTGGCCCTGTTGATCAAATGGAACAAAGCCTACAACCTCACCGCCGTGCGCGACCCCGACGAGATGGTGTCGCGTCACCTGCTCGACAGCCTCAGTGTCATGCCGTTTATCCACAGCGAGCGTGACAACTGGCTGGATGTCGGTAGTGGCGGTGGCATGCCCGGTATCCCATTGGCTATCCTGCATCCGCACAAGCGCGTGACGGTGCTGGACGCCAATGGCAAGAAGACCCGCTTCCTGACCCAGGTGAAAATGGAGCTCAAGCTGGACAACCTCACGGTTATCCACAGTCGGGTCGAAGCCTTCCAGCCGACACAACCGTTCAGCGGAATTATCTCCCGCGCCTTCAGCAGCATGGAGAACTTCACCAACTGGACCCGCCACCTGGGCGACACCGGGACGCAATGGCTTGCAATGAAGGGGCTGCATCCTGCCGATGAACTGGTAGCATTGCCCGCAGACTTCACAGTGGAAAGCGAGCAGGCCCTGACCGTTCCAGGTTGCCAGGGCCAGCGCCATCTGCTGATACTGCGCCGCAAGGCATGACTGGGAACACACGCAACAATGGCTAAGGTATTCGCAATCGCGAACCAGAAAGGTGGTGTGGGCAAGACAACCACCTGTATCAATCTCGCCGCCTCGCTGGCCGCGACCAAGCGTCGTGTGCTGCTGATCGACCTCGATCCGCAGGGCAACGCCACCATGGGCAGCGGTGTGGACAAGCACGAGCTCGAGCACTCGGTCTACGACCTGTTGATCGGGGAATGCGACCTGGCCCAGGCCATGCATTACTCCGAGCACGGTGGTTTCCAGTTGCTGCCGGCCAACCGTGACCTGACCGCCGCCGAAGTGGTGCTGCTGGAAATGCAGGTCAAGGAGAGCCGCCTGCGCAACGCCCTGGCGCCGATTCGCGAGAACTACGACTACATTCTCATCGACTGCCCTCCGTCGCTGTCGATGCTCACGCTCAACGCCCTGGTCGCCTCCGATGGCGTGATCATCCCGATGCAGTGCGAGTACTACGCACTGGAAGGTCTCAGCGACCTTGTGGATAACATCAAGCGCATCGCCGCCCGGCTGAACCCGGAGCTGAAGATCGAGGGCCTGCTGCGGACCATGTACGATCCGCGCCTGAGCCTGAACAACGATGTCTCGGCGCAGCTGAAGGAGCACTTTGGCCCGCAGCTGTACGACACGGTCATTCCGCGCAACATTCGCCTGGCCGAGGCCCCGAGCTTCGGCATGCCGGCCCTGGCCTACGACAAGCAATCGCGAGGCGCGCTGGCTTATCTGGCCCTGGCCGGGGAACTGGTACGCCGTCAACGCCGTCAATCACGCACTGCACAAACAACTTAAGGAATCCGTATGGCCGTCAAGAAACGGGGTCTCGGACGTGGGTTGGATGCACTGCTCAGTGGTCCTTCCGTCAGCGCGCTCGAAGAGCAGGCTGTGAAGATCGACCAGAAAGAACTGCAACACCTGCCGGTCGAGCTGATCCAGCGTGGCAAGTACCAGCCGCGCCGGGACATGGACCCGGAGGCGCTGGAAGAGCTCGCGCACTCGATTCGCAACCATGGCGTGATGCAACCGATCGTGGTGCGCCCGATCGATGGCAACCGCTTCGAGATCATTGCCGGTGAGCGCCGCTGGCGCGCCACCCAGCAAGCTGGCCTGGACAAGATCCCGGCGATGGTCCGCGAAGTGCCCGACGAAGCCGCCATCGCCATGGCGCTGATCGAGAACATCCAGCGCGAAGACCTCAACCCGCTGGAAGAGGCCCTGGCCCTGCAGCGGCTGCAGCAGGAGTTCGAGCTCACCCAGCAACAGGTGGCCGATGCCGTGGGCAAGTCGCGGGTGACCGTGGCCAACCTGCTGCGCCTGATCACCCTGCCTGACGCGATCAAGACCATGCTCGCCCATGGCGACCTGGAGATGGGCCACGCCCGTGCATTACTCGGCCTGGAAGAACACCGCCAGGAAGAGGGGGCGCGTCATGTTGTCGCACGTGGCCTCACCGTGCGCCAAACCGAGGCACTGGTTCGTCAGTGGCTCAGCGACAAACCTGATCCGGTCGAACCGAGCAAACCTGATCCGGATATCGCACGCCTTGAACAGCGGCTCGCAGAGCGCCTGGGCTCGGCCGTGCAGATCCGCCATGGCAACAAGGGCAAAGGCCAATTGGTTATTCGCTACAACTCGCTTGACGAGTTGCAAGGCGTGCTTGCTCACATCCGCTGAAACAATTCCCGTTGTAGCGCGCAGTCGGAAATCACTACCGAATAGTTGAATAGGGGTTAATCCACCCCTATACTCTGCGCGCATTTTGTCGGCACAAATTATGCCAAGTCATAACTGACTTGCTGGTCGACTTCCGAGGAGCAGTTGTGATGGAAATCCGCACGCCAAACCGCCTGCCTTTCCATCGCTGGGCGGTTTTCCCGGTACTGCTGGCTCAATTCGTCGTACTGCTGCTGGCAACGTTGGTGTTGTGGCAGTGGAAAGGGGCGGTCAGTGGATATTCAGGCCTTTGCGGAGGTTTGATTGCCTGGCTACCCAATGTGTATTTCGCCTGGAAGGCTTTTCGCTTCAGCGGGGCCCGGGCGGCACAAGCCATCGTCAAGTCGTTCTACGCTGGCGAGGCAGGCAAGATGATTTTGACGGCAGTGCTTTTTGCACTGACCTTCGCAGGAGTGAAGCCACTGGCGCCGTTAGCAGTATTCGGCGTCTTCGTGTTGACCCTTTTGGTCAGCTGGTTCGCGCCCCTGCTGATGAATAAAAGACTTTCGAGACCTTAGGGCGTTTGAGGCAACCATGGCAGCAGAAACCGCTTCGGGCTATATCCAGCACCACTTGCAGAACCTGACCTACGGTCAACTACCAGACGGCAGCTGGGGCTTCGCCCATTCGGCTGCAGAAGCCAAGGCAATGGGCTTCTGGGCGTTCCACCTGGACACCCTGGGTTGGTCCGTCGCGCTGGGTCTGATCTTCCTGTTCATCTTCCGCATGGCGGCCAAGAAGGCGACTTCCGGCCAACCTGGCGGCCTGCAGAACTTCGTAGAAGTGATGGTGGACTTCGTCAACGGCAGCGTGAAGGACTCCTTCCACGGCCGTAGCCCGGTAATCGCTCCGCTGGCGCTGACCATTTTCGTCTGGGTATTCCTGATGAACGCCGTCGACCTGGTACCGGTCGACTGGATTCCTCAGCTGGCCATCCTGATCTCCGGTGACCCGCACATTCCGTTCCGCGCCGTGTCGACCACCGACCCGAACGCGACCCTGGCCATGGCCTTCTGCGTGTTCGCCCTGATCATCTTCTACAGCATCAAGGTCAAGGGCCTGGGCGGCTTCATCGGTGAGCTGACCCTGCACCCGTTCGGCAGCAAGAACATCTTCGTTCAGATCCTGCTGATTCCGGTCAACTTCCTGCTGGAATTCGTCACCCTGATCGCCAAGCCGATCTCGCTGGCACTGCGTCTGTTCGGCAACATGTATGCCGGCGAACTGGTGTTCATCCTGATCGCTGTAATGTTCGGCTCCGGCCTGCTGTGGCTCAGCGGCCTGGGTGTGGTGCTGCAATGGGCGTGGGCTGTGTTCCACATCCTGATCATCACCCTGCAAGCTTTCATCTTCATGATGCTGACCATCGTCTACCTGTCGATGGCTCACGAAGATAACCATTAAGACCGCCTGGCGTGTCTGATAGCCTTCCCCGCCTGTTCGGGGGGAGGGCTTAAAAAGTCCGCAAGGGCATGCTGTACCAAACGATTTGTTTTACCGCTTCAAACTAAAAACCTAACCAATACGACGTAAAAGTCGGGAGGAAAGATGGAAACTGTAGTTGGTCTGACCGCTATCGCTGTTGCTCTGCTGATCGGCCTGGGTGCTCTGGGTACCGCCATTGGTTTCGGCCTGCTGGGCGGCAAGTTCCTGGAAGGCGCTGCTCGTCAACCAGAAATGGTTCCGATGCTGCAGGTTAAAATGTTCATCGTTGCCGGTCTGCTCGACGCCGTAACCATGATCGGTGTTGGTATCGCTCTGTTCTTCACCTTCGCGAATCCGTTCGTTGGTCAGATCGCCGGCTAATCACTCGTCACCACGAGTTGATGGCTGTATGAATTAAGACCGAGCGAGGTGTTGGCGTGAACATTAATGCAACCCTGATTGGCCAATCCGTTGCTTTTCTGATTTTTGTACTCTTCTGCATGAAGTATGTATGGCCTCCGGTCATCACTGCCCTGCAAGAGCGCCAAAAGAAGATTGCCGACGGCTTGGACGCTGCCAACCGCGCAGCTCGCGACCTGGAGCTGGCCCAAGAGAAAGCGGGTCAGCAACTGCGTGAAGCTAAAGCACAGGCAGCCGAAATCATCGAGCAAAGCAAGAAACGCGCTGCTCAGCTTGTCGAGGAAGCCCGTGATCAGGCCCGCGTCGAAGCTGACCGTGTGAAGGCTCAGGCTCTGGCCGAGATCGAACAGGAACTGAACAGCGCTAAAGACGCCCTGCGTGCCCAAGTGGGTGCCCTGGCCGTTGGTGGTGCTGAAAAGATCCTTGGCGCCACAATCGATCAAAACGCGCATGCGGAGCTGGTTAACAAACTGGCCGCTGAAATTTAAGCGAGGGCGATCATGGCAGAACTGACCACGTTGGCCCGACCTTACGCTAAGGCTGCCTTTGAGCATGCCCAGGCCCATCAGCAACTGGCCAATTGGTCAGCCATGCTCGGCCTGGCTGCTGCGGTGTCGCAAGACGACACCATGCAGCGCCTGCTCAAGGCCCCGCGACTGACGAGCGCAGAAAAGGCCGCCACGTTCATTGACGTGTGCGGTGACAAGTTCAATGCACAGGCACAGAATTTCATTCATGTTGCCGCGGAAAACGACCGTCTCCTGCTTCTGCCGGAGATTGCCGCCCTGTTCGACCTGTACAAGGCCGAGCAAGAGAAATCCGTGGACGTGGAAGTCACCAGTGCCTTCGCGTTGAACCAAGAACAGCAAGACAAACTCGCCAAGGTTCTCAGTGCACGGTTAGGCCAGGAAGTGCGCCTGCACGCGTCGGAGGATGCCAGCCTGATTGGCGGCGTCGTCATCCGCGCTGGTGACCTGGTAATCGATGGCTCTGTTCGCGGCAAAATCGCGAAACTGGCCGAAGCATTGAAATCTTGAGTTTGAAGGGGCAGCAGAGCAATGCAGCAACTCAATCCTTCCGAAATTAGTGAAATCATCAAGGGCCGCATCGACAACCTCGATGTGAGCTCCCAAGCCCGTAACGAAGGTACCGTTGTTTCGGTATCCGACGGTATCGTGCGGATCCACGGTCTGGCCGACGTCATGTACGGCGAAATGATCGAGTTCCCTGGCAGCGTATTCGGCATGGCCCTGAACCTGGAGCAAGACTCCGTAGGTGCAGTGATCCTGGGTGCCTATGACACCCTCGCCGAAGGCATGAGCGCCAAGTGCACCGGTCGCATCCTGGAAGTTCCGGTCGGCAAAGGCCTGCTGGGCCGCGTCGTCGACGCTCTGGGTAACCCGATCGATGGCAAAGGTCCTCTGACCACCACCGAAACCGACGCGGTCGAAAAGGTCGCTCCAGGCGTGATCTGGCGTAAGTCGGTAGACCAGCCTGTACAGACTGGCTACAAGTCCGTCGACGCCATGATCCCTGTCGGCCGTGGCCAGCGCGAGCTGATCATCGGTGACCGTCAGATCGGCAAGACCGCCATGGCCATCGACGCCATCATCAACCAGAAAGACTCCGGTATTTTCTGTGTTTATGTTGCTGTCGGCCAGAAGCGTTCCACCGTTGCCAACATCGTTCGCAAGCTGGAAGAAGCCGGCGCCCTGGCCAACACCATCGTGGTCGTTGCCAGTGCTTCGGAATCCGCCGCACTGCAGTTCCTGGCGCCATACGCCGGCTGCACCATGGGCGAGTTCTTCCGTGACCGCGGTGAAGACGCCCTGATCGTTTACGATGACCTGTCCAAGCAGGCCGTTGCCTACCGTCAGATCTCCCTGCTGCTGCGCCGTCCACCAGGACGTGAAGCGTACCCAGGTGACGTGTTCTATCTCCACTCCCGTCTGCTGGAGCGTGCATCGCGCGTTTCGGAAGAGTACGTCGAGAAGTTCACCAACGGTGCTGTGACTGGCAAAACCGGTTCCCTGACCGCCCTGCCGATCATCGAAACCCAGGCTGGCGACGTTTCCGCGTTCGTTCCGACCAACGTGATTTCCATCACCGACGGTCAGATCTTCCTGGAATCGGCCATGTTCAACTCGGGCATCCGCCCTGCAGTGAACGCCGGTGTTTCGGTATCCCGCGTAGGTGGTGCCGCTCAGACCAAGATCATCAAGAAGCTGTCCGGTGGTATCCGTACCGCTCTGGCTCAGTACCGTGAACTGGCTGCATTCGCCCAGTTCGCTTCCGATCTGGACGAAGCGACCCGCAAGCAGCTGGAGCATGGTCAGCGCGTTACCGAGCTGATGAAGCAGAAGCAGTACGCGCCGATGTCCATCGCGGACATGGCCCTGTCGCTGTACGCCGCTGAGCGTGGCTTCCTGACTGACGTAGAAGTCTCCAAGATCGGTAGCTTCGAGCAAGCACTGATCGCCTTCTTCAACCGTGATCACGCTGAACTGATGGCGAAGATCAACGTGAAGGGTGACTTCAACGACGAAATCGACGCAGGCCTGAAAGCCGGTATCGAGAAGTTCAAGGCCACCCAGACCTGGTAAGCCGCAGCGGGGGCTCAGGCCCCCGCTTGCTAACCTGATAGGTGATACATGGCAGGCGCAAAAGAGATTCGCAGTAAGATTGCGAGCATCAAAAGCACGCAAAAAATTACCAGCGCCATGGAGAAAGTGGCGGTCAGCAAGATGCGCAAGGCACAAATGCGCATGGCTGCTAGCCGTCCTTACGCGGAGCGTATCCGCCAGGTGATCGGTCATCTGGCCAACGCCAACCCGGAATACCGCCACCCGTTCATGATCGAGCGCCCTGTAAAGCGCGCCGGTTATATCGTGGTGAGCAGTGACCGTGGTCTGTGCGGTGGCTTGAACACCAACCTGTTCAAGGCCCTGGTCAAGGACATGAACGAAAACCGCGAACAGGGCGTGGAAATCGACCTGTGCGTGATCGGCAGCAAGGGTGCGACTTTCTTCCGCATCTTTGGCGGTAACGTCGTAGCCGCGATCAGCCACTTGGGCGAAGAGCCATCGATCAACGATCTGATCGGCTCCGTCAAAGTAATGCTGGACGCCTACCTGGACGGCCGTATCGATCGCCTCTCGGTGGTTTCGAACAAGTTCATCAACACCATGACCCAGAAGCCAACGGTCGAGCAATTGGTACCGTTGGTGGCAACCCCGGATCAGGATCTCAAGCATCACTGGGACTACCTGTACGAACCCGACGCAAAAGAGCTGCTGGACGGCTTGATGGTGCGTTACGTGGAGTCGCAGGTGTACCAGGCGGTGGTCGAGAACAACGCTGCTGAACAAGCGGCCCGGATGATCGCCATGAAGAACGCCACAGACAACGCCGGTGATTTGATCAAAGAGCTTCAGTTGATCTACAACAAGGCGCGTCAGGCTGCGATCACCCAGGAGATCTCGGAAATCGTCGGCGGCGCTGCCGCGGTTTAACGGTTCAAATATTCAGAGGATCCAGCTATGAGTAGCGGACGTATCGTTCAAATCATCGGCGCCGTCATCGACGTGGAATTCCCACGTGACGTCGTGCCGAGTGTTTACAACGCGCTGAAAGTACAAGGCGCGGAAACCACCCTGGAAGTTCAGCAGCAGCTGGGCGACGGCGTGGTTCGTACCATTGCGATGGGCTCGACCGAAGGCCTGAAGCGCGGTCTGGAAGTCGTTGACTCCGGCGCTGCCATTTCCGTTCCTGTTGGTAAGGCCACCCTGGGCCGTATCATGGACGTACTGGGCAACCCGATCGACGAGGCCGGCCCGATCGGCGAAGAAGAGCGTCGCGGTATCCACCAGCCAGCGCCTTCGTTCGCTGACCAGGCAGGCGGCAACGACCTGCTGGAAACCGGCATCAAGGTTATCGACCTGGTTTGCCCGTTCGCCAAGGGTGGTAAGGTTGGTCTGTTCGGTGGTGCCGGTGTCGGCAAGACCGTAAACATGATGGAACTGATCCGTAACATCGCCATGGAACACAGCGGTTACTCCGTGTTCGCTGGTGTGGGTGAGCGTACTCGTGAGGGTAACGACTTCTACCACGAGATGAAGGACTCCAACGTTCTCGACAAGGTAGCGCTGGTCTACGGTCAGATGAACGAGCCACCAGGAAACCGTCTGCGCGTAGCGCTGACCGGCCTGACCATGGCCGAGAAATTCCGTGACGAAGGTAACGACGTTCTGCTGTTCGTCGACAACATCTATCGTTACACCCTGGCCGGTACCGAAGTATCCGCACTGCTGGGCCGTATGCCTTCGGCAGTAGGTTACCAGCCGACCCTGGCTGAAGAGATGGGCGTTCTGCAAGAGCGTATCACCTCCACCAAGGAAGGTTCGATCACCTCCGTTCAGGCCGTATACGTACCTGCGGACGACTTGACCGACCCGTCGCCAGCGACCACCTTCGCCCACTTGGACGCCACCGTCGTTCTGTCCCGTGACATCGCCTCCCTGGGTATCTACCCAGCCGTCGACCCACTGGACTCGACTTCGCGCCAGCTGGACCCGAACGTGATCGGCAACGAGCACTACGAGACCGCTCGTGGCGTTCAGTATGTTCTGCAGCGCTACAAAGAGCTGAAGGACATCATCGCGATCCTGGGTATGGACGAACTGTCCGAAGCCGACAAGCAACTGGTAGCCCGCGCTCGTAAGATCCAGCGCTTCCTGTCGCAGCCGTTCTTCGTGGCCGAAGTCTTCACCGGTTCGCCAGGCAAGTACGTTTCCCTGAAAGACACCATCGCTGGCTTCAGCGGCATCCTCAAAGGTGACTACGACCACCTGCCAGAACAAGCGTTCTACATGGTCGGCAGCATCGACGAAGCGATCGAGAAAGCCAAGAAACTGTAATTCCTGCGCCCCGCAAGGGGCGCTATCAGGTTGAGGCAAGCAGATGGCTATGACAGTCCATTGCGATATCGTCAGCGCGGAAGGAGAGATCTTCTCCGGCCTGGTCGAGATGGTAGTTGCGCACGGTAACCTAGGTGATCTTGGTATCGCTCCGGGTCACGCGCCGCTGATCACCAATCTCAAGCCTGGTCCGATCACGCTGACCAAGCAGGGTGGCGCCCAAGAGGTGTTCTACATCTCTGGTGGTTTCCTCGAGGTTCAGCCGAACATGGTCAAGGTGCTTGCCGATACCGTGCAACGTGCTGCAGACCTGGATGAAGCTCAGGCTCAGGAAGCCCTCAAGGCTGCCGAGAACGCCCTGAATCTGAAAGGCGCGGACTTCGACTACGGCGCCGCCGCCGCACGTCTGGCCGAGGCCGCAGCTCAGCTGCGTACCGTCCAGCAAATGCGCAGAGGCAAGTAATCGGCCCTCGGCTGATAACTTCTGTAGCGATTGAGTAAAAGGGTAGCCTCGGCTACCCTTTTTCTTTTTCTGATTTCTCCCCCCGGTCATTTCACTGACCACCCAGGATTGGTAGCCAGTAATGTCACTCGATATCGTTATTCTCGCCGCCGGCCAAGGCACCCGCATGCGCTCGGCGCTGCCAAAGGTGCTGCACCCGGTAGCCGGCAACTCCATGCTCGGCCATGTTATCCACAGCGCGCGCCAGCTGCAGCCGCAAGGTATTCATGTGGTCATTGGCCATGGTGCCGAGCTGGTTCGCGAGCGCCTGGCCGCCGACGACCTGAACTTCGTCATGCAGGACAAGCAGCTGGGTACCGGCCATGCGGTTGCTCAGGCACTACCGGCCTTGACCGCCGAAACCGTGCTGGTGCTGTACGGTGATGTGCCGTTGATCGAAGTGGAAACCCTGCAGCGTCTGCTGGCCAAGGCCAACGAGCAGCAACTGGGCCTGCTCACGGTGACCCTCGACGACCCGACCGGCTATGGCCGCATCGTGCGTGACGAGCAGGGCAAGGTGACCGCCATCGTTGAGCACAAGGACGCCAACGATGCGCAGAAAGCGATCAAGGAAGGCAACACCGGTATTCTGGCCCTGCCAGCCGCGCGCCTGGCCGACTGGATGGGCCGCCTGTCGAACAACAACGCTCAGGGCGAGTATTACCTGACCGACGTCATCGCCATGGCTGTGGCCGATGGCCTGGTGGTGGCTACCGAACAGCCGCACGACCCGATGGAAGTGCAGGGCGCCAACGACCGTCGCCAGCTGTCCGAGCTGGAGCGCCACTACCAGTTGCGCGAAGGCCGTCGCCTGATGGCCCAGGGTGTGACCCTGCGCGACCCGGCGCGCTTCGATGTCCGCGGTGAAGTGACCGTTGGCCGTGATGTGCTGATCGACATCAACGTGATTCTCGAAGGCAAGGTGGTCATCGAGGACGATGTGCAGATAGGCCCTAACTGCGTGATCAAGAACACCACCCTGCGCAAAGGCGCAGTGGTCAAGGCCAACAGCCACCTCGAAGGCGCCGTGATGGGCGAGGGCAGCGATGCCGGCCCGTTCGCCCGCCTGCGCCCGGGCAGTGTGCTGGATGCCAAGGCCCATGTGGGTAACTTCGTCGAACTGAAAAACGCCCACCTCGGGGAAGGCGCCAAGGCGGGTCACCTCACCTACCTGGGCGATGCCGAAATCGGTGCACGCAGTAACATCGGCGCCGGCACCATTACCTGCAACTACGATGGCGCCAACAAGTTCAAGACCGTGATGGGCGAGGACGTGTTCATCGGCTCGAACAACTCGTTGGTAGCGCCTGTGGAAATCAAGGCTGGTGCGACCACTGCTGCCGGTTCGACCATCACCCAGACCGTGGAGGAAGGCGACCTGGCGGTGGCTCGTGCGCGTCAGCGCAACATCTCGGGTTGGAAGCGGCCGGAGAAGATCAAGAAGAGCTGAGTTATACACAGCTGTTTCGATCGAAAGCCGACTTATGTGAATAAGTCGGCTTTTTATTTTGCGGCATATCGCACCCTCTGTAGGAGCGGCCTTGTGTCGCGATGGGCTGCAAAGCAGCCCCGGCAATTTCTGTTTTGCCTCGAAAACCTGGGGCCGCGCTGCGGCCCATCGCGACACAAGGCCGCTCCTACAAAAGCCGCGCCAGTGCAGAGAGAATCTATCCACAGGGCAGCGATAACTTGACGAATCGCTCATCTTAGGTTTTGATTGCCACCATTATCTTTCGAATCGAAACTTAAGCGCTCATGTCGAAACGAAACACCCCGCAGCGGCGGCACAACATCCTGGCTTTGCTCAGCGAGCAGGGCGAGGTGAGTGTGGACGCGTTGGCCAAGCGTTTCGCTACCTCGGAAGTCACCATCCGCAAGGACCTCGCTGCCCTCGAAACCAACGGCCTGTTGCTACGGCGCTACGGTGGCGCGGTCCCGGTGCCACAAGAGCTGCTCGGTGAACCTGCCCAGCCGGTGTCTTCCTATAAAAAGGCCATCGCCCGCGCCGCCGTGGCACGTATCCGCGAACATGCGCGCATCATCATCGACAGCGGCAGCACCACGGCAGCCATGATTCCCGAACTGGGGCGCCATCCTGGCCTGGTGGTGATGACCAATTCGATGAACGTGGCCCGCGCCATCTGCGACCTCGAACACGAGCCGGTGCTGCTGATGACCGGTGGCACCTGGGACCCGCATTCGGAGTCATTCCAGGGCCAGGTGGCCGAGCAGGTGTTGCGCTCCTACGATTTCGACCAACTGTTCATCGGCGCCGACGGCATCGACCTCGGCCGCGGTACCACCACCTTCAACGAACTTCTCGGGCTGAGCCGGGTCATGGCCGAAGTCGCCCGTGAAGTGATCGTGATGGTCGAATCGGACAAGGTAGGGCGCAAGATCCCCAACCTCGAGCTGCCCTGGGGCAGCGTGCACACCCTTATTACTGACGAACGCCTGCCCGCAGCGGCACGCGAACAAATTCAAGCCCGCGGCATCAACCTGATCTGCGCCGCGATCAGCCAGGAGCAATAAACCATGTGTGGAATCGTTGGTGCCGTCGCCGAACGCAACATCACAGCCATCCTGATCGAAGGCCTCAAGCGTCTTGAGTACCGCGGGTACGACAGCGCCGGCCTGGCCGTCCTCACCCAGAACGGTGAACTGCAGCGCCGTCGCCGTATCGGCAAGGTCAGTGAACTGGAAGCCGCTGTTGCCGCCGAGCCACTGGCCGGCCAGCTGGGCATCGCCCACACTCGCTGGGCCACCCACGGTGCGCCGACCGAGGGCAACGCCCACCCGCACTTCTCGGGCAATGAAGTAGCCGTGGTGCACAACGGCATCATCGAGAACCACGAAGAACTGCGCGAAGAGCTGAAGGGCCTTGGCTATGTCTTCACTTCGCAGACCGATACCGAAGTCATCGTCCACCTGATCCACCACACCCTGAAGAGCATTCCGGACTTGACCGATGCCCTGAAGGCTGCGGTGAAGCGCTTGCATGGTGCTTACGGCCTGGCGCTGATCAGTGCCAAGCAGCCTGACCGCCTGGTAGCCGCACGCAGTGGCAGCCCGCTGGTCATCGGCCTGGGCCTGGGCGAGAACTTCCTGGCGTCCGACCAACTGGCCCTGCGCCAGGTCACCGACCGCTTCATGTACCTGGAAGAAGGCGACATTGCTGAAATCCGCCGTGACCAGGTCTCCATCTGGGACCAGGATGGCCACAAGGTCCAGCGCGAAACCGTGCAGTACCACGAAGGTGCCGAAGCTGCCGACAAAGGCACCTACCGCCACTTCATGCTCAAAGAAATCCACGAGCAGCCAAGCGTGGTGCAGCGCACCCTGGAAGGTCGCCTGGGCAAGGACAACGTGATGGTCCAGGCCTTCGGCCCGCAGGCTGCCGAACTGTTCGCCAAGGTGCGCAACGTGCAGATCGTTGCCTGCGGTACCAGCTACCACGCCGGCATGGTCGCCCGTTACTGGCTGGAAAGCCTGGCCGGGATCCCGTGCCAGGTCGAAGTGGCCAGCGAGTTCCGTTACCGCAAGGTGGTAGTGCAGCCGGACACCCTGTTCGTCTCCATCTCGCAGTCTGGCGAAACCGCCGACACCCTGGCCGCACTGCGCAACGCCAAAGAGCTGGGCTTCCTCGGCAGCCTGGCGATCTGCAACGTCGGTATCAGCTCGCTGGTGCGTGAGTCGGACCTGACCCTGCTGACTCTGGCTGGCCCGGAAATCGGCGTGGCCTCGACCAAAGCCTTCACCACCCAACTGGTTTCGCTGATGCTGCTGACCCTGGCTCTGGGCCAGGTGCGCGGTACCCTGGAAGCCGGCGTCGAAGCCGAGCTGGTTGAAGAACTGCGCCGCCTGCCGGCCCGCCTGGGCGAAGCCCTGGCCATGGACGCCACCGTCGAGAAGATCGCCGAACTGTTCGCCGACAAGCACCACACCCTGTTCCTCGGCCGTGGTGCGCAGTACCCGGTGGCGATGGAAGGTGCGCTCAAGCTCAAGGAAATCTCCTACATCCACGCCGAAGCCTACCCGGCAGGCGAGTTGAAGCACGGCCCGCTGGCTCTGGTGGACAGCGACATGCCAGTGGTAACCGTTGCGCCGAACAACGAACTGCTGGAGAAGCTGAAGTCCAACCTGCAGGAAGTACGCGCCCGTGGTGGCGAGCTGGTAGTGTTTGCCGACGAGCAGGCCGGCATGACCAATGGCGAAGGTACCCACGTGATCAAGGTGCCGCACATCGCCGACGCCCTGGCGCCGATCCTGTACACCATCCCGCTGCAGTTGCTGTCGTACTACGTCGCCGTGCTCAAGGGCACCGACGTGGACCAGCCGCGTAACCTGGCCAAGTCGGTTACGGTCGAGTAAGCCAGAAGCCAGGGGCGCTTTGCGCCCCATCGCGACACAAGGCCGCTCCTACAGGAGAACGCAATTTCCTGTAGGAGCGGCCTTGTGTCGCGATGGGCTGCAAAGCAGCCCCCCGGCTATCTCACATCAAATCTGCATCGCCATCCCGTCCACATTCATCGCTGCCTGGCGCAAGGCCTCGGAGCGGGTCGGGTGGGGGTGGCAGGTGAGGGCGATGTCTTCCGCCGAGGCCGAGAACTCCATGGCCACGCAGAACTCACCGATCATCTCGCTGACACTTGGGCCTACCAGGTGCACACCCAGTACTTCGTCGGTCTCGGCATCGGCGATGACCTTGGCGAAGCCTTCGGTCTCGTGGTTGATCTTGGCCCGGCTGTTGGCCGTGAACGGGAACTTGCCCACTTTATAGGCACGCCCTTCGGCCTTGAGCTGCTCTTCGGTCTTGCCCACGGTGGCCAGCTCCGGGCGGGTGTAGATAACGCCAGGGATAAGGTTGTAGTTGACCTCGTGGGGCTTGCCGGCGATGCGTTCGATGCAGGCCACCGCTTCGTCTTCGGCTTTGTGCGCCAGCATCGGGCCGGAGGTGACGTCGCCAATCACCCAGATACCCGGCACGGAAGTGCGGTGGTGGTCGTTGCCGAGCATGCCGCGCTTGTCGGTTTCCAGGCCCACGCTTTCCAGGTTCAGCCCTTTGGTATAGGGGCGGCGGCCAATGGCGACCAGTACGTAGTCGGCCTGCAGCGTTTCTGCGGTGCCACCGACGGCCGGCTCCAGGGTCAGGCTCACGGCATCGGCGCTGGCGCTGGCCTGTGTCACCTTGCTGCCCAGCTTGAACACCATGCCTTGCTTGGCCAGGGCCTTCTGCAGGGTCTTGGCGGTTTCTTCGTCGGTGCCCGGGCAGATGCGGTCGAGGTATTCGATGACCGTGACCTGGCTGCCCAGGCGGCGCCATACCGAACCCAGCTCAAGGCCGATCACGCCGGCGCCGATGACGACCAGGTGCTTGGGCACCTGTGGCAGCGACAGCGCGCCGGTCGAGTCGATGATGCGCTGGTTGTCGATGGTCACGCCCGGCAGGGGCGTAGGTTCGGAGCCGGTGGCAATGACAATGTCCTTGGCCTGCAGTGCGGTTTCGCTACCGTCCTCAGCCTTGACCACGACCTTGCCGACGCCGTCCAGGCGGCCCCAGCCCTTGATCCAGTCGACCTTGTTCTTGCGGAAAAGGTACTCGATGCCCTTGGTCAGGCCGGTCACGCTCTCGTCCTTCTGTTTCATCATCTGGGCGAGGTTGAGGGTAGGTTTGACTTCGATACCGAGGTGGGCGAACTCGTCACCACTGGCGGCTTCATACAGCTCGGAAGCATGCAGCAGCGCCTTGGAGGGCATGCAGCCCACGTTCAGGCAGGTGCCGCCCAAGGTCGAGCGGCCTTCCACGCAGGCTACGCTCAGGCCCAGTTGGCCGGCGCGGATGGCTGCGTTGTAGCCGCCAGGGCCACCGCCGATGATCACCACGTCATAGGATTTCATGGGTTCAACTCCAGGATGAAGAAGCGCAAGAGGGGCACAAGGTTAAGCTGAGACGCAAAAATTGTATACAATCTGCTGCGTGGATAAGATCAGTTGGTTCTAGACCATGGTCTCGTTTAGAGGAAACATCCCACGAATGAACTACTCTGATCCGGCGACGTTCGAAATATCAGGCGTCGTGGCCAAATACGGACAGGAGGGTCGTTCATGCTTGCGCAACTTCCACCGGCACTGCAGAGCCTGCATCTGCCGCTGCGGCTGAAACTGTGGGACGGTAACCAGTTCGATCTGGGGCCTAGCCCGCAGGTCACCATCCTGGTCAAGGAGCCACAGCTGATCAGCCAGTTGAGCCACCCGAGCATGGACCAGCTGGGCACGGCATTCGTCGAAGGCAAGCTGGAGCTGGAGGGCGATATTGGTGAAGCCATCCGCGTATGCGATGAGCTGAGCGAAGCGCTACTGACCGATGAGGATGACGCTCCACCGGAGCGCCGGGCCCATGACAAGAGCACCGACGCCGAAGCCATTTCCTACCATTACGATGTTTCCAACGAGTTCTACCAGCTATGGCTGGATCAGGACATGGCCTACTCGTGCGCCTACTTCCGCGAGCCGGACAACACGCTGGATCAGGCACAGCAGGACAAATTCGATCATCTGTGCCGCAAGCTGCGCCTGGATGCAGGAGAGTACCTGCTCGACGTCGGCTGCGGCTGGGGCGGGCTGGCGCGTTTCGCTGCTCGCGAATATGGCGCCAAGGTGTTTGGTATCACCTTGAGCAAGGAGCAACTCAAGCTCGGTCGCGAGCGGGTGAAGGCAGAGGGGTTGGCCGACAAGGTCGACCTGCAGATTCTCGACTACCGCGACCTGCCTCAGGATGGCCGCTTCGACAAGGTTGTCAGCGTTGGCATGTTCGAGCATGTCGGGCATGCCAACCTGGCGCTGTATAGCCAGAAGCTGTTCGGTGCCGTGAGGGAAGGGGGGCTGGTGATGAATCACGGTATCACCGCCAAGCATGTCGATGGCCGCCCGGTCGGGCGTGGCGCTGGCGAGTTCATCGATCGCTACGTCTTCCCCCATGGCGAGCTGCCGCACCTGTCGATGATCAGTGCCAGCATCTGTGAAGCGGGGCTGGAGGTGGTAGACGTGGAAAGCCTGCGTTTGCACTACGCCAAGACCTTGCACCACTGGAGCGAGAACCTGGAGAACCAGCTGCACAAGGCGGCGGCGCTGGTGCCCGAGAAGACTTTGCGCATCTGGCGCCTGTACCTGGCCGGGTGTGCCTATGCCTTCCAGAAAGGCTGGATCAACCTGCATCAGATCCTGGCCGTGAAGCCGTACGCCGATGGGCACCATGACCTGCCTTGGACGCGTGAAGACCTGTATCGCTGAATTGCTACAAAGCACGCAAGCGCGACACCATACCCTGTGGGAGCGGGTTTACCCGCGAATGCGTCGGTACAGCCACTGACGTCTTCGCGGGTAAACCCGCTCCCACAAGGTCCGCGATACCCTGCAACGGGCGCAAGCGCATCAGAGAATCGGCGAAATCAGCCGCGCAATCCGCATCCCCAGTTGCTGCAGCCGATGAGTATCGCGGCTGTCCTCCGCAGTAATTTCCCGTGCCTGTTCAAAGTCATTGTTCAGCATGTTCTCGACCTGGTCAGCGAAGCCGCGGTCGACCGTGAGCAGGGTGATTTCGAAGTTCAGGCGGAACGAGCGGTTGTCCAGGTTGGCACTGCCGATCGCGCTGACATCGTCATCCACCAGCACCACCTTCTGATGCAGGAAGCCCGGTTGGTAGCGGAACATGCGCACACCCGCACGTACCGCTTCGAAGGCGAAAAGGCTGGAGGCGGCATAGACGATGCGATGGTCTGGGCGTGACGGAATCAGCACTCGCACATCGACCCCACGCAGTACCGCCAAACGCAACGCGGCGAACACCGCCTCGTCGGGGATGAAGTACGGGCTGGTGATCCACACGCGCCGGGAGGCTGAATGGATCGCCTCAAGGAAGAACAGCGAGCAGGTTTCCTGTGGGTCGGCCGGGCCGCTGGCCAAGGCTTGGCACAGTACGCCGTTGTCCGGGTAGGCATCCGGCAGAATCAGCGGTGGTAGCTGGCGAGTGGCCCAGTACCAGTCTTCGGCGAACGATTCCTGCAGGCAGGCCAGCACCGGCCCGCTGATCTGCACATGGGTGTCGCGCCAGGGTGAGAGCTGCGGGTGGCCACCGAGGTACTCATCGCCCACGTTGTGCCCGCCGATGAAACCGAGCAAGCCATCCACCACCACGATCTTGCGGTGGTTACGGAAGTTCACCTGGAAGCGGTTGAACCAGCCACGACGGGTTGCGAAGGCATGAATCTGTACACCACCGTCGCGCAGCAACTGGCTGTAGCTTGCCGGCAAGGCATGGCTGCCGACGCGGTCATACAGCACGAACACCCGCACACCCTCGGCGGCTTTGCGCAGCAGCAGTTGCTGCAGCGCTTTGCCAAGGTTGTCGTCATGGATGATGAAGAACTGCACCAACACCACGTCGCGGGCTTTTTCGATGGCGGCGAATATTGCATCGAATGTTGCCTTGCCATCGATCAGCAGCTTCACCTCGTTATTGGCAAGGCAGGGCATGCGCCCGAGCTTGGGCATGGCGCGCAAGGCCGCATAGCTTTCCGACTCGCGGGCGGTAAGGGCTTCTTCTACCCAAGGCCGCCAATTGAGGTTAGCCATGGCCACATGCATTTCCTGGTTGGCCTGGCGCCGGGCCTTGATGTAGGCATAGAACGAGCGCGCACCGAAGATCAGGTAAGGGATCAGGGTGAGGTAGGGGATGAAGAACAACGGCATGGCCCAGGCGATTGCGCCTTGGGCAGTGCGCACGGTGAACAGTGCGTGCAGTGCGGCGACGATACCCAGCAGGTGAACCAGGCCGAGTAGGTAACCGAAGAAGTAGGGGCTGTGGTAGTCCATATGCATCCTGCTTGCCGAGTACACTTGAGTAACAGAACACGTTCCCGGTCCGCCTTGCAACCTGCAGGTGGATTTGGCGTCTAAGGCTCAGCCCGGCCCGCTTGGCCGGCTTTTTTCCAGGAGCGTTCGTCCATGAAGATTCGTCTGCCACTGTTGGCGTTGGCCCTAGGTGTGAGCAGCCCGCTGGTGCATGCTCAGATGCTACAGCCAGGTTTGTGGGAGCTGACCACCAGCAACATGCAGGTCGATGGCAAGCCGTTACCCGACATGGAGTTCATGCTCGGCCAGTTGAAGAACCTGCCGCCAGAGCAGCGCGCGATGATGGAAGGGGTGCTGGCCAAGCAGGGAGTGACTGTTGGGGGTAAGGGGGTGCGCTCTTGCCTGACGCCAGAACAGGTGGCAACCAACGATATCCCTCTGCAGGACCCGAAGTCAGGGTGTACCCAGAAGATCACCGACCGCACCGGCAATGTGTGGAAGTTCCAGTTCAGCTGCCCCAAAGCGCAGGGCAGCGGCCAGGCCACTTTCCTCAGTGACCGGGAATTCACCACCCAGGTCAATGGAACCTTCAACGCCTCGGGTGTACAGCAGCAAGGCAGCATGAACACCCGTGCCGTGTGGTTGGGTAATGACTGCGGCTCGGTCAAACCGCGCAGCTGACATCCCATTGCCACTGGCTGGTCGCGACAGCATCGTGGGCATGCAGGCTCTCTGCATGTTCCACGCGCAGCTTGAAGGCCGTGCTCCATTCCATTTGCCGTAGCGCCTTGTGCAGGCGTCGTGCGGCGTCTTCGCAGAACATCAGGTTCTGGCCGTTGGCCAAGGCAAAGGCTTGTTCGTCTGCGCGCTTCACTGCGGTCTGCACCGCTGTCCCCAGGCTTGCTTCTATGCGGTCGATCAACTCGGTGATTGGCAGAACCTGCTGATTGCTGCGCAGTCTTACCTGGATTTGCGCGCTACTACGTTGGCTATGGGGCGTCGCTACGATGCCTTCGGCGCTGCCAAGCCACTGTAGGACTGCAGATTTGTCGACCTGCTCGGCGCTGAAATGCGCCTGGAACTGCTGCTGAATCAGCTGCCGTGCAAGTGCAGCCGAGCATGGGCAGGTCGAGGAGTAAGGGACGGAAACGGATAGTTCCACGTGGAACATTTCATTTTCGATCCTTGCATCGACTGTGACGGCATAGCTTTTCCAACCCTCCAGCGGGCTGATCAATGCAGGCCTTTTTAGCAGATGCTCGAAGCGCAAACGCAGATAGGCTGCGGCGGAAAGGCCTTCGTGGCTGCTGAGGAAGTCAGCCAGCAGCTGGTGGATGGTGAGCGGCGTCAGGGGCTGGTGCTCCAACGACTCCAGGGCGAGATAAAGCCGTGACATATGGATACCGCGTGAGCTGCCGTCTACCAGGCTAACGCCGGCATCGACAGTGGCAGCTGCTGTGCGCCCCTCGAACTGCACAGGTTGGGCGATCCCGCACATACCCACCCAGTTCAAAGGCAAGGCGTATTCATGGGTTTGTGCGGCTATGTCGGGGAGCTTGAGCTGAGTCATCTGCTATTCCAAACAAAAGGGAGATCAGCGGCCACCACCGATCAAGCTGCAATGCCGGGAGGGGCACCCTTGCACGTGGCGGGTTCATTTGTCCTCCCGGTGGGCATTCGTTCGTCACGAACGGCTTGGCGAAATTGTATTGTTACTTTATAACATTGTGCAATGCATCGTTTCGAATGCGCTCGCCTGAAGAGGTTTCGCCATGTCCAACCGTCTCCCTGTCACCGTGCTGTCCGGCTTCCTTGGCGCCGGCAAAAGCACCTTGCTCAACCATGTGCTGCGTAACCGCAACAACCTGCGGGTTGCGGTCATCGTCAATGACATGAGCGAAATCAACATTGATGCCAGCGAGGTGCAGCGCAATGTAAGCCTCAACCGTGCCGAGGAGAAGCTGGTGGAGATGAGCAATGGCTGCATCTGCTGCACGTTGCGTGAAGACCTGCTCGAGGAGGTGGCGCGGCTGGCCGAAGAAGGGCGTTTCGATTATTTGCTGATCGAGTCCACGGGGATCTCGGAGCCACTGCCGGTGGCCGAGACCTTCACCTTCCGCGACGAACAGGGCCGCAGCCTGTCCGACATGGCGCGTCTGGACACCATGGTCACTGTGGTCGATGGCTTGAACTTCCTGCGTGATTACCAGGCAGCAGACAGCCTGGCCAGCCGTGGCGAAACCCTTGGTGAGGAGGACGAGCGCTCGATCAGTGACTTGCTGATCGAGCAGGTCGAGTTCGCCGATGTACTGTTGCTGAGCAAGATCGACCTGATCAGCCAGCACGAGCGCGAAGAGCTCATGGCCATTCTGCGCAGCCTCAATGCCCGGGCGCAGATCGTGCCCATGGTCATGGGCCAGGTACCGCTGGAACGCATCCTTGACACCGGCCTGTTCGACTTCGACCAGGCCGCCCAGGCACCGGGCTGGCTGCAAGAGTTGCGCGGCGAGCATGTGCCGGAAACCGAAGAGTACGGCATTGCCGCCACCACCTGGCAGGCCCGGCGCCCCCTTCATCCACAGCGCTTTTTCGACTTTATCCACACGCCCTGGAGCAATGGCCGATTGCTGCGTTCCAAAGGTTTTTTCTGGCTGGCGAGCAAATACCAGGAGGCCGGCAGCTGGTCGCAGGCAGGCGGCATGATGCGCCATGGCCTGGCGGGCCGCTGGTGGCGTTTCGTGCCGCGCGAGCAGTGGCCACAGGATGTGGATAACACCGCCGCGATCTTGAGGAACTGGGTTGCCGAGAGCGGTGACTGCCGCCAGGAACTGGTGTTCATCGGGCAGAATATCGACTTCGAAAAATTATCCACAGCACTCGATGCATGCCTTTTGACCGATCAGGAAATGGAATTGGGGCACATGGGCTGGTTGCGCCTGCCCGATC
Source organism: Pseudomonas sp. B23(2017) (assembly GCF_002113725.1). Taxonomy (NCBI): domain Bacteria; kingdom Pseudomonadati; phylum Pseudomonadota; class Gammaproteobacteria; order Pseudomonadales; family Pseudomonadaceae; genus Pseudomonas; species Pseudomonas sp. B23(2017). The sequence goes on along the minus strand of NZ_NEJM01000001.1, from coordinate 645,801 downwards.
CGTTCGGTCCATGGCATGAGGAGGCGGCAGCATGAACCCTGCACGCAAGCCTGTGGATATTTTCCAGGTATTTGGCGAGACACCGCAGGTGCTGACCGATGTGCTGCAGGATGGCGTGAACCTGGCGGTATGGCGCCGACGCTTGCCGCCACAACTGGAGGACTTTGCCGCGCTGGTGGTCAGCCTCGGCCAGCCCTTGGCAGACCAGCGCGTCATCGATGTGGACGAGCAGCACATGCCGGTATTCACCGAACTCTTGCGCGAAGCGGCCGACTTGCACGGCTATGAGGCATTCGTGGCGGATGTGGCCTGGCTGGTGGCGGCCTATACCTGCCTGGTGGGTGCGCAGCGGGTAGGTTTGCGCCTGCGGGTACTGACAGGCCCGATGTGCCCGCGCTTCCATGTGGATAACGTTCCGCTGCGTCTGCTCACTACCTACGCAGGCCCAGGTAGCGAGTGGTTGAAAGAGGACGCGAGCCCTCGTGGCAACTTACACACAGCAATACTGCCTGTGGATAACGTTCAGCACCTGCAAGCTGGCGATGTGGCTGTGCTCAAAGGTGAGAAGTGGCAGGGCAACGAAGGCGCGGGTCTGGTGCACCGCTCGCCCTCGGGGCAGCTGGGGCGCCTGCTGCTCAGCCTTGACTGGCTGGCCTGACAGCGCATAGTGAGGCATCACCATCGCCCGAAGCCGCCCCATGCTGCAGAACATTCCCACCCACGTGATTGCCGGCCCGCTGGGGGCCGGCAAGACCACCCTGATCCGTCACCTGCTGGCCCAGCGCCCGGCCAACGAGCGCTGGGCGGTGTTGATCAACGAATTCGGCCTGGTAGGCCTGGATGCGGCCTTGCTCAGCCGTGACGAAGACGGCATCGCCATCGGCGAGGTCGCAGGTGGCTGCCTGTGCTGCGTCAATGGCATGCCGTTCCAGGTGGGCCTGGGCCGACTGCTGCGCAAATCCCGCCCTGACCGGCTGTTCATCGAGCCGTCCGGGCTGGGTCATCCCTTGCAGTTGCTCGCTCAGTTGCAAAAAGCCCCTTGGGCTGGAGTGCTGACAATACAGCCATTGCTGATGGTCGTGGACGCGCAGTCGATGGTCCGGAACGAGCAGCTTCCGGAGGATCAACAGCAGGCGTTCGATGCTGCTGAAAGCGTTGTCTTGAACAAATCAGAGGCTGTGGATGGAAGCACTAAGTTGTTGATAACTAATAAATTTCATGGAAAGAAAATCTTCTGGACCGTCCAGGGTAGGTTGCCCTTGTCGGACCTTCCGGCTATAACCAATGGCATTGTCGACAGCTCGGTTGTGGATAACAGGATTGTCGACAATCTTGTAAATCCACCGGCAGCGCTATGGGCAGACCCCAGACAGCCTATCTGTCTTGCCCAGCAGGGGGAGGGAGGTTGGAGCATCGGCTGGCGCTGGCACCCTGGCCAGCAGTTTTATCCACAGCGGCTGCAGGCGTTCTTGCGGGCTTGGCCGTGGCGGCGCGCGAAGGGGGTTATCCACAGCGTGGAGGGCTGGCAATCATTCAATGGCCTGAATGGGGACATGCCCGCCTGGCAGCCAAGCGACTGGCGCAGGGATACGCGTATCGAGCTGATTTTCGACCAGCCGCAATCGCAATCCGCGCTGCAGGCCGGGTTGAGCGAATGTCGTGTCAGCTGATCAGTTGCGCCAGCGGTTGTGCTCCTGGCGCCACTGCTGCATCTCGATGACATTGTCGGTGCGTGGTGGGGTCTTGATCTCGAACGGGTAGGGCGCCAGTTCGATCTGTACGCTGTGGGCGCCGAACTGGGTCACGGTACCGGGGTGGCGCTGCTCGCCCGTGACGGTGAACTCAAAGGCGTAGACGCGCGCCAGGCGCTTGCGGCCGTTGGCGTCACGGACAAAGGCGATACGCTTGAGTGCGACCGCGTCGTCGAGCAGTTCGAGGTCGAGCTTGGCGCAATGCTGTTTGACCCGTTCCAGGGCTTTCTCGCGCAACCCGTGGTTGTGCCACAACCAGGCGCCTGCCGTGGCGACCAGCATCAGGACGAAGAGGTTTTCCAGGGTCAACATTTGCGTATGCTCCAAACAGGTCGATCCAGCTTAACTGCGTCCCTGGCCTGTCGTACAGGTGGCAATCGAGTTCATACTGCGTTGCGCACAATCCCTGAAACAGCTTTGGAAACCTCCCGCATGAAACGTACCCCGCACCTGCTCGCCATCCAGTCCCACGTGGTGTTCGGCCACGCCGGCAACAGCGCCGCGGTGTTTCCCATGCAGCGTATCGGGGTCAATGTGTGGCCGCTCAATACCGTGCAGTTCTCCAATCACACACAGTATGGCCAGTGGGCGGGTGAAGTGCTTGCCCCCGCGCAAATTCCTGCGTTGGTGGAAGGCATTTCCAACATCGGCGAGCTGGGCCATTGCGACGCGGTGCTGTCCGGTTACCTGGGCAGCGCCGAACAAGGTCGGGCGATTCTGGCCGGCGTCGAGCGCATCAAGGCAGTCAACCCAAAGGCTTTGTACCTTTGCGACCCGGTCATGGGGCACCCTGAGAAGGGCTGCATCGTGCCAGCGGAGGTCAGCGAGTTCCTGCTCGACGAGGCGGCTGCCAGGGCTGACATCCTGTGCCCCAACCAGCTGGAACTGGACAGCTTCTGTGGCCGCCGAGCGCAGTCGCTGGAGGACTGCGTGAACATGGCGCGCAGCCTGTTGCAGCGCGGGCCGCAGGTGGTGCTGGTCAAGCACCTGGCGTACCCCGGGCGCGCCGAAGACCAGTTCGAGATGCTGCTGGTGACCACCGAGCAAAGCTGGCACCTGCGCCGCCCGCTGCTGGCGTTCCCGCGGCAGCCGGTAGGGGTGGGTGACCTGACTTCAGGCCTGTTCCTGGCCCGCGTTCTGCTCGGCGACAGCTGGGTGCAGGCGTTCGAATTCACCGCTGCGGCCGTACACGAAGTGCTGCTCGAAACCCAGGCCTGCTCCAGCTATGAACTGCAGCTGGTGCGGGCCCAGGACCGCATTGCGCACCCAAGGGTACGCTTCGAGGCACAGCTGCTGGCGCTTTAAATCGCGTCGGTTTTCAGGTCCTGGTAGCGCTTCTCCAGCTCCTGACGGATCTGTCGGCGCTGCTGGCCCTGCAGGAAGCGGCGCTTTTCTTCACTGCTTTGCGGCTGGCGCGGCGGCACCTGCACCGGGCGACGGTTGTCGTCGACCGCGACCATGGTGAAGAAGCAGCTGTTGGAATGGCGCACCGAGCGCTCGCGGATGTTCTCGGTCACCACCTTGATGCCCACCTCCATCGAGGTGTTGCCGGTGTAATTGACCGACGCCAGGAAGGTCACAAGTTCACCCACGTGCACCGGCTCACGGAAGATCACCTGGTCGACCGACAGGGTGACTACATAGCTGCCGGCATAGCGGCTGGCGCACGCATAGGCCACTTCGTCGAGGTACTTGAGCAGGGTGCCGCCATGTACGTTGCCAGAAAAGTTGGCCATGTCCGGGGTCATCAGGACGGTCATGCTCAGCTGGGCGTTTCCAGGTTCCATAGTGTGCTCACGGTGAGGTTGCGCTGAATCGGGCGAATGGGGGGCATTATCTGCAGACACTTGTGTTCCCCTCTTTTGAATTTGCCTTCCTGGTACGGGACGTTGGCTGACGCTCCATCGTCACGCCGATCATGCCATCAGCGGCGCTTTTCCAGCCGATCTGTTTCTGCATATTGCACCGCCTTTTTGCGGCGGGGTGCGATGTTAACCTGACTACACCCATGCAACATGGGCTTTTCCTGCATTCAAAACAGTATGTACTTGCTGCTCGCTCAGGTTTGCCTTGGCAGAGGAGCGGTCTGCCCAGGCATCCAGCAACGGACGAGAAAAGGAGTATCACGCCATGCATGCCATCAGCTTCATCCAGGACCTGGCAGTCATCATGCTGGTTGCTGGCGTGGTCACCATTCTCTTTCACCGCCTCAAGCAGCCTGTGGTGCTGGGCTACATCGTCGCCGGCTTCATCATCGGCCCGCACACCCCACCGTTCGGCCTGATCCACGACGAAGACACCATCAAGACCCTCGCCGAGCTGGGGGTGATCTTCCTGATGTTCTGCCTGGGGCTCGAATTCAGCCTGCGCAAGCTGTTCAAGGTAGGCGCCACGGCGTTCATCGCGGCGTTCCTGGAAATCGTGCTGATGATCTGGATCGGCTTCGAGATCGGCCGCTGGTTCGGCTGGAACACCATGGATTCGCTGTTCCTCGGCGCCATCCTGGCGATTTCCTCGACCACCATCATCGTCAAGGCGCTCAACGACCTGAAGATGAAGAACGAGCGTTTCGCCCAGCTGATATTCGGCGTGCTGATCGTCGAGGACATCCTCGGTATCGGCATCATCGCCCTGCTGTCGGGCATTGCCGTCAGCGGCACGGTCAGCTCGGGCGAGGTGTTCTCCACTGTCGGCAAGCTGTCGCTGTTCATGATCGTTGCGCTGGTCATCGGCATCCTGCTGGTGCCGCGCCTGCTGGCCTACGTGGCCAAGTTCGAAAGCAACGAGATGCTGCTGATAACCGTATTGGGCCTGTGCTTCGGCTTCTGCCTGCTGGTGGTGAAGCTCGAGTACAGCATGGTGCTTGGCGCCTTCCTGATTGGTGCGATCATGGCCGAGTCGCGCCAGTTGCTGAAAATCGAGAGCCTGATCGAACCGGTACGCGACCTGTTCAGCGCCATCTTCTTCGTCGCCATCGGCCTGATGATCGACCCCCAGGTGCTGATCGACTACGCCTGGCCGATCGTGGTCATTACCTTGGCGGTGGTGTTGGGCAAGATGTTGTCGTGTGGCATGGGCGCGTTCATTGCCGGAAATGACGGGCGCACATCGCTGCGGGTGGGCATGGGGCTTTCGCAGATTGGCGAGTTTTCCTTCATCATCGCCGCGCTGGGCATGACCCTGCAGGTGACCAGCGACTTCCTTTACCCGGTGGCTGTGGCGGTATCGGCAATCACCACGCTGCTGACACCCTACCTGATCCGTGCCGCCGACCCGCTGTCACTCAAGCTGGGCAAGGTGGTGCCCAGCCGCCTGGCGCGGGTGCTGTCGTTGTATGGCGAATGGTTGCGCAGCATCCAGCCGCAGGGCGAGGGCGCCATGCTCGCGGCGATGATCCGGCGCATCCTGTTGCAGGTTGGGGTGAACCTGGCGCTGGTGATCGCCATCTTCTTCAGTGGTGGCTATTTCGCCGGGCGGATCGGCAACTGGCTCAGCGAGTGGGTCAGCGATGCCAGCCAACAGAAAGCGCTGATCTGGGGCGCAGCGCTATTGCTGTCGCTGCCATTCCTGATTGCCGCCTATCGAAAGCTCAAGGCGCTGTCGATGCTATTGGCAGAGATGGGCGTCAAGCCGGAAACGGCCGGGCGGCATACCCAGCGCGTGCGCCGTGTGATTGCCGAGGTGATCCCGCTGTTGTCGCTGCTGGTGATTTTCCTGCTGCTCTCGGCGCTGTCGGCGAGCATTCTGCCCACCAGCGAGCTGCTGCTGGTGATTGCCGTGGTGGCTGCGGTGGTGGTGGCCTTGCTGTGGCGCTGGTTTATCCGCGTGCATACGCGCATGCAGATTGCCTTGCTGGAGACGCTGGAGAACAGCCGCGAGAATACGCACTGAGGGGGCAATACTCCCTGCGCAAGATTTCACCGTCGTCCGAGGGGATGGAGCGGTAGCGATGTCGCCAGGCGCAGAAAGCCTGGCGATTTTGACTACATTGATGGCACTAGGCCATATTTTTTCCTATTCCTGTGCCGGCCTCTTCGCGGGTAAACCCGCTCCCACAGGTACTGCACAATGCTCAACACCTGTGCAGTACCTGTGGGAGCGGGTTTACCCGCGAAGAGTTCGGCACAAGCAGGACCAGATCAGAGATTAAAATCAGCTCTCCAGCCAGACATCCCGCGCCCAGTGCCACACCGATTCCCAGCTGTCTTCACCGACGATTTCCTCTTCGGCATCCCACAGCACCACGGTCCCATCCTCTTCGACGCAGTAGTAGTTGTCGCCGTCCTGGCACAGCGGAATCAGGTCACGTGGCACGCCGGCATCCCAGGCGTTGGCGGCGACTTCTGGCAGGTAGGTATGCGACTGTGGGTCGGTAACGGTCACTGGCTCCAGTGAGCCATACACCACATCACTGACGGTCAGCAGGAACTCTTTGAACACGAACGGAATGTTGATGAACAGCTCTTCTTCGATCTCGACCAGCTGGTCCTCGTCGGGAAGCTCAAGGGGCACCGGCACTGGCTCGTTGGCTTCACGGAGTTGTTCGATCACTTCTTCCACGGTTCACTTCCTCTGACCTAGATGACAACGCTGCGCGTTATACCCTAGTAGGCCACTCTGGCAAAAGCAAAAACCCCGGGACAGGCCCGGGGGTTTTTGTGCAGCACGCAGCGGTTAGCCGTTTTGACGGATACCGGCCACCAGCCAAGGCTGGTTTTCGCCCTGGGCGCGGACCATGTGCCAGCTTTCGCTGAACACTTCGCCCTGGTCGAAGCGCGAGTTCTTCGAGACGCCACGGAAGGTCAGGGTGGCGTCGGTACGGTCGGCGCGGTCGTCGACACCGTCCAGCTGTACCTCGAGGTTGTCGATGTAGGTCGACTGGAAGCCATCACCCAGTTCGGCGCGCTCGCGCTTGAGGAACTCGAGCATCTGCGGGGTGACGAACTCGGCGATCTTGTCCATCTCGTTGGCGTCCCAGTGCTGCTGCAGCGCCTGGAAGTGGTTACGGGCAGCAGCCAGGAAGTTCTGCTCGTTGAACCAGGCAGGGGCGTTGATCACCGGGGCGGCTGCGGCAGCAGGTGCGGCCGAACCACCGAAGATCGACGGCTGGGCAGGCTGCGCGTGAGCTTCACGCTGCATCGGCGCATGGCCCGGCATGGCCATTTGCGGCTGCTGCTGGCGACGGCGCGCGGCGATGAAGCGGAACACCAGGAAGGCGATGAGCGCCACGATCAGGAAGTCCATGATCTGGAAGCCTTCGAAACCGTCGCCCATGAACATGGAAGCCAGCAGGCCACCAGCGGCGAGGCCGGCCAGAGGGCCCAACCAGCGCGAAGCACCGCTGGCGGCCGGAGCGGCACGGCCAGGTGCGGTCGGCGCGGCGGCAGGCGTGGTTGGCGTGGCCTGGCGGGTCTGGTGAATAGGCGCGGAGCCCGAGCTCTTGCCGCCGCCAAAACGCTTGGCGTTGGCGTCCAGGCTCAGCGTCAGGCCGACGCAGAGCGCCAGAGCGATGCTAAGAAAACGTTGCATAAGTGGGATATCCCCTGTTGTGGATTGCACGCGCGTCATGGTGCACAGGTTCCCGGGCACATGACCAGCGACATAATGTTTCGAGCTTTTGCCTGAATGTTACAAACCCGGCACGACCTGCCCTCGGAATGCTGGCGCATTACCTGTGGGAGCGGCCTTGTGTCGCGATAGGGCTGCGAAGCAGCCCCAAGATATCAGCGTCAAAGCCACAATCGTGGGGCCGCTTTGCGGCCCTTTCGCGACACAAGGCCGCTCCCACAAAGGCCGATCCACAAGGGACCGCGCAGGCTTTTAGATGGCCTCGAGCTTGGCATACCCCAGCATCAGCCACTTGCTGCCTTCGGCAAAATTCACCTGCACCCGCGCCTGGGCGCCGGAGCCTTCGAAGTTGAGGATCACACCCTCGCCAAACACCGCATGCTGAACACGCTGGCCCAGGTTGAACGCGGTCTGCGGAATGCTGGCATTGGCGAACAGGTTGCTGTTCGTGGCCGTCTTGGCCCCGCCGAACGGGCGGCTGACGCTGTTGGACAGGCGCACTTCCTGAACCAGGCCTGCCGGAATTTCGCGTACGAAACGTGACACCTTGTTGTAGGTCTCGCTGCCATACAGGCGACGCGTTTCGGCGTAGGTCATGACCAGCTGGCGCATGGCGCGGGTGATGCCCACATAAGCCAGGCGGCGTTCCTCTTCCAGGCGGCCGGGCTCTTCCAGGCTCATCTTGTGCGGGAACAGGCCTTCTTCCATGCCCACCAGGAACACATACGGGAACTCCAGGCCCTTGGCGCTGTGTAAGGTCATCAGCTGGACGCTGTCTTCATGCTCGTCGGCCTGGGCATCGCCTGCCTCGAGCGAAGCGTGGCCGAGGAACGCCGAGAGTGGCGAGAGGTCGGCGTCTTCTTCGGTGGACTCGAAGTTGCGCGCTGCGCTGACCAGTTCCTCAAGGTTTTCTACCCGTGCCTGGCCCTTCTCACCCTTTTCTTCCTGGTGATAGATGATCAGCCCGGACTGCTCGATGGTGGTCTGGGTCATGGTATGCAGTGGCATGTCCACGACCTTGGCCGCCAACCCCTCGATCAGCTCGATGAACGCACCCAGGGCACTGGCCGCGCGGCCTTTCAGGGCTTTGGCGGCGAGCAGCTGGCACATGGCCTCCCACATCGACACCTGGCTGTGGCGGGCGTGCTCGCGGATGGCTTCGACGGTTTTTTCGCCAATGCCACGTGGCGGCACATTGATCACCCGCTCCAGGGCTGCATCGTTGCCACGGCCTTCGATCAGCCGCAGGTAAGCCATGGCGTTCTTGATTTCGGCGCGCTCGAAGAAGCGCTGGCCACCGTAGATGCGGTAGGGGATGCGTTCGCGCAGCAGGGCTTCTTCCAGCACCCGCGACTGGGCGTTGGAGCGGTACAGAATGGCGATCTCGTTGCGCGCATTGCCCTGCTTGACCAGGCTCTCGATGGTTTCCACCACGTAGCGGGCTTCGTCGTGCTCGTTGTAGGCCGCATACAGGGTCAGCGGTTCGCCTTCGCCCATGTCGGTCCACAGCTCCTTGCCCAGGCGCCCGCTGTTGTTGGCGATCAGCGCGTTCGCTGCCTTGAGGATGCCGCCAGTGGAGCGGTAGTTCTGCTCCAGGCGGATCATCTCGGCGTCGGGGAAGTCGGCAGTGTACTGGTGAATGTTCTCGATCTTGGCACCGCGCCAGCCGTAGATCGACTGGTCGTCATCGCCCACCGCCATCAGGCTGTCACCGCCGCGCGCCAGCAGGCGCAGCCAGGCGTACTGCACGGCGTTGGTATCCTGAAACTCGTCCACCAGCACGTGGCGGAAGCGCCGCTGGTAGTGCTCCAGCAGGCCCGGGTGGTCGCGCCACAGGTCCAGGGCGCGCAGCAGCAGCTCGGAGAAGTCGATGACCCCGGCGCGCTCGCAGGCCTGCTCATAGGCGGTATAGACGTCGCGCATGGTCGACAGGAACAGGTCGCCCCCGGCCTGGATATGCTGTGGTCGCAGGCCTTCGTCCTTCTGCCCGTTGATGAACCACTGGGCCTGGCGTGCCGGCCATTTCTGCTCGTCCAGGCCCAGCTCGCGCATCACCCGCTTGATCAGGCGCTGCTGGTCGTCGCTGTCGAGGATCTGGAAGTTCTGCACCAGCCGTGCTTCCTGCCAGTGGGCCCGCAGCAGGCGATGGGCCAGGCCGTGGAAGGTGCCGACCCACATGCCCGCTGGGTTGATGCCCAGCAGTTGCTCGATCCGCTGGCGCATTTCTGCCGCGGCCTTGTTGGTGAAGGTCACCGACAGGATCGAGTGCGGCGATGCCTGCTCCACCTGGATCAGCCAGGCAATGCGGTGCACCAGCACGCGGGTTTTACCGGAACCGGCGCCAGCAAGCACCAGTTGACGCCCGAGCGTGGCCGCTACGGCCTGGCGTTGGGCATCGTTGAGGGAATTCAGCAGGAGGGAGAGGTCGTCTGTGCGCATCGGGCCATTCTAGGGCGCGGCAGGAAATGGGGCAAACCTCTACTGTATAAATATTCACCTGCCGCATGCCCGTTCATCGAGCCGATGGCAGGTGCCAGGCCACCGCTCGGGCGGCCTGACAGGCAGCGGCTCAGTCAATCGCCTCGATGGTGCGAATTTCGCAGCGCTGCGAACCGTCGGCATGGATGATCTCCACGGTTTTCCAGCCAGTGCCGCCTGCACGTTCGAAAACCACGGCTTTTTCGGTCAGCACCTGCGGGGTGATTGCGCCGCTATCCAGCAGCTGAAGCTCCAGCACTTCCCAGCCACCCCGGTGGCGCAGCTTGGGCTCGACCAGCACCGGTTCGATGGCCGGAGAGGCGACCGTAACGGTGCCATGAACCCTGAAAACCTGCTTGCCGTGGGCGATGTCGTTGATTGCAACGAGGTTGGTGATAGTAGCCATTGTCTGCTCCTGTCTCGGGTTGAAAGTAGCGCCAGCGCGCTGGGGCTACTTTCTGCCCTTTCGCCTGCCGCGGGAGCAGGGCAGTGCTTCAGCTATGCCAGTGCCTGCCGTGCCTGGCCAGCAGGCTGTTGGCTTGCTCCGGCCCGTTACTGCCTGCCGGGTACGGTCGCGGTGCCTGGAAGTGCTCTTCACAGCCCTTGATGATCGGGTCGATCCAGGCCCAGGCCGCTTCCACTTCATCGCGGCGCATGAACAGCGTCGAGTCGCCCTCCAGCACATCCAGCAGCAGGCGCTCGTAGGCGTCCCAGCGGCGGGTCTGGCTGAACACCTGGGCCAGATTCAGGTCCAGGTCCACAGGTTCCAGGCGCATGCCCTTGCCCGGGCTCTTGGTCATCATGCGCAGGCTGATGCGTTCGTCCGGTTGCAGCTGGATCAGCAGCTGGTTGACCTGGCCGCCATTGAAAAGCTCGTGGGGCACCGGCTTGAACTGGATGACGATCTGCGATGAGCGCCGTGCCATGCGCTTGCCGGTCCGCAGGTAGAAGGGCACGCCCGCCCAGCGCCAATTGTCGATGTGCGCCTCGATGGCGATGAAGGTTTCGGTGTCGCTGTCGTTGTCGACGTCCTTTTCGAAGTAATAGGCCGGCACTTCCTGGCCGCCGATGCGCCCGGCGCCATACTGGCCGCGTACGGTCTTGTCCTGCACGTCCTGGCCAGTGATGGGTTTGAGGGCCCGCAAGATCTTCACCTTCTCGTCACGCACCGCTTCGGCCTCGAACTGCGCGGGCGGCTCCATGGCCACCAGGCATAGCAGCTGTAGCAGGTGGTTCTGCAACATGTCGCGGGTCGCCCCGGCGCGGTCGTAGTAGGCGCCGCGGTTCTCTACACCCAGGGTCTCGCAAACACTGATCTGCACGTGGTCGACCTGATTGTTGCGCCACACCGGCTCCAGCAGGGCGTTGGCAAAACGCAGGGCCATCAGGTTCTGCACGGTTTCCTTGCCCAGGTAGTGGTCGATGCGAAATACCTGGTTTTCCTCCAGCACTGCGCCAATCGCTTCGTTGATGGCGGTAGCCGATTCCAGCGAGTGGCCGATCGGCTTTTCCAGCACGATGCGCGCTTCGGCGTCGGCCAGGCCGGCGTTACGCAGGTGCTTGGCAATCGGCACGAACAGGTTGGGGGCGGTGGCCAGGTAGAAGATGCGCGTCAAGCCGCCGGGTTCGCCCAGGTAGCGCGCCAGGCGGCCGAAGTCGGCGCTTTGCGAAGCATCCATGGCGAAATAGTCGACCCGCGCGGAAAACCGCTGCCAGACCTCTTCGTCGAAGTCGTTGCGGGCAATTTGTGCCCGGCAATGGCGCTCGGCGAGCTTGAGATAATCGTTACGTGGCAAGTTGCGTCGTGCCAGCGCGATGATGCGCACGGCGTTGTTCAGACGGGCCTCGCGAAACAGGTGGTAGAGCGCCGGAAGCAGTTTGTGCAGGGCCAGATCGCCGGTGCCGCCGAAGACCAGAATGTCGCAAGGAATAGTCAAACCACCACTCTCCACGTTCGTTTAACTGGGCGGGTTGGCGTCCATGTAGTATAACTACAAGATAGCTACAACCCGGCCAGCCGATCATAACCGAGTCCAGCCTGTGAATCTGTTGCAACATATCGCCCAATCGCGCCACCTGCTGCGCAAATCGGAACTCAAAGTAGCCGACCACGTGCTACTCGACCCGGCTGCCGTCATGCACAGCTCCATGGCCGACCTGGCGCACAGCGTGGGTATCAGCGAACCGACCATCGTGCGTTTCTGCCGCGCGATCGGTTGCTCGGGCTTCCAGGACCTGAAGCTGAAGCTGGCGCAGAGCCTGGCTGCGGGGGCCAGTTTCGGCCAGTTCGCCATCCATGAAGACGACTCGGTCGCCGACTACAGCCTGAAGATCTTCGACACCACGCTGCACACCCTGATGGAAGTGCGCGAGCACCTCGACCCGCAGGCGCTGCAGCAGGCGGTGACCGCCATGGCCCAGGCGCAGCGTGTGGAGTTCTATGGCTTTGGCGCCTCCGGTGCGGTAGCGGCCGATGCCCAGCACAAGTTCTTCCGCCTGCTGCTCAGCGCGGCAGCCTATTCCGACCCGCATATGCAGGCGATGTCGGCGGTGACCCTGAAGCCGGGTGATGTGGCGGTATGCATTTCCCAGTCGGGCCGCTCCAAGGACCTGCTGATCACCGCCAACCTGGTCCGTGAGAGCGGCGCCAACCTGATTACCCTGTGCCCAAGCCAGACACCGCTGGCGGAGCTGTCGACGGTAAACCTGGCGATCGACGTGCATGAAGACACCGAAATCTACACCCCGCTGACCTCGCGTATCGCCCACCTGGTGGTGATCGACGTGCTGGCCATGGGCGTGGCCATGGCGCGCGGGCCGAGCCTGGTCAACCACCTGAAGAGTGTGAAGCGCAGCTTGCGCAGCCTGCGCTTGTCGCCCAAGTCGATCAAGGCTACCGACGACTGATCTGCATTGCCTGTGCTGGCCCTATCGCCGGCAAGCCGGGCTCCCACACAGTCACCACAGGCCTCGAGTCCTGTGGAGTACCTGTGGGGGCTGGCTTGCCGGCGATAGGGCCAGCACAGGCAGCAAAAATTCACTGTTTTGTCACCATTCCACAGCCAAACCGTAAACCACTCAAGCCAGTCTGAAACTCCCGCATCCTATCTGGGAGACAGGCAATGGCTCGTGACTTCGACGGTACGTACCAACCCAGCGCCAAGGCTCGCAAGCAGCAGGAAAAGGATCAGCGCCGCATGGAATACCGCCGCGCGATCGAGAGCTATTGCGACCAACGTCAACTGCTCCGCGAACTAGTGGATTACCCCGAGCTGCAAGAGCTCACGGTCTGGCAGGCGTCGGCAGCAGCTTCCCCGAAAAACGCTCAACCAGTGCGCTGATCAGCGCACGTTCGCTGCGGATGAACGCCAGGAAGGCCAAGGCCACCGGCGACTGCCGTTTGGCCTTGGACTGCACCACGCACCAGCTGCGGTACAGGGGTAGTTCCTCCACGGGCAGCTCCCTCAGCACACCGGTGGCCAGCTCCAGGTTGACCGCATGGCGGGTAAGCATGGCAATGCCCAGGCCGGCGATCACGCATTCGCGCTGGGCGTCGGCCGAGGCCACCTCCAGGGTCTGGGTGAAATGCACGCGCTTGTCCTTGAAGTATTCCTCGCAAGCCTTGCGCGTGCCCGAACCCTGTTCGCGGACCAGCAGGGTATGAGGCTCCAGGTCCTGCAGGCGCAGTTGCTCCAGTTTGCACAGCGGGTGCTCGGGCGGCGCCACCGCGACGATCGGGTTGTTGAGGAACGGCAGAAACTCCAGGCCCATGTCCTGCGGCACCATGGACATGATGATCAGGTCGTCGCGGTTGTCCGACAGGCGGCGGATGGCCTGGGCGCGATTGACCACCGTCAGGGTCAGGTTGACCTCCGGGTGACGCTGCTTGAAGGCCGCGAACAGGTGTGGCACGAAGTACTTGGCACTGGACTCGATCGCCAGTTTCAACTGCCCCTGCAATGAGCCCTGCATGTCCGAAAGCTGCATGTCCAGGCTCTCCAGGCGCCCGAAGATATCGCGGCTGGCGCGTTGCAGGGCCTCGGCAGCTTCGGTCAGGTAGAGCTTCTTGCCCACGTACTCGAACAGCGGCTGGCCGATCAGTTCTTCCAGCTGGCGGATCTGTAGACTAACGGCGGGTTGCGTCAGCGCCATCTCTTCCGCCGCACGGCTGTACGAACGCAAATCGCATACCTCGTTGAAGATCTGCAATTGACGCAAAGTCATACGCATCAAGGACTTACGCATTTTTATCCGCCCTTCGGCAACACCCTGTTACCGCACTATAAGCTTTTGCTAATACAGCCCCTAACAAATATTGATTTTTGTTTATCAATCTACAGCGCTAGGGTGAATGTGCGACTGGCCAGCAACGTCTGGTCACGCGCCGACCGGGAGAACCGGCTCGACTGTTCCTACGGCTTTGGGAAGACTCCAGTGATAAAAAAAATCCTGATCGCCAACCGAGGTGAAATTGCAGTTCGGATCGTGCGTGCCTGCGCCGAGATGGGCATTCGCTCGGTGGCAATCTATTCCGACGCCGACCGCCACGCGTTGCACGTCAAGCGCGCCGACGAAGCCCACAGCATTGGTGCCGAGCCGCTGGCCGGTTACCTGAACCCGCGCAAGCTGGTGAACCTGGCTGTGGAAACCGGCTGTGATGCCTTGCACCCCGGCTATGGTTTCCTGTCGGAAAACGCTGAACTGGCAGAGATTTGCGCCGAGCGCGGGATCAAGTTCATCGGCCCGGCCGCCGAGGTCATTCGCCGCATGGGCGACAAGACCGAAGCACGCCGCACCATGATCGCCGCCGGTGTACCGGTAACCCCGGGTACCGAAGGCAACGTTGCCGATATTCACGAAGCCCTGAGTGAAGGTGACCGCATCGGTTACCCAGTCATGCTCAAGGCCACCTCTGGTGGTGGCGGCCGTGGTATTCGCCGTTGCAACAGCCGTGAAGAACTGGAACAGAACTTCCCCCGCGTCATTTCCGAGGCTACCAAGGCCTTTGGTTCTGCGGAAGTGTTCCTGGAAAAGTGCATCGTCAACCCCAAGCACATCGAGGCGCAGATCCTCGGTGACAGCTTTGGCAACGTCGTGCACCTGTTCGAGCGCGACTGCTCGATCCAGCGCCGCAACCAGAAGCTCATCGAAATCGCCCCGAGCCCACAGCTCACCCCCGAACAGCGCGCCTACATCGGCGACCTGGCGGTGCGTGCGGCCAAGGCAGTGAACTACGAGAACGCCGGTACCGTGGAGTTCCTGCTCGCCGATGGCGAGGTGTACTTCATGGAAATGAACACCCGGGTGCAGGTGGAACACACCATCACCGAGGAAATCACCGGTATCGACATCGTCCGTGAGCAGATCCGCATTGCCTCGGGCCTGCCGCTGTCGGTCAAGCAGGAAGACATCCAGCATCGCGGTTACGCGCTGCAGTTCCGCATCAACGCCGAAGACCCGAAGAACAACTTCCTGCCCAGCTTCGGCAAGATCACCCGTTACTACGCCCCCGGCGGCCCGGGCGTGCGTACCGACACGGCGATCTACACCGGCTACACCATTCCGCCGTTCTACGACTCCATGTGCCTGAAACTGGTGGTGTGGGCGTTGACCTGGGAAGAAGCCATGGACCGCGGCCTGCGGGCCCTGGACGACATGCGCGTGCAAGGGGTGAAGACCACCGCCGCGT
Organism: Pseudomonas sp. B23(2017); assembly: GCF_002113725.1. Lineage (NCBI taxonomy): Bacteria > Pseudomonadati > Pseudomonadota > Gammaproteobacteria > Pseudomonadales > Pseudomonadaceae > Pseudomonas > Pseudomonas sp. B23(2017). Next base: position 630,315 of record NZ_NEJM01000001.1, on the reverse strand, counting down.
ACTACCAGGAAATCCTGCGCAATCCCGAATTCCGTAGCGGCCAGTTCAACACCAGCTTCGTCGAAAGCCACCCGGAACTGACCAACTACTCGATCAAGCGCAAACCCGAAGAGCTGGCCCTGGCCATCGCCGCTGCCATCGCCGCCCACGCAGGCCTGTGAGGAACCCCATAATGTCCAAGAAAATTCACGTAACCGACACGATCCTGCGCGACGCCCACCAGTCCCTGCTGGCCACCCGCATGCGTACCGAAGACATGCTGCCGATCTGCGACAAGCTCGACAAGGTCGGCTACTGGTCGCTGGAAGTCTGGGGTGGCGCCACCTTCGACGCCTGCGTGCGCTTCCTCAAGGAAGACCCGTGGGAGCGCCTGCGCAAGCTGCGCGCGGCGCTGCCCAACACCCGCCTGCAAATGCTGCTGCGCGGCCAGAACCTGCTGGGCTACCGCCACTACAGCGACGATGTGGTCAAGGCGTTCGTCGCCAAGGCAGCGGTCAACGGTATCGACGTGTTCCGCATCTTCGATGCCATGAACGACGTGCGTAACCTGCGCGTGGCCATTGAAGCGGTCAAGGCTGCCGGCAAGCACGCCCAGGGCACCATCGCTTACACCACCAGCCCGGTACACACCATCGAAGCCTTCGTGAAGCAGGCCAAGCAGATGGAAGCCATGGGTTGCGACTCGGTGGCGATCAAGGACATGGCCGGCCTGCTGACCCCGTTCGCCACCGGCGAACTGGTCAAGGCGTTGAAGGCCGAGCAGTCGCTGCCGGTGTTCATCCACTCCCACGACACTGCCGGCCTGGCCGCAATGTGCCAGCTGAAGGCTGTGGAAAACGGCGCCGATCACATCGACACCGCCATCTCCAGCTTCGCCTGGGGCACCAGCCACCCGGGTACCGAGTCGATGGTTGCCGCGCTCAAGGGCAGCGAATTCGATACCGGCCTGGACCTGGAGCTGCTGCAGGAAATCGGCCTGTACTTCTATGCCGTGCGCAAGAAGTACCACCAGTTCGAAAGCGAGTTCACCGCCGTGGACACTCGCGTGCAGGTCAACCAGGTACCGGGCGGCATGATTTCCAACCTGGCCAACCAGCTCAAGGAGCAGGGCGCCCTCAACCGCATGAACGAAGTGCTGGCTGAGATCCCGCGCGTGCGTGAAGACCTCGGCTTCCCACCGCTGGTAACCCCGACCTCGCAGATCGTCGGTACCCAGGCGTTCTTCAACGTGCTGGCCGGCGAGCGCTACAAGACCATCACCAACGAGGTGAAGCTGTACCTGCAAGGTGGTTACGGCAAGGCTCCGGGCGTGGTCAACGAGCAGCTGCGCCGTCAGGCGATCGGCAGTGAAGAAGTGATCGACGTGCGCCCGGCCGACCTGCTGAAGCCGGAAATGGCCAAGCTGCGTGCCGATATCGGCGCCCTGGCCCGTTGCGAAGAAGACGTGCTGACCTTCGCCATGTTCCCGGACATTGGCCGTAAGTTCCTCGAAGAACGCGAAGCCGGCACCCTGACCCCTGAAGTCCTGCTGCCAATTCCTGAAGCGGGCGCAGTGGCGTCCCATAGCGGTGAAGGCGTACCGACCGAGTTCGTCATCGACGTGCACGGCGAAACCTACCGCGTCGACATCACCGGTGTGGGCGTGAAGGCCGAAGGCAAGCGCCACTTCTACCTGTCGATCGACGGCATGCCGGAAGAAGTGGTGTTCGAGCCACTCAACGAATTCGTCGGCGGCGGCAGCAGCAAGCGCAAGCAGGCCAGTGCCCCGGGCCATGTCAGCACCACCATGCCAGGCAACATCGTCGATGTGCTGGTCAAGGAAGGCGACATGGTCAAGACCGGCCAGGCCGTGCTGATCACCGAAGCCATGAAGATGGAGACCGAAGTGCAGGCGGGTATCGCTGGCAAGGTCGTGGCCATCCACGTGGCCAAGGGCGACCGCGTGACACCGGGCGAGATCCTGATCGAGATCGAAGGCTGAGATAAGCCCTCATCTACAAGCGGTTTACCTCTGGGGAGCGGATGCTCCCCTTTTTTTGCGTTGAATCTGCCGGCCACTTCGCGGGCTTGCCCGCTCCCACAGGTACACCACCAGTCTCGAGACTTGTGGAAAACCTGTGGGAGCGGGCAAGCCCGCGAAGAGGCCGGTTGGCCCAGTGTAATTCTCAACCTTGGCGGCATGCCTCCAAGGTCTGCACCTGCCCCTCGGGCTTCTGGTTTTCCTCGCTCAACCAACGTTCGAACCCGGCAGCCACCGCCGGCCACTCATCATCGGTAATCGAATACCACGCCGTATCCCGATTGTGGTCCTTCACCACCAAGTGCTTGCGGAACACGCCTTCATAGACAAAGCCAAACCGCTCCGCCGCACGCTTGGAGCGTGCGTTGGCGTTGTTGCACTTCCACTCCAGCCGGCGGTTGCCCAGTTCGAAGCCCAGCTTGCCCAGCAGGTACACCGCTTCGGTGCCCTTGGGCGTACGCTGCATGGCAGCGCCGAAGGCGATGTGGCCGATTTCGATGCGGCCGTGGTCGGGCACGATCGACATCAGGCTCAGGATGCCCTGGGCCTGGCCGCTGGCGCGGTCGATGACGATGTAGAACAGCGGGTCGCGGCCAGCGGCGTTGCCTTCCAGCCAACGGTCGAAGGCGGCACGTTCGGTGAACGGGCCATAGGGCAGGTAGTCCCACAGCGCCGGGTCGGCCGCCGGGCCTTGCAGCACCTCCCAGAGGTCGTCGCCATGGCGCGCCGGGTCGAGCTTTTCCAGGCGGATGAAGCGGCCGTCGATGGGCTCGGCCTGGGGAGCTGTGGCGGGTTTCCAGTTCAATGCGTCGGTCATGTTCGGCTTAGAACTCTTTGCGGAATTGGATGAAGCCCGAGCGCTCGGCAACCTGTTGGTACAGGCTGATGGCGGTGGCGTTGGTCTCGTGGGTCAGCCAGTGCACCTTGGCGCAGTTGTCGGCCTTGGCTTTGGCGTAGACGTGCTCGATCAGCTGGCGGCCGATGCCCAGGCCGCGCTGTGTGCTGTCCACGTACAGGTCCTGCAGGTAGCAGGCGTTTCCGATGCTCCAGTTGGAACGATGGTAGATGAAGTTGACCATGCCCACTGCCTTGCCATCGACCCAGGCAAGGGCCGAATGGGTCGGTTCGTTCGGGTCGAGCAGGCGTTGCCAGGTGCTGAGGCTGACCTCTTCGGTCAATTCGGACTCATAGAAGTGCAAGTAGGCCTGCCACAGGGCGAGCCAGGCAGCATGGTCTTGGGTGGTAACAGGACGCAGGGTAACGCTGGACATGGGCTATTCCTTCAGAGTTGGCGCATGTGCGCCGCGAGTTGGTTATCCAGGTAATCGGGGCTGGCGCTCAGGCCTTCACGCACGCCGGCAATGTCTTGCTCAGAGCGGTTCTGGCTGAGCTTGCGCGCGCCTTGCAGGCGGGCGATGGGCAGGCGGATGCCGACGATGGCGCGGAGCATGCCATCGAGGTAGTCACGCGGGGCATCGGTGACGTTCCACGGTTCGCCGCGGCCTTGTTCGTGGCGCTCGGTCAGGCGACTGACAATGGCCAGCAATGGCTCGGCTTCGTGAATCACTTCGGCCGGGCCATAGGCGTGCACGGCCAGGTAGTTCCAGGTTGGCACCACCTTGGGGTTGTCGGCCTTGCTCGGGTAGTAACCGGGGCTGACATAGGCATCGGCGCCGGGGAACACCAGCAGGGCTTCGCCACCTTGCTTCAGGTCGTGCCACTGGGGGTTGGCCCGCGCCAGGTGGGCATAGACGGTGCCGAATTCGCCTTCGGCGATATCGACCAGCACGGGCAGGTGCGTGGCCAGCAGGCCTTGTTCGCCCTTGCTGACCAGGATGGCCAGGCGGGTGTCGAGCATGTGCTGGTGCAGGCGCCCGAGGTCGTGTTCCTGATGGGGTTTGCTGTTGTACATGCTCGGTTTCCTTGTGCGATGGCTCCATCCTAGGCAGGCTATTGGTTCATAGTAAGAGCCATTAACAGCTGTTTTTATAGGTCCAATACCGTGAGCGAGCGCACCCTAGTATTGCCTTTCGACCCTGCCGGAATCGCCCTCGATCGCCGCCGCGGGCTCAGCCAGCAGCTGTATCAGGCGCTACGTGCGCGGGTGCTGGACGGGCGCCTGAGCAGTGGCACGCGGCTACCGGCCACTCGTGATCTGGCCGCCATGCTGGCGCTGTCACGCAACAGCGTGGTGCGGGCCTATGACCAGCTATATGCCGAGGGCTACATCGAAAGCCGGGTAGGCGACGGCACCTATGTCAGCCAGTTACCGAAACTCTCCGCTGCAAAACTATCCACACAAGTATCCACAGGGTTATCCCGGGGGTTATCAACAGACTTATCCACATTTTCCTCAGAAAATACTGAGGATTTATCCAGCAAGCGCTGTTCCAGCGAGCCTTTGCAGCGCCTGAAAAGTAACCATCTGCCGCCCCCAAGAAGCGGTGCACCGCGTGCTTTTCGCGTCGGTATTCCGGCGTTCGACCTGTTCCCGTTCGACGTCTGGGCCAAGCTGCAGGCGGGTTTCTGGCGCAACCCGGCTCCGGCGCAGTTGGGTTATGGTGACCCGGCAGGCGAGCCACTGCTGCGTGAACTGATCGCAGCCTACCTGCGTCGCTCGCGTGGGCTGAGTTGCACTGCTGAACAAATTGTGATCACCAGTGGTGCGCAACAGGCCATCAGCCTTTGTGCACAGTTGCTGTTGCAGCCCGGCGACGGTGTGGCTGTGGAAAACCCGGGTTACCGCGCAGCCGGGCATGCCTTTGCGCTGGCCGGTGGCAGGTTGTGTGGCGTGCCGGTGGACGAGGATGGCATGGACTGTCGCCGGCTCGGGCAGCTGACGGATTGCCGGCTGGCCTATGTCACGCCAGCCCACCAGTACCCGACCGGGGTGACCATGAGCCTGGCGCGACGCCTGGAACTGCTGGCCTGGGCCGAGCGCAGCGAAGGCTGGATCATCGAAGACGACTACGACGGCGAGTATCGCTACAGCGGTGCGCCCTTGGCCCCGCTAGCGGCGCTCGACCGGCACGGGCGGGTACTGTACGTCGGTACCTTTGGCAAGATCGCCTTTCCGGCGTTGCGCCTGGGCTACCTGGTACTGCCGCCGCAACTGGCGCAGGCGTTCAGCCAGGGCAGGGCGCTGGCGGTGCGGCATTCGGAGGTCAGTAGCCAGTGCGTGATGGCCGAGTTCATGGCCCGGGGGCACTTCCAGCGGCATATCCGGCGCATGCGCAAGGCAGCGTTGAGCCGGCGCAATGTGCTGAAGGCTGGCTGGCCTGTGGATATTCCGGGTTTGGGCGGCATGCCGGAGGTGGCGGCCGGGCTGCATGTGAAGGTCGATGTGGATAACTTTGCCCGGGAGCAGGAACTGGTGGCCAAGGCTGAAGCGGTGGGGGTGGAGGTGACGCCGCTGAGCAATTTCTGGCTGGCGGACAGCGAGGTACCTGTGGATAAAAGGGCAGGGCTGGTGCTGGGGTTTGCAGCGGTGCCGGAGGGGGAGATTGCCGAGGCGTTGATGCGCTTGCGCAAGGCCTGGAGAAAGTGAATGGGGCCGCTGTGCGGCCCTTCGCGGGCACGCCCGCTCCCACAGGGACCTGCACCGGTCTTGAGAGCTGTGCAGCCCTGGGGAGCAACTGCCTTGCTCTAAATCCTCAAGCTTGCGCGATCCCTGTGGGAGCTGGCTTGCCGGCGATTGGGCTGCAAAGCAGCCCCCGGCTCTAAATCAGGTACCGGACTTGATCCGCGTCCAGGCCCTGGTCCGAGCCCGTTCGGCATCCCGCGCCAGGGGCTTGAGGGTATACAGCTTGGCCATCGCCTCCGCCGTCGGATACAGGTTGGGGTTGTTGCGAATCGCCGGGCTCACCTTGTCGGTCGCGTCCTTGTTCGGGTTCGGGTACCCGACAAAGTCACTGATCGGCGCAATCACTTCGGGCCGCAGCAGGTAGTTGATGAACGCGTGGGCATCTTCCGGGTTGGCCGCGTTCTTCGGAATCGCCAGCATGTCGAACCAGATCGGTGCACCTTCCTTGGGTAGGCGCATGTCCACCACTACGCCATTCTTCGCCTCGACGGCGCGGTTGGCGGCCTGCGAGAAGCTGCCGCTGTAGCCCACTGCCACGCAGATATCGCCGTTGGCGATGTCGGCCATGTACTTCGAGGAATGGAAGTAGGTGATGTGCGGGCGAATCTTCAGCATCAGCGCTTCGGCTTTCTTGTAATCAGCCGGTTTGTCGCTGTTCGGTGGCAAGCCCAGGTACTGCAACGCCAGTGGCATGATCTCCGACGGCGAGTCGAGCAGGGCCACACCGCACTGCTTGAGCTTGGCGATGTTCTCTTCCTTGAAGATCAGGTCCCAGCTGTCCACCGGCGCGTTGTCGCCGAGCGCAGCCTTGACCTTGGCCGGGTTGAAGCCGATCAGCACGGTGCCGTACATGTAAGGCACGGCAAATTTGTTGCCGGGGTCGTTGGCCTCGATCAGCTTCATCAGCGCCGGGTCCAGGTGCTGCCAGTTTGGCAGCTTGCTGCGGTCCAGCGGCTGGAACACCCCCGCTTCGATCTGCTTGGCGAGGAACACGTTGGACGGCACTACCACGTCATAACCGGAGTTGCCGGTCAGCAGCTTGGCTTCCAGCGCCTCGTTGGTGTCGAAGATGTCGTAGACCAGCTTCACCCCGCTGTCTTTCTGGAACTCGGTGAGGGTTTGCGGGGTGATGTAGTCGAACCAGTTGTACACCCGCAGGGTGCGCTGTTCGGCCTGGGCTTGCAGGGCACCGGTGAACAGGGTGGCGGCGATGAACGGGGCGAGCAGACGCTTGAGTCGGACCATTACCGGGCTCCTGGCTGGGCGTGCTGGAAGCCTTCCAGCACATTGACCGCGTTGATACCGATTTCTTCCACAGCGTAGCCGCCTTCCATCACGAACAGGGTCGGCTTGCCGAGTTGAGCGATGCGCTTGCCCATTTCCAGGTAGTCCGGGCTGTCCAGCTTGAACTGCGAGATCGGGTCGTCCTTGAAGGTATCCACGCCCAGCGAGATCACCAGCACATCGGCGTCATAGGCGGCGATGCGCTGGCAGGCGTCCTCCAGGGCAGCGCTCCAGGCGGCCCAGTCGCTGCCGGCCGGCAGTGGGTAGTTGATGTTGCAGCCTTCACCGGCACCCTCGCCGGTTTCATCGGCATAGCCGAGGAAGAACGGGAACTCGTCGCGTGGGTCGCCATGGATCGAGGCGAAGAACACATCGTTGCGGCTGTAGAAGATGTCCTGGGTGCCGTTGCCGTGGTGGTAGTCGACGTCGAGGATGGCGACCTTGCGTCGGCCCTGGTCGAGGAAGGCCTGGGCGGCGATCGCGGCGTTGTTCAGGTAGCAATAGCCACCCATGACTTCGCCGGCGGCATGGTGCCCTGGCGGGCGGCACAGGGCGAAGGCGGAATGGGCGCCTTGCTGGATAGCCGCCTGCGCGGTGAGGGCGACCTGAGCGGCGCTGTAGGCGGCCTGCCAGGTACCGGCGGTGATCGGTGCGCCGGCATCGAAGCTGTAGTAGCCCAGCTCACCGTGCAGGCCGGTGGGTTTTACCTGGCGCAGGGTGCGTGCGGGCCAGGTGAACGGCAGCAGGTCGCCTTCCTGGCCCAGTGCGGCCCAGCGCGCCCAGGCGCCTTCGAAGAAGTCCAGGTAGCCGGCGCTGTGGATGCGCAGCAACGGTGCGCGCCCGAAGTCGGTGGGGCCCTGGATGTCGCCGAGGTTGCGCTTTTTTACCTGGTCGAGCACATGGTCGGCGCGTGACGGCATTTCGAAACAGGGCATCAGCTTGCCGTCGATCAGCTCGCAGCGGCCGTGGTGCAGGCGGTGGTCATCGGAATAGATCGTCAGCATTGTTGTTCTCCGGTGGGTACTGGCGTGGGCCCATTCTCATGGGCGGGCCAGTGGGGGAGAACGACGCAAGTGGCCAAAAGGGGATCGATATGGCCAAGCTCTTTGGCTGGATTTGTTGGTGGCCTGTACTGGCCCTTTCGCGGGTGAACCCGCTCCCACAGGTACAGTGTTGCACCTGAGTGTGTGCAATCCCTGTGGGAGCGGGTTCACCCGCGAAAGGGCCGGTACAGGTCAACCGCGGAAGTGACTGGGCGCGACGCCACTCCAACGCTGGAAGGCATGCCGAAAACTGGCGGTCTCGCTGAACCCCAGGCACTCGGCAATCCGATAGATCGGCATCTGCTCATCAGCCAGCAATTGTTTGGCCCGCTCGAACCTCAGTTCATCCAGCAGCTGTTGATAACTGCTGCCCAACGCCTGCAAATGCCGGCGCAGGGTGCGCGATGAGCAGTTCATCTGCCGCGCCAGCCCTTCCAGCCCGGGCGCTGCATCCAGTTGCTGCGCCAGCAGTTGGCGAATCCGCCCCAGCCAGGCCTGGCGGCCGGTGAATTCCAGGTTCAGGCGCCGGCAGCGTTCGCTCATGGCCTTGTGGGTAATCGGGTCGGCCAGCGGCAGTGGTGTGTCCAGCCAACGCCGTTCGAAGGCAAAGGCATTGTCCTCGGCCTCGAAACCGACCGGGCACTGGAATGCCCCGGCATAGAGTGCGTGGTAACCGGGCCGTGGGTGTTCGAAACGGGCTGCCAGCAGGGGCAGCGGGCGGCCGAGCAGGTCGTCGCAGATGACCTTCAGCGACACCAGGCAGAACTCGGCGTTGAAGGCGGTCAGCGTCGGGCTGTCGTGGTAGTCGCTGGCGCTGAACCAGACGCGCTGACCGTCGTCGAGCAAACGCAGCTTGAAGACTGTTCCCAGCAGTGCCGGATACTGCAGCGCCAGGCGCAAGGCGTCACCCAAAGTGGCACTGGAGAGCAGGGCGTAACCGAGCATGCCGTAGCACGACACATGCATGCGCCGGCCCAGTTCCAGGCCGATATCCTCGCGTCGGGCAACGGCGTTGGCGCACACCTGCAGTTCCTGCTGGGTGGTGATGCGCGCATCGGCATGGCCCAGGTCTGCCGGGCCGATGCCGCTGCCGGCCAGCAGCGCCGACGCCTCGCAACCGTCTGCCTGGAAGACGTTGAGGATCAGCGAAACCGCGTTGAGGGTGGTCAGGTGGCTGTGCAGCATGCTGGGTAATCCCGTTGGGCTGGGACGCATTATGGAGCAAGTTGTGTGCCGATGTTCGGGGGCCGCTCCCACATTGGCCGGTGTACGCAGGGCTATTGCAGGAGCGGCCTTGCGTCGCGATGGGCTGCAAAGCAACCCCACAAATCCTTCAGGCAAAAAAAAGGCCCGAAGCATAGGCTCGGGCCTTGGAAAGGTTGAGAGGTGTCTAGTCCCTCGACCTGGTGAGACTGTTTACAGCGGCCTGGTTACGCCTTCAGCGGAACCAGACGGGGAGCGATCATGTTTTCCGGACGCAGGATGTCGTCGAGCATCGCGTCGTCCAGCAGCTTCTCTTCGCGCACCAGTTCCAGTACGCCGCGGCCGGTTTCCAGGGCAACGCGGGCGATACGGGTGGCGTTTTCGTAGCCGATGTACGGGTTCAGGGCGGTGACCAGGCCGATCGAGTGCTCGACCAGTTCACGGCAGCGCTGTTCGTTGGCGGTGATGCCGACGATGCAGTGCTCGCGCAGCATGTCCATGGCGCGTTGCAGCAGGCGGATCGAGTCGAAGATCTTGTAGGCGATCAGCGGCTCCATAACGTTCAGCTGCAGCTGGCCACCTTCGGCGGCGACGGTCAGGGCCAGGTCGTTGCCCATGATGGCGAAGGCCACCTGGTTGACGGCTTCCGGGATAACCGGGTTGACCTTGCCTGGCATGATCGAGCTGCCTGGCTGACGCGCTGGCAGGTTGATCTCGTTGATGCCGGTGCGCGGGCCGCTGGACAGCAGGCGCAGGTCGTTGCAGATCTTCGACAGCTTGACGGCGGTACGCTTGAGCATGCCGGAGAACAGCACGAAGGCGCCCATGTCCGAGGTGGCTTCGATCAGGTCGGCAGCCGGTACCAGCGGCTGGCCGCTAATGGCAGCCAGGCGCTGTACGGCCAGGGCCTGGTAGCCAGGGTCGGCGTTGATGCCGGTGCCGATGGCGGTACCGCCCAGGTTGATTTCGGTCAGCAGTTCCGGGGCCAGCGAGCGCAGGCGCTGCAGGTCTTCGGTCATGGTAGTGGCGAAGGCACGGAATTCCTGGCCCAGGGTCATCGGTACGGCGTCCTGCAGCTGGGTACGGCCCATCTTCAGTACGTGGTCGAACTCCTTACCCTTGGCAGCGAAGGCCTGGATCAGGCTGTCGAGGCTGGCCAGCAGGGCGTCGTGGCCCAGCAGCAGGCCCAGACGGATGGCGGTCGGGTAGGCGTCGTTGGTCGACTGCGCCATGTTCACGTCGTTGTTCGGGTGCAGGTACTGGTACTCACCCTTCTGGTGGCCCATGGCCTCCAGCGCGACGTTGGCGATGACTTCGTTGGCGTTCATGTTGGTAGAAGTACCAGCACCGCCCTGGATCATGTCCACCACGAACTGGTCGTGGTAATCGCCTTTGATCAGGCGGGCGCAGGCTGCGGTGATGGCAGCGTGCTTGGCATCGCTCAGGTGACCCAGCTCACGGTTGGCGTCGGCAGCAGCCTGCTTGACCATGGCCAGGGCCACGACCAGCTTCGGGTAGTGCGACAGCGGAACACCGGAGAGGTGGAAGTTGTTGGCAGCGCGCAGGGTCTGGATGCCGTAGTAGGCATCTGCAGGAACTTCAAGGGTACCCAACAAATCTTTTTCGACGCGGAACGATGCAGCGGAGGACATGATGTATATCATCTCGATTTTGACCCGGCACATGCCGGAATGGCGCCAATCCTAGGCCTGAAGGTGATTTTGCGGCCAATGCTGTTGCACGCTAACCTATGCACAAACGGCATAGTGTTTCATGTGACGCCAATTGACATTCGAGCGTGTTCCATTTTGGTGCACGCCAGGAGATGTGCTTCGTGAACCTTGAAAGCAAATGGCTGGAAGACTTCAGCGCGCTGGCCGCCACCCGCAGTTTTTCCCAGGCGGCAGAGCGGCGTTTCGTCACCCAACCGGCCTTCAGCCGGCGCATTCGCAGCCTGGAAGCAGCCTTGGGCCTGCAATTGGTGAATCGTTCCCGCACGCCGATCGAGCTGACAGAGGCCGGCCAGCTGTTTCTTGTCACGGCGCGTACTGTTGTCGACCAGTTGAGCGAAATTCTCCGCCACTTGCATCATCTGGAAGGCGGGCAGGGTGAGGTGGTGCAGGTGGCCGCAGCACACTCCCTGGCATCGGGCTTTTTCCCGCGTTGGGTGGCCCAGTTGCGCAACGACGGGTTGAACATCGCCACCCGCCTGGTTGCGACCAACGTCGGAGATGCAGTGCATGCATTACGCGAAGGTGGCTGCGACCTGATGCTGGCCTTCTATGACCCGGATGCCGCCCTGCAGATGGATGCCGAGATCTTCCCGTCGCTGCACATGGGCACCACTGAAATGTTGCCGGTATGCGCCGTGGATGCCGACGGCAAGCCGTTGTTCGACCTGGAAGGCGAGGGCAGCGTGCCGCTGCTGGCCTATACCGCCGGCGCCTTCCTCGGTCGCTCGGTCAATTTGCTGCTGCGTCAGCGCAACCTGCGCTATACCACCGTCTATGAAACCGCCATGGCCGACAGTCTGAAGAGCATGGCGCTGGAAGGCATGGGCATCGCCTGGGTACCGCGCCTGTCGATGCGTGGCGAACTGGAACGGGGCGAACTGGCGATCTGCGGCGGCAGCCAGTGGCACGTGCCGCTGGAAATCCGCCTGTACCGCTGCGCCCTGGTGCGCAAGGCCAATGTAAGGCTGTTGTGGCGCAAGCTCGAGGGGGCGGCGATGGTTGACCCAAAAGTCAGTCAAAGCCCCGAAAAATAAGGGGCGACAGTTGGTCGCCGGGGTGCCTTAAACGCACCACCTTACGGTATACTGCGCGGCCTTTCGACCGGATGCGTCCGGTCCTGATCAGCAAACAAGCCACGCCGGTCGTCCCGCGTGGCTTGTTGTTTTTTGACGCGCCCAAGGGCGCACAAGCGAAGAGGCTCGACGATGAGTGCACTGGTTGGCGTGATCATGGGCTCCAAGTCCGATTGGTCCACCCTTAGCCACACCGCCGATATGCTGGAAAAACTCGGCATTCCCTACGAGGTGAAGGTGGTTTCCGCCCACCGTACCCCGGATCTGCTGTTCCAGTATGCCGAGGAGGCTGAGGGCCGTGGCATCGAGGTGATCATCGCCGGTGCCGGTGGCGCAGCCCACCTGCCAGGCATGTGTGCCGCCAAGACCCACCTGCCGGTGCTGGGCGTGCCTGTGCAATCGTCGATGCTGTCGGGTGTCGATTCGCTGCTGTCGATCGTGCAGATGCCAGCCGGCGTGCCGGTTGCCACCCTGGCCATCGGTCGTGCCGGTGCGGTCAACGCCGCGCTGCTGTCGGCCAGCATCCTCGGCGCCAAGTACCCGCAGTACCACGCGGCGCTCAAGCAGTTCCGCACGGAACAGACCGACACCGTGCTGGACAACCCAGACCCGCGCCAGGCTTGAGGCTCAACCCATGAAGATCGGTGTAATCGGTGGCGGCCAGCTGGGCCGCATGCTGGCCCTGGCGGGTACCCCGCTGGGCATGAACTTCGCCTTCCTCGACCCGGCGCCGGACGCCTGCGCTGCGCCGCTGGGCGAGCACCTGCGTGCCGACTACGGCGACCAGGACCACCTGCGCCAGCTGGCCGACGAAGTCGACCTGGTCACCTTCGAGTTCGAAAGTGTCCCGGCCGAGACCGTGGCCTTCCTCTCGCAGTTCGTGCCGGTGTACCCCAGCGCCGAAGCGCTGCGCATCGCCCGTGACCGCCTGTTCGAGAAGAGCATGTTCCGCGACCTGGGTATCCCTACCCCGGCCTTCGCCGACATCCTCTCGCAGGCCGACCTGGACGCAGCGGTGGCCAGCATCGGCCTGCCGGCCGTGCTGAAAACCCGCACCCTGGGTTACGACGGCAAGGGCCAGAAGGTGCTGCGCACGCCTGAGGACGTGGTCGGTACCTTTGCCGAGCTGGGCAGCGTACCTTGCCTGCTGGAAGGCTTCGTGCCATTCACCGGCGAAGTGTCGCTGGTGGCCGTGCGTGCCCGTGATGGCGAAACCCGCTTCTACCCGCTGGTGCACAACACCCACGAAAGCGGCATCCTGCGCCTGTCGGTCGCCAGCCAGGCGCACCCGCTGCAGGCTCTGGCCGAAGACTACGTGGGCCGTGTGCTCAAGCAACTGGACTATGTGGGCGTGATGGCCTTCGAGTTCTTCGAAGTCGACGGCGGCCTGAAGGCCAACGAAATCGCCCCGCGCGTGCACAACTCCGGGCACTGGACCATCGAAGGCGCCGAGTGCAGCCAGTTCGAGAACCACCTTCGCGCCGTCGCCGGCTTGCCGCTGGGCTCGACTGCCAAGGTCGGCGAGAGCGCGATGCTCAACTTCATCGGTGAAGTGCCGGCGGTGGACAAGGTGGTTGCCATCGGTGACTGCCACCTGCACCACTACGGCAAGGCCTTCAAGGTTGGTCGCAAGGTTGGCCACGCCACCCTGCGCTGCCACGACATGGCCACCCTCGAGCGCAAGATTGCCGAAGTAGAAACCCTGATCGGCAACTGATCGAACTTCTACCAGCGGCTTGCCCTCTGAAATGGCAACAAGCCAAAGCGCTGTCTAGGCTTTGGCTTGTTCCATCTTCACTGCAGAGGGATTGCCATGGGTATCATTGGAACCATCTTCATCGGCCTTATCGTCGGCCTGCTGGCCCGCTTCATCAAGCCGGGCGACGACAGCATGGGCTGGATCATGACCATCCTGCTGGGGATTGCCGGCTCGCTGCTGGCCACCTACGGCGGTCAGGCGCTGGGTATCTACCAGGCCGGGCAGGCTGCCGGTTTCCTTGGCGCGCTGATCGGTGCTGTGATCCTTCTGGTGATCTACGGATTCATCAAGAAACGCTGAATACTGGTTAGAATGCCCGGCAATTCATTCGAGTTGCCGAGCATTTTCATGCGTGCCTTTTTCCTCGCCCCACTGCTGTTGGCCAGCACCCTGGCCCATGCCGAACTGCCTGAAACCGACTGGCTGGAGCTGATGCCCAAGTCGGACCAGCAGGCACTCGAGCAAATGCCCGATATCGACCACAACTCGCCGGAAGCCATGGGCACCTTTACCGACAAGGGCGGCCTGAAGCAGAGCAAGGGCTTGCCGGCGGTGATGTACTCCACCAAGACCGTGGCGGCCATGAACGGCAAGGATATTCGCCTGGGCGGCTACCCGGTGCCGCTGGAGAGCGACGCCAAGGGCAACAACACGTTGTTCTTCCTGGTGCCGTACCCGGGCGCGTGCATTCATGTGCCGCCACCACCACCGAACCAGCTGGTGCTGGTGCGCTACCCGAAAGGCCTGAAGATCGATGATATCTACACACCGCTGTGGGTCAGCGGCAAGCTGAAGGTGGAGAAGGTCAGCAATGACCTGGCCGATGCGGCCTATGCGCTGGATGCCGGGAAGGTCAGGGTGGTGGAGGATGCAGACCTCTGATTGCCTGCACTGGCCCTTTCGCGGGTAAACCCGCTCCCACAGGGTCTCCACAAACCTTGAATATTGTGGAGACCTTGTTGGAGCGGGTTTACCCGCGAAGGGGCCCGAACAGGCACTGCAAGACTCAGATCATTTCACAGCCAATCCTGACCCCCAGCGAGCTGCTGCCCCCAGGCTTCAATTCCACCAGGTCATCCCACACATTCGCCGTCTCGATGCACAGCATCCGCTGCCACCCATCATCAGCCATGTCCGGCAGATCCCTGGCCCGTTCAGTCCAAGGGTTCCAGATCACCGCCGAGCGCGACCCACTGCTGGTCAAGGTAATGCGCCGCTCCCAATGCGGGTCGACGATGCTAAGGGTTTGCGGGGTCGCCAGGTAGATCCGGTCGGTCTCCCCGGCAAACGCCAGCGGCCCCTGCTGCTGGCGCTGCTCCCAGTCAGCCAGGGTCTCGATATAGCTCAGCCCCTCCACCCCTTCGACCCGCGCCTGGCGCACGTCACTGACCGCGAAGTAGCTGTGCAGGGCCTGGCTGATGGTGACGGGGGTATTGCCCATGTTGCGGCTGGTCAGGTTCAGCTGCAGGTCCTTGCCCAGCTCCACTACCAGCTTCAGCTCGACGTCATGAGGCCAGCCAGGCAGGTCACCCTGCGCTTCCGGCAGTTCGAATTCGATACGCAGGCCTTCGCCCGCTTCCTCGATAGCCAGCAATTGCCACTCGCGCGCGCGCGCCAGGCCGTGCGCGGGTGCCTGTTCGCCGTGGTACATGGCCTGCACGGCCTGGGGGTTGCGCTGCAGGTTGCCGAACCACGGCCAGCACACCGGCACACCGGCGCGTACCGACTTGCCCTGACGGAAGATGGCCTGGTCGCTCAGCCACAGCAGCGGTGGCTCGCCAACGCGCTGGTAGCTGAGGATCTGCGCGCCCTGCTGGGCGATCAGTAGTTCGGCTTGGTCGCTGCTGATACGCCAGCAGTTGAGTTCGCCATGTTGCTCGGTTACGACCTGGAAGGTAGCCATTGCATTCATCTCATTGATTGCCAGTGGGCCTTGGACCCGGGCACATGCAATGAGTTTACCGCCGGCGTGGCTCAGCGACGAGGTACGGAGCGGGTGCGGCCACTGCCGTCGATGGCGACGAAGACGAAGACTGCTTCGGTGACCTTGCGCCATTCGCTGGACAGCGGGTCGTCGCTCCACACTTCGACCATCATCTGGATCGAGCTGCGACCGATTTCCAGGGTCTGGGTATAGAACGACAGCTGCGCGCCGACGGCGACCGGGACCAGAAAGGCCATGCGGTCGATGGCCACGGTGGCCACGCGGCCGCCGGCGACACGGCTGGCCATGGCGGTACCGGCCAAGTCCATCTGGGCGACCAGCCAGCCGCCGAAGATGTCGCCAAACCCGTTGGTTTCGCGCGGCAGTGCGGTGATCTGCAAGGCCAGGTCACCTTGCGGGATAGGATCTTCTTGTTCGAGCTCAATCATGCGATGGGGCCTCTGACCCGTGACGCTTTTCGTTGGTGTGGCGCAAAGGCCGGGTAAACGATTCAGCTTGAAACATACTACGCCGATTTCGTTTCACTGAGCGGCCGTAGGGAAACTCTGCGAAACCGCCTGACATAAAGACCGGCGTTTTCGCACAACATCCCACGCTAGCAGCAACCTTTTCCTACGAACTGCCAGTATATAGAGCATAACGGCCAGCGACGACCGTGCATTCATGAATATGTGTAGGGATTTTGTATCGCTTCCGGCGCAGCTCAGCAATTTGCTATCTTCGCCTGTCTCCCACTCCAGAAGCCGCGTGCCAAGCGGCCTGCATGCCTACAAAGAGAACAATCAGCGATGACTTCCGTGCCGAGCAGTATCGAGCAGCCCTCGCGGCCGCTGACCCGCAGTGACTACAAGACTCTCTCACTGTCCGCCCTGGGCGGCGCGCTGGAGTTCTACGACTTCATCATCTTCGTGTTCTTCGCCACGGTGGTCGGCAAGCTGTTCTTCCCCGCCGACATGCCCGAATGGCTGCGCCTGATGCAAACCTTCGGCATTTTTGCCGCCGGCTACCTGGCGCGGCCGCTGGGCGGCATCATCATGGCTCACTTCGGCGACCTGCTCGGGCGCAAGAAGATGTTCACCCTGAGCATCTTCATGATGGCCCTGCCAACGCTGATCATGGGCCTGCTGCCCACCTATGCACAGATCGGCATGTGGGCGCCGATCCTGTTGCTGCTGATGCGCGTGATCCAGGGCGCGGCCATCGGCGGCGAGGTACCCGGCGCCTGGGTATTCGTGTCCGAGCACGTGCCAGAGCGCAACACCGGCTACGCCTGCGGCACCCTCACCGCAGGCCTGACTGCGGGTATCCTGCTTGGCTCGCTGGTGGCGACCCTGATCAACAGCGTCTACAGCGCGCAGGAAGTGGCCGATTACGCCTGGCGTATCCCGTTCCTGCTCGGCGGTGTATTCGGCCTGTTCTCGGTGTACCTGCGCCGTTGGCTGCACGAAACCCCGGTGTTCGCCGAGATGCAGCAGCGCAAGGCGCTGGCCGAGGAACTGCCGTTGCGCGCGGTGCTGCGTGACCATCGCGGTGCGATCATCCTGTCGATGCTGCTGACCTGGATGCTGTCGGCCGCCATCGTGGTGCTCATCCTGATGACTCCGGCGCTGCTGCAGAGCATCTACCACATCAGCCCCACCGACTCGCTCAAGGCCAACAGCCTGGCCATCGTGCTGCTCAGCTTCGGCTGCATCGGCGCTGGCAGCCTGGCCGATCGTTTTGGCGCGGGCCGGGTGTTCGTGATCGGCAGCCTGTTGCTGCTGGCGACCTCCTGGACCTTCTACCACAGCCTGCCTACGCGCCCCGAGCTGCTGTTCCCGCTGTATGCAGTGACCGGCCTGTGCGTGGGCGTGATTGGCGCGGTGCCTTATGTGATGGTCAAGGCGTTCCCGGCGGTGGTGCGCTTCAGCGGGCTGTCGTTCTCGTACAACGTGGCCTACGCAATCTTTGGTGGGCTGACGCCGATGGTGGTGACTGCGCTGCTGAAAGTGAGCCCGATGGCGCCGGCCTACTATGTGGCGGGGCTGTGTGCCGTTGGTCTGGTTGTGGGCGTGTACCTCTTGGCCAACAAGCGTTAAGGCTGCTGGCCTCTTCGCGGCTAAAGCCGCTCCCACAGGAATCGCACCGGCTTCAAGGCAAGGCAGCACCTGTGGGAGCGGCTTTAGCCGCGAAGAGGCCAGACCTGCTTTTGATGATGGCCTTTCATCCAATTGTCATATTCAAGTCATATCGTATTCATGCGGCCTGCAGATACTTGGGCCCGTTCCATCCAACACCCCAATATTCCTGCTAGGAGCAAGGCATGAAACTGAAGCGTTTGATGGCGGCCCTCACCTTTGCCGCCGCTGGCGTTGCAACCGCCAACGCGGTAGCCGCTGTCGATCCTGCGATCCCGACCTACACCAAGACCACCGGTGTTTCGGGCAACCTCTCCAGCGTCGGTTCGGACACCCTCGCCAACCTGATGACTCTGTGGGCCGAGGCCTACAAGAAGGAATATCCGAACGTAAACATCCAGATCCAGGCTGCCGGCTCCTCCACCGCGCCACCCGCGCTGACCGAAGGCACCGCCAACCTCGGCCCGATGAGCCGCAAGATGAAGGACGTCGAGCTGCAGGCCTTCGAGCAGAAGTACGGCTACAAACCGACCGCCATCCCGGTCGCCGTAGACGCCCTGGCCGTGTTCGTGCACAAGGACAACCCGATCAAAGGCCTGACCATGGCCCAGGTCGACGCCATCTTCTCTTCCACCCGCCTGTGCGGTGGCAAAGCCGACGTCAAGACTTGGGGTGACCTGGGCGTGACCGGCGACCTGGCCAACAAGCCAGTACAGCTGTTCGGCCGTAACTCGGTATCGGGCACCTACGGCTACTTCAAGGAAGAAGCCCTGTGCAAAGGCGACTTCAAGCCTAACGTCAACGAACAGCCTGGCTCGGCCTCGGTCGTGCAGTCGATCAGCTCCTCGCTGAACGGTATCGGCTACTCGGGCATCGGCTACAAGACTGCCAGCGTCAAGACCGTGGCCCTGGCCAAGAAGGAAGGCGGCGAGTTCGTTGAAGACAACGAAGCCAACGCCCTGAACGGCACCTACCCGCTGTCGCGCTTCCTGTACGTCTACGTCAACAAGGCCCCAAACAAGCCTCTGGCCCCGCTGGAAGCCGAGTTCGTCAAGCTGGTGCTGTCGCAAGCTGG
Organism: Pseudomonas sp. B23(2017); assembly: GCF_002113725.1. Lineage (NCBI taxonomy): Bacteria > Pseudomonadati > Pseudomonadota > Gammaproteobacteria > Pseudomonadales > Pseudomonadaceae > Pseudomonas > Pseudomonas sp. B23(2017). Next base: position 611,480 of record NZ_NEJM01000001.1, on the reverse strand, counting down.
CCAGCAGGTCGTGGTGAAGGATGGCTACATCCCGCTGCCGGCCAAAGTCGTCGACAAGACCTTGGCTGACCTGGGCCTGTCCCACGCAGGTAACGTCGCAAAAAAGTAAGTAACTGAAGGGGAGGCCGGCGCTGATGCCCGGCCTCTTCCACGAAATTCCAGTCCGAAGCCAGGTTTCCTGTGCGGCGGGCTTTCGTGCGTCACCACTTTGTAATGTTTTTGTCACACGGGACCGCTAGGGTGTGCGCATGAATGATCTGGCCAACTCCAACATGACCCAAAACTCCCAGCCCGTGCGGATTGATTTCAATACGCCGGAGTTGCAACGCAAGCGCCGCATGCGCGCGCTCAAGGACCGCCTGACCCGCTGGTATGTACTGGTGGGCGGGCTTGCCGTATTGGCGGCGATCACCCTGATCTTCTTCTATCTGGCCTATGTGGTGCTGCCGCTGTTCCAGGGCGCCGAGCTGACCAGCAAGAAAGCCCTGGAGCCGACCTGGCTGCAACAGGATGCCGGCAAGCCGCTGATGATCGCGCTTGAAGAGCAGAACCTGGTGGGCATGCGCGTTTCGGACAAGGGCCAGGCACTGTTCTTCGATACCAAGACCGGTAACGAGCTCAAGCGTTTCGACCTGCCAGTGCCGGCAGGCACCCAGGTCACTTCGATCAGTGCCGACCAGCCGGGCAGTCCGCTGGTGGTGCTGGGCTTGTCCAATGGCCAGGCGCTGGTGTTCCACCACACCTACAAGATCACCTACCCGGACAACAAGAAAACCATCGCCCCCGGCATCGACTACCCGTACGGCGAGCAACCGTTCGTGCTCGACGAGCAGGGCCGTGCGCTGGAGCATGTCAGCGTCAACGTCAATGGCGACACCCTGCTGATGGCCGGTTCCACCGGCGCGCACCTGCAGGTGGTCGAGCTGACCCGCACCGAAAACATGATGACCGAAGAGGTCACCACCGAGCAGAACCGCATCGAATTGCCGCAGATGACCGAAACGGTGAAGAACATCTTCATCGACCCGCGTCAGCAGTGGCTGTACGTGATCAACGGCCGCGCCACCGCAGACGTGTTCAACCTGCGCGACAAGAGCCTCAACGGCCGCTACAAATTGTCTGAAAGCGCCGACACCGAAATTACCGCCACCGCCCAGCTGGTCGGCGGCATCTCGCTGATCATCGGCGACTCCAAGGGTGGCCTGGCCCAGTGGTTCATGGCCCGTGACCCGGATGGCGAATCGCGCTTCAAGCTGATCCGCACCTTCCAGATGGGCAAGGCCGCGGTCGTGCAGATCGACGCCGAAGAGCGCCGCAAGGGCTTCGTCGCCCTCGACGCCGCAGGCGAGCTGGGCGTGTTCCACAGCACCGCGCACCGTACCCTGCTGGTCGAGCCGGCCGCCGAAGGCCCTGGCATCCTGGCCCTTTCGCCACGTGCCAACCGCATCATCATCGAAGAAGGCGGCAAGCTGCTGCCACTGAGCCTGCGCAACCCGCACCCGGAAATTTCCTTCAGCGCGCTGTGGGGCAAGGTGTGGTACGAGAACTACGACGAGCCGAAATACGTCTGGCAATCGACCGCATCGAACACCGACTTCGAGCCCAAGCTGAGCCTGTCGCCGCTGACCTTCGGTACCCTGAAGGCCGCGTTCTACGCCATGATCCTGGCGGCCCCGCTGGCGATTGCCGCGGCCATCTACACCGCCTACTTCATGGCCCCTGGCATGCGCCGCAAGGTCAAGCCGGTGATCGAACTGATGGAAGCGATGCCGACCGTGATCCTCGGCTTCTTCGCCGGCCTGTTTCTCGCCCCGTACCTGGAAGGCCACCTGCCGGGCGTGTTCAGCCTGTTCCTGCTGATGCCGCTCGGTATCCTGCTGGCCGGCTTCGCCTGGACCCGCCTGCCCGAGTCGATCCGCCTGCGTATCCCGGATGGCTGGGAAGCGGCGATCCTGATCCCGGTCATCCTGTTCACCGGCTGGTTCGCCCTGACCATGAGCCCGCACCTCGAGAACTGGTTCTTTGGCGGCGACATGCGCCTGTGGATCACCAACGACCTGGGGATAACCTACGACCAGCGCAACGCCCTGGTCGTGGGTATCGCCATGGGCTTCGCGGTCATCCCGAACATCTACTCCATCGCCGAAGACGCCGTGTTCAGCGTGCCGCGCAGCCTGACCCTGGGCTCCCTGGCCCTGGGAGCGACGCCATGGCAGACCCTGACTCGCGTGGTCATCCTCACCGCCAGCCCGGGTATCTTCTCGGCGCTGATGATCGGCATGGGCCGTGCGGTGGGCGAGACCATGATCGTGCTGATGGCCACCGGCAACACCCCGGTGATGGAGCTGAACCTGTTCGAGGGCATGCGCACCCTGGCCGCCAACGTGGCCGTGGAAATGCCGGAATCGGAAGTCGGCGGCAGCCACTATCGCGTGCTGTTCCTGGCCGCGCTGGTGCTGCTGATGTTCACCTTCATCATGAACACCTTGGCCGAGCTGATTCGCCAGCGTCTGCGCAAGAAATACTCGTCGCTTTGATAGAAAGGTAGCGATCCGTGAAAAAGGATTCCCTCAAAGGCTGGTTCAAGAGCGGCGCCCCAGGCGTCTGGATGAGCGGCGGCGCGGTGGCCATGGCAGTGATCATGACCGTTGGCCTGCTGGCGGTGATTGCCGTGCGCGGCCTGGGCCACTTCTGGCCGGCCGATCTTGTCCAGGCCACCTACAAGGTGCCCGGCCAGGCCGACCACGTCGTCATTGGCGAAGTGGTGCAAAAGGAAGAAGTACCCCGTGCCCGCCTGAAGGGCGCCGGCCTGCCAGTGCCTGACCAAGGCCCGGAGTTCATGACCCGTGAGCTGATCAAGGTGGGCAACCGCGATCTCAACGGCAGCGACTTCACCTGGGTGGTCGGCGACTGGCTGGTCGACGAAAAGCGCCCGACCGACCTGATCGCCCTGGAGCGTCGCGAGTGGGGCAACTTCTACGGCTACCTGGTCAGCGTCAAGAAAGAAGGCCGCGTGGTCGCCGAAGGTGCTGCCGCCTGGGCCGAGCTGCAGGCCCGCCTCAAGCGCGCCAACCAGCTCAACAGCGAACTGCAAAGCCTAGAGAAGAAAGACATCGGCGCCATCAACCATGGCCTCGAGCGCCTGCGTCTGCAGGCGCGCAAGCTGGAGCTGGACGGCAAGCTGGACGCCGCCGCCCAGGCCGACATGGACGCCGAGCGCGCCGAGCTGAACAGCCGCTACAAGGCCATCGAAGACCGCCTGACCGGCTTGCACCAGGCCTTCGCCCGCGACAGCCTGGTGGCCCGCGATGGCAACGGCCGTGAAGTGGAAATCAACCTCAGCAAGGTGGTGCACGCCATCCAGCCGAACGCCATGTCGGGGTTCACCAAGCTGGGCGCCTACTTCACCAAGGTCTGGGAGTTCCTCAGCGACGACCCGCGTGAAGCCAACACCGAGGGCGGTATCTTCCCGGCCATCTTCGGTACCGTGATGATGACCCTGATCATGGCCGTGATCGTCACCCCGTTCGGTGTGCTGGCTGCCGTGTACCTGCGCGAATACGCCAGACAGGGCCCGGTGACCCGCCTGATCCGCATTGCGGTGAACAACCTGGCCGGTGTACCGGCGATCGTCTACGGCGTGTTCGGCCTGGGCTTCTTCGTCTATGTGCTGGGTGGCTCGATCGACCGCCTGTTCTTCCCCGAAGCACTGCCGGCGCCAACCCTGGGTACCCCGGGCCTGCTGTGGGCATCGCTGACCCTGGCGCTGCTGGCCGTGCCGGTGGTGATCGTGGCCACCGAGGAAGGCCTGGCGCGTATTCCGCGTACCGTGCGCGAAGGCTCGCTGGCCCTGGGCGCGACCAAGGCCGAAACCCTGTGGAAGATCGTCCTGCCAATGGCCAGCCCGGCGATGATGACCGGCATGATCCTCGCCGTGGCCCGCGCCGCCGGTGAAGTGGCACCGCTGATGCTGGTAGGTGTGGTGAAGCTGGCCCCGTCGCTGCCGGTGGACGGGAACTACCCGTACCTGCACCTGGACCAGAAGATCATGCACCTGGGCTTCCACATCTATGACGTCGGCTTCCAGAGCCCCAACGTCGAGGCCGCGCGGCCGCTGGTATATGCCACGGCGTTGCTGCTGGTGCTGGTGATTGCGGCCCTCAACCTCTCGGCCGTGTGGATCCGTAACCACCTGCGCGAGAAGTACAAGGCCCTCGACAGCTGATCCTGATTGCAAGCGTGCCGCCCGTGAGCCGGGCGGCCCTTTGAAACGAATTGTTAGCGTATGGAGTTGACCATGCAGCAAGAATCCCATACCCACGGCATCGACATGTCTGCCCTGGGCCGCGACAAACAGAGCCTGCGCCTGGCCGAAGAAACCGTAGCCATCGAAGTGCCGGGCCTGAGCCTGTTCTACGGCGACAAACAAGCGCTGTTCGACGTGCAGATGAACATCCCCAAGCAGCGCGTGACCGCCTTCATCGGCCCGTCCGGCTGCGGCAAGTCGACCCTGCTGCGCACGTTCAACCGCATGAACGACCTGGTTGACGGCTGCCGCGTGGAAGGCGCCATCAACCTGTACGGCAACAACATCTACCGCAAGGGCGAAGACGTGGCCGAGCTGCGCCGCCGTGTGGGCATGGTGTTCCAGAAGCCCAACCCGTTCCCCAAGACCATCTACGAAAACGTGGTCTACGGCCTGCGCATCCAGGGCATCAACAAGAAGCGCGTGCTCGACGAAGCGGTCGAGTGGGCGCTGAAGGGCGCGGCCCTGTGGGACGAGGTCAAGGACCGCCTGCACGATTCGGCACTGGGCCTGTCCGGTGGCCAGCAGCAGCGTCTGGTCATCGCCCGTACCATCGCCGTGGAGCCGGAAGTGCTGCTGCTCGACGAACCGTGCTCGGCACTGGACCCGATCTCGACCCTGAAAGTCGAGGAACTGATCTACGAATTGAAATCCAAGTACACCATCGTCATCGTGACCCACAACATGCAGCAGGCGGCCCGTGTTTCGGACTACACCGCGTTCATGTACATGGGCAAACTGGTCGAATTCGGGGATACCGACACCCTGTTCACCAACCCGGCGAAGAAGCAGACCGAAGACTACATCACCGGTCGCTACGGCTGATCGCCGCTCCGGATAGGTACCTGGCCCCTGTGGGAGCGGGTTTACCCGCGAAGCAGGCGCCGCGGTGTCTGGCACCGGCTTCGCCGGTGTTCGCGGGTAAACCCGCTCCCACAGACCAGGGAACGAGACGAACAAATTGAAGCTTGCAGCTTCTTCGCGGAGCGAACGATGATCAACAAAGAAAGCCTTACGCATCACATTTCCCAGCAGTTCAACGCCGAGCTCGAAGAGGTGCGTAGCCACCTGCTGGCCATGGGCGGCCTGGTCGAAAAGCAGGTCAACGACGCAGTCACTGCGCTGATCGAAGCCGACTCGGGCCTGGCCCAGCAAGTGCGCGAAGTCGACGAGCAGATCAACCAGATGGAGCGCAACATCGACGAGGAGTGCCTGCGCATCCTCGCCCGTCGTCAGCCGGCGGCCTCCGACCTGCGCCTGATCATCAGCATCTCCAAGTCGGTGATCGACCTGGAGCGCATTGGTGACGAGTCGACCAAGATCGCCCGCCGCGCCATCCAGCTGTGCGAGGAAGGCGAGTCGCCGCGCGGCTATGTCGAGGTGCGTCACATCGGCGATCAGGTGCGCAACATGGTCCGCGACGCGCTGGACGCCTTTGCCCGCTTCGACGCCGACCTGGCGCTGTCGGTGGCCCAGTACGACAAGACCATCGACCGTGAATACAAGACCGCCCTGCGTGAGCTGGTGACCTACATGATGGAAGACCCGCGCTCGATCTCGCGGGTACTGAGCGTTATCTGGGTCCTGCGTTCGCTGGAGCGTATCGGCGACCATGCGCGCAACATCTCCGAGCTGGTGATCTACCTGGTGCGCGGCACCGACGTGCGTCACATGGGCCTCAAGCGCATGACGGCAGAAGTGCAGGGCACTGCTGTTTCCGACGGCGAAAACGCTAATGTTCCGGCCGAACCTGACGATAAGTAAGGTTGCTCCCGAGCATCGACGCCCGGCCTTGGCCGGGCGTTTTCGTTTGCGGTCGAGGAGCCGGCAGGCACCCGCGAACGATGTGAAGAAGTCCCGGCGTGACCAGGTTGTAGCAAGTGGCCATTATTCGGCGGTAGGCTAGTCGGGATTCAGAAGGAGTATCGATGAGTAAAGTGAATGTGCTGGTCGTGGATGACGCCCCGTTTATCCGTGACCTGGTCCGCAAATGCCTGCGTAATGCCTTCCCGGGCATGACCATCGACGACGCCGTCAACGGTCGCAAGGCCATGGCCATGCTGGGCAAGGAAGCGTTCGACCTGGTTCTGTGCGACTGGGAGATGCCGGAAATGTCCGGTCTGGAACTGCTCACCTGGTGCCGCCAGCAGCCTGAGTTGAAGAACCTGCAGTTCATCATGGTGACCAGCCGTGGCGACAAGGAAAACGTCATCCAGGCGATTCAGGCGGGCGTTTCCGATTTTGTCGGCAAGCCGTTCACCAACGAGCAATTGCTGACCAAGGTGAAAAAGGCCCTGACCAAGATCGGCAAGCTCGACAGCCTGATGGCCAGCGGCCCGGCACGGGTCAACTCGGCGTTCGCCAATGACTCGCTGAATGCGCTGACAGCCGGCAAGCCTGAAGCGGTGAAGGTCACGGCGCCAGCGCCAGCGCCGGCACCTGCACTCGCCAGGCCAGTGGCCAATGCCCCCCGGCCCGCCGCTCCCGCGCCGACCGGCCGTGGCCAGGGCCAGTTGCGCCTGGCCGGCGGCATGCAGCCATGCGTGATCAAGGCGCTGAGCCTGAAAGAGGCCCTGCTGGTGGTGCGCCGTGGCGAAGCGCTGCCCCAAGTGCTGGAAGGCGCGGTGCTGGACCTGGAGCAGGGCGAGAACGCCGAAGTCGCGCGCCTGAACGGCTACCTGCATGCCGTCGCGGCACTGGAACCCAAGCCCGACAGTGACTGGTTGCAACTGACCTTCAAGTTCGTCGACCAGGATGCCCAGAAGCTCGACTACCTGTCGCGGCTGATTGCCCGCGGGACGGCGCAGAAGCATTTCACCCCGGGCGCCTGAGTAATCACTACTGGCCCATCGCCGGCAAGCCAGCTCCCACAGGTACAGCGTCAACTTCTGGCCTTGTGCATTTCCTGTGGGAGCTGGCTTGCCGGCGATGGGGCCAGTCCTGTTGACGCCATCCGACCAACTGTCATACCCGCCGCAAAACCCCCTGCTAGGCTTCGACAAATCATAACTGTCAAAAAGCCACTATCATGCCCGCCCGCCTGCTGCTGTTCTGTGCATTGCTCATGGCCTCGGCGTCGAGCCTGGGCATGACTATCTACGAGATCACCGATGATGGCCGTGTGACCTCCTATTCCGACCGGCCCGGCCCCGGTGCCAAAACCTTTGTGCGGCGCGTACCCATGGTCGAAGTGCCCGAAGGCCAGGTGCTGCTGAACGCGATAACCTTCAACGGTGGCGTGAGCTTTTCGGCCCGCAACCAGCTGCATGTGCCGGTGGAGGTAGAGCTGCGCCTGGACAACCTGGTGAACGCACAAGGTGGCAATGCCCCGCGTACCGTGCGCCGGGTACTGCCGCCGCGCACCACGCAAATGCTCAGCGTGCTCAGGGGGCGTCCCGGGATGTTGCTGAACTACCGCTCGACCCTGCTGCAGGCCATGGGCGACCCGGGCAAGCGGCCCCAGGGCTTCCGCTATGCATTCCCCTGGATTGGCGGGCCGTTCCGCGTGACCCAGGGCCCCAATGGCCGGGTCAGCCATTTTGGGCCCAAGGGGCGTTATGCCATGGATATCGCCATGCCCGAAGGCACCACCATCATCGCGGCGCGGGAAGGGGTGGTGGTGAAGACGGAGAACAGCCAGAGCGGGCGCGGCCCCAACCCGTCGGGCAATTTCGTCAGGATCCTGCACCCGGACGGCACCATGGGCGTGTACCTGCACCTGATGCGCGGTTCGGTGGTGGTGGCAGAAGGGCAACGGGTGCGGCAGGGGCAGATGCTGGCCAAGTCGGGCAATACCGGCAACAGCACCGGGCCGCACCTGCATTTCGTGGTGCAGCGCAATGTGGGGTTGGCGCTGGAGTCGATACCTTATCGGTTCGACAGGCCGATCGGAGGGTTGCCTGACTTCACTGCGGGTAACCCTTGAGATTTTTGGGGCCGCTTTGCGGCCCTATCGCGATACAAGGCCGCTCCTACAGGGATACGCGAACCCCTGTAGGAGCGGCCTTGCGTCGCGAAGGGCTGCAAAGCAGCCCCCTGGCCCTCAATCCAGCTTGAGCACCTTGGCCAGCACGATCTTCGGTCCTTTCATCTTCTTGATGATGATACGCAGCCCTTCGACCTCGAGCACTTCCTCTTCTTCAGGCACGCGCTTGAGCGTCTCGTAGACCAGCCCGGCGAGGGTTTCTGCCTCGATATGGTCAAGGTCGACGCCCAGCAGGCGCTCGACCTTGAACAGCGGCGTGTCGCCACGCACCAGCAGCTTGCCCGGCTGGTAGGCGAGGATGCCGCGCTCGGTCTTGCGGTGCTCGTCCTGGATGTCGCCCACCAGCACTTCCAGCACGTCTTCCATGGTCAGGTAGCCAATCACCTTGCCATCGGCTTCCTCCACCAGCACGAAGTGCGCGCCGCCCTTGCGGAACTGCTCCAGCAACTGCGCCAGCGGCATGTGCCGCGACACGCGCTCCAGTGGCCGTGCCAGGTCGTCGAGGTCGATGGTTTCGGGCAGGTGCTCGAGTTCGGCCAGCTCCAGCAGCAGGTCCTTGATGTGCAGCAGGCCGGTGAATTCTTCACGCTCGGCGTCGTATACCGGGTAGCGGCTGAACTTGTGGCGGCGCACCAGGGCCAGGATCTGCTTCAACGGCGCATGGGCGTCGATGCTGACCATGTCCTCGCGCGAGTTGGCCCAGTCGACCACCTCCAGCTCGCCCATTTCCACGGCCGAGGCCAGCACGCGCATGCCTTGGTCGCTCGGGTCCTGGCCACGGCTGGAGTGCAGGATCAGCTTGAGCTCTTCACGGCTGTAGTGGTGCTCGTGGTGTGGGCCGGGCTCACCCTGGCCGGCAATGCGCAGGATGGTGTTGGCGCTGGCATTGAGCAGGTAGATGGCCGGGTACATCACCCAGTAGAACAGGTACAGCGGCACGGCGGTCCACAGCGACAGCAGCTCGGGCTTGCGGATGGCCCAGGACTTGGGCGCCAGCTCGCCGACCACGATGTGCAGGTACGAGATGACGAAGAAGGCGACGAAGAACGAGATGGCCTTGATCAGCTCGGGCGTGTCCACGCCCAGGTAGGCCAGCAGCGGCTCGAGCAGGTGGGCGAACGCCGGTTCACCGACCCAGCCCAGGCCCAGCGAGGCGAGGGTGATGCCCAGTTGGCAGGCCGACAGGTAGGCGTCGAGCTGGTTGTGTACCTTGCGCAGGATGCTGCCACGCCAGCCATGCAGCTCGGCGATGGACTCGACGCGGGTGGCGCGCAGCTTGACCATGGCGAACTCGGCGGCAACGAAGAAGCCGTTGAGCAGCACCAGGAGCAAGGCAAAGATGATCATGCCGAAATCGGCGAATAACGAGGTGAGGCTGATACCAGGGGAAGGGTCCATGATGGAGTTTTTACGGGGTCCGTCTTCGAGATAGAGAGAAAAAAAGTGCCAGCTCTTGCTGGCACAGGGGGTCCAATGTAGCGGCTGGGGCCGTAAAAGCAAAGGGCGATGGATTCTTTGGGGGCGCTTTGCGCCCCATCGCGACACAAGGCCGCTCCTACAGGAGACCGCGATCCCGTGTAGGAGCGGCCTTGTGTCGCGATGGGCTGCAAAGCAGCCCCCGAGGCCCTCAAGCCTTGCCGTTGGCCAATTGTGCCGGCGCGAAGTGACAGGTAAAGGTACTGCCATGCCCCGGCACGCTGCTGATCTCCAGCTTGCCGCGGTGGCGCATCAGCACATGCTTGACGATCGCCAGCCCCAGCCCGGTGCCGCCGGTATTCGACGCACGGCTGGAATCGACGCGGTAGAAGCGCTCGGTCAGGCGTGGCAGGTGCTTGGCATCGATGCCCACCCCCGAATCCTGCACCGACAGGTGCGCGCCCTGGGCATCGGCCCACCAGCGAATACGGATGCTGCCTTCGTCCTGGGTGTACTTGACCGCATTGAACACCAGGTTGGAAAAGGCACTGCGCAGCTCCGACTCGCTGCCCTTCAGCTGCACGCCAGGCGCGGCTTCCAGGGTGATGCGCTGGTTGCGGGGCCCGGACAGGGCCTGGGCGTCGTTCTTGATCGCTGCGAGCAAGGCATCGACCGCCACTGGCTGGTTGTCCGACGGGTAGTCGGTGGCCTCCAGCTTGGCCAGCAGCAGCAGGTCGTTGAGCAGTGTCTGCATGCGCGAGCCTTGCTGGCTCATCTGCTGCAGGGCTCGGCCCCAGCGCGGGTTCACGTCTTCGACGTTGTCCAGCAGGGTTTCCAGGTAGCCGGTGATCACCGTCAGCGGCGTGCGCAGCTCGTGGGACACGTTGGCGACGAAGTCCTTGCGCATCTGCTCCAGCTGGTGGATGCGGGTAACATCGCGCACCAGCATCAGGTGCTCGTTGTTGCCGTAGCGGGTGATGTGCAGCTGCACGCGCATGCGGTCGTTGATCGGCGAGGGAATTTCCAGCGGCTCGAGGTAGTTCTCCGCCTCGAAGTATTCCTTGAAGCGCGGGTGGCGCACCAGGTTGGTCACCTGCTGGCCGCCATCCTGTGGGGTCTTGAAACCCAGCAGGGTCTCGGCAGCGCGGTTCCACCATTCCAGGTTGCCGTCACTGTCCAGCATGATCACCGCGTCACGCAGCGCGGCGGTAGACTCCTGCACCCGGTCGATTACCGCCTGCAGGCGGCCACGCACGCGCTGGTCGCGGCGTTGCAGGTGGTAGATGCTGTCGAACACCTCGCCCCACAGGCCGTAGCCATCGGGCGGTGCTTCGTCGGGTTGGTGGTTGCGCAGCCAGTCATGCAGGCGCAGCAGTTGCTTGAGGGTCCAGCCCAGGTAGAGCGCCAGGCCGATGGCCAGGCTCCAGCCATAGTAGCCGCTGACCAGCCCGCCGATCAGGCAGACGGTAATCAGCAGCAGCAGGTGGCGAATCAGGGTCGCGTGCCAGTTCTGGTTCAATTGACGGTCCTTGTACAACGACGTGCAGCTTGGCGCTTTTCAGCTCGATCAGCTCTTGGTCGAGAAGCGGTAGCCGGTGCCCCGGACGGTTTGTACCAGATTTTCGTAGGCTTCACCCAGCGCCTTGCGCAGGCGGCGGATGTGTACGTCGACGGTGCGCTCTTCGACATAGACGTTACCGCCCCACACCTGGTCCAGCAGCTGGCCACGGGTGTAGGCGCGCTCCTGGTGGGTCATGAAGAACTGCAGCAGGCGGTATTCGGTAGGGCCCATCTCGGCCGGCTTGCCGTCGATGGTCACGCGGTGGCTGATCGGGTCGAGCAGCAGGCCGCCGACTTCGATCGGTGCCTCGCTATCGCTCGGGCCAGTGCGGCGCAGCACGGCTTTCAGGCGGGCGACCAGTTCACGCGGCGAGAACGGCTTGGTGATGTAGTCGTCGGCGCCAACTTCCAGGCCCTGGATCTTGTTGTCCTCTTCACCCTTGGCGGTGAGCATGATGATCGGGATGTCGCCGGTCAGTTCGTCGCGCTTGAGGCGGCGGGCCAGTTCGATGCCGGATGTGCCCGGCAGCATCCAGTCGAGCAGGATCAGGTCCGGTTTGCGGTCGACGATGATCGCGTGGGCCTGTTGGGAGTTTTCCGCTTCCAGGCAGTCATAGCCGGCCATTTCCAGGGCAACGGCGATCATCTCGCGAATTGGTGCTTCGTCGTCGACGATCAGAATGTTCCTGCCAACCATGCTCAAAACCTCTCCTGGATACGGTGTCTTGGCCCGCATTAGATAACGGAATTATTGCAGCTGTGTGACAGGGTGTTGGCCGTTCTGGCGACATTCCATGACTGAACTAGGCTTGAAAGGGCCGTAGTTGTGGCAACCAGAACTCAATCCCCCCGAAACAATGGTGAATCCAATGACACGACAAACGCTGAGCTGGATGGCCCTTTTCACTGCGCTGGCGCTCCCGGGGGTGGCCTTGGCCGACCATGCGATGGAGAAGGGCGGGATGTTGGTCGATCATGCCGGCATGACCCTGTACACCTTCGACAAGGATGCGGGCGGCAAGTCGATGTGCAATGGCGAATGCGCCACCAACTGGCCGCCGCTGATGGTCAAGGCCAATGACGAACCGGCCAAGGACAAGTGGACAGTGGTGATGCGCGATGATGGCAGCAAGCAGTGGGCCTATGACGGCAAGCCGCTGTACACCTTCATCAAGGACAAGAAGGCCGGCGATATGACCGGTGACGGCATGAAGGACGTCTGGCACGTTGCCAAGCCTTGAGATTGCCGGGGCCGCTTTGCGGCCCTCTCGCGACACAAGGCCGCTCCTACAGGAATGCGCGATCCCCTGTAGGAGCGGCCTTGTGTCGCGATGGGCTGCAAGGCAGCCCCAGAATCCTCAGCGCAACGCGTAATCCAGCACCACCCCGATGAACACCAGCATCCCCGCCCAGTGATTGTGCAGAAACGCCTTGAAGCACGACTCCCGGTCCAGTTTGCGCGTCGCCCAGTACTCCCAGGCAAAGCACGCCGCCGCGCCCAGCAGCCCCAGGTGGAACCAGCCACCCAGCTCGAAGCGGCTGCCGGCCAGCAACAGGCAGCCCAGCGACAGCAGCTGCAAGGTCAGGATGATGGTGCGGTCGGCGTCGCCGAACAGGATAGCGGTCGACTTCACGCCTATCTTCAGGTCGTCATCACGGTCGACCATGGCGTAGTAGGTGTCGTAGCCCACCGTCCACAGCAGGTTGGCGATATACAGCAGCCAGGCGCTGGCCGGCAGCTCGCCACCCGCTGCGGTGAAGGCCATGGGAATGCCCCAGGAATACGCCGCCCCCAGCACCACCTGCGGGTAATAGGTGTAGCGCTTCATGAACGGGTAGCAGAACGCCAGTGCCACCGCACCGAACGACAGCCAAACCGTGCGGCTGTTGGTACACAGCACCAGCAGGAAGCTCACTCCGACCAGGATGGCGAACAGCGCCAGTGCTTCGCGCGGGCGGACCCGGCCGCTGGCCAGTGGGCGGTCGGCGGTACGTTTGACGTGGCCGTCCACCTTGCGGTCGGCAAAGTCGTTGATGCAGCAACCTGCAGCGCGCATCAGCACCACACCGAGGCCGAAGATCAGCACGTTGGCCAGGGTTGGTGAACCGTTGCCGGCAATCCACACCGCCGACAAGGTCGGCCACAGCAGCAGGTAGATACCAATCGGCCGGTCCATGCGGCTGAGCTGGACGAAGTCCCAGGCCCGCGGGTGCAGGCGGTTGAGCGACTTGAGCAGTTGCAGGTACATCAGCGGTTTTCCTCCTTGGCCGCTTGCCACAATGCTGGCAGAAACACTTCTGCCACCAGCAGGTCCAGGCCGCCACGTTCGAAGCGCGAACGGCGGCCCCACAGCGCCGCGTGGGCGGCTTCGCCCGGCAGCCAGGCCTGTGGATAACTGCACACCTCGATGGGGTGGCGGATGAACGCCTGGTCACAGAACAGCAACTCGCCCAGCGAACGGCTGCCCAGGGTTTCCAGGTCCAGCCCGCCGCGCTCCAGGGCGCTGCGGCTGGCGACGCTGCGGGCGAACACCCAGGGTTGGCCATGGCCGCGCAGGTAAACCTCGCGCACCCAGCCTTCGGCGCCAGCGGCGATGCCCAGTGCCTGGCATTCGTCATCGCGCAGCGGCTGCCAGCCCTCGAACAGCGGGGTGACGGAGAAGTGATCGTTGGACAGGCGGGTCAGGCGGCGGGTCAGCGAGCCCTCGTCGAACAGCCAGTCAAGGGTGGGCTGGTCGAGATCGGTGGCCAGCTGTGAATACGGCAGCCACGCGACAGCGGCTGCTTGCGGGGATTCGTACGACACGTCGGTCTGCTTGTTACAACCAGAGAGGCGGCGAGCTTAGCATGATTGCCCCGACTGCTTGCATACTGCCGACAGGGCCGCTACAAAGCCCCACGAATTGCGCGCTGGCCTCTTCGCGGGCGCGCCCGCTCCTACAGGTTATGCACAACTCGTGTGGGAGCGGGCATGCCCGCGAAGAGGCCATCAGCAGCAACACAACGCTCCAGCCTGAACCGAGGAAACCCACCCCCATGAAAAAGTGGCAATGTATTGTCTGTGGCCTGATCTACGACGAAGCCGAAGGCTGGCCAGACGACGGCATCGCCCCCGGCACCCGCTGGGAAGATGTGCCTGAAGACTGGCTGTGCCCCGACTGCGGCGTGGGCAAGAGCGACTTTGAAATGATCTCCATCGGCTAATCGAGGAAAGCACGACATGACGTCCCCTGTGGTAATCATCGGTACCGGCCTTGCGGGCTACAACCTGGCCCGTGAATTTCGCAAGCTCGATGCGCAGACGCCGCTGCTGCTGATCACCGCCGATGACGGTCGTTCCTACTCCAAGCCCATGCTGTCCACCGGCTTTGCCAAGCAGAAGGACGCCGACGGCCTGTGCATGGCCGAGCCGGGCGCCATGGCCGAGCAACTGAATGCCGAGATTCGCACCCATACCCGCATCAGCGGCATCGACCCGGGCCACAAGCGTTTGTGGATAGGTGAAGAGGCGGTGGAATACCGCGACCTGGTGCTGGCCTGGGGCGCGCAGACGGTGCAGGTGCCGATCGAAGGTGATGGCGGCGATCGAGTGTTCCCGATCAACGACCTGGAAGACTACGCGCGCTTCCGTGCCGCCGCCGTCGGCAAACAGCGCGTGCTGATCCTCGGTGCCGGCCTGATCGGCTGCGAATTCGCCAACGACATGAGCCTGGGCGGCTTCCAGGTCGATGTGGTGGCGCCGTGCGAGCAAGTCATGCCGACCCTGCTGCACCCGGCCGCTGCCACTGCCGTGCAGGCCGGGCTGGAAGGCCTGGGCGTGCGTTTTCACCTCGGCCCGGTACTGACCCGCCTGCAGCAGGTGGCCCAGGGGCTGGAGGCGCACCTGTCCGACGGCAGCGTGATCGCCTGCGACCTGGTGGTTTCGGCCATCGGCCTGCGCCCGCGCACCGACCTGGCCGCCGCCGCTGGCCTGCAGACCAACCGCGGCGTTTGCGTGGACCGCCAGTTGCGCACGTCCCACGCCAACATCTTTGCCCTTGGCGACTGTGCCGAAGTCGATGGCATCAACCTGCTCTATGTGATGCCGCTGATGAGCTGTGCCCGAGCCCTGGCGCAAACCCTGGCCGGCAAGCCGACAACGGTCGCCTACGGGCCGATGCCGATCACCGTGAAAACCCCGGCCTGCCCGCTGGTGGTCTCGCCGCCGCCCCAGGGCCACGAAGGCACCTGGCAGGTAGAGGGGCAGGGCAGTGACCTCAAGGTGCTCTGCCTTGATGCAGAGGGCAAGCTGCTGGGCTACGCCCTCACCGGAGCGGCCGTGATGGAGAAGCTGGCCCTGAATCGCCAGCTGCCGGCCGTGATGGCGTAAATAGCTGGCGTTCTGTCGGATTTATCCTGTTGTTGCTTGCACAATGGCCGCCCAGATACTGGCGCGGCCCCTGTGCACGTGCCATCCTCACTTCCGTCTGCCGCAGATTAGAGCCTGCGGTGCCTTGAGCGCTGCTCCCAGGGCAGCACGGCATAACAACAAGAATTCCGTCAAAGAGGCTTCACTATGCGCAAACCAGAACTCGCCGCCGTCATCGCCGAAAAGGCCGATCTGACCAAGGAAAAGGCCAATCAGGTTTTGAACGCGATTCTCGACAGCATCACGGGTGCCCTGGACAAGGACACCGTGACCCTGGTCGGTTTCGGCACCTTCGAAAAACGTCATCGCGGTGCGCGTACCGGCAAGAACCCGCAAACCGGTGAACCGGTCAAGATCAAGGCCAGCAATACCGTGGCTTTCAAGCCAGGCAAGAACCTGCGCGACAGCGTCAACGCCCCCGTCAAGCCGGCCAAGAAAGGCAAGTGATCGCTCCCTGACAACCCCAGTGTCAGCCAAGCGGGCGCCCCAGGGCGCCCGTTGTGCTTTCTGCAGGCAAAATGTTTCGAACTTGCATAAATAGTTCCGGAAAAGGATAGACTGCGCGCCTTAGTCACTTTTAATTCGAGGCGCGTTGATGAAGTTCCGCTTTCTTCTCTGGGCCATGGGGCTGTTGATGGCCAGGGCCAGCCGCAACAACCCGGCATTCCAGCAGCAGCTCAAGGGCAAGGACCTGGTGTTCCAGATGCAGACCCTGGACGGCAAGGTCGCCCGGCACTTCATCGTCAACAACGAACGCGTCAGCAGCAAGGGCGGCGCGCACCCGCAGCCGGCGTTCGCCATTGCCTTCAAGGACGCCGCCTATGGCTTCGCCACCATGCAGGCAGGTAACAAGCAGTTGGCGTTCATGCAGGGGATTCAGGACAAGCACATCCAGATCAAGGGCAACCCGGCGCTGGTGATGTGGTTCCAGGGGTTGATGAAGTACCTGAAACCAAAGAAGAAGGGCTGAAATTGTAGGGGCTGCTTTGCAGCCCAATCGCCGGCAAGCCAGCTCCCACAGGTTCGACACAGGCCTGAGGGCAGTGCTATCCCTGTGGGAGCTGGCTTGCCGGCGATTGGGCCGCAAAGCGGCCCCATTTGATATCAGTGAGGTGTGTGGAACTGCGAAGCCAGCTCACGCAGCAGGCTCTCTGCCTCGAGCACCTTGTTCACCACATCCTCGGCCTTGTCCCGAGTAATCCCCAGCCGCTCCAGCAATTCGTCTGGAATCTCCTGCTGCGGCCCCGAGCCAATCCCCCGCGAGCGCAGCAGGCGGGTGGCCAGGCACACCAGGTTGGGGAACGCCGAAAACTCGCCTTCATAGGCCGGGTCGTGCTGGAAGCGCAGCGCGGTGGACAGCTCTTCCGGCATGTCCCACAGCTTCATCAACCAGGCACCGATCTGCTCGCGGCTGATGCCCAGCAGGTGTTGTTCCACGTAGGTGTGGCACAGATGCGGGTTGACCTCCAGGTGGCGGCAGATCAGCGAGAAGTGCGGCGGGAAAACGTGCGCCAACAGCAGGTAGCCAAAGTTGTGCAGCAGCCCGGCCAGGTAGGTCAGGCCGGCCTCGGGGCGCTCGGCCCGTGGCATGGCGCGGGTCAGGCCTTCGATGATCGCGGCGGTGTAGATCGACTGCTGCCAGTACGGCGTGGCTTGCTGCGGGTGGTCTTTCGGCAGGCTCAGGGTCTTGCCCAGCGCCAGGCCCAGGGCCAGGTTGATCACCAGGTCGAAGCCCAGCACACGCACGATGGCATCTTCTACCGAGCGGATCTTGCCAGGTGAGGCGTAGTAGGGCGATGCCGCCCAGCTCACCACCTGTGCTGCCAGCGCCGGGTCGGTTTCGACCACGCCGGTGATATCGTCGATGCTGGCGTTGGGGTCTACCCGCAGCTTGATGATCTTTTGCGCGGTGTCGGCCAGCGGCGGGATTTCGATGGTTTCTTCCAGGCGCTTCTGGATGCGCCGGGCAGTGAAGGCCTGGACGGCGTTGGTGATTTCCCGCGTGTCATCATCGGGGCGGTCGAGGTTGGGGCTGATGGCCTCGACTTCCTGGCCGAAGCTGCTGGCGCTGGCCTTGACCAGCATGCGCTTGAAGTGCGCGCGTTCGATTTCCAGCAGCAGGCCGGCTTCGCCAGACTGGATAAACACTTTATCGGCGTCGAGCAGGCTCTTTTCGTACTGGCACGGCGAGCTGGTCAGCGCCGGGATGCCCGGCAGGGCCTTGAGCTGGTGCTTGTCCAGCATCTGCTTCAGGCGCGGCACCGACACCGCGGTGAGCTTGCGCCCGGTCAGTTCGGCCAGGCGGTTGAGGTCCAGCAGCTGGCTCTGCGGGAACAGCACCATCAGGGCGCCGACCTCGTCGTCGAGCAGCACGGCCTGTACCCGCGACGCTGCCGGCAGGTGCGGATGTTCGACCACCTCGCGGTAGGCCACGCCGAGTTTGTCGAGCAGCAGCCGGATGACCGAGGGAGCGTGTGGGGTTGCGGTGTCCAGGGCAACTTCAGTCATGGTCCGTATCCACTGATTCTTTTAAACGCGAAGTATAACCAGCCTGGGGGCAAAACTGGATCCATTATGGGACCAGCGTCACACTTGGCCATATTGCTGGCCATGACGCAGCCAGCGATCGAGCAGGGGGCTGACGTGCTCCGGCCAGCGTGCGATCAGGGCCTGGGCGGCGTCGCGCACGGCCGGCAGCAGGTCGGCGTCGCGCATCAGGTCGGCGACCTTGAACTGCAACAGGCCGGTCTGGCGGGTGCCGAGCATCTCGCCTGGGCCCCGCAGTTCCAGGTCTTTCTCGGCGATGATGAAGCCGTCGTTGGTTTCCCGCATGATCCCTAGGCGCTCGCGGCCGATCTGCGACAGTGGCGGGTGGTACAGCAGCACGCAATGGCTGACGGCGCTGCCCCGACCAACCCGGCCGCGCAGCTGGTGCAACTGGGCCAGGCCCAGGCGCTCGGGGTTCTCGATGATCATCAGGCTGGCGTTGGGCACGTCCACGCCCACCTCGATGACCGTGGTGGCAACCAGCAGCTGCAGGTTGCCGGCCTTGAACTCGGCCATGATCTCGGCCTTTTCCGCCGGCTTCATGCGCCCGTGGATCAGCCCCACCCGCAGCTCGCCCAGGGCGCTGCCCAGCTCCTCGTAGGTGCTTTCGGCGGCTTGGCAGGTCAGCTCTTCGGATTCTTCGATCAGGGTGCACACCCAATAGGCCTGGCGCCCTTCGGCGCAGGCGGCGCGCACCCGCTCGACCACTTCGAAGCGGCGGCTGTCGGCCACCAGCACGGTGTTCACCGGGGTACGCCCGGGTGGCAGTTCGTCGAGCACCGAGGTGTCCAGGTCGGCGTAGGCGCTCATGGCCAGGGTGCGCGGAATGGGCGTGGCGGTCATGATCAACTGGTGCGGGCACAATTCCCCGGCCACGCCCTTCTTGCGCAGGGCCAGGCGTTGCTGCACGCCAAAACGGTGTTGTTCATCGATGATCGCCAGGGCCAGGTGCTTGAACTTCACCTCTTCCTGGAACAGCGCATGGGTGCCGACCACCATTGGCGCACCGTTGGCGATCTGTTCCAGGGCGCCTGCCCGGGCCTTGCCCTTGAGCTTGCCGGCCAGCCAGGCCACTTCGATGCCCAGCGGTTCGAGCCAGCGCTTGAAGGTGATGTAGTGCTGTTCGGCGAGGATCTCGGTGGGCGCCATCAAGGCCACCTGGTAGCCAGCCTCCAGGGCCTGCAGCGCGGCCAGGGCGGCGACCACGGTCTTGCCGGCACCCACATCGCCCTGCACCAGGCGCATCATCGGCTCGTGCTGGCTAAGGTCGTAGGCAATTTCGTTGGCCACCCGCTGCTGCGCGCCGGTCGGCTGGAAGCCCAGGTTGGCCAGGTACTGCGCCTGCAGGCGCTGGGCCTTGGGCAGCACCGGTGCGCGCAGGCTGCGCAGGCTTTCGCGCAGGCGTTGCTGCGACAGCTGGTGGGTCAGCAGTTCTTCGAAGGCCAGGCGGTGCTGGGCCCAGTGCTGGCCTTCGGCAAGCTCGTCGAGGTCGGCGTCGGCCGGCGGGTTGTGCAGGTAGCGGATGGCATCGTCCAGCGGTGCCAACTGGTAGTCCCGGGCGAGTTCGTCGGGCAGCCAGTCCGGCAGGCTGCGCGGGCCGAGCAGGCCCAGGCTCTGCTGGCACAGCAGGCGCAGGCGTTGCTGGGTGAGGCCTTCGGTGGACGGGTAGATCGGCGTCAGGGTCTGCTCGACCGGTGGCGGCGGCTCGTCGCCGTTCAGTGCGCGGTATTCCGGGTGGTAGATTTCCAGGCCCGAGGCGCCGGGGCGGGCTTCGCCGTAGCAGCGCAGGTGGGTACCACGCTTGAGGCCTTCCTTCTGCGCGTTGCTGAAGTGGTAGAAGCGCAGGCTCAGCACGCCGCTGCCGTCACCCAGGCGCACCACCAGACTGCGGCGCTTGCCCATGGTCACGTCGGCGCCGCTGACCACGCCCTCGATCACCGCGTCCTGGCCAGGGCGCAGCTGGCCGATCGGCACCACGCGGGTGCGGTCCTGGTAGCGCAGGGGCAGGTGGAAAAGCACGTCCTGCAGGTTCTCCAGGCCGACCTTGGCGAGTTTCTCCGCCATGGCCTCGCCAACCCCCTTGAGTACCGTGACCGGGACCTTCGACAGCTCACTCATGACTCAGGCCGGTTGTTCCGCAGGGGCTTTGGCGACCGAGCACAGGCGGATCGAGTCGGCGAGGATCTCGATGGCCTTCGGCCGTGGGAAGCTGGCGCGCCAGGCGATGGCCACGGTGCGGAATGGTGCCGGTGCGGTCAGTGGGCGAACCTCGATGACGCCGGGGGCGTAGTGGTGGCTGTGCACCGCCGACAGCGGCAGGATCGACACGCCAAGGCCCGAGGCCACCATGTGGCGGATGGTTTCCAGCGAGCTGGACTCGACCGTGGTGTGCTTGGAGCCTTCACCGCCCTTGTTCAGCGTCGGGCAGGCTTCCAGTACCTGGTCGCGGAAACAGTGGCCTTCACCGAGCAGCAACAGGCTCTTGTCGTTGAGCATGGCGGTGTCGATGGTCTTTTTCGCCGTCCACGGGTGGTCGGCCGGCATCAGGGCGCAGAACGGTTCATCGTACAGCGGCAGGGTCAGCACGTCGGCTTCGTTGAACGGCAGGGCGATGATCACCGCATCCAGTTCGCCATTGCGCAGCTTTTCGCGCAGTACATGGGTGAAGTTCTCTTCGATGTACAGCGGCATCTGCGGCGCCACGCGGTGCAGCTGAGGGATCAGGTGCGGGAACAGGTACGGGCCGACGGTGTAGATAGCACCGACCTTGAGCGGGGCGGTCAGCTGGTTCTTCCCGGCCTGGGCCAGCTCGCGAATGCCCTGGGCCTGCTCCAGTACCTTTTGCGCCTGGGCGACGATGCTTTCGCCGACCGGGGTCAGGCGGACCGCGCTCTTGCTGCGCTCGAAGATCAGCACGCCAAGCTCATCCTCGAGCTTCTTCACACCGACCGACAGGGTCGGCTGGCTCACGTGACAGCGTTCGGCGGCATGGCCGAAGTGCTGTTCCTGGGCGAGTGTGACGATGTAGCGTAATTCTGTGAGGGTCATAACGTGCGTCCATGAAGTTGCGAGCCCAGCATAGCGGCTGCAATCGATAGACGCACGTTATCAGACTTGCCGATTTGTGACAGAAACAAAAGTCTCAGCGGCGGTCCAGCGAGTAGACGAACGGTGCCACGACTTCGATCGTGCCATTGTTCAGCAACTCGGGTGGCGGCTTGGGTACCGTGCCGGCCCGACGGATCATTTCCAGCGTCGCCCGGTCCAGGGCGGCACTACCCGAGCCACCGGCCATGGAGTACGACACCACCTTGCCTTCGGCGTCGACCACGAAGCGCAGGCGGTTGATGCCCTGCAGGCCGCGACGGCGCGCGTCTTCCGGGTAACGCTTGTACTTGGCCAGGTGACGCAGCAGGTCGCTCTGCCAGGTCGGCAGGGCGTTGCTGTTGGACGCAATGCTCGGCGCCGGTGCCGCGGACTTCTGCGGCGGCGTGTTGCTGGGCGGTGCGTCTACCGTTTGTTCGGTCGGCGGTGCTTCCTTCGGCGGCTCAGGCTTTTTCTCGGGCTTGGGCGGCTGTGGCTTGGCCTTCGGCTTGGGCGGCTTGGGAATGGCGATCTTGGGCTTGGGTGCCTCGGCCAGCTTCGGCAGCGGCGGTTCCTCGACCGGCGCCGGTGGCTGCGGCGCCGCTTTCGGGGGCGGTGGTGGCGCAGGCTCCGGCAATGGCGCCAGCTCGACCATCATGGCTGCCGGTGGCAGTTCGATGGCCTGGGGCACCGACCAGTTGAGCGTCAGCAGCACGGCGACCACGTGCACGCCCAGCACGATCGCCAGGCTGCCACCGTAGCGCGCCATGTTAGAGCGCGTTTTTGTCATTTCTTGGCTGCCGTCTCGAGACCTACCAGACCGACTTTCAGGTAGCCGGCCGCGCGCATGTTGTTCATGACTTCCATCAGGTCACCGTAATCCACGCCTTTGTCAGCCTGGAAGAAGATGGTGGTTTCCTTGTCGCCCTTGGTTTTGGCATCGAGCATCGGGCCAAGCTGGTCGGGGGCAGGGACCTGATCGTCGCCGACGTACAGCTTCTGGTCGGCCTTGACGCTGACGAACACCGGTTTCTCGGGCCTCGGCGCCGGCTTGGCGGTCGAGGCCGGCAGGTCGACCTTGATGTCGACCGTGGCCAAGGGGGCTGCGACCATGAAGATGATCAGCAGCACCAGCATCACGTCGATGAACGGCGTAACGTTGATTTCGTGGTTTTCGGCGAGGTCGTCGCCACCTTCGTTGAGATGCAGGCCCATGGCTTACCCCACTTTCACCATGTGCGGGGCAACACGCTCGCTGCCCTGGTGGTCCAGGTCACGGCTGACCAGCAGCAGTACCTGGGCGGAGGCGTCGGACACCTGGGCCTTGTAGCCGGCGATGGAGCGGGCGAAGACGTTGTAGATGACCACGGCCGGGATTGCGGCGACCAGGCCCAGGGCGGTGGCCAGCAGGGCCTCGGCGATACCCGGGGCAACCACGGCCAGGTTGGTGGTCTGGGTCTTGGCGATGCCAATGAAGCTGTTCATGATGCCCCATACGGTACCGAACAGGCCGACGAATGGCGCAGTGGAGCCGATGGTGGCGAGTACGCCGGTGCCGCTGCTCATGGTGCGGCCGCTGGCGTGTACCAGGCGCTCCAGGCGGAAGCTGACGCGCTCCTTGATGCCTTCTTTTTCGCGGGCGTTGGCCGACAGGCGCATCTCTTCGAGGGCGTCGTGGACCAGGGTGTGGGCCAGGGTGCCTTCCTTGTTGGAAACGTCGCTGGCTTCCTTGAGGCTGGCGGATTTCTTCAGCAGGGCGATTTCACCACGCAGGCGACGCTTGGCGCCCATCAGCTCGAAGCCTTTGGCGATCCAGATGGTCCAGGTGATGATGGAGGCGATGGCCAGGCCGATCATCACCGCCTTGACCACCACGTCGGCGTTCTTGTACATGCCCCATGGGGACAGGTCGTGGGCCATGCCCAGCGAGGTGTCTTCAACCAGGGCTTCGACGCTCGGGTCTGCAGCGACCGGGGCATCAACCGGGGTGGCGGCCACTGCGTCGGCAGCCGGTGCTGCGGCTGGGGCAGCGGCCGGCGCAGCTGGTGCGGTAGCGGCAGCAGGCGCGGCAGCATTGGCGGTTGGCTCATCGGCCATGGCCACCGGGGCCAGCACCAGGCTGAGCGTCAGCGCGGCGATGGCGCGCCAGGCGCGCGACGGGGTTGGCGAAGCGGAAGGTTGAGTACGTGTCATGCTGGCCGGACCTGATGAAGAATAAAGTGAACGTTCTCCAAGGCCTCGAGGTAGGCCGAGAACAATTTGGCGGCCATTATTGCAAGTAATTCTTGTTAACAAAAGTAATCTTGTTGCTTTTTTCGCCTATGGTCTAGCCATCCATCGTGTAGCGTGGTCGGGCTGATCAATTGGTCTAGGGAGTTTAGAGATGTCAGACCTTTCCGTGATGGTGGTGGGATGTGGTGATGTAGGCGGGCGTCTTGCCCGGCAGATGCTTGCGCGCGGCTGGCAGGTGAGCGGCCTGCGTCGCTCGGTCGGGCAGTTGCCTGCGGGGGTCGTGCCGGTGGCGGCGGACTTGTCCGAGCCATCGATCCCCGACGCCTGGCCGCAGCGCGCGCCGGACTACCTGGTGTATTGCGTGGCGGCCAGCCAGCACGACGAGGCGGGTTACCAGGCAGCCTATGTCGACGGTTTGCGCCATGTGCTGGGTTGGCTGGCCGAGCGCGGCCAACGCCCACGGCGCCTGCTGTTCGTGTCCAGCAGCAGCGTGTATGCACAGAAGGACGGCGAGTGGATCGAAGAAGGCGCGGCCACCGAGCCTGAAGGTTATTCCGGGCGGTTGATGCTGGAGGCTGAGCGGCTGGCGCTGGCCAGCGGCATCCCGGCCAGCGTGGTGCGCCTGACCGGCATCTATGGTCCCGGCCGCGAGTGGCTGCTCAGTCAGGTGCGCCAGGGCTACCGCGTGGCCGAGGAGCCACCGCTGTATGGCAACCGCATCCATGCCGAGGATGCCGCCAGCCTGTTGGCGTTCCTGTTGCAGGCCGATGCCGACGGCAAGGTGCTCGACGACTGCTACATCGGCGTCGACGACGACCCGGCGCCGCTGGCCGATGTGGTGGCCTGGCTGCGGGCGTACATGGGGGTAACCGAGTGGTCGGATGAGCAGCGAGTGCGGCGTACCGGCAGCAAGCGCTGTAGCAATGCCCGGGCGCGGGCGTTGGGCTGGGCGCCGGTGTATCCGAGCTACAGGGAAGGCTATGCCGCAATCCTGAAAGGCTTGCGCTGAGTCTACCGGCCTCTTCGCGGGTAAACCCGCTCCCGCAGGTGCACCGCTGGCCTGTGGGAGCGGGTTTACCCGCGAAGAGGCCGATAAGGTCGAACACGATTTCAGCAGGTTTCAGTCCAGTTCCAGTACCCACTGGCGCTTGCCGGCCGCCAACACTGGCATTTCATCCGGCTGTGCGCGGTTCACCGCCTGGAAGATCTCCAGCTTGTCGCCATCGCGCTTGAGGATGAACGGCGCGCCACGCTGGTTGCGCTCCAGCCACAGGCTGTCATTGCTGCCACCCATGGTCGCGCAGTCACCCGCCAGGCACAGGGCGAAACGGTCTGGCCCCGGCAGGCCGGTGACGTTGCCGGTGTCGCCGAAGCGCACGCTGGCACCTTTGCCCTGGCCTTCGATGATCTTCCAGTTGCCGCCCAGATAAGCCTGGTACAGGGCTTTCTCGAAGCTGCTGCCCAGTGGCGCATTGGCCGTCGCCGGCGCTTTGGCGCGCACGAAGGTCTGCTTGCCGCCGCTTTGATCGACCGCCTGCAGTTCGTCGCCATCGAGCGACAGCTGTTCGGTCTGGCCACCCTGGAAGCTGGCCTGCCATTGCTTGTCGGTGGCGCTCAGCTGGCCGTCGGCCGCTTCGAAACCATTGCTGTAGCTGGCCTGTTGGTTGGCGACGTCGAGCTTCCACTCGAACACCGGCCCGTGCTCATTGAGCGCCTGACGCAGGCTGCCGCCCTTGACGGCCGCATTGATGGCGTCCTGGTTGATCCAGGTGCCGTTGAAATCTTCGGGTTTGTGGCTGGCGCAGCCGCCCAGAAGCAGGGCTGCCAGCGCGAGGGGCAGTGCTTGACGCATGACGGGGTAACCTTGCAGAGAAGGGAAGGTGACGGGCAGGGCGCCCGTCACCGGGGGCATCATTCGATGACCAGGATGGCGTCCATTTCGACCTGGGAGCCTTTCGGCAGTGCGGCAACGCCGATGGCGGCGCGGGCCGGGTAAGGCTGCTCGAAGTAGCGGCCCATCACCTCGTTGACCTTGGCGAAGTGGCTCAGGTCGGTGAGGAAGATGTTCAGCTTGACGATGTCCTTGAACGAACCGCCAGCGGCTTCAGCCACGGCCTTGAGGTTCTCGAACACCTGTACGGTCTGGGCTTCGAAGCCTTCGACCAGTTCCATGGTCTTCGGGTCCAGCGGGATCTGGCCCGACATGTACACGGTGTTGCCGGCCTTGATCGCCTGCGAGTAGGTGCCGATGGCGGCAGGGGCCTTGTCGCTGTTGATGACGGTCTTGCTCATGATGACTCCTTGCGGTTGGCGGACTACGTACGCATGCGGGTGATGCGGACCACTCCGGTCAGGGTACGCAGCTTCTTGATCACACGCGCCAGGTGCACGCGGTCGTGCACGCTGACCACCAGTTGGACCACGCTGATACGGCCGTCGCGTTCGTCCATGCTGATCTTCTCGATGTTACCGTCGGCGGCGTTGACACTGCTGGCCAGCAGGGCAATCAGGCCGCGCTGGTGCTCCAGTTCGACACGCAACTCGACATTGAATTCACCGGTGATGTCCTTGGCCCAGGAAAGCTGTACGCACTTCTCCGGGTTGTGGCGGATTTCACTGATGTTGCGGCAGTTTTCCAGGTGCACGACCATGCCCTTGCCAGCTGACAGGTGGCCGACGATCGGGTCGCCCGGGATCGGCGTGCAGCACTTGGCGTAGCTCAGCACCAGGCCTTCGGTACCGCGGATCGCCAGCGGGCCTTCCGGTGCCGGCAACTGCTCGCCTTCGGCCGACAGCAGGCGGCGCGCGACCACGTAGGCCATGCGGTTGCCCAGGCCGATGTCTTCGAGCAGGTCTTCGATCAGCTCCAGGCGGTACTCGGCGAGAATCGCCTGTATACGCTCCTGGGGGATCATCTCCAGGCTGCTGTCGAAGCCGGTGAGCACCTTGTTCAGCAGGCGTTCGCCCAGGCTGATGGACTCGGAGCGGCGCTGTTGCTTGAGCGCGTGGCGGATGTGCGTGCGCGCCTTGCCGGTAACCACGAAGTTGAGCCAGGCCGGGTTCGGCCGTGCGCCCGGGGCGCTGACGATTTCCACCGTCGAGCCGCTTTGCAGCGGTTCGGACAGCGGCGCCAGGCGGCGGTTGATGCGGCAGGCGATGCAGCTGTTGCCGACGTCGGTGTGCACCGCGTAGGCGAAGTCGACCGCCGTGGAGCCTTTGGGCAGCTCCATGATGCGGCCTTTGGGCGTGAACACGTAGACCTCGTCCGGGAACAGGTCGATCTTCACGCTTTCGATGAATTCCAGCGAGTTGCCGGCACGTTGCTGCAGCTCGAGGATGCCCTTGACCCATTGGCGGGCGCGGGCGTGGCTGCCCTTGGGCTGCTCGTCGTCGTTGGATTTGTACAGCCAGTGCGCGGCGATGCCGTTGTTGGCCATCTCTTCCATCTCGCGGGTGCGGATCTGGATTTCGATGGGCACGCCGTGCATGCCGAACAGCGTGGTGTGCAACGACTGGTAGCCGTTGGCCTTGGGGATCGCGATGTAATCCTTGAAGCGACCGGGCAGCGGCTTGTACAGGTTGTGCACCGCACCGAGTACGCGGTAGCAGGTGTCGACCTTGTCGACGACGATGCGGAAGGCGTATACGTCCATGATCTCGTTGAAGGCGCGGCGCTTGCCGCGCATCTTCTTGTAGATGCCATAGAGATGTTTCTGCCGGCCGCTGACCTCGCCCTCGATGCCGTCGGCGGCCAGGCAGTTGGCCAGCGAATGCTCGATCTTGGCGACGATCTCCTTGCGGTTGCCGCGAGCGCTTTTCACCGCACGGTGGATCAGCGACGAACGCATCGGGTGCATGGCCTTGAAGCCGAGGTCCTCGAACTCCACGCGCACGGTGTGCATGCCCAGGCGGTTGGCGATGGGGGCGTAGATCTCGAGGGTTTCCTTGGCGATGCGCCGGCGTTTTTCGCCGGACAGCACTTCCAGGGTGCGCATGTTGTGCAGGCGGTCGGCCAGCTTGACCAGGATCACGCGGATGTCGCGGGCCATGGCCATGGCCATCTTCTGGAAGTTTTCGGCCTGCGCCTCGGCCTTGGTCTCGAAGTTCATCTGGGTCAGCTTGCTGACCCCATCGACCAGTTCGGCCACGGTCTCGCCAAACTGCTGGCTGAGGGCTTCCTTGGCGATGCCGGTATCTTCGATCACGTCGTGCAGCATGGCTGCCATCAGGCTCTGATGGTCCATGTGCATGTCGGCGAGGATGCTGGCCACGGCCAGCGGGTGGGTCACGTAGGGCTCGCCACTGCGGCGGCGCTGCCCATCGTGGGCCTGTTCGGCGTAGAAATAGGCGCGCCGGACCAGGTTGACCTGTTCGGGGCCAAGATAGGTCGACAGCCGTTCGGCCAAGGCTTCTATACCCGGCATGGGTTCACCTCCTGCCGAGGAAGGGGGCCTTGCGCCGTGCGACGTCGACCTGGCATCAATCAGACAGCCTCGTTGTTCTCGTCCTCGAACGCGGCGAACACCGGATCCTCGGTGACGATCTCTTCAGCGGCGATGAACTCGTTGGTGACGATGCCTTCGGCGATTTCACGCAGGGCAACAACGGTCGGCTTGTCGTTTTCCCACGCAACGCGTGGCTCTTTGCCGCCGGTCGCCAGCTGGCGAGCGCGCTTGGTCGAGAGCATGACCAGCTCAAAGCGGTTATCCACGTGTTCCAGGCAGTCTTCAACAGTTACGCGGGCCATGGTCTTCCTCAGTAGCAATTGCGGTGGGCGTGCAGCCCAATAATGGGCAGGCGGACTCGATAGTTTAAAAAATCACCAGCCAATAGGGAAGCGCTGTTTTGTCGGGTGGTTACCTTCAAGCCCTGTGTTGCCTTCTTCGCGGCTGAAGCCGCTCCCACAGGGACCGCATTGTCCTCAGGTTCATCACCGCACCCTGTGGGAGCGGCTTCAGCCGCGAAAGGGCCGGAACAGACACCCTTGATACATGAGCCTGACGATAACCTCAGAGCATCGCGTCACGCAACCGCGGGGTCAGCTCCTCGAACAGGGTCTGCACCGAGCGCAACGCCCGGCAGTCCGGCCGGGTCAGCAGCCACAGCTGGGTATCACAACCCGGCAGCGGCCCGCTCAGCGCATCCACCCCGGGCAGCGCGTGCACCATGTAGTCCGGCAACGCTGCCACGCCGAGCCCGGCCGTGACCAGCTGGGCGATGGTCGACATGCCGCTGCACTGGTAGCGCGGGCTCAAACCCGGGTGCTGCTGGTTGCGCCAGACCACCGTGGGGTGGTCCTGCATCGAGTCGTCGGGGGCGATCCACGGCACGCTGGCAGGTGACTCGGCCAGGCGCTCGCGCCACTGCGGCTGGCCGCAGACCACGTAGGAGGTAGACCCCAGGTTGCGGCCCACCAGGTGCTCCGGCGGCGTGTTGGTCAGGCGCAGGGCAATGTCGGCATCGCGCCGGCTGAGGTTGGCGAAGGTGTTGGAAGTACCCATCTCCAGCGACAAGGCCGGGTAGTTGGGCATGAACTCGGCCAGCGCCGGCAGCAGCAGGCTGTGCATCACCGCCTCGGTACAGGTCAGGCGCACGGTGCCGCTGACCACCTGCTCGCCACTGGTCATGGCGATGCGCGCCGCCTCCAGCGCCTGCTCGGCGCGTTCGGCCTGCTCGGCCAGGGCCTGGGCGGTGTCGGTCGGCAGGTAGCCTTTGCGGCTCTTGACGAACAAGGCTGTGCCCAGCGCCGACTCCAGCCGGCGGATCGAGCGGAACACCGTCGACACATCGACCTTGAGCAACTCGGCAGCCTTGGCCAGCGAGCGGCCACGTTCCAGGGCCAGGACCAGGGAGAGGTCGGCATGGGTAATCTGATATTGCATTGGTGCACGCTCTGCTTGCCGAATTGCCAATGTCTGTTGCGTTTTGGCCATTTTATAGTGAAACGGCCCCCGGGAATCAATGCGCCCGGTCGGGTAACCAATCCCCACGATGGGAAAGTGAAAAGAACAACAGCTGCAACCATCGTCGCCCGTGAGGCGCCAGCCGTATCCCCCACATCGCCGCAGCAAATCAAAGGATGTACAGCCATGACGTCGGTAACCCCGTGCGCCAGTTCTTCCAGCGAGATGAATGACTTCCTCCAGGCCCATCCGGACACGCAGTACGTCGACCTGCTGATCTCCGACATGAACGGCGTGGTACGTGGCAAGCGCATCGAGCGGGCCAGCCTGCACAAGGTGTACGAGAAGGGCATCAACCTGCCGGCATCGCTGTTCGCCCTGGACATCAACGGGTCCACCGTCGAGAGTACCGGCCTTGGCCTGGACATCGGCGATGCCGACCGCATCTGCTTCCCGATCCCCGGCACGCTGTCGGACGAGCCGTGGCAGAAGCGCCCCACCGCCCAGCTGCTGATGACCATGCACGAACTGGATGGCCAGCCGTTCTTCGCCGACCCGCGCGAAGTACTGCGCCAGGTGGTGAGCAAGTTCGATGACCTGGGCCTGGATATCTGCGCCGCGTTCGAGCTGGAGTTCTACCTGATCGACCAGGACAACCTCAACGGTCGCCCGCAGCCGCCGCGCTCGCCGATTTCCGGCAAGCGCCCGCAGTCGACCCAGGTGTACCTGATCGACGACCTTGATGAATATGCCGACTGCCTGCAGGACATGCTCGAAGCGGCCAAGGAGCAAGGCCTGCCCGCCGACGCCATCGTCAAGGAAAGCGCCCCGGCACAGTTCGAGGTCAACCTGCATCATGTTGCCGACCCGCTGAAGGCCTGCGACTACGCGATCCTGCTCAAGCGCCTGATCAAGAACGTTGCCTACGACCATGAAATGGACACCACCTTCATGGCCAAGCCCTACCCGGGCCAGGCAGGCAATGGCCTGCACGTGCACATTTCGTTGCTGGACAAGAAAACCGGCAAGAACATCTTCGCCAGCGACGACCCGCTGCAAAGCGACGCGCTGCGCCACGCCATCGGTGGTGTGCTGGAGACCATGCCGGCGTCGATGGCCTTCCTTTGCCCGAACATCAACTCCTACCGCCGCTTCGGCGCGCAGTTCTACGTGCCCAATGCGCCAAGCTGGGGCCTGGACAACCGTACCGTGGCGGTGCGCGTGCCCACCGACAGCAGCGACAATGTGCGCCTCGAGCACCGCGTTGCCGGTGCCGACGCCAACCCCTACCTGATGCTCGCGGCGATCCTCGCCGGCGTTCACCACGGCCTGACCAACCAGGTCGAGCCGCAGGCACCGATCGAAGGCAACTCCTACGAACAGCTGGAGCAGAGCCTGCCGAACAACCTGCGCGATGCCCTGCGCGCGCTGGACGACAGCGAAGTCCTCAACCAATACATCAGCCCGGACTACATCGATATCTTCGTGGCCTGCAAGGAAAGCGAACTGGCCGAGTTCGAAGTGTCGATTTCCGACCTCGAGTACAACTGGTACCTGCACACGGTGTAAGCCCATGAGCGCAAATGCGGTCCCCTTGATCGGTGTCAGCGCCTGCCGCCAGCAGGTGGGGAAGAACTCGTCGCATACGGTAGGCGACAAGTATGTCGAGGCGGCCGGCTTTGCCGGCTTGCCATTGATCTTGCCGGCCCGTGACGGGGGCAGCGACACGCAGGCGCTGCTGGCCCGTCTGCACGGCATTGTTTTTACCGGCTCACCTTCAAATATCGAACCGCATCATTACAATGGCGCCCCCAGCGCGACGGGTACCCGACACGATCTGGCACGCGATCGCCTGACCCTGCCGTTGTTGCAGGCGGCCATTGCCGCCGGTGTGCCGGTGTTCTGTATCTGCCGTGGCTACCAGGAATTGAACGTGGCCCTGGGCGGCAGCCTGCACCAGC
This sequence comes from Pseudomonas sp. B23(2017), assembly GCF_002113725.1. Lineage (NCBI taxonomy): Bacteria > Pseudomonadati > Pseudomonadota > Gammaproteobacteria > Pseudomonadales > Pseudomonadaceae > Pseudomonas > Pseudomonas sp. B23(2017). Next base: position 580,078 of record NZ_NEJM01000001.1, on the reverse strand, counting down.
GCGTGCAGGAACTGCCCGGCTACCTTGACCACCGTGAACCTGAGGACGCACCCCTGGAGGTGCAATACGGCCCTCGTCACCTTGTCGGCATCGAGCCTGGCGGGTTGTTCGAGCGCCTGGGCCTGGCGGCGCAGTTCGAGGTCAACTCGCTGCACAGCCAGGGCATCGACCGACTGGCCCCGGGCCTGCGCGTCGAGGCACGGGCCCCGGATGGCCTGATCGAAGCAGTGTCCATGCCTGCGGCGCCGGGTTTTGTGCTCGGCGTGCAGTGGCACCCGGAGTGGCGATTTACCGAAAACCCGGTCTCGCGGCGCCTGTTCCAGGCGTTTCGTGAGGCCTGCATTGCTTACGCTACACGGGAGGGCGCACGGCAGGAGGCATTCTGACGTCACCCGAAGGTCTCGGATGACTTGTTCCCGGCAGCAAGCTTTCAATGAGTGAAAGCGGGCCTTGTACGCAAGGCCTGTGAAAACAATTCCAAAATTTACGGCAAATACTCATGAGCAATTACACAGAAGCCGGCCGCCCACCCGACGTGGCGGCCGACGCGGGCAACACCCAGCGCAGCAAGGGCCTGGCCACCGGCCGGCTGGGCTTGCTGGCCAGCGTGGTGCTGGGCATTTCCACCATCGCCCCGGTCTACACCCTTACCGGTGCCCTTGGCCCGACCGTGCGTGAAGTGGGCGCGCACCTGCCGGCGGTGTTCATCGTCGGCTTCCTGCCGATGCTGCTGGTGGCCTTGGGCTACCGCGAACTGAACTCGGCGGAGCCGGACAGCGGTACTTCGTTTACCTGGTCGGCGCGTGCCTTCGGCCCGATGATCGGCTGGATCGGTGGCTGGGGCCTGGTGGTCGCCACCACCATCGTGTTGTCGAACCTGGCAGGGGTGGCGGTCGACTTCTTCTACCTGTTCCTTGGCCAGATCACCGGCAAGCATGAACTGGCGGCCTTGGCCGACAACCTGCTCATCAACATAACCACCTGTTGCGTGTTCATCGCCCTGGCGGTGTGGATCTGCTGCCGCGGAATGACCACCACCATGACGGTGCAATATGGCTTGGTGGCCCTGCAGTTGCTGGTGCTGATCGGCTTTGCCTTTGCCGCTTTCGGCGAAACCACCGCGCCGCCACCGCTGGAATTCGATTTCGCCTGGTTCAACCCGTTCGGCGTCGAATCGTTCTCGGCCTTTGCCGCCGGGCTGTCGCTGTCGATCTTCATCTTCTGGGGCTGGGACGTGTGCCTGACTGTCAGCGAGGAATCGGTCGGCAGTGACGAGGTGCCGGGCAAGGCGGCCACCTGGACCGTGCTGCTGATCCTCGGCCTGTACCTGTTCACCGCGATTGCCACCCTGCAGTTTGCCGGTATCAGCGAACAAGGCCTGGGCCTCAACAACCCGCGCATCCAGGAAAACGTCTTCGCCCACCTGGCCGGTCCGGTCATGGGGCCGCTGGCGATCCTGATGTCCATCGCCGTGCTGGCCAGCACCGCGGCGTCGCTGCAGTCGACCTTCGTGTCGCCGGCGCGCACCCTGTTGGCCATGGGTTACTACGGTGCGGTGCCGCAGAAGTTCGCCAGCGTCTGCCCTCGTTCGCAGACCCCGCGTTACGCCACCATCTGCGCTGGTGTGGCTGCGGGCCTGTTCTACGTGACCATGCGCACCCTGAGCGAGAACGTGTTGGCAGATACCATCACTGCACTGGGCATGATGATCTGCTTCTACTATTCGCTGACGGCCTTCGCCTGTGTCTGGTACTTCCGCCACAGCCTGTTCGACAGCCTGCGCCACTTCCTGATGCGCGGCCTGTGCCCGCTGGTGGGTGGGGTGATCTTGTCGGTGATCTTCGTGCGTACCGCCATCGACAGCGCCTCGCCGGATTTCGGCAGCGGCTCGCATGTGGGTGGGCTGGGGCTGGTGTTCGTGATCGCCGCGATCATCTCGGTGCTGGGGATCGTGCTGATGATGCTGTCGCGCCTGCGCGCGCCGGCGTACTTCCTGGGGGCTACCCTGCGTCAGCAGGCTACCTTGCCACTGCAGGAATAAGGCTGGGGGCGCTTCGCGCCCCTTTCGCGACACAAGGCCGCTCCTACAACAGCACGGCGTACGCCTTCCGATGTAGGAGCGGCCTTGTGTCGCGAAAGGGCCTCGAAGAGGCCCCGGCAATCTTCAGCCGATCATTTGCTTCAGCAATGCCGCATGACGCTGTTGCTGCTTCTTCAGCACCAGGCGGTTCGAGCGGAACACTGCCTTCAAGTCTTCCAGCGCCACGTCGAAGTCATCATTGATGATCACGTAGTCGTACTCGTCGTAGTGCACCATCTCGCTGACCGCTTCTTTCATGCGCCCGGCGATGATCTCTTCGCTGTCTTGCCCGCGGCCATCCAGGCGCTCGCGCAGGGCCTGCTGGCTTGGCGGCAGGATGAACACCGACAAAGCCTCGGGCATCAGCTTGCGTACCTGCTGGGCGCCTTGCCAGTCGATTTCCAGGATCAGGTCATTGCCCTGGTCGAGTACCTCTTGCAGCGCACTGCGCGAAGTCCCGTAGAAATTGCCGAACACTTCGGCGTGCTCGAGGAAGTCACCCTTGGCGATCAGCCCCTTGAAGTCGTCATGGCTGACGAAGTGGTAGTTCACGCCGTGCTGCTCGCCCGGGCGCATGGCGCGGGTGGTGTGCGAGACCGAGACGCTTACGCGCTTGTCGGCCTTGATCAGGGCGGTGACCAGGCTGGTCTTGCCGGCGCCCGAAGGGGCCGAAACGATGTAGAGGGTGCCGCTGCTGTGGTTCATGGTCGGGGTGGCCTTACTCGATGTTCTGTACTTGTTCACGCATCTGTTCGATCAATACCTTCAGGTTGACCGCCGCTTGCGTGCTGCGTGGGTCGAAGGCCTTGGAGCCGAGGGTGTTGGCCTCGCGGTTGAGTTCCTGCATCAGGAAGTCCAGGCGCCGGCCGGCGGCACCGCCACCCTTGAGCACCCGGCGTACTTCGGTGACGTGGGTGCTGAGGCGGTCGAGTTCCTCGGCCACGTCGCTCTTCTGGGCCAGCAGCACCATCTCCTGCTCCAGGCGCTGCGGGTCGAGTTCGGCCTGCATGTCGCCGAAGCGGTCGAGGATCTTCTGCCGCTGAGCTGCCAGCATCTGCGGCACCAGGGCGCGCAGGGTGGTGACTTCGCTGGCCATGTTGTCCAGGCGTTCGTTGATCAGCCGGGCCAGTTCCTGGCCTTCACGCTGGCGCCCGGCCTTGAGCTCGGCCAGCGCTTCATCGAACAGCGCCATGGCTTCGGTATTCAGTGCCTGCGGGTCGCTGGCGTCGGCCACCAGCACGCCTGGCCACGACAGCACCTCCAGCGGGTTCAGTGGTGCCGGCTGCTTGATCAGGCCGGCTACTTCCTCGGCGGCGGCAACCAGCTGCGCGGCGCGCTCGCGGTCCACCTTCAGCGGTTTGCCGTTGCTGTCTTCGTTGAGGCGCAAGGTGCATTCCACCTTGCCCCGCGACAGGCCCTGGCGCAGGCCTTCACGCACGGCGCCTTCGAGGTCGCGCAGGGCCTCGGGCAGGCGCAGGTGCGGCTCCAGGTAACGGTGGTTGACCGAACGCAGCTCCCAGACCAGGGTGCCTTGGCTGCCGGCGCGCTCGACACGAGCAAAAGCGGTCATGCTGTGCACCATGGGGAGTACCTCGCGTATATGAATGAACGGTGGGAGCCTCTCGGCTGCAAGGCGCAGGATTGTAGCGCAGTGGGGCCTTGGCGCCCAATCCACCCATGTTACCGACGGGTGGCCTGGCCGGCAGGAAAAGGCGACGGGCTGTGTCGGGCGCGACAATAGGCATGTCTTCCCCGGGCCGTGGGCTCTATAATGCTCGGCAGATTCAAAGTCCCAGTACAGGTATCCCAGATGAAACGTCCAAGTGGTCGCGCCGCCGATCAGCTCCGCTCGATCCGCATCACCCGCAACTACACCAAGCACGCCGAAGGGTCGGTACTGGTCGAGTTCGGTGACACCAAGGTCATCTGCACGGTCAGCGTGGAAAACGGTGTGCCGCGCTTCCTCAAAGGCCAGGGCCAAGGCTGGCTGACCGCCGAATACGGCATGCTGCCGCGTTCCACCGGCGAGCGTAACCAGCGCGAAGCCAGCCGTGGCAAGCAGGGTGGCCGCACCCTGGAAATCCAGCGCCTGATCGGCCGTTCGCTGCGCGCCGCGCTGGACATGAGCAAGCTCGGTGACATCACCCTGTACGTCGACTGCGACGTGATCCAGGCCGATGGTGGCACCCGTACCGCGTCCATCACCGGTGCCATGGTCGCCCTGTGCGACGCCCTGGCGGTGATCAAGAAGCGCGGTGGCCTGAAGGCCGGCAACCCGCTCAAGCACATGATTGCCGCAGTGTCGGTGGGCATGTATCAGGGCGAAGCGGTGCTCGACCTGGACTACCTGGAAGACTCCGCCGCCGAAACCGACCTGAACGTGGTCATGACCAGCGCCGGTGGTTTCATCGAAGTGCAGGGTACTGCCGAAGGTGCGCCGTTCCAGCCTGAAGACTTCAACGCCATGCTCGCCCTGGCACAGAAGGGCATGAGCGAGATCTTCGAACTGCAACAGGCGGCACTGGCCGACTGAACCCAGCCAGGGAGGTGCGGGGCATGAGCGAATCGAACCTGTCGATCACCCCGCCCAATGCCGAAATCCGGCAGTGGGCGATGTTCTGCCACCTCTCCGCGCTGCTGGGCCTGGTGGTGCCGCTCGGGCACTTGCTGGGCCCACTGGTGCTGTGGCACCTCAAGCGCGAGCAAGACCCTTTCATCGACGCCCAGGGCAAAGAGGCGCTGAATTTTCAGATCAGCGTGACCATTGCCGGGTTCATCTGCTTCCTGCTGATGTTCGTGTTCATCGGGCTGGTGCTGTTCGCCATGCTGATGGTCGCGGTGATGATCCTGATCATCATTGCGGCTGTGCGGGCGAATGAGGGCAAGCCGTATCGCTACCCGATGATCTGGCGGCCGATCAAATAAGGCTGGGCTGCTTTGCAGCCCTATCGCGACACAAGGCCGCTCCCACAAGGGATATGCATTCCCCTGTAGGAGCGGCCTTGTGTCGCGATAGGGCCGCAAAGCGGCCCCATGCCTTCAGATGGTCAACGTCCAGTCATAGTCGACAATCAGCGGCGCATGCTGGGAGAAGCGCGGCTGACGCGGCAGGCGGGCATTGCGCACGAAGCGGCGCAGGCCCGGGGTGAGGATCTGGTAGTCGAACCGGTAGCCCAGGTTGAGCATCTCGGCCTGCTCGTTGTCCGGCCACCAGCTGTACTGGTCGCCCTCACGGCTGACTTCGCGCAGGGCATCGACGTAACCCATCTCGCCGGTGATCGCGTCCATCCAGGCACGCTCCGGCGCCAGGAAGCCCGGCGACTGCTGGCTGTCACGCCAGTTCTTGATGTCGAGCTTCTGCTGCGCCACGTAGAACGAGCCGCAGTAGATGTATTCGCGACGCTTGCGACGCTGTTTGTCCAGGTACTTGGCGAAGTCGTCCATCAACTTGAACTTCTGGTTCAAGTCTTCGTCGCCGTTCATACCCGAAGGCAGCAGCAGGCTGGCAATACTGACTTTGTCGAAATCTGCTTGCAGGTAACGCCCGTAGCGGTCGGCTGTCTCGAAGCCCAGGCCGGTGATGACTGCCTTGGGCTGCATGCGCGAATACAGGGCCACACCACCTTGGGCAGGCACCTCCGCGTCGCAGGCATAAAGGAAATAGCCATCGAGCTGGAAAGCTGGGTCATCGAGTTCAAAGGCCGAGGCGCGGGTATCCTGAAGGCAGATGACGTCGGCATTCTGGGCTTGCAGCCAGCTGAGCAAACCACGCTCGGCCGCAGCCTGAATGCCATTTACGTTCACACTGATGATCCGCATAAATGGCCCCAAAAATCTCGTGCGTGTATGATACCCGAGCTCAACCCATTTAGCTAAATCCGTGGTGTCCGGGACTATCCATGCAGCCGTATCAGCGCGACTTCATCCGTTTTGCCATCGATCGCGGGGTACTGCGTTTCGGTGAATTCACCCTGAAATCGGGGCGTACCAGCCCGTATTTCTTCAATGCCGGCCTGTTCAACACCGGTTCCGCCCTGGCCGAACTGGGCCGTTGCTATGCCGCAGCCATCGTCGACAGCAAGATCCCGTTCGATGTGCTGTTCGGCCCGGCCTACAAAGGTATCCCGCTGGCAGCGACTACTGCGGTGGCCCTTGCCGATCAGCATCAGCTCGACGTGCCATGGTGCTTCAACCGCAAGGAAGCCAAGGACCACGGTGAAGGTGGCAGCCTGGTCGGTGCCCCGCTGGCCGGTGATGTGCTGATCATCGACGACGTGATCACCGCCGGTACCGCCATTCGTGAAGTCATGCAGATCATCAATGCCCAGCAGGCCAAGGCCGCTGGCGTGCTGATCGCGCTGAACCGCGAAGAGCGCGGCAATGGCGAGCTGTCGGCGATCCAGGAAGTGGAGCGTGACTTCGGTATCCCTGTGGTCAGCATCGTTTCGCTGACCCAGGTGCTGGAGTTCCTGGCCGATGACCCACAGCTGAAGCAGCATCTGCCAGCTGTCGAGGCTTACCGGGCGCAGTACGGTATCTGATCCGGGCCCGGAAATGAAAAAGGCGACCTTCCTGTGAAGGTCGCCTTTTTTTGTGTCGCCTGTTCTGGCCTCTTCGCGGGCATGCCCGCTCCCACAGGTACAGCACCGCCTTTGAGGGCTGTGGAGATTCTGTGGGAGCTGGCTTGCCGGCGATAGGGCCAGTGCAGGCTAACCAACCAATCAGCGCTGCTTGCGGTTGGTAATCAGGGTACCCACGCCGCTGTCGGTGAAGATCTCCAGCAGCACCGCATTCGGCACGCGGCCATCGATGATGTGCGAGCTGTTGACACCGCCCTGCACCGCATCCAGCGCGCACTTGATCTTCGGCAGCATGCCGCCGTAGATGGTGCCGTCGGCGATCAGTTCGTTGACCTGCTCGGTGGTCAGGCCGGTCAGTACTTCACCCTGCTTGTCCATCAGGCCAGCGATGTTGGTCAGCAGCATCAGCTTCTCGGCCTTCAGCGCTTCGGCTACCTTGCCTGCCACCAGGTCGGCGTTGATGTTGTACGACTCACCGTTGGCACCCACGCCGATCGGCGCGATCACCGGGATGAAGTCGCCCTTCACCAGCATGTTCAGCAGGTCGGTGTTCACGCTTACCACTTCGCCAACGTGGCCGATGTCGATGATTTCCGGGGTGGTCATCTCGGGCGTCTGGCGGCTGACGGTCAGCTTGCGGGCGCGGATCAGCTCCGCGTCCTTGCCGGTCAGGCCGATTGCGCTGCCGCCGTGGCGGTTGATCAGGTTGACGATGTCCTTGTTGACCTGGCCACCCAGCACCATCTCCACCACGTCCATGGTCGCCGAGTCGGTGACGCGCATGCCGTCGATGAAGTGGCTTTCGATCGACAGGCGCTTGAGCAGGTCGCCGATCTGCGGGCCACCACCGTGGACCACCACCGGGTTGATGCCCACAGCCTTCATCAGCACGATGTCACGGGCGAAGCCGGTCTTGAGCTCCTCGCTCTCCATCGCGTTGCCGCCGTACTTGATCACCAGGGTCTTGCCGACAAAGCGGCGGATGTAAGGCAGTGCTTCGGACAAAACCTCGGCTACATGGGAAGCGGCATCGCGATCGAGGGTCATGCAGGGCTCCTGTAAGGAACAGATAGTCGGTCAGAACGGCAGTTGCAGCTCAGGCTCAACCCGCAGCAACTGGGTACGGAAAACATCCTTGATACGTTGCAATTCGGCGTCGCTGTCGGCCTCGAAGCGCAGCACCAGCACCGGGGTGGTGTTGGAGGCGCGAACCAGGCCCCAGCCGTGGGCGTAATCCACCCGCACACCGTCGATGGTGGTCAGGTTGGCTTCGCCCCAGTCGGCGTCGCGTTGCAGTGCATCAATGATGCTGAATTTACCCTCGTCGGTCACATCAATATTGATTTCCGGCGTGGAAATATCGTTCGGGAACGCGGCGAACAGGTTTTCGGCGCTCTGCCCGGCCTTGCTGAGGATCTCCAGCAGGCGCGCGGCGCTGTAGATGCCGTCGTCGAAACCGTACCAGCGTTCCTTGATGAAGATGTGACCGCTCATCTCGCCGGCCAGCAGCGAGCCGGTCTGCTTCATCTTCTTCTTGATCAGCGAGTGGCCGGTCTTCCACATCAGAGCGCGGCCGCCGTGCTGCTCGATCAGCGGGGTCAGGCGACGGGTGCATTTGACGTCGAAGATGATCTCGGCGCCCGGGTTGCGCGACAGCACGTCCTGGGCAAACAGCATCAGCAGGCGGTCTGGGTAGACGATGCTGCCGGTGTTGGTCACCACGCCGACGCGGTCGCCGTCACCGTCGAAGGCCAGGCCGATGTCGGCGCCGGTTTCCTTGACCTTGGCGATCAGGTCTTCGAGGTTTTCCGGCTTGCCCGGGTCCGGGTGGTGGTTGGGGAAGTTGCCGTCGACTTCGCAGAACAGCGGGATCACTTCGCAGCCCAGGGCTTCGATCAGTTGCGGCGCGACCACGCCGGCGGCACCGTTGCCGCAGTCCACAACCACCTTGAGCTTCCTGGCCAGCTTCACGTCTTCGACGATCTGCTGGAAGTAGCGGTCAAGGATCTCGACCTTTTCCACGCGGCCTTCGGCGCGGGTCAGGTCGTTGGTTTTCAGGCGCGTCAGCAGGGCCTGGATCTGTTCGTTGGCCAGGGTGTCGCCAGCGATGACGATCTTGAAGCCGTTGTAGTCCGACGGGTTGTGGCTGCCGGTCAGCATCACACCGGACTTGCCGGCCAGCACGTTGGCTGCGTAGTACAGCGCCGGGGTGGGTACCAGGCCGACGTCGCTGACCTGGCAACCGGCATCGGCCAGGCCCTTGATCAGCTGTTCGACCAGCATCGGGCCGGACAGGCGGCCATCGCGGCCGACCGAAACCTGCGGTTCGCCCTGGGCCAGGCTCTGCGCGCCGATGGCGCGGCCGATCCAGTAGGCGGTTTCGGCGTGAAGGGTCTTGCCGACCACGCCGCGAATGTCATACGCGCGGAAAATGCTGTCTGGCAGTGCGGCGGGTACCAGGTGGGCCATGTCGTTCATCTCTGGAAGCTCCATTAGTCAAAGGCTTTCTGGGCAGGCGCAAACTGAACGCTTGGACGGTGGTTTCGCCAGAGAGTTCGCCATCCTTGGCCTGAACGGTCATTTCTCGGCTCAGTGGCTGCCGGAATGGCCGAAGCCGCCAGCACCGCGCTGGCTTTCATCGAAAGCTTCGACGATGTCGAAATGGGCCTGTACCACCGGTACCAGCACCAGCTGGGCAATGCGCTCGCCAACGGCGATGGTGAACGGGGTGTTGCCGCGGTTCCAGCACGACACCATCAACTCGCCCTGGTAGTCCGAGTCGATCAGCCCGACCAGGTTGCCCAGCACGATGCCGTGCTTATGGCCCAGGCCCGAGCGCGGCAGGATCACCGCCGCCAGGCCCGGGTCGCCGATGTAGATCGACAGGCCGGTGGGGATCAGCAGGGTCTGGCCTGGCTCGAGGACGGTGTCTTCCTTGAGCAGGGCGCGCAGGTCCAGGCCGGCGGAGCCGGGGGTGGCGTACTGCGGCAGGGGGAATTCGGTGCCCAGGCGTGGGTCGAGGATCTTGGCTTGAAGAGCGTGCATGTAACTTATTGAACCTGATTGAGCCGTTCGGCGATGAAGGCGACCAGTTGCCGGGCAATCTTGCCCTTGCTGGTCTGCGCGAAGAGGGTCTGGTGCTGCTGGCGGTCGATCACGGTCAAGGCGTTTTCCTCGCTGTTGAAGCCGATGCTGGGGTTGGCCACATCATTGGCGACGATCAGGTCGAGGTTCTTGTCCTTGAGCTTGCGCGTGGCGTAATCGAGCAAGTGTTCGGTCTCGGCGGCGAAACCGACGCTGAACGGGCGGTCGGCGCGGCCAGCGATGGTGGCAAGGATATCGGGATTGCGCACCATCTGCAGCAGCATGCCGTCGCCCGTCGTAGGATCTTTCTTCAATTTTTGCGTGGCAACGACTTCCGGGCGGTAGTCCGCAACCGCCGCAGAGGCGATGAACAGGTCGCACGGCATGGCCGCTTCACAGGCCGCGAGCATGTCCCGCGCGCTGACCACGTCGATACGGCTGACCCGGTCGGGGGTCGGCAGGTGCACCGGGCCAGTGACGAGGGTCACCCGAGCCCCGGCTTCGGCGGCCGCTTCAGCCAGGGCGAAGCCCATCTTGCCGGAGCTATGATTGGTGATGTAGCGCACCGGGTCGATGTTTTCCTGGGTCGGGCCGGCGGTGATCAGCACGTGCTTGCCGGTCAGCGCCTGGCGCTTGAAGCTTTCCGCGGCACACCAGGCCAGGTCGGTGGCTTCGAGCATGCGGCCCAGGCCGACATCGCCACAGGCCTGGCTGCCGGACGCCGGGCCGAACACCTGGATGCCACGGCTCTTGAGCAGTTCGAGGTTGGCTTGGGTAGCCGGGTCGCGCCACATGGCCTGGTTCATGGCCGGGGCCACGGCGACGGTGGCATCGGTAGCCAGCACCAGGGTGGTCAGCAGGTCGTCGGCCATGCCTTGGGCCATGCGCGCCATGAGGTCGGCGGTGGCCGGGGCGATCAGCACCAGGTCGGCCCATTTGGCCAGTTCGATGTGGCCCATGGCCGCTTCGGCGGCAGGGTCGAGCAGGTCCATGTGCACCGGGTGGCCCGACAGCGCCTGCAGGGTCAGCGGGGTGATGAACTCTGCACCACCACGGGTCATGACGACGCGCACCTGCGCGCCGTGCTCCAGGAGTCGGCGAATCAGTTCGGCGCTTTTGTAGGCGGCAATGCCGCCACCCACGCCGAGAACGATGCGCTTGCGATACAGCCGCTGCATAGGCTTGCCTTTTTCCAGTGAGAGCGGGCGGCGACGTTTGAAAATGCCTGCGGCAGAACGTCGCATGTACGAGGCGAAATAGATTAACACAGGGCCGAAATGGGCCGCAGCAAGGGCAGAGGGACGGGATGAATATCAGGGAGTGGCCGGCTGAAGAGCGGCCGAGGGAGAAGTTGCTGCAGCGTGGGGCCGGAAGCCTGACGGACGCGGAATTGCTGGCTGTATTTCTCGGCTCAGGTGTGCGTGGGCGCAATGTCGTGGAGCTGGCGCGAGGTCTGCTCGTGAAGTTCGGGGGGTTGCGCCAGTTGCTGGAGGCCGACCGTGAGGCTTTCGTCGGCGAGCTTGGGTTGGGCCCGGTGAGGTACAGCCAGCTGCAGGCGCTGCTGGAGATCGGGCGCAGGCACCTTGCAACTTCGATTGAGCGTGAATCCGCGATGGACAGCCCGGCAACGGTGAGGCGCTATTTGAAAGCGATGCTGCGACATGAAGTCAGCGAGGTGTTCGGATGCCTCTTTCTCGATACCAAGCACAGGCCGTTGGCGTTTGAAATCCTCTTCCGAGGTACGATAGATCGGGCCAGCGTCTACCCGCGGGAAGTGGTGCGGCGGGCATTGCTGCATAACGCAGCGGCCTTGATCCTTTGCCACAACCACCCCTCGGGCAACAGTGAGCCCAGCCAGGACGATGTGCACTTGACCCTGTCGCTGAAGCGGGGGCTGGCGTTGATCGATGTGCGGGTGCTGGATCACATCATCATCGGTGACGGGGAGCCGCTGTCGATGGTCGAGCATGGGTGGATTGTGGCTTAGGCACTTGTGCTGCCTGTCCCGGCCCTTTCGCGGGTAAACCCGCTCCCACAGGGAAAGTGCCATGTTGAAAGTTGGCGCGGTCCCTGTGGGAGCGGGTTTACCCGCGAAGAGGTCGGTGCAGGCTTACTTGTTCACTGACACCTTGCTGAAATCCAACCGCCCGAATGGGCTCACCTGGTACCCCTCGACCCCTTGGCGCAGCAAGGTCGCCGCCGTCGGGTGCGCCAGCGGCACCCACAGCGCCTGCTGCTGGATCAGCGTCTGTGCCTGCTGATAAAGCCGGCTGCGCACACTCTGGTCGTTGGTGGTGCGTCCGGCGCTGATCAGCTGGTCCAGGCGGCTGTCGCAGAAGCGTGCGAAGTTGGTCCCCGACTGCACCGCCGCGCAGGAAAACTGCGGGCTGAGGAAGTTGTCCGGGTCGCCATTGTCACCCGCCCAGCCCATGAACAGCAGGTCATGCTCGCCCGCCTTGGCGCGGCGGATCAGCTCGCCCCACTCGATCACGCGGATCTCGGCCTTGATGCCAATCTTGGCCAGGTCGGCCTGCAGCATCTGCGCACCGAGGCTGGGGTTGGGGTTGAGCAGGCTGCCCGACGGGCGGGTCCAGATCGTGGTGCTGAAGCCCTCGGCCAGGCCGGCCTTGGTCAGCAGGGCCTTGGCTTTCTTCAGGTCCAGCGGGTAGCCGGGCAGGTCCTTGGCGTAGCTCCAGGTGTTGGGCGGGTAGGGGCCGTTGGCGGCCACCGCGGAGTCTTCGAACACGGCCTTGAGGTAGGCCTGTTTGTCGAAGGCCAGGTTGATGGCCTGGCGCACTTCCGGCTTGTCCAGCGGTGGGTGCTGGCTGTTGATGGCGACGAAGGCGGTCATGAACGCCGGGGTGGTGGCCACCTTGAGGTTGCCGTCCTTGCCGGCTTCGGCAATGTCCAGCGGCTTGGGCGACAACGCGACCTGGCACTCGCCGCGCTTGAGCTTCTGCAGGCGCACGTTGGCATCGGTGGTGATGGCGAAGATCAACGGGTCGACCGCTGGCTTGCCGGCGAAGTAGTCGGGGTTGGCGCGATAGCGCACCACGGCGTCCTTCTGGAAGCGCTGGAAGATGAACGGCCCGGTGCCGACCGGCTGGCTGTTGAGCTTCTCCGGCATACCGGCCTTGAGCAGTTTGTCGGCGTACTCGGCGGAGTAGATCGAGGCGAAGCCCATGCTCAGGGTGGCCAGGAAGGTGGCGTCCGGGTGGCTGAGGGTGAAGCGTACGGTGTTCGGTGCCGGCGCCTCGATCGCCTTGATCAGGCTGCCCAGTTGCAGCGACTGGGCATGCGGGTAGCCGCCCGGCGCAGTCTTGTGCCAGGCATGGGCGGGGTAGAGCATGCGCTGGAAGCTGAACAGCACATCGTCGGCGTTCAGTGCGCGGCTTGGCTTGAAGTAGGCGGTGGTGTGGAATTTCACGTCATCGCGCAGGGTGAAGTCGTAGATCAGGCCGTCGGCCGATACCGTCCAGCTGGCCGCCAGGCTCGGCACCACCTTGCCTTGCGCCGCGTCGAACTCCACCAGGCGGTTCATCAGCACATCGGCCGTGGCATTGGTGGTGGTCAGCGAGTTGTACTGCACTACGTCGAAGCCTTCGGGGCTGGCCTCGCTGCAGACGCTCAGCGGGGCGGCCTGGGCAACGCCGGCGGCGAACAAGGAGTTGAACAATAAGGAAAGGGCGGCAGCACGCATGGTGGCTCCTTGGCTGTCAGTGGCCCATCTGCCAGTGCAGTCTGGAAAAGGCCTACCCTAGTGTGCCCGTCGGAAAATGACCACACCCTTTTTTACAAAATTGGCGACGGGCGGTCGACGGCTGGCGGGGCCTGCCGCTATGCTGGCCCGGCGCGTTCCGGCTCGTGACAATGTGCATCTAATGTTGTTGCGGCCAAGTCTTTCTGGTATAAAGCAGCGCTCTTTTCTAGGGGCTCGGCCTGTCGCATAAGCGGATCCGGTCGATAAGACCTCCAGAATCACGGCGCCTAGGCGCCAAAGACTGAGAGATTAAGCGGCCAACCCATGCCGGGTTGGGCATGAGGTTTTAGAGGGCTGAGTCATGTCGAGAGTCTGTCAAGTTACTGGTAAGGGTCCAGTAACCGGGAACAACATTTCCCACGCAAACAACAAAACCCGTCGTCGTTTCCTGCCGAACCTGCAGCACCACCGTTTCTGGGTTGAATCCGAGAAGCGTTTCGTGCGTCTGCGCGTATCTGCCAAAGGCATGCGCGTTATTGACAAGCGTGGTATCGACGTAGTGCTGGCCGAGCTGCGCGCTCGCGGCGAAAAGTTCTAAGGAGAACGTCATGCGTGAATTGATCCGTCTGGTTTCGAGTGCTGGCACTGGCCACTTCTACACCACCGACAAGAACAAGCGCACCACTCCGGACAAAATCGAGATCAAGAAATACGATCCGGTTGTTCGCAAGCACGTGGTGTACAAGGAAGCCAAGATCAAGTAATTGATCGGCGACCTGAAAAAAACCCGCATCCGAAAGGAGGCGGGTTTTTTTATGCCTGTGCTGGCCTCTTCGCGGGTAAACCCGCTCCCACAGGTACATCACAAGCCTTTAGGGCGGTGAAATCCTTGTGGGAGCGGGTTCACCCGCGAAGAGGCCGGCACAGCCTCAAATCATTTCTGCTCGAACATCACATAAATCTTGCGGCAAGGCTCCAGCACCTCCCAGGTGCCCTTGAAGCCGGCCGGGATGACAAACCGATCACCGGCACGCAGGGTCTTGGCTCCGCCATCCTGGTCACGCAGCACCGAAACGCCCTGGACGATCTCGCAGTACTCATGCTCGGTGTAGTTCACCGTCCACTGCCCCACCTCGCCTTCCCACACGCCCGCGGCAAACTGCCCGCACGGGCTGGAATAATGGTTGTAGACCGCCTGGTCGGGCTCGCCCTTGAGGATTTTTTCCGCCGCCGGGCGGTAGCGTTCGGCCTCGGTAATGACCTGCGCGAAGTCGATGATGCTTTCGATGCTCATGGTTCGGCTCCTGTTGTTGTTTAATAAAATGCACATGAGTAGGCTTTTGAGCCATTCGTGTCAAATATATTGATAGTTTACACGGGCTGGTTTAGGGTGTCGGTAGCTAAAATGCCCTCGACGCTTGGGCAGAATTCTGACAACGCCTGTGAGTCCTCAGTGCGGCGTTGCACCTATACAAGAGGAGGAGTTTCGTATGACCACCCTGACTCGTGCGGACTGGGAACAACGTGCCCAGCAACTGAAGATCGAAGGCCGTGCCTTCATCAACGGCGAATACACCGATGCCGCATCCGGTGAAACCTTCGAGTGCCTGAGCCCGGTCGACGGACGCTTCCTGGCCAAGGTTGCCAGCTGCGACCTGGCCGATGCCAACCGCGCTGTGGAAAACGCCCGTGCCACCTTCAACTCCGGCGTGTGGTCGCAGCTGGCCCCGGCCAAGCGCAAGGCCAAGCTGATCCGCTTCGCCGACCTGCTGCGCAAGAACGTCGAAGAGCTGGCGCTGCTGGAAACCCTGGACATGGGCAAGCCGATCGGCGACTCCTCCAGCATTGACGTACCTGGCGCGGCCAATGCCATCCACTGGACTGCCGAAGCCATCGACAAGGTCTACGACGAAGTCGCCCCGACCCCGCATGACCAGCTCGGCCTGGTCACCCGCGAAGCGGTGGGTGTGGTCGGTGCCATCGTACCGTGGAACTTCCCGCTGCTGATGGCCTGCTGGAAGCTCGGCCCGGCCCTGGCCACCGGTAACTCGGTAGTGCTCAAGCCGTCCGAAAAATCGCCGCTGACTGCCATTCGCATTGCCCAGTTGGCCATCGAAGCCGGTATCCCGGCTGGCGTGCTGAACGTGCTGCCAGGCTACGGCCACACCGTGGGCAAGGCCCTGGCCCTGCACATGGACGTCGACACCCTGGTATTCACCGGTTCGACCAAGATCGCCAAGCAGCTGATGGTTTACGCGGGCGAATCGAACATGAAGCGCATCTGGCTGGAAGCCGGTGGCAAGAGCCCGAACATTGTCTTCGCTGACGCTCCGGACCTGCAAGCTGCCGCCGAAGCTGCCGCCAGCGCCATCGCCTTCAACCAGGGCGAAGTGTGCACCGCCGGCTCGCGCCTGCTGGTCGAGCGTTCGATCAAGGACAAGTTCCTGCCGATGGTGGTCGAGGCCCTGAAAGGCTGGAAGCCAGGCAACCCGCTGGACCCACAGACCACTGTCGGTGCCCTGGTCGACACCCAGCAGATGAACACCGTGCTGTCGTACATCGAGGCTGGCCACAAGGACGGCGCCAAGCTGCTGGCCGGCGGCAAGCGCACCCTGGAAGAAACCGGTGGCACCTATGTCGAGCCGACCATCTTCGACGGTGTGACCAACGCCATGAAGATCGCCCAGGAAGAAATCTTCGGCCCGGTGCTGTCGGTGATTGCCTTCGATACCGCCGAAGAAGCCGTCGCCATTGCCAACGACACGCCGTATGGCCTGGCCGCTGGCATCTGGACCTCGGACATCTCCAAGGCCCACAAGACCGCCCGTGCCGTGCGCGCTGGCAGCGTCTGGGTCAACCAGTACGACGGCGGCGACATGACCGCGCCGTTCGGTGGCTTCAAGCAGTCGGGCAACGGCCGTGACAAGTCGCTGCATGCGCTGGAGAAGTACACCGAGCTGAAGGCGACCTGGATCAAGTTGTAATCCCAGGGGGCCGCGTTGCGGCCCAATCGCCGGCAAGCCAGCTCCCACAAGTTATTCGCAGCCCTTGAGGCCAGTGCTGTACCTGTGGGAGCTGGCTTGCCGGCGATGGGCTGCACAGCAGCCCCAAAAATAGCCGGGTCGGCTCACGCTGCCCCGGCTTCGTCGTTTTTGCTGTTCAAGAATTCTGCCTGGGAGGCTGCAATGCGTTGGGGTACCTACTTCGCCGTACTGGCATCGGTGCTAAGCGTCGGGCTGGCACTCGGCGTGAGCATGCCGCTGGTATCCCTGCGCCTGGAGGCCTGGGGCTACGGCAGCTTTGCCATCGGCGTGATGGCCGCGATGCCGGCGCTGGGCGTGCTGGTAGGTGCCAGCATGGCCAGCCGCCTGGCCGGCTGGGTCGGCGTGCCCTCGGCCATGCGCCTGTGCCTGTGGGGCGGGGCGCTGTCGATCGGCCTGGTCGCACTGCTGCCCAGCTACCCGCTGTGGCTGCTGTTGCGATTGCTGATCGGTATGTCGCTGACCGTGGTGTTCATACTCGGCGAAAGCTGGATCAACCAGCTGGTGATCGAGCAATGGCGCGGCCGCCTGGTGGCGCTGTATGGCAGCAGCTATGCCCTCAGCCAGCTGGCCGGGCCGCTGGTGCTGGGCTTTCTCGGCTCGGATGACGACTTCGGCTTCTGGGCCGCCACCGGCCTGCTGCTGGTGGCGCCGCTGATTCTCCTGGGCCGTGGTGGGGCACCCAGCACAGAGGCCTGCAGCGTCACCTTCGGCGACCTGTTCGCCTTCTGCCGGCGCTTGCCGGTGATCGCCTGGGCCATTGCCCTGTTTGCCTCGTTCGAAGCAATGATCCTGACCTTGTTGCCGGTGTATTGCCTGCAACAGGGCTTCAGCACCGAAATCGCCCTGTTCATGGTCAGTACCGTGGTGGTGGGCGATGCGGTGTTGCAACTGCCCATCGGTGCGCTGGCCGACCATATGTCGCGGCGCGCTCTGTTCACCGGCTGTGCGGTGACCCTGCTGGTATCCAGCCTGGCGATTCCGTTGCTGCTGCATACACCGGCGATCTGGCCGCTGTGGGTGCTGTTCGGGGCCAGTGCGGGGGGCTTGTTCACCTTGTCGCTGGTGCTGATTGGTGAGCGCTACCGGGATGATGCGCTGGTGCGGGCCAACGCCCATGTGGCGCAGCTGTGGGGTATTGGCTGCCTGCTCGGGCCACTGCTGGCCGGGGCAGGCAGCCAGTGGATCAGCGGGCATGCATTGCCATTGCTGATGGCTGCGGGGGCTGCGGGGTTGGTGGTGTTGACCCGGCGGCGCGGGGCGTTTGAGCCGGCTTCTGCCTGATGGTTTTTTGGGGCCGCTTTGCGGCCCATCGCCGGCAAGCCAGCTCCCACAGGTTCTCCATAGGCCTTGAATGCTGTGCAGTCCCTGTGGGAGCTGGCTTGCCGGCGATGAGGCCATCAGCTACAGCATCTTCTCCAAGCCTACCGCCTTGCTGATCCAGGCATTGAACCGCCGCCACATCCCGCCCGGTTCGGATGTGAGCATGCGCCGCCTGCCATTTTCCTCGGTCACCCACACCATCTGGTTACCCACCAGCGTCGGCTGATAGCTCAAGGCCGGGGCCATGCCCTGTAACGCCAGCGCGCGGGTGTACTCGGCCAGCTCCGGGCTGTCCACCAGCACCCCGACCTCGGTATTCCACAACACCGAACGCGGGTCGAAATTGAACGAGCCGATGAAGGTCTTGCGCCGGTCGAACACGATCGCCTTGCTGTGCAGGCTCGAGTCCGAACTGCCATGGAAGCTCAAGCTGTGCCGCGCGCTGGGGTCGCCGGGTTGGCGGCGCAGCTCGTACAGCTGCACGCCATGCTCCAGCAGCGCCCGCCGATACGGCGCATAGCCGCCATGCACCGCCGGCACATCGGTAGCCTCCAGCGAGTTGGTCAGCAGCTTGACCGATATGCCCGCGTCGGCACTGTGGGTCAGGTACAGCAGGCCGGACTCGCCGGGTACGAAGTACGCCGATACCAGGATCAGCTCGTGTTGCACCTTGCTCAAGTCCGGGGCCAGTTGCTGGGTCAGCAGCAGTTGCGGGTCCGGTTCGTCATCGGCCAGCACCTTGCTCGGCGCATCCCACAGCGCCTGGGCGTGGGCCCAGATAAGCTCGTTGCGCCACACATCCAGGCGCGGCTGCGACTGGTAGGCCATCAAGCGGTCATACAGGGCTTTGCGCTGGGTCCTGGCTTCGGCCAGTGAAACTTCCAGGCGGTGGCGGCTGGCGCGCAGGTCGCTGGCATCCGGGTCGCGCCAGAGGAAGTCGGTAATCGGCCGGCTCAGGGCGCTGTTCCAGTATTGGTCGAAGCTGTGGCCGAGCTGTTCGGCCACCGGGCCGACGCCCAGCAAGTCGATGTCGGTGAAGTTGAGGTTGGGTTCGGCATCGAAATACTCATCGCCCAGGTTGCGCCCGCCGACGATGGCCATGCTGTTGTCCACCAGGAACAGCTTGTTGTGCATGCGCCGGTGCTGGCGCGACAGGTTGAACAGGCGTCCCACTGCGCGCGTCACGCCGGTGCTGCGGCCCAGGTGCAGCGGGTTGAACACGCGTATCTGAATGTTCGGGTGGGCATCGAGGGTGCCCATGATGACGTCCAGGCCGTCGCTGGTGGTGTCGTCGAGCAGGATGCGCACGCGCACGCCACGGTCGGCGGCGCGCAGCAGTTCATGCACCAGGGCGCGGGTGCTGAGGCCATCGTGGACGATGTAGTACTGCAGGTCGATGCTCGCCTGGGCGTTGCGGATCAGTTCGGCGCGGGCGCGGAACGCCTCGTTGCTGTTGGGCAGCAGGCGAAAGCCCGAGCGGCCGCCGTAGGGCGCGGCCTGGCGCAGAACCGAGCGGCCGAAGGCCGAGTCGTTGGCAGGTAGCGCCTGGCTGGTTTCGCGGGGCGTGCCGACGCTGGCGCAGCCGGCAAGGCCGAGCAGTAGCACCAGCAGCAGAGGCAGGGCTCGCTGGAGTCTCAAGGGTGGATCGTCCTGTGCAGCAAAGGCTTGATAGGTTGGACCGTGGCGGGCGGCGCAAAGTTACGCGCCGGCGCTTTCTTCATCCAGTAGACGAAGGGCGGTTTCACCAACCTTGCGCACGGCGGCTTCGATCTGCGGCGTCGGCCGCGCGGCGAAGTTCATGCGCAGGCAGTGGCGGAACTTGCCCGAGGCCGAGAAGATGCTGCCCACGGCAACCTGTACGTCCTGCTCCAGTAAAGCCCGGTTCAGGCGCAGCGTATCGAAATGTTCGGGTAATTCCACCCACAGCATGAAGCCACCTTGCGGCCGGCTGACCCGGGTGCCCGCCGGGAAGTAGCGGGTCACCCAGTCGCTCATCAGGTCGCGGCCACGCTGGTACTGGCTGCGCATGCGCCGCACGTGGGGTTGGTAGTGCCCGCCGGCGATGAAGTCGGCAATGGCCAACTGCGGCTGGCTGGCCGTGCTGCCGGTGCTGATGTACTTCATGTGCAGCACCCGCTCCAGGTAACGACCGGGCGCCACCCAGCCTATCCGCAGGCCGGGGGCGAGGGTCTTGGAGAACGAACTGCAAAGCAGCACGCGGCCGTCGTCGTCAAACGACTTGAGGGTGCGTGGGCGCGGGTAGGTGTAGGCCAGGTCGCCGTATACATCATCTTCGAGGATCGCCACGTCGTAGCGCTGGGCCAGGCTCAGCAGGGCCTTCTTGCGGGCCTCGGGCATGATGTAGCCGAGCGGGTTGTTGCAGCTGGGGGTGATCTGGATGAGCTTGATCGGCCACTGCTCCAGGGCCAGTTCCAGCGCTTCCAGACTGATACCGGTGACCGGGTCGGTGGGGATTTCCAGGGCTTTCATGCCCAGGCCCTTGAGGGTCTGCATGGCGCCGTGGAAGCTGGGGGAGTCGACCGCGACGATATCGCCCGGCTCGCACACCGCGCGAATGCTGCATGACAACGCCTCATGGCAGCCGGTGGTTATCACCAGGTCGCCCGGGCCCAGGCGGCAGCCGGAGTCGAGCGTGAGCCGGGCCACCTGCTCGCGCAGGGCCAGGTTGCCGTGGATGTTGTCGTAGTACAGGCCGGGCATGTCCTGCCGCCGGCTCAGTTGGGCGAGGCTGCGCAGCAGTGGCTTGAGGGTGGGGCTGTCGATGTCGGGCATGCCGCGGCCGAGCTGGATCACGCCCTGGCGTGGGGTGCTGCGCACCAGTTCCAGCACCTGCTCCCATTGCGAGATGTCTACCGGGCGCTGGGCCGGGCGGCTGACGGCGGGCAGGGCTGGCAGGTGGCGGTGGTCGTTGACGAAGTAGCCGGACTTGGGCCGGGGCGAGACCATGCCGCTGTCTTCCAGCATGCGGTAGGCCTGCTGCACGGTGCTCAGGCTGACCCCGTGCTCCACACTCAGGGCGCGCACTGACGGCAGGCGCTGGCCGGGGCGGTAGAGGCCCTGTTCAATGCGCGCACCGAGCAGCTCGGCGAGGTTCAGGTAAAGGGTCACGGCATACTCCTTCGCTGCAATAGCGTGGCGACCGGTACAGTTGCGCTGAAAATACAGCATTCAGTCGGCCTGCGGCCAATTCTGTATGGGAATAATAAGGCTGTATTGGGTCTGTATTGCCGGTGCTGTCGACGCGCATGCTTTCTCCACGGTATCAACTGAACGAGAGGATGCGGTGATGGGTGGCATGAGCGATGTGCGCTTGCAACTGTTGGCCAAGGAACTGGAAGCCGGGCAGCAAGCCAAGGTGTTCAACGCGCCGGAAGGGTTGGGGCGTTGGGGGCTGATGCTGCATCGCTGGCACACCCGCAGGGCGCTGCTGCAGTTGACCGATGACGAGTTGCGCGATGTCGGGCTGAGCTGGGAGCAGGCCCGGACCGAGGGGCGTAAGCCCTTCTGGAAGGACTGACCATACAGATGTTGCGCGGTCGATGTAGGAGCGGCCTTGTGTCGCGATTGGGCCGCAGAGCGGCCCCAGCGATATTTGCGGCAAAGCTGAAACCTGGGGGCGCTACGCACCCCTTTCGCGACACAAGGCCGCTCCTACAGGGACCGCGCAGCTTTCAGATCAGCTCTTTCAGGCGATGCCACAGCATCCCCAGCGCCAGCAGCGGCGAGCGCAGGTGCTGGCCGCCGGGGAAGGTGATGTGTGGCACCTTGGCAAACAGGTCGAACCGCCCGCTTTCCTGGCCGCTGATGGCTTCGCCGAGCAGGCGCGCAGCCAGGTGGGTGGCGTTGAGCCCATGGCCGGAGTAGGCCTGGGCGTAATACACGTTCGGCTGGCTGGCCAGGCGGCCAACCTGTGGCAGGCGGTTGGCGCCGATGCCGATCATGCCGCCCCACTGGTAGTCGATGCGCACGTCGGCCAGTTGCGGGAAAACCTTGAGCATCTTTGGCCGCATGTAGGCGGCGATGTCCTTCGGGTCGCGGCCTGAATAGTGGCAGGCACCGCCGAACAACAGGCGCTGGTCGGCGGACAGGCGGTAATAGTCCAGTGCCACGCGCTGGTCACACACCGCCATGTTCTGCGGCAGCAGCGAACGGGCACGTTCCTCGCCCAGCGGCTCGGTGGCGATGATGTAG
Organism: Pseudomonas sp. B23(2017); assembly: GCF_002113725.1. Lineage (NCBI taxonomy): Bacteria > Pseudomonadati > Pseudomonadota > Gammaproteobacteria > Pseudomonadales > Pseudomonadaceae > Pseudomonas > Pseudomonas sp. B23(2017). The sequence goes on along the minus strand of NZ_NEJM01000001.1, from coordinate 558,058 downwards.
CTGCCGGCTGGCAGCACCTTGCCGCCCAGTTCGCGGTTGAGGTCGTTGTGGTAGGCGTTGCAGCACAGCACCAGAGTCTTGGCGCGTACCCGGCCCTGGGCGGTGTGTACCTGTACTTCCGGGCCGTAGTCGATGCGTGTGACCTCGGACTGCTCGAACAGCTTCACGCCCAGGCGGCTGGCCACGGCAGCCTCACCCAGGGCCAGGTTGAGCGGGTGCAGGTGCCCGGAGCCCATGTCGACCAGCCCGCCGACATAGCAGTCGGCGCCGACCACGCTGTGGATATCGTCCTTGCCGACCAGGCGCAGTTCATGTGCGTAGCCGAGGGTGCGCAGTTCTTCAGCATCCTCCGCAAAGCCCAGCAGTTCGGCGGGTTTGTTGGCCAGGTCGCAGTAACCCCAGGTCAGGTCACAGGCGATGGCATGCCTTTCGACCCGCTCGCGGACGATCTGCACGGCTTCCAGGCCCATCAGTTTCAGGCTGCGCACACCTTCCTCGCCGATGACCGGGAGGAATTGTTCCAGGCCGTGGCCGACGCCACGGATCAGTTGCCCACCATTGCGCCCGCTGGCGCCCCAACCGAGCTTGCGCGCTTCCAGCAGGATGACCGAGAAGCCGCGTTCGGCCAGTTCGATGGCGGTGTTCAGGCCCGAGTAGCCGCCGCCGACGATGCACACGTCGGCGCTGTGCTCGCCTTGCAGGAAGGAGTGGTCGGGGTGTGGCGCGCTGCTGGCGGCGTAGTAGGAGGCGGCGTGCTGCGCGCTGTGGATCATTGGGCAGGTCCTGAGGCTGGTGGGCTGAAGGGGAGGAGGATAAGCCGGGGCTTTGGGGAGGGGCAACCGGCCTCATCGCCGGCAAGCCAGCTCCCACAGGGTCCGCGTGGCACATGAGACCGGCGGTGTACCTGTGGGAGCCGGCTTGCCGGCGATTGGCCCTATAATCCAACTTCAGCTCTCAAACTTGTACCTTGCCATGTCCTGCAACCGCCACAAGATCCACTTCCTGCGCGAACTCATCCCTTCCTTCGAGTGCGAGCCCGGCTGCCACGACTGCTGCGGCCCGGTCACCACTTCGGCGGAAGAAATGGCCCGCCTGCCGCGCAAGTCCCAGGCCGAGCAGGACGCCGCCCTGGAGCGCCTGGACTGTGTGCACCTGGGCCCCAACGGCTGCACGGTGTATGAAGAGCGCCCGATGATCTGCCGCCTGTTCGGCACCACCCCGCGCCTGGCCTGCCCGCGTGGCCGTGGCCCTGAACAGATGATCGAGCCCGCTGCCGAGCAACTGGTTCACCAGTTCATTGCCACCACCCGCCAGGTGCTGGTCTGACTTCAGTCCGGGATCGGCAGGCAAAGGCTCTCCTTCACCTCTTCCATCACGATGTAGCTCTTCGATTCGCGCACGTGCGGCAGCTTCAGCAGGATGTCGCCGAGCAGCTTGCGGTACGAGGCCATCTCGGAAATACGCGCCTTCACCAAGTAGTCGAAGTCACCTGAAACCAGGTGGCATTCCAATACGTGGGGCAGTTTCAGCACCGCGCGGCGGAACTCTTCGAAGGTGTCGCCCGATTTGTAGTCCAGGCTGATTTCCACGAACACCAGCAGGCTGCCCTTGAGGTGCTGCGGGTTCAGGCGGGCGTTGTAGCCCATGATGATGCCCTCGCGCTCCAGGCGGCGGACCCGCTCGGTGCAAGGGGTGGTGGAAAGCCCAACTTTCTCGCCCAGTTCGGTGAAGGAAATACGCCCGTCATTCTGCAGGATACGCAGGATGTTACGGTCGATCTTGTCCAGTTCACGCTTGCTCTGGTGCTGGGTTCTCATAGGGGATGCCCCTCCGTGAAAGGCGATTTTGCCGAGAATTCTCGCCAATAATAGGCTTTTATATAGTGAATTGCACTGCCTTCAAATTCCTATACTGCGCGCATTCATGCCATTTCAATAAAAGTCTGCGGCGCGCCGCGTGCGAGGGATAAAACGATGCGAGTTCTGGTACTTGGTAGCGGTGTGATCGGAACCGCCAGTGCCTACTATCTGGCCCGGCAAGGTTTCGAAGTAACGGTGGTCGATCGCCAGCCGGCGGTGGCCATGGAAACCAGCTTTGCCAACGCAGGCCAGATCTCGCCCGGCTATGCCTCGCCCTGGGCCGCCCCAGGCGTGCCGCTGAAGGCCATCAAATGGCTGCTGGAGCGCCACGCGCCCCTGGCCATCAAGCTTACCGGCGACGTCGACCAGTACCTGTGGATGGCACAGATGCTGCGCAACTGCACCGCCAGCCGTTACGCGGTGAACAAAGAGCGCATGGTGCGCCTGTCCGAGTACAGCCGTGACTGCCTCGATGAACTGCGCGCCGAAACCGGCATCGCCTACGAAAACCGCAGCCTGGGTACCACCCAGCTGTTCCGTACCCAGGCCCAGGTGGATGCCGCGGCCAAGGACATTGCCGTGCTGGAGCAGTCCGGCGTGCCTTACGAGCTGCTCGACCGCGACGGCATTGCCCGCGTCGAACCGGCCCTGGCTGGCGTCAAGGACATCCTGGCCGGCGCCCTGCGCCTGCCAAACGACCAGACTGGCGACTGCCAGCTGTTCACCACCAAGCTTGCCGAAATGGCCGTTAAGCTGGGCGTGGAGTTCCGCTTCGGCCAGGACATCCAGCGCCTGGACTTCGCGGGTGACCGCATCAATGGCGTGTGGATCGACGGCAAGCTGGAAACCGCCGACCGTTACGTGCTGGCGCTGGGCAGCTACTCGCCGCAGATGCTCAAGCCGCTGGGCATCAAGGCCCCGGTGTACCCGCTGAAGGGCTACTCGCTGACCGTGCCGATCACCAACGCCGACATGGCCCCGACCTCAACCATTCTCGATGAGACCTACAAGGTCGCCATTACCCGTTTCGACAACCGTATCCGCGTCGGCGGTATGGCTGAAATTGCCGGTTTTGACCTGTCGCTGAACCCGCGTCGGCGCGAAACGCTGGAGATGATCGTCAACGACCTTTATCCTCGCGGCGGTGATCTGAGCCAGGCCAGCTTCTGGACCGGCCTGCGCCCGGCGACCCCGGACGGCACGCCGATCGTCGGCGCCACGGCGTTCCGCAACCTGTTCCTGAACACCGGTCACGGTACTTTGGGCTGGACCATGGCGTGCGGTTCCGGTCGCCTGCTGGCCGACCTGATTGCGCGCAAGAAGCCGCAGATCAGTGCCGAAGGCCTGGACATTTCCCGTTATGGCAACAGCCCGGAAGTGGCCAAGCACGGGCAGACTGCGCCGGCTCACCAGCAGTAATAGCCTGCGCCGGCCTCTTCGCGGCTAAAGCCGCTCCCACAGGATCGCATGTGCTTGGGCATTGTGCGGTCCCCTGTGGGAGCGGCTTTAGCCGCGAAGAACCCAACACCGTTTTCAACCTGTGAACCACCATAAGGCAGCCGCCATGCGTCCCGCCCGCGCCCTGATCGACCTCCAGGCCCTGCGCCACAACTACCGTCTGGCCCGTGAACTGACCGGTGCCAAAGCCCTCGCTGTGATCAAGGCCGACGCCTATGGCCACGGCGCCGTGCGCTGTGCCCTGGCCCTGGAGGCCGAAGCCGACGGCTTTGCCGTGGCCTGCATCGAAGAAGCGCTGGAGCTGCGCGCCGCCGGTATCAAGGCCCCGGTGCTGCTGCTGGAAGGCTTCTTCGAAGCCAGCGAACTGGCCCTGATCGCCGAACACGACCTGTGGTGCGTGGTGCACTCGCTGTGGCAACTGGAAGCGATCGAAAAGACCCAGCTGCACAAGCCGCTCACCGTCTGGCTCAAGCTCGACAGCGGCATGCACCGCGTCGGCCTGCACCCCAAGGACTACCACGAGGCCTACCAGCGCCTGCTGGCCAGCGGCAAGGTCGCGCGCATCGTGCTGATGAGCCACTTCGCTCGCGCCGACGAACTGGATGCCGACGCTACCGCCCAGCAAATCGCCGTGTTCGAGGCCGCTCGCCAGGGCCTGGCCGCCGAGTGCAGCCTGCGCAACTCCCCCGGTGTGCTGGGCTGGCCGCAGGCCCCCAGCGACTGGGTGCGCCCGGGCCTGATGCTGTACGGTGCCACACCGTTCGAAGTGGCCCAGGCCGAGGCCGAGCGCCTGCAACCGGTGATGACCCTGCAATCGCGGGTGATCAGCGTGCGCGAACTGCCTGCCGGCGAGCCGGTGGGCTATGGCGCCAAGTTCGTCAGCCCACGGCCAACCCGCGTTGGTGTGGTTGCCATGGGCTATGCCGATGGCTACCCGCGCCAGGCGCCCAACGGTACCCCGGTGCTGGTCGCCGGCAAGCGCACCCAACTGATCGGCCGGGTGTCGATGGACATGCTCAGCATCGACCTGACCGATGTGCCGGAAGCCACCGTCGGCAGCCCCGTCGAACTGTGGGGCAAGCATGTGCTGGCCAGTGAAGTGGCTGCGCACGCGGGTACCATTCCGTACCAGATTTTCTGCAACCTGAAGCGGGTACCTCGGGACTACGTCGGCGAATGACACGCTGAAGCGGACAGGTTGAGGGGCGGTGTGTTGTAAATACTGAACGGCATTGCCATGATATCGTTCACATCCACCCCCCTTTCCACCGTTTCAGGAGGCTCCAGCTTTGGACGTCGGCGAACGACTGCAAGCCATCCGCAAGCTCAAGGGCCTGTCCCAGCGTGAACTCGCCAAGCGTGCCGGCGTGACCAACAGCACCATCTCGATGATCGAGAAGAACAGCGTGAGCCCGTCGATCAGCTCGCTGCGCAAGGTGCTGAGCGGCATTCCCATGTCCATGGTCGAGTTCTTCTCGGTCGAACTGGAACCTGAAAGCCCCACGCAGATCGTCTACAAGGCCCACGAACTGATCGATATCTCCGACGGTGCGGTGACCATGAAGCTGGTCGGCAAGTCGCACCCCAACCGTGCCATCGCCTTTCTCACCGAGGTGTATCCACCGGGTGCCGATACGGGGGCCGAAATGCTTACCCACGACGGCGAAGAAACCGGCATCCTGCTCGAAGGCCGCCTGGAGCTGGTGGTCGGCAACGAGATCTTCATCCTTGAAGAGGGCGACAGCTACTACTTCGAAAGCACCCGCCCGCACCGCTTTCGCAACCCGTTCGACCGGCCGGCGCGGCTGATCAGTGCGGCGACGCCTTCAAACTTTTGATCCAGCGCAGTGCATTGATTCGGCAATACCCCTTTCCTGTGTGGGGTCGTTTCACGGCCTCTGGGTTCCCGCTATACTTTTCAACGCTCGCCGATCCGTGGCCGCGAGCGTGATTAGCCACCATGAGGGTGTTCGCGTGAACCAAATCAAGAAGATGCTGGCCGTACCAGCAGCCGTATTCGCCCTCTGGGCAATGAGCGCAACCGCTGCGACCAATGATGACATCGCCAAGCGCCTGGAGCCGGTTGGCCAGGTGTGCGTCCAGGGCCAAGAGTGCAAAGGCATGGAAGTGGCCGCCGCCGCAGGTGGCGGTGGTGCCAAGACGCCGGACGAGATCATCGCCAAGCACTGCAATGCCTGCCATGGCTCCGGCCTGCTCGGCGCACCGAAGATTGGCGATACCGCGGCGTGGAAGGAACGCGCCGACCACCAGGGCGGCCTGGACGGCATCCTGGCCAAGGCCATTACCGGCATCAACGCCATGCCACCGAAAGGCACCTGCGCGGACTGCTCGGATGATGACCTGAAAGGGGCGATCAAGAAAATGTCCGGGCTGTGAGAAACAGCTGAATTGCATGAGGCCCGCCATTGATGGCGGGCTTTGTTTTTGTGGTGCCTGTGCCGGCCCTTTCGCGGCTAAAGCCGCTCCCACAGGTACAGTGCAGGCTTCAAGGGCTGTGGGGACCCTCTGGGAACTCGCAGGTACAGCACAGGACTCAAGGGCGGTGAGGTCTCTGTGGGAGCGGCTTTAGCCGCGAAGAGGCCGGCACGGGCAACCAACCCACCAAAGCCCATGTCCAACCCCTGAACCCATGGATGTCTCAGGAGGCCCCGATGCACCTCTGCTCCATCGACCAGGCTGTCGAGCAAGTCCTGTCGCGCCTGCCAGCCCATATCCAAATGGGCCTGCCGCTGGGCCTGGGCAAGCCCAACGCCTTCGTCAATGCGCTTTACGCCCGCATCCGCGAGCTGCCCGAACGGCAGCTGACCATCTACACGGCCCTGTCCCTCGGACGCCCGTCACTGGGTGACGGTTTGCAACGGCGCTTTCTCGAACCCTTTGTCGAACGCGTTTTCGCCGACTACGAAGAACTCGCCTACCTCACCGACCTGCGCAACGACACGTTGCCATCCAACATTCGCGTCGAACAGTTCTTCATGCAGCCGGGCAGCCTGCTGCACAGCGCGTCGGCCCAGCAGAGCTACATCAGCAGCAACTACAGCCACGCCGCACGCGACATCAACGCCAAGGGCCTGAACCTGATCGCGCAGCTGGTGGCCGCCACCCCCGAGAGGCCGGTGCACCTGAGCCTGGCCTGCAACCCCGACATCACCCTCGACCTGCTGCCGATGATCGCCAAGCGCCGCGCCGCCGGCGAGACCATCCTCATGCTCGGTCAGGTGCATGCCGAGCTGCCTTACATGCCGGGTGACGCCGAGCTACCCATCGATACGTTCGACCTGCTGATCGATACAGCCGAGCAACGCCGCCTGTTCTCCACGCCGAACATGCCGGTCAACACCCAGGACCACTGCATCGGCCTGCACGCCAGCAGCCTGGTTCGCGACGGCGGCACGCTACAGATCGGCATTGGTGCCATGGGCGATGCGGTAGCTGCCGCATTGCTGGCGCGCCAGGGTGACAACGCCGGTTATCGTGCCGTGCTCGACGCGCTGGGTGCTGGCTCGTGGCAAGCGCTGATCGAACGTGAAGGGGGCCTGGATACCTTCGCCCAAGGCCTGTACGGCTGCAGCGAAATGTTCGTCAACGGCTTGCTGGCGCTGGCCGAAGCGGGCCTGTTGCGGCGCCCGGCGGACGAGCAGGGGGCGGCAGTGCTGCATGGCGGTTTCTTCCTCGGCCCCCAGGCGTTCTACCAGCGCTTGCGCGACATGCCGCTGGAACAGCGCGCACGGTTTGCCATGACGCGTATCAGCTTCATCAACGAGCTGTACGGGCAGGAGGAACTCAAGCGCCGCCAACGCCGTGATGCCCGCTTCATCAACACCGTATTCGGCATGACCCTGCTCGGCGCCGGGGTGGCCGACCAGCTGGAGGATGGCCGGGTACTCAGTGGCGTGGGCGGGCAGTACAACTTCGTCGCCCAGGGCCATGCGCTGGAGGGCGGGCGTTCGATCCTGCTGCTGCGCAGCTGGCGTGAGGCGGGCGGGGAGGTGACCTCGAACCTGTTCTGGAACTATGGCCATTGCACCATCCCCCGGCACCTGCGCGATATCGTGGTGACCGAGTACGGCATCGCCGACCTGCGTGGGCAGACCGACAGCGAGGTGATCGCGCGGGTGCTGGCGGTATGTGATTCACGGTTCCAGCAGGGGCTCATCGAGCAGGCAAAGGATGCCGGCAAGCTGGCCAAAGATTTTCAACTGGAGGCGTGCTTTACCGACAATACGCCGCAGCGCCTGGAGGCGATCAGGGCGCGGCACTCGCGGTTGTTCCCGGAGTATCCGCTGGGCACGGACTTTACGGCTGAAGAGCGGGATTTGCTGCGGGCACTGAACTGGTTGAAGAGCAAGTTCAAGCTGAGCGAGGTGCTGGAGCTGGGCAAGGCAGCGCTGGATGCGCCGGGGCCAGAGGGGTATGCGAGGCATCTTGCGCGGATGCAACTGGATCAGCCGCAGGGGCTGAAGGAAGAGCTTTACCAGCGGTTGCTGCTGGCGGGGTTGGCGGCAACCGGATGAATTGCCGGGGCTGCTTTGCAGCCCATCGCCGGCAAGCCAGCTCCCACAGGTACTGCGCAAGGCTTGGGTCCTGTGAGCTCCCTGTGGGAGCTGGCTTGCCGGCGATAGGGCCGCTACAGGCTTACTCGATGAAGCTGACCACACCACCTTCCAGCGACTTCACCCGGGCCAGCGACTCAACGCGATAGCCCTGGCTGTCCAGCTCGGCACGGCCGCCCTGGAACGACTTCTCGATCACGATACCCAGGCCGGCCACGGTGGCGCCGGCCTGCTTGATGATCGAGATCAGTGCCTGCGACGCCTTGCCGTTGGCCAGGAAGTCGTCGATCACCAGCACACGGTCGCTGCTGTTGAGGTGACGCGGCGAGATGGCCACGGTGTTCTCGGTCTGCTTGGTGAAGGAATACACCGAGGCGGTCAGCAGGTTCTCGGTCAGGGTCAGCGACTGGTGCTTGCGGGCGAAGATCACCGGCACGCCCAGCTTCAGGCCAGTCATCACCGCCGGGGCAATGCCCGAGGCTTCGATGGTGACGATCTTGGTCACGCCCGCGTCGGCGAACAGGCGGGCGAACTCGTCACCGATCAGCTGCATCAGCGCCGGATCGATCTGGTGGTTGAGAAACGCGTCGACTTTGAGAACCTGATCGGAAAGCACGATGCCTTCTTCGCGAATCTTCTGATGCAGTGCTTCCACTTTGTTTTCCTCGATGTAGCAAAGGTGGCCGCAAATAGCGGCAAAGTTAAAGAGTAATGGTTGATCAGCGTTTGAGCATTGCCCGGATATCGGCCAAGGCGTTGTTGCCCCGTGCAGCCTTTACCTCGACCGGCGCATCGTCCAGGCCTTCCCAGGCCAGGTCGTCCGGTGGCAGTTCGTCGAGGAACCGGCTGGGCGTGCAGTCGATGATTTCACCGTACTGCTTGCGCTTGGCGGCGAAGGTGAAGGCCAGGGTCTGGCGCGCGCGGGTGATGCCCACGTAGGCCAGGCGGCGTTCCTCTTCGATGGTGTCGGCCTCGATGCTGGAGCGGTGCGGGAGGATTTCCTCTTCCATGCCCATGATGAACACGTAGGGGAATTCCAGGCCCTTGGAGGCATGCAGGGTCATCATCTGCACACCTTCGGCGTTCTCTTCCTCTTCCTGCTGGCGCTCGAGCATGTCGCGCAGCACCAGCTTGCCGATGGCGTCCTCGATGGTCATGTCACCCTCTTCGTCCTTCTCGAGGGTGTTCTTCAGCGCTTCGACCAGGAACCAGACGTTGCTGATGCGGAACTCTGCAGCCTTGTCGCTGGCGGTCTGCTGGCGGATCCAGTTCTCGTAGTCGATATCGCGGATCATCTCGTGCAGCGCGGCAATCGGGTCTTCCAGGGCAACCTTGTGGCGCACCCCGTCCAGCCAATGCTTGAAGCGCTGCAAACGCTCGGTATAGCGGGCGTCCAGATGCTCGCCCAGGCCAAGCTCCTCGCTGGCGGCGTACATCGAAATACCGCGCTCGGTGGCGTAGTTGCCGAGCTTTTCCAGGGTGGTGGAGCCGATTTCGCGGCGCGGTACGTTGATCACCCGCAGGTAGGCGTTGTCATCGTCCGGGTTCACCAGCAGGCGAAGGTAGGCCATCAGGTCCTTGACCTCCTGGCGGCCGAAGAAGCTGTTGCCGCCCGACAGGCGATACGGCACCTGGTGGTGCTGCAGCTTCAGTTCGATCAGCTTGGCCTGGTAGTTGCCGCGGTAGAGGATGGCAAAGTCGCTGTACGGGCGGTTGGTGCGCAGGTGCAGGGTGAGGATTTCCATGGCCACGCGTTCGGCCTCGGCTTCCTCGTTCTTGCAGCGGATGACGCGGATCTCGTCGCCCACGCCCATCTCGCTCCACAGCTGCTTCTCGAACGCGTGCGGGTTGTTGGCGATCAGCACGTTGGCGCAGCGCAGGATGCGGCTGGTGGAGCGGTAGTTCTGCTCCAGCATCACCACTTTCAGGGAGGGGTAGTCCTCCTTGAGCAGCATCAGGTTTTCCGGCCGGGCGCCACGCCAGGCGTAGATCGACTGATCGTCGTCGCCTACCACGGTGAACTGGTTGCGCATGCCGATCAGCATCTTCACCAGCAGGTACTGGCTGGCGTTGGTGTCCTGGTATTCGTCCACCAGCAGGTAACGCACGCGGTTCTGCCAGCGCTCCAGCACATCGGGGTGTTCCTGGAACAGCTTGACCGGCAGCAGGATCAGGTCGTCGAAGTCCACCGCGTTGAACGCCTTGAGCGTGCGCTGGTAGTGGGTGTAGACGATTGCTGCGGTCTGCTCGCGCGGGTTGCGCGCCTTCTCCAGGGCTTCGGCGGGCAGGATCAGGTCGTTCTTCCAGGCACCGATCATGTTCTTGATCTCGTCGATGCCGTCGTCGCCGGAGTATTCCTTCTGCATGATGTCCGACAGCAACGCCTTGATGTCGGACTCGTCGAAGATCGAGAAACCCGGCTTGTAGCCCAGGCGCTCGTGCTCCCTGCGGATGATGTTCAAGCCCAGGTTGTGGAACGTGCACACCGTCAGGCCACGGCCTTCCCCCGGGCGCAGCAGGGTGCCGACCCGCTCCTTCATCTCGCGCGCGGCCTTGTTGGTGAAGGTCATCGCCACGATGTACTGGGCACGGATGCCGCAGTTCTGGATGAGGTGGGCAATCTTGCGCGTGATCACGCTGGTCTTGCCCGAGCCTGCACCGGCGAGCACCAAAAGAGGGCCGCCGACATAGTCACGGGCTTCCTGCTGCCGGGGATTGAGTCGGGACATGCTAGAAACCGGGGGTCGCCAGAAAATAGCCGCGCATTCTAACAGGCATGGGGCGTTTGTGGCGCGACCGTCTGACGTCTGAGTCAAATATGTAAACGGGATTTGCCGGCTGGCGCAGTTTCGCGCAGGATGCACGACAAAATACGTCGGGATGCTACACCCGTAAAAACATGTATTAAATTGAAAATCATTTTCATTAATGCAGTAGCATACCTGGCAGTTTCCGTTGCACCGTGAAGCCCTAAGGAGCCCGCTTGTCCACGCCTGTCGAACCATTGCGTTTGCTGCTGTTGGCCGATGAGCCGGAATGGGGTGCGCTGCTACGCGAGTGCACGCCCGCACTGGGTGGCAGCGCCGTACTGCTGACGGCGCCGAACTGGGAGTCGGTCGACAGCCTGTTCAACCAGGACCGTCAGGCTATCGTGCTGGCAACCCCGGCCCTGCAGCCCGCGCCCGGGCGCTGCGAGTTGCCGACCATCCTGCTGCTCGACCACGAGCCCCAGGTAGCGCCCACCGCGGTCAGCGACTGGCTGGTGCGTGACCAGCTCAATGTCGACACATTGCGCCGCTCGCTGCGCCATGTGCGCGAGCGCGGCGTGCTGGTGGCCACCCTGCAGCGCCTGGCCGAGCAGGACCCGCTGACCGGCATCGCCAACCGCCAGGGCTTCCAGGCCTTGCTGACCGCGCGGCTGGCCGAGAACGACGGCCGTGGCCTTGCTCTCGGCCACCTGGACCTGGACAACTTCCGCCACGTCAACGACGCCCTTGGCCACCAGAGTGGCGACCGCCTGATCCTGCAGGTGGTGGCGCGCCTGAAACAGCAACTGGAGGCGGGTGACCAGCTGGCGCGCCTGGGCAGCGACGAGTTCGCTCTGCTGATCGACACCCGACGCGACCCCAATCGTGCCGAATCGATTGCCGAGCGGATTGTCGAGGCGTTGGCCGAACCTTACTGGATCGACGGCGAAAGCCTGCTGCTGGGCTGCAGCCTGGGCCTGGCCCATGCCCGCGCCCAGGGTGGTGCCGACCCGCTGATGTGGCACGCGCACATCGCCATGCGCCAGGCCAAGGGCAGCCAGGGTTGCACTTTCCATGTGTTCAACGAACGCATCAACCGCAACGCCCGCAGCCTTGCCGACCTGGAAAGCGAACTGCGCCGCGCCCTGCGCCGAGACGAGCTGGAGCTGCATTACCAGCCGCGGTTGAACCTGGCCGACGGGCGCATCGTCGGCCTCGAGGCGCTGGTGCGCTGGCGGCATGCCGAGCGCGGCCTGTTGCCGCCCAGCGAGTTCGTGCCGCTGGCCGAGCAGAGCGGCCTGATCGTGCCGCTGGGCTACTGGGTGATTTCCCGTGCCCTGCGCGACATGCAGGCGCTGTGCGAGCGCGGCCTGGAGCCGCTGCACATGGCGGTCAACCTGAGCTTCCGCCAGTTCCAGGACAGCCAGTTGCTGGCGACCTTGAGCCGCCTGATTCTCGAACATGGCGTGGATGCCCGCTGGCTCGAGTTCGAACTGACCGAAACGGCGGTGATGCGCCGCAACGAACTGGTGCGCCAGACCATGGACGCCCTGGGGCGTCTGGGCGTGCGCTTTTCGCTCGATGATTTCGGTACCGGGTTCTCTTCGTTCGTGCACCTCAACAGCCTGCCGATCACCTTGCTCAAGGTGGACCGCAGCTTTGTCGCGGAAATGGAAATGCGCGAGGAGAACCGCAAGCTGGTGCACGCCATGATCAACCTGGCGCACAACCTCAACCTGGAGGTGGTGGCCGAAGGGGTGGAGAGCGAAGAGCAGATGGCGTTGCTGCGCGGGTTCGGCTGTGACCAGGTTCAAGGCTTCCTGGTCAGCAAGCCGCTGCCGGTGGGGGAGTTGATGGAGTTCTTGCTGCAGGCGACCGGCTGCCAGTTGGGCACAGCCCTTTAGGGCCCTTTCGCGGGTGAACCCGCTCCCACAGGCTTTGCACAGTATTCAGACCCTGCGCAGTCCCTGTGGGAGCGGGTTTACCCGCGAAGAGGCCCGCAAGTCAGGCCGAAGCCGTCGCCGCTCCACCAATCCCGGCCTTGCCCAAAAGCCGCTTCATGCGCCACTCAAAGCCAAAGGTCAATGCCACCGCCGCACACGCCAGCCCCAACGCCAGCCCCCACCACACCCCGACCGCGCCACCGCCCAGGGTAAAGGTGAACAGCCAGGCGCTCGGCGCCCCCACCAGCCAGTAGCACACCAGGCCGATCAGGAAGGTGGTCTTGGCATCCTTCAGCCCACGGATCGAGCCCATCGCGATCGTCTGCATGCCATCGAACAGCTCGAACCACGCAGCCACCATCAGCAACTGCACCGCCAGCTGGAAGATCGCCGCAAATGCCGGGTCGTCACGGTCGATGAACAGCCCCACCAGCGCATCGGGCAGCAGCCAGAACAGCGCGGCGAAGGCAAACATGATCATCGCCCCGAAGCCGATGCCCACCCGCCCGGCACTGCGCGCCGCCAGCAGGTTGCCGGCGCCGTAGTACAGCCCCACGCGCATGGTCACCGCATACGACAACCCGGTCGGCACCATGAACGCCGTGGAGACGATCTGCAGGGCGATCTGGTGCGCCGCCAGCTCGGTGCTGCCCAGCACGCCCATGCACAGCGCGGCGAAGGCGAACAGGCCGACCTCCACCATGTAGGTGCCGCCAATCGGCAGGCCCAGCCGCCACAGCTCGCGCAGGGCCGGCAGCGAAGGGCGCGACAGGCCCTTGCGCAGTGGGTAGGCGGTATAGGCCGGGTGCCAGCGGATATACAGCGCCAAGGCAATGGCCATGCCCATCGACACCACCGCGGTGACCAGGCCGATGCCCATCAGGCCCAGCTTGGGCAGGCCGAACATGCCTTCGATCAACGCCACGTTGAACAGGTAGTTGAGCACCGTGCCGACCAGGCTGATGACCATCACCGGGGTCGACCGGCCCAGCGCGCTGGTGAAGCCGCGCAAGGCCATGAAGGTCAGGTAGCCGGGCAGGGCCAGTGGCAGCAGGGTGAGGAATTCGGCGGCCGAGGCAACGTTCTCGGGCTTTTGCCCGAACAGCAGCAGTACCGGCTCAAGGTTCCACAGCACCAGCGCAGCGAACAGCGCCAGGCCCCAGGCCAGCCACAGGCCACCTTGCGCCAGGCGGGTGGCGCCCTCGATGTCGTTGGCGCCCTTGCGAATGGCCACCAGGGTACCGACCGCAGCGATCACGCCAAGGCAGAAGATCGACACGAACGAGTAGCTCGCCGCGCCCAGGCCGCCGCCAGCCAGGGCTTGCGGGCTGATGCGGGCCATCATCAGGGTATCGGTCAGCACCATCAGCATGTGCGCCAACTGCGAGGCGATCAGCGGCCCGGCCAGGCGCAGCAAAGCCTTGAGTTCTGTGGTGGGCGCGACATGCATGGGGGCAGTCCTTTTCCTGGGGTGATCAACGAAGGGCGATTCTGAGGCTTTGGTCAACTTTGCACAAAAGGATAAAAGCGATCATTGGCATGAGTCTGACTCATGTATATATGCTTCCCGGTGATTCATTTCACAGCCCCGTATGGCAGGTGCCTCATGTCCCGTCAGCTCCCCCCGCTGTATGCCCTGCGCGCATTCGAAGCCGCAGCGCGGCTAAGCTCCTTCACCCGTGCCGGCGAAGAGCTGTCGATTACCCAGAGCGCGGTCAGCCGGCATATCCGCACGCTGGAGGAGCATTTTGCCTGCCGCCTGTTCGTGCGCAGCGGCCGCAGCCTGCAACTGACCGAAGCGGCGCGGGTGCTGCTGCCGGGTGTGCGTGAAGGCTTTGCCGCGCTGGAACGGGCTTGCGATACCTTGCGCGGTGAGGATGACATCCTGCGCATGAAGGCCCCCTCGACCCTGACCATGCGCTGGTTGCTGGCGCGCCTTAGCCGCTTTCGCCACTTGCAGCCTGGCAACGAAGTGCAGCTGACCAGCGCCTGGATGGATGTCGACCATGTGGACTTCAACCAGGAACCGTTCGATTGCGCGGTGTTGCTCAGCGACGGGGTGTTCCCGCCGGAATGGGAAGTGCGCAGGTTGTTCCCGGAGCTGCTGATCCCCGTGGGTGCGCCAGACCTGCTCGACGAAGAACCCTGGGACGAGCGTCGGCTTGCCTGCATCGAGCTGCTGCACCCCACGGTGGACAAGCGCGACTGGCGGGAGTGGTTGGAGCGCATGGGGTTGAGTGACAAGGTTTCGCTCAAGGGCGGGCAGGTGTTCGACACCCTGGAGCTGGGCATGATTGCCGCGGCGCGTGGCTATGGCATTTCCATGGGTGATCTACTGATGGTGGCCGAAGATGTGGCGCAGGGGCGCTTGAGCCTGCCTTGGCCGACGGCGGTGCCCAGCGGGATGGATTATTACCTGGTGTGGCCGCGCACTCGGCCAGGTGGCGAGCGGTTGCGGCGTTTGAGCGCGTTTCTGGAAGAGGAGGTGGCGGCGATGGATTTGCCGGATGTGCAGATCCTGCCGGCCCTTTGATCGCCTGTACCGGCCTCTTCGCGGGTAAACCCGCTCCCACAGGTACAGCGCAGGCCTGAAAGCCTGCATCGAACCTTTCCCAGGTACAGTACTGGCCTCAAGGCCTGCGCCGAAGCTTCCACAGGACAGCGCTGGCCTCAAGGACTGCACTGTACCTGTGGGAGCGGGTTTACCCGCGAAGAGGCCGCAATGCCTTACATCGAGCCCAGGTTCAAAGCCTGTGCACACGCCTGCAGCGACCGACGCTCGCTCTGCGCATACAGCGCCAGCTCATCCTGCACCTGCAGCCCCAGCGCCGCTTCGAACGCATCGCGGTTGGCGTTGCTGCCGTACTCGGCCTGCGCATCGTCACCCAGGTTGGACTGGAAGATCCCCGCCGCGCTCACCGGCAGGAAGTCCTCGTACACCAACGCCTCGAAGTGCACATGGCCAGCCTCGATCAGCCCTTCCAGAGTGGTCGGGCGGCCGTCCTGGTCGCGCGCAGCCAGGCCTTTCTCGGTGGCGAAGTAGCGGAAGTAGGCCAGCCCTTGTTCACGCATCTGTGCCAGGTCATCCGGGAACTCGGCAAAGGTGTCCTTCAGCAACGCCATGTAGCGTTCGGCATTGGCCTCGGCCGGGGCGCCACCCAGGGCGGCGCGGGTGGCGTCGAGCAGCTTGTCGTACAGCTGGCGACCTTTCGGCGTCAGCGCCGCACCGCGTTGCTCGATTTCGCCGAAGCGCGCGGTATGGCTGCCTTCGCTGCCCTGCTGATCGCTGAACGCGACCTTTTCCTGCAGGGCCTTGAAGCTGGTCTGGCGCAACAGGATCGGGTGGCGGCGTGTGGGTGGGCCTTCGACCACGGCCTTTGGCGGGATGCCCTTGGCCGGCATGCCAAGCTGGATTGCATCGATGTCCAGGGTGCGCGGGGTCAGGTGGTTGATGTGCGGGCCCTTGAAGGCCACCACATCGGCGATCAGGCGGTGCTGGTCGTGCAACTGCTGGTACTGCTCGGCAGTGACGGTGGCGTCATGGTGCCAGCGGAAGGTGTGCAGCGCTTCTTGCACGAACGCCTCGGCATTGGCGGTGTTCAGGCCACCATCGCGCTCGCATTGGGCGATCAGTTCGAGGGCGCGGGTGGTGAAGATCTGGCGCTTGGACAGGATGCTCTCTGCCAGCTCGCGCAGTTGCGGGTTGTCGATCAGTTCCAGGCGCAGCAGCGAGGTGAACACGCGGAACGGGCTGACGTGCAGCGACTGCTCGTGCACCGCGCGGAAGGCGGTGGAATGCACCGGCACGCCAGCGGAACTGAGGTCGTAGTAGCCGACTGGCTGCATGCCCATGACCGCGAACAACCGGGCGATGGTGGCCAGCTCTGCGGCGGTGCCCACACGGATGGCGCCGTGGCGCTCCTGATCAAGGCGCTCGATTTCGCCGGTCCAGCGCAGGGCCTCGGCAACCTCGGGTTGCTGGGCCATGACCTGCTGGTTGATTTCGCTCACCAGCTCCAGCAGCGTGCCGTACAGGGGCACTTCCTGTTTGTACATGAGCGACATGGCGGCAGAGAACTGCGCGCGGATGCTGTCGGGGCTGACGAAATCGTGGGCGGGCATCGCTAGCTTCCTGGTTGGGTTCGGACGCTTACATGAAAGCTGGGAATGCACTTTGCTCACAAGCGAAAAAAAGTGAGTGTGTCATTCCTTTTTTGATCGACCTCAAGGGCCCTTTCGCGGGCACGCCCGCTCCCACAGGGACTGTGCGCAGTCTGAACCTTATGCAGTACCTTGTGGGAGCGGGCGTGCCCGCGAAGAGGCCCTCAGGTCGATAGCTGCTCACGAATCCATTCCACCAACGCCCTTACCTTGGGCACCTCCGCCGCATGCTCGGCATACGCCAGGTAATGCGCTCCGGCACTGCGCATCGCATGGTTCCACGGCACCACCAAACTCCCCTCGGCCAGCTCCTTCGCCACCAGGTAGCGCGGCACCAACGCCACCCCGCACCCGGCCTGCGCCGCGCTCAAGGCCATGTAGAAGGTATCGAAGCGCGGCCCGTGGTAGGCGCTGACGCTCTGCAAGCCCAACTCCAGGAACCACTCGTGCCAGGCCTCTGGCCGCGAGGTGCTCTGCAGCAGCACCAGTTCGGCCAGCTCCCCGGCATCGTGCAGTTCACGCCCGGCCAGCAACTCCGGCGCGCACACTGGCACCACCTCCTCACCGAACAGCTCCACGCAGGTGGCCCCCGGCCAGGTGCCCTGGCCATAGAAGAACACCACGTCCGCCGAGCCCTGCAGCAGGGCGAACGGTTCCATCTCGTTGCGGATGTCCAGGTGGATGTTGCTGTGGCGCTTGCCAAAGCCCTTGAGGTGCGGGATCAACCAGCGCACGCCAAAACTCGGCTGAGTGGCTACCTTCAATATCTCGGTCTGCTCGCCGTAGGTGAGCACGTAGCGGCTGGACATGTCCACCTGGGTGAGGATCTTGTTGACCTCGGCCAGGTACAGGCTGCCCGCCGGCGTCAGCTGCAGGCGGCGGCGGATACGCAGGAACAGGTGGTGGCGCAGCATGTCTTCAAGCTGCGCCACCTGCTTGCTGACCGCGCTCTGGGTCAGGTGCAGCTCTTCGGCGGCACGGGTAAAGCTCAAATGGCGGGCTGCAGCTTCGAAGCACTGCAGGGCGGTCATGGAGGGCACCAGGCGTTTGGACATAGCGGTCTCTGCGGCTCAAATCATTACCTGACGGAATGATATGCGGAATAAAGGTCGTTTGTTGCACCGGTGTGATCGGATTAATACTGATCCACATCATTTTTCCACCCCATCACCCGATGTAGGAGATGCACAAATGGTTGCTGGACTGCTCGAGCGCCTTGGCGTTGCTGCCGAGGCTTACACCCAGGGCGACTACCCTGTTCACACGCCGATCGACGGCAGCCAGATCGCCTCGGTGAAACTGCTCGGCAAGGCCGAGACCATCGCCCGCATCGATCAGGCCCAGCGCGCCTTCGAAGCCTGGCGCAGCGTGCCGGCCCCGCGCCGCGGCGAGCTGGTGCGCCTGTTCGGCGAAGTGCTGCGTGAGCACAAGGCCGACCTCGGCGAGCTGGTTTCGATCGAAGCCGGCAAGATCACCCAGGAAGGCCTGGGCGAAGTGCAGGAAATGATCGACATCTGCGACTTCGCCGTTGGCCTGTCGCGCCAGCTGTACGGCCTGACCATCGCTTCCGAGCGCCCTGGCCACCACATGCGTGAAACCTGGCACCCGCTGGGCGTGGTCGGCGTGATCAGCGCCTTCAACTTCCCGGTCGCAGTCTGGGCCTGGAACACCGCCCTGGCCCTGGTCGCCGGTAACTCGGTGGTATGGAAACCGTCCGAGAAGACCCCGCTGACCGCCCTGGCCTGCCAGGCGCTGTTCGAAAAAGCCCTGAAAGCGTTTGGTGATGCACCGGCTGGCCTGGCACAACTGGTGATCGGCGGCCGTGAAGCCGGCGAAGCCATGGTCGACGACCCGCGCGTACCGCTGGTCAGCGCCACCGGCAGCACCCGCATGGGGCGCGAAGTCGGCCCACGTGTGGCTGCCCGCTTCGGCCGCAGCATCCTCGAACTGGGCGGCAACAACGCCATGATCCTGGCCCCGAGCGCCGACCTCGACCTGGCCGTGCGTGGCATCCTGTTCTCCGCAGTCGGCACCGCCGGCCAGCGTTGCACCACCCTGCGCCGCCTGATCGTGCATCGTTCGATCAAGGACGAAGTGGTTGCCCGTGTCAAAGCCGCCTACGGCAAGGTGCGCATCGGTGACCCACGCAAGGACAACCTGGTGGGCCCGCTGATCGACAAGCAGTCGTTCGACGCCATGCAGGGCGCGCTGGCCAAGGCCCGCGACGAAGGCGGCCAGGTATTTGGTGGTGAGCGTCAGCTGGCCGACCAGTACCCGAACGCCTACTACGTATCGCCTGCCATCGCCGAAATGCCGGCGCAGAGCGACGTGGTGCGCCACGAAACCTTCGCCCCGATCCTGTACGTGCTGGCCTACGACGACTTCGAAGAGGCCCTGCGCCTGAACAACGAAGTGCCACAAGGCCTGTCGTCGTGCATCTTCACCACCGACATCCGTGAGGCCGAACGCTTCCAGAGTGCCTCGGGCAGCGACTGCGGCATCGCCAACGTCAACATCGGCACCAGCGGCGCCGAGATCGGCGGTGCGTTCGGTGGCGAGAAGGAGACTGGCGGTGGCCGTGAGTCCGGTTCGGATGCCTGGAAAGGCTACATGCGTCGCCAGACCAACACCGTGAACTACTCGCGCGAACTGCCGTTGGCGCAGGGTATCGTGTTCGACTGATGGGTTGATGCTGCATGGCCGGGGGCTCAGCCCCCGGTTCGCGGCCCCAAACAAGAACAAATTGCTGGAGCCGGGCCATGTCCGAACTGCGTCAAGAATGCTTGTGGGAATTCGTCAGCAAACCGACCGTCGCCGCCCAGGCCCTGGCCGGTGAGCACAAGGCCGATGTCTGCGTGATCGGTGGCGGCATTACCGGCCTGTCGGCGGCCATCCACCTGCTCGAACAGGGCAAGTCGGTGATCCTGCTGGAGGCCTGGAAGATCGGTCACGGTGGCTCCGGGCGCAACGTCGGCCTGGTCAACGCCGGCACCTGGATTCGCCCCGACGATGTCGAGGCCACCCTCGGCTTGCAGCAGGGCAGCCGCCTGAACAAGGTGCTCGGCGAAGCCCCGGCCGAAGTGTTCGCCATGATCGAACGCCTTGGCATCGACTGCCAGGCCCAGCACAAAGGCACGCTGCACATGGCGCACAACGCCACCGGTATCGCCGACCTCGAGGCCCGCCACGAACAATGGCGCCGCCGTGGTGCCGATGTGGAGCTGCTGACCGGCGCCCAATGCCAGGAATACTGCGGCACCGACAAGATTTCCGCCGCGCTGCTCGACCGCCGCGCCGGCACCATCAACCCCATGGGCTACACCCAGGGCCTGGCCGCAGCGGTGGCACGCCTGGGTGGCAAGCTGTTCCAGCAGTCTTCGGTCGAAGGCCTGGAGCGTGACGGCGATGCCTGGCGGGTGAAGACCGCACGTGGTTCGGTGCGCGCCGACAAGGTGGTGATTTCCACCGGCGCCTACACCGAAGGCGACTGGAGCAACCTGCAGAAGCAGTTCTTCCGTGGCTACTACTACCAGGTGGCATCCAAGCCGTTGCAGGGCGCTGCAGCCGACAAGGTGCTGCCACATGGCCAAGGCTCGTGGGACACCCGCACCGTGCTCAGCAGCATCCGTCGCGACGACCAGGGCCGCCTGCTGCTCGGCAGCCTGGGCCGGGTCGACAACAAGCCGGCGTGGTTCGTGCGCAGTTGGGCCGACCGCATCCAGAGCCACTATTACCCGGAGCTGGGCAAGGTCGAGTGGGAAATGCACTGGACCGGCTGCATCGACTTCACCCCAGACCACCTGATGCGCCTGTTCGAACCGGCGCCGGGGCTGGTGGCGGTGACCGGGTACAACGGGCGGGGCAATACTACCGGGACCGTGATTGGCCGGGCGTTTGCCGAGTTTTTGCTGAAGGGGGAGGCGGGCAGCCTGCCGATTCCGTTTTCGCCGATGAAGGGCGTGAGTGCGCCCTCGCTGCGGACGGCGTTCTATGAGTCCGGGTTCTCGCTGTACCACGCGGGGCAATGTTTGAGAGTTGTGTTGTAAATACTGGCCTCTTCGCGGGTAAACCCGCTCCCACAGGTACTGCGCAGCGTTCTGAATTTGCGCGGTCTCTGTGGGAGCGGGTTTACCCGCGAAGAGGCCGGCACAGGTTTACTTGTGCAACCAGCTGAGAAAGCCGCCCTTCTTGATCGAAACCGGCTTCTGCAGCAACAACGACTCCCGGCTCTGCCGCCGAAACCGCTGCAACTTGCTCAACGCCGTCTGCACATCGCCGCGTTGCACCAGGCAGCTCTTCACCTGTTCCTTGTCGATCCGATACAGCACGCAACCGGTCAGCGTGCGGAACTCGGCCAGCGATTCCTCTTCGTCGATGATTCCTTCGATCCCCAGCACCTCGCCCGGCCCCATGCGCCCGGCCTCGACCAGCTTGTCGCCATCGCGGATCGACGCCGAAACCACCCCGCTGCCAATCACCAGCAAATGATCGGAATGCTCGCCCACGCCCAGGATTACCTGGTCGGCCAGGTATTCCACCGCCGTCATGCGCTGGCTAAGCGCATCGCGCTCTTCCGCGCTCAGCGAGCGGAACACCCGCACCTCGTCCAGCACCTCGCGCTGGCGGCTGCGTGGTGGCATGGCCAGGTCGGTGTTCCACATCACCCCGCTGGCCTCCAGGTGCCGGTGGGCCAGGTCGAACAGCTGGTTGCGCGCGTCGCCCTTGGCGCCCGCGTCGGCCACGAAGCCACTGGCTTCGTACTCCACTGATTCCAGCGTCGAGGCTTTCACCGTCACCTTTGGGCCTGGTGTTGCAAGAATGGCACTGACGCCTTGCAAGGCCTTTTCCAGCGCATCGAACACCCGCTTGGGCCGCACCTTGGCCGGCACCACCACGCTGATCGACACCCCGTGCAAATCGGCAGGGCGGCTGTGGTTGAGCAGCCGGGCCTTGGCCGCCACCGAGTTGGGGATTACCGCCAGGCTTCCGGTGCTGGTGAGCAGGCGGGTGGCACGCCAGTCGATTTCCAGCACCTTGCCTTCGGTGCTGTCGATGGAGATCGAGTCGCCAATCTGATACGGCCGCGTGGTGTTCAGGATGATGCCACTGAACACGTCGGCCAGTGTGCTCTGCAGCGCCAGGCCGATGACGATGGCCATTACCCCCGACGTGGCCAGCAGGCCCTTTACCGGCAACTGCAACACATAGCCTGCGGCAGCGACCACGGCAGCCAGGAAGATCAGCGCCCCCAGCACATCCTGCAGCAAACGCCCGCCATGGCTGCCGCGGGCCACCAGCAACAGGCCGAACACCACCGTCACCGTGCGTGCGCCGAACAGCCACCAGCCGATCGCCAGTACCGTGGCGATCAGGTTGCGCGAGACATCATCGGGCCAGGGTGGTGGTTGCAGCGGGCTCATGCCGGCAGCCACCAGCACCGAGCTGAACAGCAGGAACAGCACCAGCCGCGCGCCGATGCGCCAGGCCCGGTGCTGGAGAGGGATCAGTTGCCAAAGCACGAGGTCGAGCAGGATCAGGGCGGTGCCGAGCAACAACGGGTATGACTGGATGAACGCCAGCATGGTGGTCTCGGGTGAGAGGAGGGCTGTGGGTAGTAATAGAGCAGGTTGGCCGGGCAGGCAATGGGGCCTGTGCCGGCCTCTTCGCGGCTAAAGCCGCTCCCACAGGTACTGCGCACGATTCAAATCCAGCGCAATCCCTGTGGGAGCGGCTTTAGCCGCGAAAGGGCCGGTTGAGCCCATACAAAACCATCGTTCATAAAACAGAACGCTAGAGCCAAAAACCGCTATCTACCGCCAGAAAGGTCATGGTTTTAATCTTCTCCCATCAACGCGAAACACCCAACTTACTGAAAAGATCAAAACCCTTAGGAGCAACGACCATGACCAACTTCAAATACAACCGCCTGAACAAAGACGACGCCGCTGTCCTGCTGGTCGACCACCAGGCTGGCCTGCTGTCCCTGGTCCGCGACATCGAGCCGGACGCGTTCAAGAACAACGTATTGGCCCTGGCCGACCTGGCCAAGTTCTTCAACCTGCCGACCATCCTCACCACCAGCTTCGAACAAGGCCCGAACGGCCCGCTGGTAACAGAACTGAAAGCCCTGTTCCCGGACGCCCCCTACATCGCCCGCCCAGGGCAGATCAACGCCTGGGACAACGAGGACTTCGTCAAGGCGGTGAAGGCCACCGGCAAGAAGCAGTTGATCATCGCCGGCGTGGTGACCGAAGTGTGCGTAGCCTTCCCGGCGCTGTCGGCCCTGGAAGAAGAGTTCGAAGTGTTCGTGGTCACCGATGCCTCCGGCACCTTCAACGCCATGACCCGCGACGCCGCCCACGACCGCATGAGCCAGGCCGGCGCACAACTGATGACCTGGTTCGGCGTGGCCTGTGAGCTGCACCGCGACTGGCGCAACGACATCGAAGGCCTGGCCGCGCTGTGCTCCAACCACATCCCGGACTACCGCAACCTGATCACCAGCTACAACGCTTTCAACGCCAACAAGTAAGCCAGATGCGCGGGCACCGCCAGCCGGTGCCCACCAAGGCAGCACACCTGTCCAATCCAGCGCCCGTCCGCCGTTGCACAGTGGATGCGGGCAAGCTCATCCCAAGGAACGCCGATGAACACCGCACCCCAAGACAACCGCAACGTCGTGACCCTGGTCATCCAGCACAAGGTCCGCGCCGCTTCGCTGGCGGCCTACGAAGCATGGCTCAAGCGCACGGTCAGCACTGCGCGCCGCCAGCCGGGGCACCTCGACGTCAACGTCATCCGCCCTGACGACGGCGGGCTGCATTTCACCACCGTGGTGCGCTTCGCTGATGCCAGCCTGCTGCAAGCCTGGGTCAACTCTGCCGAGCGCCAGACACTGGTCAGCGAAGTACTGCCGCTGCTCGAAGGCGGTGACCACACCCAGGTGCACGACGACCCGGAATTCTGGTTCACCCCGCCGAGCACCAACGCAGCGCAACCGCCGCGCTGGAAGCAGGCGCTGCTGACCTACCTGGTGATCTGCCCGATGACCATGATCATTCCGCAACTGCTGGCACCGCTGTTTGCACGCTTCCCGCAGCTGGGCGGTGTGATTGCCGGCAACCTGATCGTCAATGTGTTCGTCATCCTGCCCGTGGTGTTCTACATCATGCCTTGGGTAACCCGCCGCTGCGCCAACTGGCTGCGTGGCTGAGCCAGGCCTTTACCTCGACATTTTCAAGGAGATACCGACATGAGCACGTTCGTTACCCGCGATGGCACTTCGATCTACTTCAAGGACTGGGGCAGCGGCAAACCTGTGCTGTTCAGCCACGGCTGGCCACTGGATGCCGACATGTGGGATTCGCAGATGGAATTCCTGGCCAGCCGCGGCTACCGCGCCATCGCCTTCGACCGCCGTGGTTTCGGCCGTTCGAGCCAGCCGTGGAGCGGCTACGACTACGACACCTTCGCCGATGACATCGCCCAGCTGATCGAACACCTCGACCTGCGCGACGTGACCTTGGTGGGCTTCTCGATGGGTGGCGGCGACGTAAGCCGCTACATCGCCCGCCACGGCAGCGAGCGGGTGGCCGGGCTGGTGCTGCTGGGCGCGGTGACGCCGGTGTTCGGCAAGCGTGACGACAACCCTGAAGGTGTCGACCTGTCGGTGTTCGAGGGCATCCGCGCCGGCCTGCGTGCCGACCGGGCGCAGTTCATCGCCGATTTCGCCGCGCCGTTCTATGGCATCAACCATGGGCAGCAGGTGTCCCAGGGTGTGCAGACCCAGACCCTGAACATTGCGCTGATGGCATCGATCAAGGGCACTTTGGATTGTGTGACGGCGTTTTCCGAAACCGACTTCCGTCCGGATATGGCCAAGATCGATGTGCCAACCCTGGTGATCCACGGTGACGACGACCAGATCGTGCCGTTCGAGAGCACCGGCAAGCGGGCGGCGGAGCTGATTCGCGGGGCTGAGCTGAAGGTTTACGCGGGGGCGCCGCACGGGTTTGCGGTGACTCATGCACAGCAACTCAATCAAGACTTGCTGGCGTTCCTTCAGAAGTAACTGTGCTGGGGCATTCGCGGGTAAACCCGCTCCCACAGGGGATACCACAGTCTTCAAGGCCGGTGGTGTCACTGTGGGAGCGGGTTCACCCGCGAAGAGGCCAGCCCAGGCAGCACAAATGCTGAACAGGGCTAACCTTCAACAACCCACCGCACATCCATCCAAGCCTTGCCCCTACACCAACCGGCATGCTCCGCAGTTGCGCCTGCCCGCTGCCGCACCCAGACGGAGAACACCATGTCCCAGGACCGCAACGACAAGACCCGTCGCCAGTTCCTCGCCACCAGTACCGTGCTCGGTGCCGCCGGCGAGCTCTGGTCCGCATTGCCTTTTACCGGTTCCGCCGGTTCCGCTCACGCATCCACCCAAGGAGGTTCCATGACCGCCGATCTGATTCTGTTCAACGGCAAACTGCACACCGTTGATCGTGAAAAGCCCACCGCGACCGCTGTCGCCATCAAGGATGGCCGTTTCATCGCAGTGGGCAACGACGCCGAAGCCATGGCCCACAAGGGCGCCACCACGCAGATCATCGACCTCAAGCAGCGCACGGTCATCCCCGGCCTGAACGACTCGCACCTGCACCTGATCCGTGGTGGCCTGAACTACAACCTGGAGCTGCGCTGGGAAGGCGTGCCTTCGGTGGCCGATGCCCTGCGCATGCTCAAGGACCAGGCTGCGCGTACGCCGACCCCGCAGTGGGTGCGCGTGGTCGGTGGCTGGAACGAGTTCCAGTTCGCCGAAAAACGCATGCCCACCCTGGAGGAAATCAACCAGGCCGCACCTGACACCCCGGTATTCCTGCTGCACCTGTATGACCGCGCACTGCTCAACCGCGCCGCGCTCAAGGCCGTCGGCTACACCAAGGACACGCCCAACCCGCCGGGCGGCGAGATCCAGCGTGACAAGTTCGGCAACCCGACCGGCATGCTCATCGCCCGCCCCAACGCGATGATCCTCTACGCCACCCTGGCCAAGGGGCCGAAGCTGCCGCTGGAATACCAGGTCAACTCCACCCGCCAGTTCATGCGCGAGCTCAACCGCCTGGGCCTGACCAGCGCCATCGATGCCGGTGGTGGCTACCAGAACTACCCGGACGACTATCAGGTGATCCAGGAGCTGGCCGACAACAACCAGCTGACCGTACGCATTGCCTACAACCTGTTCACCCAGAAGCCCAAGGAAGAGCTGGACGACTTCCGCAAGTGGACCTCCAGCGTGAAGCTGCACAGCGGTACCGACTTCCTGCGCCACAATGGCGCCGGCGAGATGCTGGTGTTCTCCGCCGCCGACTTCGAGGACTTCCTCGAACCGCGCCCGGACCTGCCGCAAACCATGGAACAAGAGCTGGAGCCGGTGGTGCGCCACCTGGTCGAGCAGCGCTGGCCGTTCCGCCTGCATGCCACCTACAACGAATCGATCACGCGCATGCTCGACGTGTTCGAGAAGGTCAACCGGGACATCCCGTTCAATGGCCTGCCGTGGTTCTTCGACCACGCCGAAACCATCACCCCGCAGAACATCGAGCGAGTGCGTGCGCTGGGCGGCGGTATCGCCATCCAGGATCGCATGGCCTTCCAGGGTGAGTATTTCGTCGACCGCTACGGTGCCAAGGCTGCCGAGCAGACCCCGCCGATCAAGCGCATGCTCGACATGGGCGTGCCGGTGGGCGCCGGTACCGACGCCACTCGCGTGTCCAGCTACAACCCGTGGACTTCGCTGTACTGGCTGGTCAGCGGCAAGACCGTCGGTGGCATGGAGCTGTACCCGGAAGGCCTCAGCCGTGACACCGCGCTGCAGCTGTTCACCCAGGGCAGCGCCTGGTTCTCCAGCGAGCAGGGCAAGAAAGGCCAGATCAAGGTGGGCCAGCTGGCCGACCTGGCGGCGCTGTCGCTGGACTTCTTCAGTGTCGATGAAGAGGCGATCAAGGGCATCGAGTCGGTGCTGACGGTGGTCGACGGCAAGGTGGTGTATGGCGCGGCGGAATTCGACAAGCTCGGCCCGCCCCAGGTGCCGGTGCTGCCGGAGTGGTCGCCGGTGACCAAGGTGCCGGGCCACTGGCGCGTGGGCACGCCGTCGCTGGCAGCGGTGGCGCACCAGTGTGTCGGGCCTTGCGGGGTGCATGCGCACAGCCATGAGAAGGCACGGCATTCGAATGTGCCGGTGAATGACTTCCAGGGCTTCTGGGGGGCGTTGGGTTGTTCGTGCTTTGCTTTCTAAGCTGAGCTGATGTGAAAAAGGGGGCCAGTTATTGGCCCCCTTTTTTGTTCCTTCTGTGCTGGCCTCTTCGCGGGCTCGCCCGCTCCCACAGGTACATCACAGCCCTCAGGCTCTGTGCGATCCCTGTGGGAGCGGGCGAGCCCGCGAAGAGGCCGGAAAGGCCAGCATCAATGGTGAGCCTTGTGCTCAGCTCCAGCCAACAGATGCCGAATCTTCACTTCCACCCCATCGGTCTGCAGCATCCGCACCCGCGCCTCGATCTTCAGCTCACCCCGGGTTACCCGGTGGTGATGCCTCAAATGCTCCAGCCACGATTCCTCGAAGAAGAACTCCAGCCACAACGCCGGGTCCGCACTGTCGCGCATCAACCCCCACGACAACGCGCCATTGCGCTTGCGCATCGCCTCCAGCTCCCGCGCTGCCTGCTGGAACGCCTCGGCCTTGGCAGGGTCGATGTGGTATTCCACGGTGACCATCACCGGCCCGCTTTCCTTGTCCATGTCGTCGCTCAGCAGCGGCACCGGCCAATGCAGTGACGGCGTCAGCTCCTCGGCTGCGGTTTCCGGCAGCGTCACCTTGCAGGTCAGAAGCGTGCCCAGTGCCAGGCCTCCTGCGGCCAGCAGCAGGCTCAAGGTGATCGTTGCATGGCTGGCCAGCGTGCCCCATAGCAACCCGCCACTGGCCATGGCACCAAAGAAGATCAGGATGTACACCGACAGCGCCCGTGCCCGTACCCAGGCCGGCACCGAGGTCTGCGCCGCCACCTGCAGGTTGGACAGCACGGCAATCCACGCCGCGCCGCTGAGCAGCATTGCCGGCAGCAGCACATAGAAGTTGCGCACCAGCGCCAGGGCCAGCAGGAACAGGGCATACAGCAGGCTGGCCAGTAGCACCAGGCGGTCGCGGCTGATGCGTTCGCGCAGGCGTGGCAGCAAGGTGGCGCCGGCCACCGCGCCGATGCCGATGGCCGCCAGCAGCAGGCCGAAATCGGCGGCGGTACCCTGCATCTCGCCACGCACGATCAACGGCAGCAGCGAGGTGCCGGCGCTGGCGCAGAAAAAGAATGCCAAGGCGCGCAATATCACCGCCTGCAAGGGTTTGGCACTGCGCGCGAAACGCAGCCCGGTGCGCATGGCGCCGACGAAGCGCTCGGCCGGCAGCAGCGGCTCCTTCACCTCGCGCTTCCACAGGAACAGCACCAAAATCACCCCGGCGAACGAGATGGCATTCAGGGCGAAGGTCAGCCACGGGCCGACCATGCTCACCACCACGCCCGCCAAAGCCGGGCCGATGGCGCGCGACACATTGATACCGACACTGGAAAGCGCCACCGCGTTGGCCAGGTCGTCCTTGCCCACCAGCTCCGGTGTCAGCGCACTCCAGGCCGGCATCATCAGTGCCGTGCCGATGCCCAGCGCCAGGGTAAGCACCAGCAGCAGGGTGACGTTCATCAGCCCGAGCAGGGTCAGGGCCGCCAGCACCACGGCCACCGAAGACATCCACAGTTGCACCAGCAACAGGTAGCGGCGCTTGTCGACGATATCCGCCGCCGCGCCGGCCGGCAGGGCGAGGAAGAACATCGGTAGCGAGCCGGCTACCTGGATCAGGGCCACATGCAGCGGGCTGGCCGACAGCGTGGTCATCAGCCAGCCGGCGCCCACCTCATGCATCCAGGTGCCGATGTTGGAAGCGATGGTGGCGATCCACAGCATGCGGAAGGTGGCGTTGCGCAATGGGCTCCAGGCGCCTGAAGGGGTCGTGCTCATGTCAGAAGCTGCCTTTGAGTGGGTATTCGATGATCAGGTAGATCCGGTCGATGTCATCGCCGGCCTGGGCCTGGTTGGCGCGGTGGCTGACGTGGGAAAACGACAGGCTCAGGTCCTTGGCGGCGCCCGACTGCACCACGTATTTCAGGTCGATGTCGCGCTCCCAGTGCTTGCCGCCGTCGCCGTACTGGCCCACATAGGCGCCGCCTGCCGGGGCTTGGCTGCCGTCGATGCCACGGCCGCTGACGTAGCGGCCCATCAGGCTCAGGCCGGGGGCGCCGAGGGTGGCGAGGTCGAGGTCGTAGCGCAGTTGCCACGAGCGCTCGCCGGGGCCGTTGAAGTCGGCGTACTTGATCGAGTTGGCCAGGTAGATGGAGTCGCCGCCGACGAAGTCGAACGGGGTATCGCCCTCGACCTTCTGGTAGGCCAGGCTCAGCGCCTGGGCGCCAAAGCTGTACCTGGCCAGCAGGCTGTAGGCGAGGGTGTCGATTGCCCCGGCACTGGCATTGCCGGTGTCGCGGGTCTTGTACAGGTTGCCGTCCAGGCGCCAGTTGCCCTCGGCCAGGTTCAGGTTGAGGTAGGCCTGGCGCCAGGTGTCCTCCAGCTGGCCTGCGTACAGTGCGCCGCCGAATGGCCCGTCGGGTGCGAACGCGGCGCCGGCCAGGCTGATGGCACGGTTGTCGGTGGTAGCGCCGTAGCCGCTGAAGTCATCATGGCTGGAGCTGTTGTCCTGGTTGTTGAAGGCGGTGAAGTGCCCGGCCTGCAGGCGCCAGTCGGGCAGGTCGGTGTTGTCCAGGAACCAGCCGGTGACGTACTCCGGGTGCAGGCGTTTGTCGCTGGTGTCGAACACCGGGGTTTCAACGGTCATTTCGCCGTAGCGCAGTTGGGTATTGCCCATCCGCAGCTTGAGTGCGGCGCCGGCGCTGGAGTAGTCGGACTTGGCACGGCCATCGCTGTCGCGCGGCAGCAGGCCGGTGCCGGCATGGCCGCGGCCGCCGTCCAGCTTGAGGCCGAGAAAACCATGGGCATCGATGCCGACGCCGAGTGTGCCCTCGGTGAAGCTGGAGCGGATTTCGCCAATGAAGCCCTGGGCCCATTCCTGGCGGTAGTTCTGGCCACTGCCGGAGGGCGAGCGGAAGTCGCTGTGCAGGAAGTAGTTGCGGCTGAGCAGCGACCAGCCGGGCTCTTCGGCCTGGCTGAGCGCCGGGCACAGGGCGAGGGTGGCGAACAGGGCGCGGCCTGGTCCGTGAGTGGCGCGGATCATGGGGGCTCCGGGAGGGATGATCCGGGAATGTGGATGAAGGATAGGCCAGGGGTCTTGTATGTGTGTGCTCTGGCTGTTTTTGCCTGTGCCGGCCTCTTCGCGGGCTTGCCCGCTCCTACAGGTTTTGCACAGGGTTCAGAGCCTGTGGTGAACCTGTGGGAGCGGGCGAGCCCGCGAAGAGGCCGGTACAGCCAACCCAGAACTCAAGCCATGTCGCTGATCGCAAACTCCTCGGCCAGATGATCGATCAGCGCCCGCACCGACGGCAGCAACCCCCGCCGCGACGGGAAGATCGCATGCACGATGCCGCAACGCGGGTGCCATTCCGGCAACAACTCCACCAGCCGCCCCGCCGCCAGGTCTTCACGCACCGCCACCCGCGGCAGGTGCGCAATACCTACCCCGGCCACCACGAAATGGCGCAGGGCGAACAGGTCGTCCGTCACCATGCGCGGTGTGTGCGGGATGACGATGCTGCGGCTGCTGTCCTCGCCCTGGAACAGCTCCCATTGGTACTCACGCTGGGCGCTGCCCCAATGCAGGCTCGGCAGCGTGCCGAGCAGCTGCGGGTCGAAGCCCTTGGGCAACTGCTCCAGGTACTGCGGCTGGCCTACCAGGCACTGGGTACTGTTGCTCAGTACCTTCATCACCATGTCGGTGTTCTCCAGCGGCGGAAAGCGCACCCGCAGGGCGATGTCGAAGCCCTCGTGCAGCAGGTCGACGCGGCGGTTGGTGCTCTCGATGAACAGCTCCACCTGCGGGTACTTGAGCATGTAGCGGGTCAGCATCGGCCCGACCCAGGAATTGAGCAGGGTGGTCGGGCAACTGATACGCACCAGACCGCGCGGTTCGCTGCGGTTGCGCTCGATGATCTCCGCCGCGCCCTCGGCCTCCACGCGCATGGCCAGGCAGCGGTTGTAGTAGGCCTGGCCGATCTCGGTGAGCGAACAATGGCGGCTGGTGCGGTGCAGCAGACGCACGCCCAGGCGGTCTTCGAGATCGGCGATGCGCCGGCTTAGCTTCGACTTGGGCATGTCCAGCGCCCGGCCAGCCGGGGCGAAGCCGCCGTGCTCGACTACCTGGGTGAAGTAGTAGAGGGAGTTGAGGTCTTCCAATGATCGGTCTCCGGGTACTTGGTTGCCTGTGCCGGCCCTTTCGCGGGTAAACCCGCTCCCACAGGTACTGCACAGGGCTCAAGCCCGGCGCCATCCCTGTGGGAGCGGGTTTACCCGCGAAGAGGCCGGCACAGCCCGTACAAATCCATCGTTCATAAAACGGAACGCTAAAGCCAAATTCTGCTATCTACCGCCACAAAGGTGATGATTTTAATCTGTGCCCATCAACGCGAAACACCCCCGAATGCTGAAAAATTCATAACCCTTAGGAGCACAGACCATGAGCAAATTCACCTACAACCGCCTGAACAAAGACGACGCCGCTGTCCTGCTGGTCGACCACCAGGCTGGCCTGCTGTCCCTGGTCCGTGACATCGAACCGGACAAGTTCAAGAACAACGTATTGGCCCTGGCCGACCTGGCCAAGTTCTTCAACCTGCCGACCATCCTCACCACCAGCTTCGAACAAGGCCCGAACGGCCCGCTGGTACCAGAGCTGAAAGCCCTGTTCCCGGACGCCCCGTACATCGCCCGCCCAGGCCAGATCAACGCTTGGGACAACGAAGATTTCGTCAAGGCGGTGAAGGCCACTGGCAAGAAGCAGCTGATCATTGCCGGCGTGGTGACTGAGGTCTGTGTAGCCTTCCCGGCGCTGTCGGCCCTGGAAGAAGAGTTCGAAGTGTTCGTCGTGACCGATGCTTCCGGCACCTTCAACGAAATGACCCGCGATGCTGCCCATGACCGCATGAGCCGCGCCGGCGCGCAAATGATGACCTGGTTCGGCGTGGCCTGTGAGCTGCACCGCGACTGGCGCAACGACATCGAAGGGCTGGCGGCGCTGTGCTCCAACCACATTCCGGATTATCGCAACCTGATTACCAGCTACAACGCGCTGACTGCGGGTAAGTAACAGCCCGTTAGTTGAATGCAAAAAGGCCGGCTTCCTCTGCAGGGAGCCGGCCTTTTTTGTTTGCTGCGCTGGCCCTTTCGCGGGTAAACCCGCTCCCACAGGTACTGCACAGTTTCAGCGCCTGTGGTGATCCTTGTGGGAGCGGGTTCACCCGCGAAGAGGCCAGCAAAGACAACATCAATTCATGGGCTGCGACTCAATCCCATCCAGCAATGCCTCAACCAATCCTTCTGCCATTTCGAGCGCATTCAGGTTGCTCCAGAACAGGCTCTTGCCGGTTTCATCCAGGTGTTCCAGGGCTTTGTAGCCACAGTCGTAGGCGCCGCGCAGGTACTGGGCGACATGCACCAGGGCGTCGTGGGCGGAGACGCCTGGGTTTACTGTGAACAAAGGTGGATGGCCGGCATCGCAGCGGCTGAAAGCGCGCTCTTTGGTGTCGGGAAGAGGTGGATTGGGGACAATTTTTTTCATTGCAGTGACCTCACAAGGTTGTCCTGCAACCATCCGTTTCCACACGAAGGGTGGCAGTTGTACGCGGGGTGGAAAACCGGTCGGAGGCAACCCGGTAGGCCATACGGCCTCCCGCGCACAGCTGCCATTGAAGACAGCACCTCAGACCAGACGGGTTTCCACACCCGATCGCTGAACCGACAGCGACCCGGCAAGCCTAGAGAGCAGGCTTTCCCCGGACAATCAGACGGGCGTCGACACGGTGCGTAGGATAATTCGTCAGATGGTGTAGCTGAGTAGGAAATGGCTCGCAGCGAAGTAGGATGCTGCT
The DNA here is from genome assembly GCF_002113725.1 of Pseudomonas sp. B23(2017). Classification (NCBI taxonomy): domain Bacteria; kingdom Pseudomonadati; phylum Pseudomonadota; class Gammaproteobacteria; order Pseudomonadales; family Pseudomonadaceae; genus Pseudomonas; species Pseudomonas sp. B23(2017). Next base: position 525,189 of record NZ_NEJM01000001.1, on the reverse strand, counting down.
GATATTTTTGTGCACTGGGTCCGCTGCGCGGCCCTTCGCGGGCACGCCCGCTCCCACAGGAATAGCGCAAGCCTGGCAAGCGGTGCAGTACCTGTGGGAGCGGGCATGCCCGCGAAGGGCCGCGCAGCGGACCCAGACAATCTCAAGCCAAAAATACAAAAGAGGGCCTGAGCCCTCTTCCTGAATCTATGCGCCAACCCTCAATCCGCATCCGAATCAAACAACCGCTCCAACTCCGCCCGGGCCTCCTTGGCCGTCTGCATCACCTTGGCCCGGTCATCACGCACCTGTCCCTGGGCCACCAGCACTTCTTCGTCATGCTGGGTAAACCGCGCAATCCGGTCCGCCGCCTGCGCCTCGCTCAACCCCAACCCCACCAATGCCCGGCGTGTCATCTCCAGGCTGGAGTAGAACGTCTCGCGAATCGGCTCGGCGCCGACATCCGCCAACTTGTGCACATGCTGGCGGTTACGCGCGCGGGCCAGCACTTTCAGGTGCGGATACAGGCGTTTCACCCGTTCCGCCGTGTGAATGGCAGCTTCCGGGTCATCAATGGTGATGATGAAGTATTCCGCCTCGCCCACCTTGGCGGCATGCAGCACCTCGGGGCGCAGCGGGTCGCCGTAGAACACGGGTACCTGTTCGAACATACGGGTCATCTCGATGGTGTCCACCGAGGTTTCCAGGGCAATGAACGGAATCTTCTGTGCCCGCAGGATGCGCGCGACGATCTGGCCCATGCGGCCCATGCCGACGATCACCACCCGTGGCGTGTCAGCCTGGATCTGCTTGTAATGCTCCGGCACCTCACGCGCCGGTTGCGGGCGCTTGAGGGCGTGGGCGCAGCCAATCATCAGCAGCGGGGTAATGGCCATCGACAGGGTGATGGTCATCAGCAGCAGGTCGTAGGTCTGGGTGTCGAACAAGCCTTGGTCCTTGCCCAGCTTGAACACCACGAAGGCAAATTCACCACCGGCAGCCAGCACCATGCCCAGGCGCAGGGCACTGGCGCTGTTCAGGCCACCGGCCAGGCGCCCGACGCCGATCAGCAGTACCAGCTTCACGGCCACCAGCAGCAGGGTCAGGCCCAGCACCACCAAAGGCATTTCCAGCAGCAGGCGCAGGTTGGCGCCCATGCCGACGCTGATGAAGAACAGCCCCAGCAGCAGGCCCTTGAACGGTTCGATCTGCGATTCCAGCTCGTGGCGGTATTCCGAGTCGGCCAGCAGCAGGCCGGCGAGGAAGGCACCCAGGGCCATGGAAATGCCGGCTTCTTCCATCAGCCAGGCAGTGCCGATCACAACCAGCAGCGCGGTGGCGGTGGACACTTCCGGCAGGCCGGTGCGGGCCACGGTGCGGAACACCGGGCGCAGCAGGTAGCGGCCACCGACGATGACCACGGCGATGCTGGCGAACACCTTCAGGCCATGCTCCAGGCTGTCGCCGTGGCTGGTGTCCGGGCCACTGGCGGCCAGCAGTGGAACCAATGCGATCAGTGGGATGGCGGCGATGTCCTGGAACAGCAGGATGGCGAACGCCAGGCGGCCGTGCGGGGCGTTGAGCTGCTTGCTTTCGGCCAGGCTCTGCAGGCCAAGGGCGGTGGACGATAGCGCCAGGCCCAGACCGAGCACGATGGCCGCCGGTAGCGTCTGGCTGAAGCCGAACAGGGCAATGGCACCGATCAGCGCACCGGTCAGCAGCACTTGGGCGGTACCGACGCCGAATACCGACTTGCGCATCAGCCACAGGCGCTTGGGCGACAGCTCGAGGCCGATGATGAACAGCAGCAGGACCACGCCCAGCTCGGAAATGTGCGCCACGCTTTCGGTGTCGCGGATCAGGCCCAGCGCCTGCGGACCGATGATCACGCCGGCGAGCAGGTAACCGAGCACGGCCCCCAGGTGCAGGCGCTTGGCCAGGGGGACGGCGAGGACAGCGGCGAGCAGGAAGATCACCGCGGTTTGCAGAAGGCTGCCTTCGTGTGGCATTGGCTCGTACTCCATGAGCTGCCGGGGCAGCGTTAGATCAGTTTGGCGGACAATTCTGGGGAATGTGGGAGTGTCAGACAATCTGCTGTGAGGAAGACACATTGTCCTGAATCAGATGACAATCGTGCTGGCCTCTTCGCGGGTGAACCCGCTCCCACAGGTACAGCGGTGTCTTCAAGCCTGCGCAACACCTGTGGGAGCGGGTTCACCCGCGAAGAGGCCGGCACAGGAAATCTGCATACTCAACTGCCACCAAACTGCGCCCGATACTGCGCCGGCGTCATGCCAATCCGCTCGGAGAACACCTTGCGCAAATGCCGGTCACTGCCAAACCCGCACTGCGCCGCCACTACCTTCAACGGCAGGTCGGTGCCTTCCAGCAGTTTGCGCGCGCGGTCGATGCGTGCGTTCTGCAAGTATTGCAGCGGCGTGATGCCCACCTCGCGTTGAAAGGTGCGGGCGAAGTTGCGCCCGCTCATGGCCACCAGGTCGGCCATCTTCTGCACGGTGAAGGCTTGCTCGATATGGTCGACGATATACGCCTGCACCCGGGCAATCGGCGAATCATCCCGCGGTACAGCCGCCAGCAGTGGCCCGTAGGGTGTCTGCCCGCCCTGGCGATGGCGGGCGACCAGCAGCACCTTGGCCACCTCCAGGGCCAGCGCCTTGCCGTGGTCTTCGGCCACCACCGCCAGTGCCAGGTCGATGCCAGCGGTGATGCCGCCCGAGGTAATCAGGCAGCGGTCGATCACGTAGATCTGTTCGGTCTCGACCTTCGCCTCGGGGAACGCCTGTGCCAGGCGCTCCACGTAGTTCCAGTGGGTGGTGCAGCGATAGCCGTCCAGCAGCCCGGCGCGGCCCAGCAGAAATACCCCGGTGCAGATGGCACCAAAGCGTTTGGCCTGGCGCACGGCCTGGGGCAGCCAGCGCTCGATGCCTGGCAGGGCGATGTCATAGGCGCCCGGGCCGCCTGGCACCAGCAACAGGTCGACGGCTTCCGGCAAATCCTCCAGACGCAGGTCGGCTACCACTTTCAACCCGCAGGAGCCGCGCACCGCTGCCTGCCCTTCGGCCAGGGTCAGCAGCCGGTACTTCCGCTCGGCAGGAAGGAAGCGGTTAGCAATGGCAAACGCGTCCATGGGCCCGGTCACGTCCAGCAACAGCACATCATTGAACAGCACCATGGCCACGGTGCGGTGGGCGGGTTTTTCCTGCATGACTCTTTTGCCTTGAATGCCGGCCGCCACGGGCGGCCTGAAGCTGAATACGAAATGCATCTTAAGGTATCGGTAAAACAGCCAGGGCCAGCAGCGCGCAATTAACAACAATTCAGGTTTGGCTCAGGACTTTGTCATGTGCCGGGGGCGAGACTTTCTGCATTGAACAGGAGAGTCGCCATGCACCCCGGGACGCCCCAAGCACCGTTGCAACCCCCCGGCGCACTGACGCCAGCACGGTTGCGCCGGGCCAAGGAACTGATGTTGCACAGCCCGTTGTCGATCATCGAAATCGCCGGGATATGCAACCTCACCCGCAGCCACTTCTCCCGCGCATTCAAGGTCAACACCGGTCTCTCGCCCCAGGCCTGGCGCCTGCTGGCACGCATGGAAAAGGCCAAGCGCCTGCTCGCCACCGAGGCGCCGATCACCCACGTGAGCCTGGAATGCGGCTTCTGCGACCAGGCCCATTTCACCCGTGCCTTCAGCCGCCTGGTCGGCCAGCCGCCCAAGGCCTGGCGCCAGGCGCAGGCCCATCCTTAAGCCGAACCTATCCGCCGGTATAGCCCCTTGTGGACAGTGCCGGCCCGTTTTCCCAACCCAAGGAGTCACCCCGATGAGCCAACCCGATTACAAGCGCCTGAACAAAGACGACGCCGTGGTGCTGCTGGTCGACCACCAGACCGGCCTGATTTCGCTGGTGCAGGACTTCTCGCCCAACGAGTTCAAGAACAACGTGCTGGCCCTGGGCGACCTGGCCAAGTTCTTCGGCCTGCCGACCATCCTCACCACCAGCTTCGAGCAAGGCCCGAACGGCCCGCTGGTGCCCGAGCTGAAAGAGATGTTCCCGGATGCGCCGTACATTGCCCGCCCTGGCCAGATCAACGCCTGGGACAACGAAGACTTCGTCAAGGCGATCAAGGCCACTGGCCGCAAGCAGCTGATCATCGCTGGCGTGGTGACCGATGTGTGCGTGGCGTTCCCGACCCTGTCGGCGCTGGCGGAAGGTTTTGAAGTGTTCGTGGTGACCGATGCTTCGGGCACCTTCAACGAAACCGTGCAGCAGGCGGCCTGGGTGCGCATGACCCAGGCGGGTGCACAGATGATGAACTGGTTCTCGGTGGCCTGTGAGCTGCACCGCGACTGGCGCAATGACATCGAAGGGTTGGGTAACCTGCTGTCGCAGCGCATTCCCAACTACCGCAACCTGATGAACAGCTATGCGGCCCTGAGCGCCCGTTGATGTAAACCTGTACCGGCCCCTTCGCGGGCACGCCCGCTCCCACAGGGATAGCGCACAGCTTGAGAGCTGCACGGTTCCTGTGGGAGCGGGCGTGCCCGCGAAGAGGCCGGTACAGGCTAAGAATGATTCACAGGCAGAGTGAGGCGAATCCGACACCCCCCCAGCTCTGACACCAGCGCCTGCAACTGCCCACCATGGGCCTGCACCACCGAGTTGCAGATCGCCAAGCCCATCCCCATGCCGCCGATCTTGGTGGTATGAAACGCATCGAACACTCGCTCGCGCTCATCCGCTGCAATCCCCGGCCCGTTGTCGTCCACGCAGATCTCCACCCCATCCCCGACCACCGCCGACGCAATCCGCAGCACCCCATCGCTGCGATACCCCGCCAGCGCCTCGAGGCCATTGGTAATCAGGTTGAACACCAACTGCTGCAACTGCACCGGGTCGGCCATCACGCTCACCCCCGCCTGCAAGCGCATCTGCACGTCCACCGTGCCCTTGGCGGCATCGGCCGAGGTCAGGCGCACCACTTCGCGGATCAGTTCGTCCAGCTTCACCGCCTTGAGCTGCATCGGCGACTGCTTGGCCAGCGAGCGCAGCGCACGCACGATGTTGGCGGCCCGTTCGCTGTCGTTGCGGATGTCTTCCAGGCCGGCAATCGCCTCTTCCAGGTCGGGCTTGGCGCGTTTCAGCCAGCGCAGGCTGGCAGCGGCGTTGGAGGCGATGCCCAGCAGCGGCTGGCTGATCTCGTGGGCGATGGACGCGGACAGCTCGTTCATCACCTGCAGGTGCGCCGTGCGCGCCAACTCCGCGCGGGAGCGGCGCAGCTCAGCCTCCATCTGGGCGCGGGTCTGGTTGTCTTCGGCCAGGCGTGTGTAGAACTTGGCGGTTTGCAGCGACACCGCCGCCTGCGAGGCGAGTATTTCCAGCATGGCCAGGCGCTGGCTGCCGAACAGGTTCGGTACCAGGCGGTTTTCCAGGTACACCAGGCCGATAAGCACACCCTGGATCACCAGCGGCAGGCACAGCACCGAACGGGCCTTGCGCGCCTGCAACTGCTGGCGGAAGGCCTCGGGGCAATCGCTCTGGGCATCGTTGAGCACCAGGGGCTTCTTGGTGCGCATGGTGGCGTTGATGATCGACAGCGGCGCCTGGGTCATGAACTTCTGGCAGTCGTCCATGCTCACGTGCAGCCCGGCGTCGTCGATGTAGGCGAGGGCCGCCATCTGGAATTCGGCACCGCTGACGATCAGCAGCGCACCGTGGTCGGCGCCGGAGTGCTGGGTCAGCTGGCCCATCAGGGTTTCGATCAGGCCCTCGAGCAGCACTTCCTCGGACAGCGCCCGTGCTGCCTCGATGCCGGCTTCCAGGTCGAGCTTGGCCTGGTGGGTGGCGCGGTGGCTTTCCTGGATCGGCTGGGTGCGCAGGAACGGGTGCAAAGCCTCCAGCTGGTGCACCTTGCCGGTCGCGCCCCAGATATGGAAACAGTCGCGGGCGATGCGCAGGTGCAGGTTGGCGCCGGAGATCAGGCCGCTGGGGATGCATACCTCGGCCAGCTGTTCGTGGGCCAGCGCCTGCTCGTGGATGAAACCGGCGGCGGTGGCGGCGATCTGTGCCTGGTCGAAGCAGCGGATGGCGGCCAGGCCGTCGCCTTCGAGCTTGGCGATCACGCCTTCGATCAGCAACAGCTTGTTGCGGAAGGTGGCCGGGTTGAAGCCGGCCCAGCGGCCGAAGCGCTCCCGCAGGGCCTGCAGCTCGCGCAGCTTGTCGGCAAGGCTGCCAATGGCCTCGGGGCTGCCCAGGGCCAGGCCGCGGAACAGGTGATAGTCGGCCAGGTTGATGTGCGCCGGTACCGCCCAGGTGTTGTCGCCGGCCAGTGCCAGGTTGCGCATGGCCTGCGGGATGTTGCCCAGGTAGAAATCGCACATGCCGGCCATGAGGTACTGGAAGAACCGCGTGGTAGGCGATTTCGAGGCTGTGGCCGAGGCCGGGCAGGGCGTGCCGCTCAATTTGGCGACGAACGCTTGCTGGGCCTGCAGGATCTGCTCGATGTCGCGGTAACCGTAGCGACGCACGGTGGCCAAGCCTTGGGCCAGTTCCTCCACCACGTCCGGCAGGTAGCGGCCCATGAACAGCGAATCGGAAACCAGGTGGTTGCAGGCATAGCAGCTCATCGCCAGGTCACCGCTCACGCGCCCTGAGTCGACCGCATCCAGCGCGGTACGGCGGGCGAACTCCATGGGCGAGGTCCAGGCGCTGACCTGGTCCAGGGCCAGCAGCGCGCTGGTCAAGTCAGCGTCGAAACCGTGTCGTTCTATCAGCTTGAGCGCAGCCAGGCAGCAAGCATGGCCATCATGGTAGGCGCCGAAGCGCTCGGCAATCATCACCCCGTACCAGGCCATGCCGTAGGTGCTGCCCGGGGCGACGCCGTGCAGCAGCGACAGCTCCATGAGCTTGGCCAGGTGCAGGAAGCAGATGTCGTCCTTTACAAAAAACGATGACGACAGGGTGGCCAGCAGGCTGATGGCAACCGTCACTTCCTCCGAATCGGTGCGCTGCAGCGACTCCAGGCAGTGGCGGCCTTTCTGTTCGACCAAGGCCTGTACATGGGCATGACTGGCCTCGACCTGTTGCCAGTCGACACCCCGCACCGGGCTTATACCTAGCAAGTCCAGGCCGGATATGGCGCTGTCGATGGCCGCCTGATAGTCGCCGCGCAAGGTGTACAGCAGCGCCTGCAGGCGACACACCCGCGCCTGGTCCAACGCCGAGCGAGCGCGCTGGCGGCATTCAGTGATGCGGGCCTCGGCCGCGATCATTCGCGACAGTTGCATGTCGCACTCGGTCGCCATGCAGGCGATGGCAAAGCCATGCGTGGCGCGGCTTTCCAGCGTTGCGCCGTGGTGCAGCAACTGCTCGGCCGTGTGCAGGTAGCCAGCTGTCTGTTCGAAAGCGCCGCCGTCGCGTGCTCGTGCTGCGGCTTCGCGTAAAAGCTGCAGGAACGCTTCGCAGTCATCTGCTGCAAACCCGCATGGGCTGGCGCGTTGCAGCTGGTTGGCAAGCTCGAACAGTGCCTCGTGCAGGCGCCCCGGCCAGGCCTGGCGCATGGCCAGGGCGATATTTGCATGCAGCTGGGCGCGCTCGCGCGCGGGCGTGAGAGCGTACGCGGCTTCCATCACCCGCTCATGGGCGAAGCCCAGGCCGTTCTGGCCCGATTGCAGGAAACCCGCGCCAATCAAGGCTTTCAACGGTTCGCCGGGCACTTGAGACAGCACCTGCTGAAGCAGGCGTTCATCGCAGCGGCTGCCCGCTGCGCTGGCCACCCGCAGCAGGTCGCGCTGCGGCTCTGGCAGGCGCGCCAGGCGGTGGATCATCAGGTCGGCGACATTGTCGGAATAGCGGTGGCGGGCCACGGCCTTCAGGCACCATGACCAGCGCATGGCCTGGGTGTCGAAGGTGAACAGCTGGTCCTCGACCAGGGCCCGGAGAATCTGATTGATGAAGAACGGGTTGCCCGCCGTCTTGTCGTGCACCAGCTCGGCCACCTGCAATGCATCCTCGGGGCCGACATGGTAGCGCTCGCCGATCAGCTCGGTCACCGCGCCCATCGCCAGGGGCCGCAGGTTCAGCGTGGTGCTGCGCACCGCTGCGGGCAGGGCAAGGGGTGTACTGCTGGCTGGCGCATCATTGCGCCGGGCGAAGATCAGCAGCAGGTTGCCGGGCGCGTGAGCCAACAGTTGCGCCAGCAGTTGCTGGCTGGCGTCGTCGACCCACTGCAGGTCATCGAAGAACAGCACCAGCGGCTGGCCGGGGCGGCTGAGCACCTGCAGGAATTCGACGATCGCCCGCAGCTCCTTCTGCAGCGCCAGGCGCGTGGGCTTGGCCGGCAATTCGGGCAGGGAGCCGAGGACCAGTTGCAGGTCTGGCGCCAGCTTGCCGAGCAGCCGGCCGTGGCCCTTGATGCGGCGCAGGATCTCGCGGCGCAGAGTGTCGAGGTCCTGGCTGTTCTGGGCCAGCAACTGGGTGGTCAGCGCGCCGAGAATTTCGACCCAGGGCGCGTAGGGCACGGCCTGGGCAACGCCGCTGCACTTGCCGGTGGCCCAGTAACCCTGGGCGTTGGCCTTGAGTGCTGCCTCGACCAGGCTCGACTTGCCCATGCCGGTAGCCCCATTGATGAACAGGGCCTGTGGCTTGCTGTCACGGCGCAGGGCCTTGAGCAGCAGGGCGATGGCCTTCTGCTCGGCGCAGCGGCCATACAGGCGTGCGCGGTCGGGCGTGACCGGGTCGGCACAGCCTGGTTCGAAGGCCTCCATGGACTTGCTGGCGGCCCACTGCCGCTGGCAATGGGCCAGGTCCACCGCCAGGGCGCGGGCACTCTGGTAGCGGGCGTCCGGCTCTTTGGCCAAAGCCTTGGCCAGGATCCGGCTGAGAGGTTGCGGCACATTGCCGTCCACTTCGCAGGCCGCTCGTGGCTGCACGCCGGCATGCAGCTGGCGCCAGTGCTGGGTGTCGCGTCCGGCCAGCGGCAATTCGCCCAGCAGTAGCTGGTAGAGGATCGCACCCAGGGCATAGATGTCGGTGCGTCGGTCGCTGCTGCTGCCGTGCGGGCAGACCTGTTCCGGCGCCAGGTACGCCCAGTTGCCGAGCGCAGTGCCCTGTTCGCTGATCAGCTCCGCCGGGTCGGCGCGAAAGCAGCCCAGCCGCACTCGCTGGTTGGTGTGCAGGCACACATGTTCGGGCTGCAGCGCGCCGTGCAGCACATTGTGTTCGTGGGCCTGGGCCAAGGCAGTGGCCGCGTTTACCGCAATCTCGAGAAACGGCGTCAGGGCTGCTGGGCCTTCTGCGATAAGGTCGGCGATGGAGCGGCCGGCCGGGTACACCAGTAGCGGGCCTTCGGCCGAACGCACGAACGCCGAGGGGATCACCGCCCACTGCGGGTCGAGTTGCAGGCGGTAGTCACGTTCCAGGCGCTGGCAGGCGGCGGGGGCCTCGCGCGGGGCGCGCACGGCGATCCAGGCCTGGTGGGTGGCAGGGTCGCGCAGGCGGAAGTAGCTGAGCTCACCTTCCTGGCCCAGCGCGCTGATGTCGCACCGGTTCAGCCAGCCCTCGTCGACGGTCTGGTCGTAATCGATGGGCCTGTGGGCAAGGCGTTCATCGAGCATAAGGCACCCCTGCTAGCGACATCCTGACGCGCGAGTATACGCAGCGAGCCCAACACGGATGCGGCCTGCAGCCTGCTTGGCAGGAACGGGCACGCTGTTGTCCGTTATCGTCCCCTGGGGGCTGGCGGGCTTTTGTATAGTCCCCAGGCCAACCTATCCCTCGGGATAATTGTCTGAAGGCGTACGCTGGCCTAGGCTGCCCGGGGCTGGGAAACGCCCATGCCCGCGCGAGGAAGCCATGATCCGAATAGGTAATGCCCAGGTGTCGCTGGAGCGGCGCGAAGCCTTTGTTGATGGCAAGCCGATCCTGTTGGGCGGGCGTGCCTTCGAGGTGCTGGCGACGCTGATCAAGGCCAAGGGCCGGGTGGTCGGCAAGGACGAGCTGTTCAGCCAGGTGTGGGCTGGCACGGTGGTCGAGGACAACAACCTGCAGGTGCAGGTGTCCTTGCTGCGCAAGGCCTTTGGCGACCGTGGCCTGATCCAGACCGTGCCGCGCCGGGGCTATCGCCTGGCCGCCGAGATCAGTCTCGAGGTGCCTGGCGAGGCGTTGGGCAAATCGCCGCTGTGCGCCGTGGCCGACACTGTCGAGTTGTTCGATGAGCACTTGAACGTGCCGGTGCTGGTGGTGGATGACGACCCGTCGGTGCGTACGGCGTTAGGTCGCCTGCTGCGCTCGCAGGACATTCCGCATCATTTGTTCGCCAGTGCCGAGGCGTTGTTCGAGGCCCGCCTGGAAACCCCCTATGCCTGCCTGTTGCTGGACATGCACCTGCCCGATACCAGCGGCCTGGAGGTACAAGACGCGCTACGCCGGCTGGCGCTGCCCTGGCCGATCGTGTTCATGACCGGTTTCGGCACCATCCCGATGACCGTCCAGGCCATGCGTGCCGGGGCCGTGGAGTTCCTGACCAAACCGTTCGACGAAGACCAGCTGCTGACACTGCTGCAGGCGGTGCGCACGCGTGCCGTGGCCGAAGGGCGCAGGTGGCACCATGCGCGGCAGGTCGAGGAAAAGTACCAGCGCCTGACCCAGCGCGAGCGCCAGGTGTTCTCGCTGGTGGTCGGCGGCCTGTCGCACAAGCAGATCGCCAAGCAGATCGGCACCAGCGAGGTGACGACCAAGGTGCACAAGAAGAACATCATGAACAAGATGCAGTCCCGCTCGCTGCTGGAGCTGGTGGCCATGCACAACGTCATCGGGGCGCAGCCTGAGGGCCTGGGCGGCGCATGAGCAGAGCGGTGTGCATCGTCGACGACGATGCGTCGGTGCGCAAAAGCCTGGCAAACCTGCTGCGTTCGGCAGGTTTCGAGACCTTGTCTTTTGCTGCAGGGGACCTGTTCCTGGCCTCGGCACTGGCGCGGCAAGCGGGGTGTGTGCTGCTCGACCTGAGGATGCCTGGAATGAGCGGGCTGGCGGTGCAGCGCGAACTGGCCCGGCTGGAGTGGCGTTTGCCGGTGATCTGCATGTCGGCGCATTGGGATGAAGGGGCGGTGCGGGCGGCGATGGCGCTTGGGGCGCTGGTCTGCCTGGGCAAGCCATTTTCTGAAGAGGTGCTGCTGAAGGTGGTTGAAGATGCTTTGCTGGGCAGCCAGTGATGCCTGTGTCGGCCCTTCGCGGGCTTGCCCGCTCCCACAGGGATCTCCACAACCCTTGAAACTGTGGTGTCTCTTGTGGGAGCGGCCTTGTGTCGCGATGGGCTGCAAGGCAGCCCCGGCAATCTAACTGCTCCCCGGCCGGTACTGCAGGGCCTCGGCCAGATGCGCCCGGCCAATTGCCTGGCTACCTTCCAGATCCGCCAGCGTTCGCGCCACCTTCAACAACCGGTGTGCCGCGCGCAACGACAGGGTCAGCCGTTCACAGGCCCCCTCCAGCCAGGCCTGGTCCGCCGCTGCCAAGCCACAATGGCGGCGCAACCCCTCAAGGTCGAGAAACGCATTCGCACACCCTTGCCGCCGCTGTTGCAGTTCACGTGCCTCGGCTACCTTGGCCGCCACATCGGCACTGGTCTCGCCGCAGGGCTGGTTGTTCAGCGTGGTGCTCTCCCGGGCCACGGTCAGGTGCAGGTCGATACGGTCCAGCAACGGCCCGGACAGCTTGTTGCGATACCGCGCGATCTGCTCGGTACTGCAGCGGCAGCGGCCAGTGGGGTCGCCCAGGTAGCCGCAAGGGCAGGGGTTCATTGCCGCCACCAGTTGGAAACGTGCCGGGAAGCGCACCTTGTCGCGGGCCCGGGCAATCACGATCTCGCCCGACTCCAGCGGCTCGCGCAACACCTCCAGCACGCGCCGCTCGAATTCCGGCAATTCATCCAGAAACAGCACGCCATGGTGGGCCAGGGTGATTTCGCCCGGTTGCGGCCGGCTGCTGCCGCCGACCAGCGCCGGGCCGGAGGCGGAGTGGTGTGGATGGCGAAAAGGCCGCTGCGGCCAGCTGCTCAGAGGCGCATGGCCGCTGACTGACTGGATCGCCGCCACTTCCAGTGCCTCGTGCTCGTCCAGCGGTGGCAGCAGCCCTGGCAGGCGGCTGGCGAGCAAGGTCTTGCCGGTACCGGGAGGCCCGGTGAACAGCAGGTTATGTGCCCCGGCCGCCGCTAGCAGCAGTGCACGCTTGGCAGCCAGTTGGCCCTGCACCTCGCTCAGGTCCGGGTACGGGCGTTGCTGCAGGATCAGGCCGTTGGCCGCATACGGCGGCAACGGCACCTGGCCGTTCAGGTGGGCGACCAGCTCCAGCAGGTGCCCCACCGCATACACCACCAGCCCGCCTGCCAGGCTGGCTTCCTCGGCGTTTTCCCGTGGCACCACCAGCGCCCGGCCTGCTTCGCGTGCCGCCAGTGCCGCGGGCAGCACGCCCTGCACCGGGCGCAATTTGCCAGATAGCGCCAGTTCGCCCAGGCATTCGACCTCGGCAAGGGTGGCCGTTGGTACCTGGCCATCGGCGGCGAGGATACCCAGGGCAATGGCCAGGTCATAGCGCCCGCCATCCTTGGGTAGGTCGGCGGGGGCGAGGTTCTGGGTGATGCGCCGCTGCGGGTAGTTCAAACCGGAGTTGACGATGGCGCTGCGTACCCGGTCCTTGCTCTCTTTGACCGTGGTTTCCGGCAGACCGACCAGCGTGAGATGGGGCAAGCCGTTGGCCAGGTGGGTTTCGACGCTGACCGCCGGTGCCTGCACGCCCACCTGGGCGCGGCTGTGGACGAGGGCTAGGGACATGGACGCTCCGTTGTCGCTGAAAAGGGCCGCTTCCTGCGGCTTTGCAAGCATAGCCAGCGCGGCCCGGGCCGGAGCTACAAGTGTGCGTCGTGGTTTTTCAGGCTAGGGCGTTACCCTGTATTTTCATGCCCTTGCGCATTCATTCATCCTGCGGGGCTGGATTCAGCCGTGCTTCCAGTTCGGCTACCTGTTTTTCCAGGGCTTCGAGGCGTGCGCGGGTGCGCGCCAGGACGACCATCTGGCTGTCGAATTCTTCGCGGCTGACCAGGTCCAGCTTGCTGAAGGCACCTTGCATCAGCACCTTGAACTGGCTTTCCAGTTCGGCGCGGGGCTGGGCGGTATCGCTGCTGAACAGGCGCGAGGCCTGGTCGCTCAGGGCATCGAGAAGGGCTTTGGGCGCGAGCATGGGGCTGTCCACTGATACTGGGAAATGGCCGGCAGTGTAGCACGCACACATGCGCATCTGATCCGGTCGCGGGCTTGTGTAGGAGCGGCCTTGTGTCGCGAAAGGGCCGCACAGCGGCCCCAGCGATATCAGTATCCAGGCACAAATCGTGGGGGCGCTTCGCACCCCTATCGCGACACAAGGCCGCTCCTACAGAAAGCAGCGCACCTCTGAAACTGCACATTTTTCGAGCAATGCGCCAGGCCGGGATGCACCGAAATTGTGCATGTTTCCCATGCTGGCGACTGGCCAATCCCGACTGATTCACATAACTCGCTGTTTTCCCGTGCTTTGACGGAACTGGCAAGGTTTCTGCAAAGACCACTGCGAGCCATGCACTGATGCAGTTCCTTGTGACCAGGCAGTGCGCACGCGGAGCCGGATGCCGACGACGCGTTACAAAGCCAAGCGCTGCGCTTAGACTTGAGACGGGTTTGTTTTCCTGGGGCAAGTCCACCAAATCGGGAGAGAGTTTCATGAAGCTAGTCACAGCCATCATCAAGCCGTTCAAGCTGGACGACGTGCGCGAGTCGCTGTCGGAAATCGGCGTGCAGGGCATCACCGTCACCGAAGTCAAAGGCTTCGGTCGGCAGAAGGGCCATACCGAGCTGTATCGCGGTGCTGAATACGTGGTCGATTTCCTGCCCAAGGTGAAGATCGATGTCGCCATCGATGACAAGGACCTTGATCGGGTAATCGAAGCCATCACCAAGGCAGCCAACACCGGCAAGATCGGTGACGGCAAGATTTTCGTGGTGAATCTGGAGCAGGCGATCCGTATCCGTACCGGCGAAACCGATACCGACGCGATCTAAGCAGCAACAAAGCCTCACCAAACCCAACGCCCCAGGAGAAAACAACATGACTCTGCGTAAGATCGCAGGGCTAGGAGCCCTATTGTCCCTCGTAATGCCCGGGCTTGCCCTGGCAGAGGAAGCTGCCCCAGCGCTGAACTCCGGCGACACCGCCTGGATGCTGACCGCAACGGCGCTGGTGCTGTTCATGACCATTCCGGGCCTGGCCCTGTTCTATGGCGGCATGGTGCGTTCCAAGAACGTGCTGTCGGTGATGATGCAGTGCTTTGCAATCACTGGCCTGATGAGCATTCTCTGGGTCGTCTACGGCTACAGCATGGCCTTCGATACCACTGGTATGGAAAAGGGCGTGCTCAACTTCAATTCCTTCGTCGGCGGGTTCTCCAAGGCGTTCCTCAGCGGCGTCACGCCCTCGAACCTGACCTCGGCTGCCGCGCTGTTCCCTGAAGCGGTATTCATCACCTTCCAGATGACCTTCGCCATCATCACCCCGGCGCTGATCGTCGGTGCCTTCGCCGAGCGCATGAAGTTCTCCGCGATGCTGGTGTTCATGGGCATCTGGTTCACCTTGGTCTACGCGCCGATCGCGCACATGGTCTGGAGCGGTGACGGTGCTCTGATGTGGGACTGGGGCGTGCTGGACTTTGCCGGCGGCACCGTGGTGCACATCAACGCCGGTATCGCGGGCCTGGTCTGCTGCCTGGTGCTGGGCAAGCGCAAGGGCTACCCGACCACCCCGATGGCCCCGCACAACCTGGGCTACACCCTGATGGGCGCGGCCATGCTGTGGATCGGCTGGTTCGGCTTCAACGCAGGCTCTGCCGCTGCCGCCAACGGCACCGCCGGCATGGCCATGCTGGTGACCCAGATCGCCACCGCCGCCGCGGCCCTGGGCTGGATGTTCGCCGAGTGGATCGGCCACGGCAAGCCGAGCGCCCTGGGCATCGCATCGGGCGTGGTCGCCGGCCTGGTCGCCATCACCCCGGCTGCCGGTACCGTAGGCCCGATGGGTGCCCTGGTGATCGGCCTGGTCTCGGGTGTGGTCTGCTACTTCTGCGCCACCAGCCTCAAGCGCAAGCTGGGCTATGACGACTCGCTGGATGCCTTCGGCGTGCACGGCATCGGCGGTATCATCGGCGCCATCCTCACCGGCGTGTTCGCAGCCCCGGCGCTGGGCGGCTTCGGTGCCGTCACCGACATCGGCATGCAGGTCTGGATCCAGGCCAAGGGCGTGATTTTCACCGTGGTCTACACCGCCATCGTCACCTACGTGATCCTCAAGGTGCTGGATGTGGTGATGGGCCTGCGGGTCAGCGAAGAAGAAGAGTCGGTCGGCCTCGACTTGGCTCAGCACAACGAGCGCGGCTACAACCTGTAACTGCGACGCGGTAAAAACTTGCCCGGCTTGCCGGGCATTTTTTTGCCAGATTTTTAGCATTTCCCGCACGGCAAACGGTTTATCCGACACGTTCGCGACGTAGGCGGAAATCTTACAAAACGCAGAGCATTCATGGTGCTTTGCTTTTTCTGCTGGCGCGCTAGAATGCGCGCCGAAGGGTGTTTGACGAGTAGTCCACACGCTTCGCCAGCCTTTGCTAGGCTTGCCAATAGCGTGTGGCCAGCAGGGGCTAAAGGATTTGTCAGGTCCTGCCAGGAGCAGGGCCTGCTGGGTGCCGCCTCCCATCAGGAGCGCCGACCCTAGGGCAGTGGCCTAACCCACGGCCAGTTGAATTTTCACTGGTGGCTGCCGGTCTACGGCTGCACTGGTCTATAACTAACCTGCTTTTCGCAAGTCATGAGGTAGAACATGAGCGACGACGATCTGGAAAATGATGACCTCGAAGTAGGCGACGAAGACGAGGGCGATGAAGGCCTCGAAGCGGCAGCTGATGACGGCGCCGAAGACGCTGGCGATGACGACAGCAGCCCGGCACCCGCTGCCAAGGGCAAATCCAAGGCCGCGGTCTCGGTAGACGAGATGCCGAGCATGGAAGCCAAGCAGAAGGAGCGTGACGCCCTGGCCAAGGCCATGGAAGAGTTCCTCGCTCGTGGCGGCAAGGTTCAGGAAGTCGAGGCCAACGTGGTCGCCGACCCGCCCAAGAAGCCGGACAACAAGTACGGCAGCCGCCCTATCTGAGTGGCTGATCGAAAAAAAGCCCGCCGTCGCTGCGGGCTTTTTTGTGCCTGTGGGTTATGGGTTGCCTGTGCCGGCCTCTTCGCGGGTAAACCCGCTCCCACAGGGACGGCGCAGGACCTGAGGGCGGTGGTGAACATGTGGGAGCGGGCGTGCCCGCGAATGGGCCGCGCAGCGGCCCCTGTCAGCGCCAGCGCGCGAGGATGTCGGGTAACTGCGACAGGCGCTGGATCTCGGCATCAGGCGCCTGTTCGCCTACCCACGCCTTGCCCTGCGGGTTGAACCACACCGCACGCAGCCCGGCGCGCTGGGCGCCGGCGATGTCATCGCCCGGGTGGTCACCGATGTGCACCGCCGCGCTGGCCTCAACGGCACCGCGGCGCAGGGCTTCGCGGAACGGCGCCGGGTCCGGCTTGCCGATGCCGAGGTCCTCGGCACACAGGGCAAAGCGGAAATAGTCCGCCAGCCCCAGCCGGCTCACGTCGGCATTGCCGTTGGTGACCACGCCCAAGGTGTAGTGATGGCGCAGGATCTCCAGCACCGGCTGTACCTCCGGGAAGATCTCCACCTGGTGACGGGCATGCAGGAATACTTCGAAACCTTCGTTGGCCAGCTCCTGCGCATGCTTTTCGCTGTAGCCGACTTCTTCCAGGGCATGGAACAGCACCCGTCGGCGCAGGGCGCTGATGCGGTGCTTCAGGCCGGGTTCGGCCTGCACCAGGCGCTCGCGAATGGCGAACAGGTGCTCCACCGGCACGCCGCCAAGGATTGGGGCGTTGGCTTCGAGCCAGTCGCGCAGCACGACTTCCGCGCTGGCAATCACCGGCGCGGTATCCCACAGGGTGTCGTCGAGGTCGAAGGTGATCAGCTTGATGCTCATGAGTCTGTGCCTTTGCTGCGTTTGGCCCGAGGGTGGGCGCTGTCGTACACCGCGGCCAGGTGCTGGAAGTCCAGGTGGGTATAGATCTGCGTGGTGCCGATGTCGGCATGGCCGAGCATCTCTTGCACTGCGCGCAGGTCCTGAGACGATTCCAGCACGTGGCTGGCGAAGGAATGGCGAAGCATGTGTGGGTGCAGGTGCTGGCCCAGCTCGCGCTCACCGGCAGCCTTCACCCGTTGCTGAACGGCCCGTGGGCTGATGCGGTTGCCCTGGCGGGTGATGAACACCGCGCGGTCGCGCGGGTTGCCGATGCCGCGCAGGCGGTACCAGGCCTGCAACGCTTCGCGGGCCTTGCGGCCGACCGGCAGCACGCGGGCCTTGCCGCCCTTGCCCAGCACCTGCACCAGGCCGGCGGCGAGGTCCAGGTGATCGAGGTCGAGGTTGGTCAGCTCGGACAGGCGCAGGCCCGACGAATAGAACAGTTCGAGGATGGCCTGGTCGCGCCGGGCGATGAAGTCATCGTCGACACCGCCATCCAGCAGTTGCAGGGCGCGGTCGGTGTCCAGCACCTTGGGCAGCCGGCGTTCGCCCTTGGGTGCGCTCAGGCCGCTGGCCGGGTCGTGCTGGCACAGGCCTTCGCGGTTGAGATAGCGGTACAGGCCACGCACCGCCGACAGTAGCCGGGCCAGGCTGCGCGAGGACTGGCCGTGGTGGTGCTGGCGGGCGATCAGCTGGCGCAGTTGCTGGATCTGCAGCGCCTGCCAATCGGCAATGCCGTGCTCCTTGCAGTAGGCGACCACCTTGTCCAGGTCGCGACGGTAGCCCAGCAGGGTGTGCTCGGACACCTGGCGCTCGTTGCGCAGGTGTGCGCAATAAGCCTCCAGCTGGCGTTCCATCAGCGTACCGGGCGCAGGGTCTGGGTAACGCGTGGCACAACGCGGCCAAGCACCTCGGCAATGTAGCCAAGGAACAAGGTGCCGACGCTGCTCTTGTAGTGTTGCGGGTCGCGGCTGCCGATCGCCAGCACCCCGTGCAGGCCCTGGTATTCCAGGGCAGCCACGGCGCTGGAGCCCACTTCCCGGCGCTGTTCTTCACCGAACAGGAAGGCCAGCTCGTGCTCGCGCAAGTTGCCGCTGACCGTCTTGCCGCCGCCCAGCAGGGCACCGATGGCCTGCTGCGCTTCGGCGTTGCTGACCCAGCGCCCGACCGGCGCGACGTTTTCGCCGAACAGGATCAGGCTGACGAAGGGCACCTGGAACTCCTGGCGCAGGCTGTCTTCGACCGCCATCACCACTTCTTCCAGGCTGCCGGCGTCGAGCAGGTCGAGGATCAGCCGGCGGGTCTTGTCGAACAGCCGGTCGTTGTCGCGGGCCACGTCCATCAGTTGTGACAGGCGGTGGCGCATCTCGATGTTGCGGTCGCGCAGCAGCTTGAGCTGGCGCTCCACCAGCGACACGCTGTCGCCACGCTGGTGCGGGATGCGCTGTTCGATCAGCAGCTCGTCGTGCTCGGCGAAGAAGGTGGGGTGGGCGCGCAGGTAGGCGACCACCGCTTCGGCATCGAGCTCGGCGGACTGCTGGGGTACAACCTGGGGCTGATCGGTCATGGCGGTTACTCGCTTAGAGACGAACCTGTCCTTCGTAGACGCGTACGGCCGGGCCGGTCATCAGTACGGGCTTGCCGGGGCCGGCCCATTCGATGTGCAGGCGGCCACCGGGCAGGTCGAGGGACACCGGGGAGTCCATCCAGCCCTGGCTGATCGCCGCCACGGCGGCGGCGCAGGCGCCGGTGCCGCAGGCCTGGGTTTCGCCCGCACCACGTTCCCACACACGCAGGTTGGCGCGGTGGCGGTCGATGACCTGGAGGAAGCCGGCATTCACCCGCTGCGGGAAGCGTGGGTGGTTTTCGATCTTCGGGCCCAGCTGGTGCACAGGGGCGGTACGCACGTCGTCGACACGCAGCACGGCATGCGGGTTACCCATGGACACGGCGGCAATCGAATACACCTGGCCGTCGACTTCCAGTGGGTAGCTCAGCGCCTGCTCGTCGGCGACGAAGGGGATTTCGGCAGGGATGAAGCGCGGTGGGCCCATGTCGACACTGATCTGGCCGTCGTTCTGCACGTCCAGCTCGATGATGCCGCTCTTGGTTTCCACGCGGATGCGCTTTTTCGCGGTCAGGCGCTTGTCCAGCACGAAGCGGGCGAAGCAGCGCGCACCGTTGCCGCACTGCTCGACCTCGGAGCCGTCGGCATTGAAGATGCGGTAGCGGAAGTCCACTTCCGGGTTGTTCGGCGCCTCGACGATCAGCAACTGGTCGAAGCCGATGCCGGTGTGGCGGTCACCCCATTGCTTGGCGTGCTTGGGCTGGATGTGCGCGTGCTGGCTGACCAGGTCGAGGACCATGAAGTCGTTGCCCAGCCCATGCATCTTGGTAAAACGCAGCAGCATGGGCTTACTCCGGCAGCAGGCTTTCGCCAGCGTACAATTCGGCGATGGTCTCGCGGCGGCGTACTTCGAAGGCCTGGTCGCCGTCGACCAGGATTTCAGCGCAACGGCCACGGGTGTTGTAGTTGGAGCTCATGACAAAACCATAGGCGCCCGCGGACTGTACGGCCAGCAGGTCACCTTCGGCCAGGTTCAGCACGCGGTCCTTGCCGAGGAAGTCGCCAGTCTCGCAGATCGGGCCGACCAGGTCGTAGGCACGGCCTTCGCCTGCGCGTGGCTTGACCGCGCTGACACCCATCCAGGCCTGGTACAGGGCCGGGCGGATCAGGTCGTTCATCGCCGCATCGATGATGGCGAAGTCCTTGTGCTCGGTGTGCTTGAGGTATTCCACGCGGGTCAGCAGGACGCCGGCGTTGGCCACGATGTAGCGGCCCGGCTCGAACACCAGGGCCAGGTCGCGGTCGCCGACGCGCTCGCGGATCGCCTTGATGTAGTCGGCCACCAGCGGCGGCTCCTCATCGCGGTAACGCACGCCGACACCGCCACCCAGGTCCAGGTGGCGCAGGTGGATGCCGCACTCGGCCAGGCGGTCGACCAGCACCAGCAGGCGGTCGAGGGCATCGAGGAAAGGCTCGACGGTGGTCAGTTGCGAACCGATGTGGCAGTCGACACCGGCCACTTCCAGGTTCGGCAGCTGCGCCGCGCGCACGTAGATGGCCTCGGCGTCGGCGATGGCGATGCCGAACTTGTTCTCTTTCAGGCCGGTGGAGATGTACGGGTGGGTGCCGGCGTCGACGTCCGGGTTGACCCGCAGCGAGACCGGGGCAACCTTGCCCATCTCGGCGGCCACCACTTGCAGGCGCTCCAGTTCGTCGGTGGATTCGACGTTGAAGCAGTGCACGCCGACTTCCAGGGCACGGCGCATGTCGTCGCGGGTCTTGCCGACGCCGGAGAACACCACGCGGTCGGCACGGCCGCCAGCGGCCAGCACGCGCTCCAGCTCACCGCCGGAGACGATGTCGAAGCCTGCGCCCAGGCGCGCCAGCACGTTCAGTACGCCGAGGTTGGAGTTGGCCTTGACCGCGAAACACACCAGGTGCTCGGTGCCTTGCAGGGCGTCGGCGTAGCTACGGTACTGGGCCTCGATGTGGGCGCGCGAGTACACGTAGGTCGGGGTGCCGTAGCGTTCGGCGATGGCCGACAGGCCCACGCCTTCCGCGAACAGCTCGCCGTCGCGGTAGTTGAAAGCGTTCATCTGGTTTCCTTACTGCGCTGGCGACTGCTCGGGCTCGAGCTCCGGCTGCTGCTCTTGTACCGGGGCCGGCTTGGCTTTTGGCTGGTGCTGGTGCGACTTGTGCGCTTTGCCGTTATCGCCGTCTTCTGGCAGATACAGCGGGCCTTTCTGGCCGCAGGCCGAAACGAGGCAGGCAACAGCGACCAGCGCCGCGAGGGAGGAAATCAGGCGCTTCATGGGTGAAATCCTTAGAAATATGCGGTATTGCGCCCGAGTATACCGAGCGACCGACGGCTTGCCTATGCAAGGGCCGGCCCGCCGGGCGGGCTATTCTTACCGCCTGCAAGGGCCCTTTCGCGGCTGAAGCCGCTCCCACCTCGACCGCATCGGCCTCACGCCATGTGCAGTACCTGTAGGAGCGGCTTTAGCCGCGAAGGGGCAAGTGAAGGTAGCGGCTAAACCTTTGCATTCGGCGGCAAGCGCCCGTATCTTGCCGGGCTTGCCTGTAACGCAGCCAATTTCGAGGTTCCTGCAATGAGTTTGAGTGAAGCGCGTTTCCATGATCTGGTCGACGCGACCCAACAGGCCCTGGAAGACCTGTTCGACGAGAGCGGCCTGGACCTGGACATGGAGAACTCCGCTGGCGTCCTCACCGTCAAGTTCGAAGGCGGCGCCCAGCTGATCTTCAGCCGCCAGGAGCCGCTGCGCCAGCTGTGGCTGGCCGACCGATCCGGCGGTTTCCACTTCGACTACGACGAAGACAGCGGCAAGTGGGTGTGCGAGAAGAGCGAGGAGCTGCTGGGCGAAATGCTCGAGCGCATCGTCTGGGAGCGGGCCGGCGAGAAGCTGGACTTCGACGAGATCTGACATGAGCAGCACCCAGGCCCGGCCGCCCAAGCCGCTCTACAGCAACGTCAGCCCCGCAGTACCGTCGCCCTGCATCAGCGTTTGCCGGCTGGACGAACAGCGGGTCTGCACGGGTTGCCACCGGCATGTCGAGCACATCCGCGAATGGCGTTCGGCCGATGACCAACGGCGCCGGCAGATCTGCCGCGAGGCCCAGGCCCTGCGCGACCAGGCTAAGGCACACTGATCGCAGGGGCTTGAGTATTTACCCGGCTGTGGTAACGTCGGGTTCTGCGTCGGTGACGCCAAAGCCTTCACAAACCCCGCCCTTGGGCGGGGTTTTGCTTTATCTGCACGATGAAAACCGCCTGTTCAAAGGAGTCTGACTGGATCATGAGCACCAAGCCTTCCCTCATCCTCACCCGATTGGACGTACAACGTCTGGAGCGTCTGATCGACAGCCTCGACGAGAGTACGCCGGGTGTGCTCGCCCTGCAGGACGAGCTGGACCGCGCCGAGCAGGTGGTCGGTCACGAGGAAGTCCCGGCTGGAGTGGTGACCATGAACTCGCGCGTGCACTGCCGTGAGGAAGCCAGCGGCAAGGACTACCACCTGACCCTGGTGTACCCGAAGGATGCCGGGCCGGAAGGCAAGGTCTCGATCCTGGCGCCGATCGGTTGCGCCTTGCTGGGGTTGTCGGTGGGCGCGCAGATCGACTGGCCGGCGCCGGGGGGCAAGACCCTCAAGCTGAAGCTGCTGGAAGTGGAATACCAGCCGGAAGCGGCGGGCGATTTCGACCTGTAAGGGCCAGGGGGCCGCTGTGGGAGCGGGTTTACCCGCGAAGAAGGCGACGCGGTGTATGGCACCGGCTTCGCCGGTGTTCGCGGGTGAACCCGCTCCCACATGTGTCCCCCGGCAACTCAGGATCCTTCTGCCAAAACCTGCTCCAACCCCTCGTTCAAAGCCTGCTCCAGCTCCCGCTTGTAGCGCAGGTACAGCTGCGTCGACCCCAGCTGGTCATCCAGCAACTCGGACAAATCCAGGTCAGTGATGTAGCAGCGGTACTGCCCTGCACCATGTCGCTGCCCGATGATCTGCCGGGCGGCTACCGCATACAGCTGTTCACCATGCTCCAGTTCGGAAAACTCCTGCTGGTCGCAATACAGCGTCACGTGCGCCGCACCCGCCACTCCGGCCTGGATGATCGCCTGCACCTCATAGTAAGGCTGGTCGCTACCCTCGAGCGGGGCCTGGCGCGGCTCGATGCTGCGCGCCTTGCCTGGCCCGGAAGGCAACAGTTGCGCGTAGTGGATGTCCAGTGAGGCCGCGCGCTGGGTGTCCAGCGGCAGCCGGGCATCACGGCGCATCACCACCGAACGCAGAAAGCGCTGCAGCGGCAACAGCAGGTGGGCTTCGTCGTGCAGAGGCAGGCGTTGCTGCCACAGGGCATTGTATTCATCCAGCACGTACAGCTCGGCCCAGTCACCCTGCAGGCGGTAGAACACCTGGATGCAGGCCGGTCGGCCCTGCTCCAGCACCAGGTGCAGGTCGTGGTCCTGCAGGGCGTTGGCATCCAGGTACAGCGGGCTGTAGGCGCTACGCTCTTCGCCCAGGTGGTCCAGCAGTGCCTCGTGCTCGGCCAGGGTGGTGAGGCCGACATGCCCGGCCAGCAGCTCCAGCACATGGGTGTGCTGGGCCACCTGCAGCAGGTAGCGGTGGTTCAGGCCCTGGTCCAGCAGCAGCTGCACGGTGTCGAAGATTTCCTCCACGCGTTGGCCGATGGCCTGCGCGCGGCTGTGGCAGAAGCAGCGCACCCGCACCCTCGGCCGGTGGCCGCGCAGTACGGGGCTGTTGAGGAAGTCGCGCAGGCAGCGCACCAGCGCGTGCTCGCCGTCATAGCGCTGGACCAGTACCTCGTTCCAGCTGTTGAGGGTGACCTGGTCCAGGGTCAGGACCAGGTTTTCGCGCACGCCTGCATAGCTCAACGAGTCGGTACGCTCGGTGGTCATCAGGATGTTCAGGTCGCGGTGGTGGCGCAGCGGGTCGATGGCGACGTTGACCAGCAGCAGCACCTCGTCGGCAACGCTGGGTTGCAGCAGGCGCACTTCGCTGACGGTCGGCAAGGGCAGGGGGATGCTTTGCTGCAGGCAGCCGACCAGGTTGAACAGCTCGAATTCGCTGAGGTCGCTGACACCCGGGTGCAGCGCCAGGCGCGTGCTGCTGTCGATCACCCCGTTGCGATGGGCCCAGGTCAGCAGCTCGAGCAGTTCGCGGCAACGCTTGAGCGGGCTGAAGTGGTCCACCTCATGGGGGCTCAGGTTGCCGGTGTACAGCTCCCAGTGGTGGCTGCCGGGCTCTTTGCGGTTAGGCGCCTGGACCAGGGTCAGGGTGCCTTCGGCCAGGTCCGGGGCGATACCAGGGTTGATCACTTCGACCTTGCCGGCGCGGCGCTCGAAGGCCGCGTAAAGGCGCCGGCCCAGCACATTGAGATCGCGCTGGTCGGCGCGGCTGCTGGCGTTCTGGGTGCGGGCGAACTGGCTGAGAAAGCGGTAGCTGTGGTTCAGTTCGGCCACCAGCTCGCGGCGCTCGACGGCAACCTGCTGCACTTTCCATTGGTTGCGACTGTCCAGCAGGGCCAACTGGCGCTCGTCCCAGCCCCACTCGTCGGCCAGGCGCTGCAACAGCCGGCGTTGCCAGCCATTGGCCCGGGCCGGGTCGCTGAGCTTCTTGTTCACCTTCAGGTACAGGCTGCGCCGCACCAACTCCAGGCGCGCGTGTTCGCCACGCTGCAGCAGGTAGCGCTCGATGCGCCGGTACACCATCACGTACGGGTCCAGCTCGTCGAGGTCGAGCTGGTTGGCGAACACTGCCTGCTTGTAGTCCAGGCTCAGGCAGCGTACTGCGGGGTGTTCGCTGGCATAGGCCTCGGTCAGCAGCAGCTTGAGCAGCGACTTGTAGGGCGAGTCGATGCCTTTGAACAGTTGCCACAAGCCGGCGCCGACGAACTCGCCGGGCGGAATGTGCGCCAGGTTGCCGAGGTCGAGGGCGTCCTGGCTGCGGATGAAGCGCTTGGACAGCAGGGTCTGGGTATAGGTGTGGTAATCGTGTTCCTGGTAGACCGGCACCAGCCACCACAGTGGTGTGCGCCCGGCCAGCCAGATAGTGGTGCGGTAGAACTCGTCCAGCAGCAGGTAGTGCTGGGTGGTGCCGCAATCGTCGGAACCGAGCTGGCCCTCGCGTTGGCCCTGGGCGAAACCTTGCGTGTCGATCAGGAAGAAATGTGCCTCGGCACCCAGGCTTTCCGCCCATGCCTCCAGCAGTTGGCATTTGCGGCGCAACTCGCCCAGCAGCTCGTCGGCCAGACCGGGTGCATGGCACACCCACAGGTCCATGTCGCTGTGCTCGGCCTGGGCCAGCGAGCCCAGGCTGCCCATCAGGAACAGGCCGTGGATCGGCCGCGGCGGGTTGCCATGGCGGGCCTTGTAGGTGAACGAGCGGGCCAGGCGCTGGGCCTCGACTACCAGGTCGGCGCTTGGCTCGTAGCCCGATACGCCGGCGGGGGTGCTGCCGGAGACATAGCCCGGCAGCAACGGGTGGTTCACATGAAACAGCAGCGGCAGCAGCGTCAGCACCTGTTGCTGGCGCGTCGACAGGCCCTCCAGGGCCCGCTGCAGCCGACCCTGGTTGAGCCGCAGGAAGCGCGCACGCAATGTCGCCAGGACCTTGCGGTCGATGCCTTCGTCCAGGTCGGGGCGGATTTCGTGGGGGTGGTTCATTGCGCACTCGGGCAGGCCAGCGGAGCTGTGGCGAGTGTAGCCTGAGTGGCGGGGTCGGATAAGCGGCAATTGAAATATTGGCGCCATTTTCCCAGCGCGCGTGGGCGGCGGCTGCAGCTTTCGTTGCGCTTGAGGCATGATGGGGGCCTCAAGCTGATTGCGAGGTTTTCCGATGCGTGTGTGGATCGATGCCGACGCCTGCCCCAAGGCGGCCAAGGATCTGATCGTCAAGTTCGCCCTCAAGCGCAAGTTCGAGGTAGTGATGGTGGCGGGCCAGGCTGTGGCCAAGCCGGCGTTCGCGATCGTGCGCCTGATCGTGGTGCCCAGCGGCATGGACGCGGCCGATGATTACCTGGTGGAGCACGCCGTGCCTGGCGAGCTGGTGATCTGCAGTGACGTGCCGTTGGCCGACCGCCTGGTGAAAAAGGGCGTGGCGGCACTGGACCCGCGCGGGCGCGAGTTCGACGAGCGCAACATGGGTGATCGGCTGGCGGCGCGCAACCTGTTCACCGAGCTGCGCGAGCAGGGCCAGGTGGGGGGAGGGCAGGCGCCTTATGGCGAGCGCGAGAAACAGGCGTTTGCCAATGCGCTGGACCGGATCATTGCCCGGTTGTCCAAACCCTGAAGCGACCCGGCTGGCGGGATGGACACGACGTGTGGGAGCGGCCTTGTGTCGCGAAAGGGCCGCGAAGCGGCCCCAGGATTTCAGCTTCGCCGCATAAGTTGCCGGGGCCGCGCTGCGGCCCTTTCGCGACACAAGGCCGCTCCCACAGGGACCGCGTCAGATTCTGAATCTTGCACCCGTTACTCGTGAGTCAGCTCCAGCACCCGATCCACCAGCTTGTAGATCCCGCCAGCCGCTTCACTGATCGACTTGGCCTCCATGTACGCCGGGGTGGTCACCAGCTTGCGCTGGGTGTCCTCGACAATATCGTGCACATCGCACTCTTCATGGGTGCCACCCATCTTCGTCACGGCCGCCGCAGTGCCAGCGTCGGTACCGATGGTGCAGACCACGCCTGGTCCGTAGATCTTCGCCGCCAGCGCCGGCGAGATGCAGATCAGGCCAACCGGCTTGCAGGCGTCGGCAAAGGCTTCGGCCAGGGCCAGCACATCCGGGTGGACGCTGCAGTTGGCGCCTTCCACGGCAAAGTTGGACAGGTTCTTCGCCGCCCCGAAACCGCCCGGCACGATCAGCGCATCGAAGTCTTCGGCCTTGGCCTCGCGGATGTCCTTGACCTCGCCGCGGGCAATGCGCGCCGACTCCACCAGCACATTGCGCGATTCGGGCATTTCCTCGCCGGTCAGGTGGTTGATCACATGCATCTGCGCAATGTTCGGCGCGAAGCACTGCACCTGCGCACCACGCTGGTCGAGGCGCAGCAGGGTGATCACGCTTTCGTGGATTTCGGCGCCGTCATAAACGCCACAGCCGGAAAGAATCACCGCTACTTTTTTTGTCATGCTTTTTACTCCAGTGTCGAGGCGCTAAATGTCCTCTAGTTTGGCAGATGTAGCCATAGGGATTCCTGCAAGCGCGGCCTAATCTTGGCGGATAACACCTGAGGTCGTACCCATGGACCTGATCCTGCTGGCCGTGCCGTTCTTCTTCGTGCTGATCGCCGTCGAACTGCTGGCCGACCGTGTGCGCGGCCAGCGCAACTTCACCCTGGCTGACTCGATCAACAGCCTCAGCACCGGTGCGCTGTCGACCAGTACCGGGTTGCTGACCAAAGGGGTGGGGCTGGTGACCTATGCCCTGGCGTTCGAGCACATGGCGTTGCTGCGCCTGCCGCCGCAGGCCTGGTGGGTGTGGCTGCTGGCCTTTGTCCTGTACGACTTCTGCTACTACTGGCTGCATCGTCTTGGCCACGAGCGCAACGTGCTGTGGGCTGCGCACTCGGTGCATCACCAGAGCGAGGAATACAACCTCACCACGGCGCTGCGCCAGACCAGCAGCGGGTTCATCTTCTCGTGGCTGTTCTACCTGCCGCTGGCGTTGCTCGGTGTGCCGCCGCTGGTGTTCATCACGGTGGCGTCGCTCAACCTGCTGTACCAGTTCTGGGTGCATACCCGGCACATTCCCAAGCTGGGCTGGCTTGAGTGGGTGTTGATCACGCCATCCAACCATCGCGTCCACCATGCGCAAAATCCTGCTTACTTGGATCGCAATTACGGCGGCGTGTTCATTCTCTGGGATCGTCTGTTCGGCACCTTCAAAGAGGAAGACCCGGCCGAGCCGGTGGTGTTCGGGGTGACCACGCCGCTGGCCAGCTGGAACCCGCTGTGGGCCAACCTGCAGTTCTATGCCCAGCTCTGGCACGACGCCCGTCGCGCCGGCAGCCTGTGGGACAAACTGCGCATCTGGTTCATGCCCACCGGCTGGCGCCCGGCCGATGTGGCTGCACGCTACCCGCAGGCCAAGCAGGACCTGGCGATGTTTCGCAAGTTCGAGGTTGCCCTGGGCCGTGCGCAGCAGGCCTATGTGGCGGCGCAATTCGTGGGTTACGTGGCGCTGGGCAGCTATCTGATGGAGGTGGCCGAGCGCGTGCCAACCGCCGCCCTGGTACTCGGCTGGGCGCTGATGGCGTTTGGCTTGTTCGTGCTGGGCGCGTTGCTGGAGAACCGGCCATGGGCCGTGCGCCTGGAGCTGTTACGGCTGCTGGCGAATGCGCCGGCGCTGTACCTGGCCGGCGCACTGGGCCTAGCGGTGGTCGTGCCGCTGGCCTGGTTGCTGCTCGTGGCTTACAGCCTGCTCAGCCTCTGGGGCCTGGGCCTTGCCCGCCGCCTTGCGCTCCGCGCGCAACGTGCGGAAGCGCCGGCGCAGCCACAGCAGGCCGCCCAGCGCCAACAGGCCACCGAGCACCCATAGCTCGTAGCGCTTCACGTTGCCCAGCAGGCCTTCGAGGATGGCGCCGAAGTGATACGCGGCCGCGCCCAGGGCCACTGCCCAGATGGCAGCGCCAAGACCATTCAGCAGCAGATAGCGGCGTGGCGGGTAGCCGGACAGGCCAATGGCCACCGGCATGACCGTGCGCAGGCCATAGACGAAGCGGAAACTCAGTACCCAGATGTCGGGATGGCGACGGATGTGGTCCAGCGCCCGGTCACCCATCGCCTGCCAGCGCGGTTTGCGTGCCAGGATCCTGCGCCCGTGGCGACGGCCCATGAAGTACCACAGCTGGTCGCCGGCATAGCTGCCGAAAAACGCCACCAGGCACACCAGGTTGATGTCCATGTAACCGCGGAACGCAAGGAATCCCGCAAGCACCAGAATGGTCTCGCCTTCGAAGAAGGTGCCTAGAAAAAGGGCGAAGTAGCCGAAATCCTGCAGGAATTGTTGAAGCATTTTCTGAGGTGCTGGCGAAATGAACGCGAAGCCTACCCCTTCGCGCGCGTTCGTGAAAGTGTCCAAATGTGTCTCGACATGAACAATTCCTGCTCGGAGAATGCCAGAAGCCACGCGCCATGGCTTGCCCTGGCATGTAACACAGGCGTCATAATGGGCGCTTATCTTGCCGCTCAATAGATGATAGGGCGTTAACGTCCTCAGGAACGCCAGATGAATAATGAAGTGCTAACCCCTGTCGCGATCAAGGATGCTCAGGAGCTCCCCGAAGAGATGGTGCAGACCCCGCCAGACCTGCCGCCGGCGCCCCTGCCTGCCGCGGAACCGGTGGCAGAAACTGCGGCTCCGGCACCCGCGCCGGCCCCGGCAATCATCATCCCAGGCCTGGACGACAGCAGCCTGTACATTCATCGCGAGCTCTCGCAGCTGCAGTTCAATATCCGTGTGCTGGAACAGGCGCTGGACGAGAGCTACCCGCTGCTCGAACGCCTCAAGTTCCTGTTGATCTTCTCCAGCAACCTCGACGAGTTCTTCGAGATCCGCGTCGCCGGCCTGAAGAAGCAGATCAACTTCGCCCGTGAGCAGGCCGGTGCCGACGGCCTGCAGCCGCACCAGGCGCTGGCACGCATCAGCGACCTGGTGCACAGCGAAGTGGAGCGCCAGTACGCGATCCTCAACGACGTGCTGCTGCCAGAGCTGGAAAAGCACCATATCCGCTTCATCCGCCGGCGTTACTGGACACCCAAGCTCAAGACCTGGGTGCGCCGCTACTTCCGCGACGAAATCGCCCCGATCATCACCCCGATCGGCCTCGACCCGACCCACCCGTTCCCGCTGCTGGTGAACAAGAGCCTCAACTTCATCGTCGAGCTCGAGGGTGTCGACGCCTTCGGCCGCGATTCGGGCCTGGCGATCATCCCGGCCCCGCGCCTGCTGCCGCGGGTCATCCGGGTGCCGGAGGAGGTGGGTGGCCCGGGCGCCAACTATGTGTTCCTGTCGTCGATGATTCACGCGCACGCCGACGACCTGTTCCAGGGCATGAAGGTGAAGGGCTGCTATCAGTTCCGCCTGACCCGTAACGCCGACCTGGCGCTGGACTCCGAAGAGGTCGACGACCTGGCCCGCGCCCTGCGCGGCGAGCTGTTCTCGCGCCGCTACGGTGACGCTGTGCGCCTGGAGGTGGCCGACACCTGCCCGAAACACCTGTCGGACTACCTGCTCAAGCAGTTCAGCCTCAGCGAAAGCGAGCTGTACCAGGTCAACGGCCCGGTCAACCTTACCCGCCTGTTCAGCATCACCGGCCTGGACAGCCACCCCGAGCTGCAGTACACGCCGTTCACCCCGGCGATCCCCAAGCTGCTGCAGAACGCCGACAACATCTTCAGCGTGATCGGCAAGCAGGACATCCTGCTGATGCACCCGTTCGAGTCCTTCACCCCGGTGATCGACCTGCTGCGCCAGGCCGCCAAGGACCCGCACGTGCTTGCCGTGCGCCAGACCCTGTACCGTTCCGGGGCCAACTCGGAAATCGTCGACGCGCTGGTGGACGCGGCGCGTAACGGCAAGGAGGTCACTGCGGTGATCGAGTTGCGGGCGCGCTTCGACGAAGAGTCCAACCTGCAGATGGCCAGCCGCCTGCAAGCGGCCGGTGCGGTGGTGATCTACGGCGTGGTCGGCTTCAAGACCCACGCCAAGATGATGCTGATCCTGCGCCGCGAGCAGGGCGAGATCGTGCGTTATGCGCACCTGGGCACTGGTAACTACCACGCCGGCAACGCCCGCCTGTACACCGACTACAGCCTGCTGACCTCCGACGACGCCCTCACCGAGGACGTCGGCAAGCTGTTCAGCCAGCTGATCGGCATGGGCAAGACCCTGCGCATGAAGAAACTGCTGCACGCGCCGTTCACCCTGAAGAAGGGCATGCTCGACATGATCGCGCGGGAAACCCAGTTCGCCCTCGAAGGCAAGCCGGCGCATATCATCGCCAAGTTCAACTCGCTGACCGACGCCAAGGTCATCAAGGCGCTGTACAAGGCCAGCCAGTCGGGCGTGAAGATCGACCTGGTGGTGCGTGGCATGTGCTGCCTGCGCCCAGGCATTCCGGGGGTTTCGCACAACATCCAGGTGCGCTCGATCATCGGCCGCTTCCTCGAGCACACGCGGGTGTTCTACTTCCTCAATGGCGGCGAAGAGCAGATCTACCTGTCCAGTGCCGACTGGATGGAGCGCAACCTCGACAAGCGTGTCGAGACCTGCTTCCCGGTGGAAGGCAAGAAGCTGTTGCTGCGGGTGAAGAAGGAGCTGGAAGGCTACCTGACCGACAACACCCACGCCTGGACCCTGCAGCCGGACGGGCGCTACGTGCGCAGCACGCCGACCGGCAACCAGAACCCGCGCAGTGCCCAGGCGACCCTGCTGGAGCGCCTGAGCAACCCGGTCCTCAACGTACGCTGAGGACGAAGCCGACCCGGGCCAGCCACTCCGCCTCGTTGGCGAAGTCGGCCTGGGTCAGCTGGTTCTGTTCCAGCCAGCCCTCAGGGAAGGCCACATCGAGGCTGCTGTCGGCAGCCTTGAGCTCGACCTTCGGCATCTGCTGGTTGCCACGGATGTGGTGGAACAGGATGGCGAAGCGCAGCAGCACGCACAGGCGCAGCAGCTTGACCCCTTCCTCACCCAGCTCGGCGATCTTGTCCTTGGGGATGTTGCGGCGGTGGCCGCGCACCAGCAAGGCCATCATTTGCTGGTCCTCGCGGGAGAAGCCCGACAGGTCGGAGTGTTCGATCAGGTAGGCGCCGTGCTTGTGATAGTGGTAGTGGGCGATATCCAGGCCGATTTCGTGCACTTTCGCCGCCCAGCCCAGCAGATCGCGCCAATTCCCGTCTTTGAGGTCCCACGCGTCGGCCACCTGGTCGAAGGCGTGCAATGCCTTGCGCTCGACGCGCGCAGCCTGGCCCTGGTCCACGTGGTAGCGCTCCATCAGCGAGTTCAGGGTGCGTTCGCGCACGTCTTCGTGGTGGTGGCGGCCCAGCAGGTCGAACAGCACGCCTTCGCGCAGGGCGCCGTCGCAGTGTTCCATGCGCTGCAGTTCCAGGGCATCGAAGATCGCTTCGAGAATCGCCAGGCCCGCCGGGAAGATGGTGCGGCGGTCCGGCTTGACGCCTTCGAAGTCGATCTTGTCGACCTCGCCAAGCTTGAACAGCTTGCGCTTGACCCAGGCCAGCCCCTCGGCGTTGACCTCGCCATTGCCCAGGCCGCCTGCCTTGATGGCGGCGCCGATGGCACGAATGGTACCGGACGAGCCGATGGCCTCGTCCCAGGTCAGGCGGTGCAGGGCATTCTCGATGCTCATCAGCTCGAGGCGCGCGGCGGTGTAGGCCTGGGCGTAGCGGGCCGGGGTGATCTTGCCGTCGCGGAAGTAGCGCTGGGTGAAGCTGACGCAGCCCATCTGCAGGCTTTCGCGCAGCAGCGGCTCGAAGCGCTGGCCGATGATGAACTCGGTACTGCCGCCGCCGATATCGGCCACCAGGCGCTTGCCGGGTGTATCGGCCAGGGTGTGCGACACGCCCAGGTAGATCAGGCGCGCTTCTTCACGGCCGGAGATCACTTCGACCGGGTGGCCAAGGATGGCTTCGGCGCGCTGGATGAATTCGTTGCGGTTGCGCGCTTCGCGCAAGGCGTTGGTACCGACGATGCGCACCGAGCCTGCCGGCATGCCGTTGATCAGTTGGGAAAAGCGCTTGAGGCAATCCAGGCCTCGTTCCATTGCCTCTTCACTGAGCTTGCGTTCTTCGTCGATGCCAGCGGCCAGCTGAACCTTCTCGCCGAGCCGCTCGAGAATGCGGATTTCGGTATGGTGGGCCTTGGCCACGACCATGTGAAAGCTGTTGGAGCCAAGGTCGATGGCGGCGATCAGGGACAGGTTCTTCGCGATGGTTTGCGGCATGATCTGGTTGTTCTCGGTCGTTAACCCGGCAATCGTGCCACGATAGCAGGCTGTCGCCAACGCGTGGTACATAGCCGTTGAGCTGGCCTTGATGCAAGGCAATGTGCCATTCGATGCTATGACGTTTGCATGACAGTTTCGATTCGTGGCGTCTTGCACAACTATAGTTACACTCAATCGTCCGCGGCTTCCTGTAGGAGACGGGTGCGGCTATGATGGGCAACGTTTTTTATTGCTTACGACCTTGGAGATTTCCATGAGCGACAAAATCAAACACGTCACCGACGCCAGCTTCGAAGCCGACGTACTGCAGGCTCAAGGCCCGGTGCTGGTCGACTACTGGGCTGAATGGTGCGGCCCATGCAAGATGATCGCTCCGGTTCTGGACGACATCGCTGCTACCTACGAGGGCAAACTGACCGTCGCCAAGCTGAACATCGACGAGAACCAGGAAACCCCGGCCAAGCACGGCGTGCGTGGTATCCCGACGCTGATGCTGTTCAAGAACGGCAACGTCGAAGCCACCAAGGTCGGCGCCCTGTCCAAATCGCAGCTGGCCGCGTTCCTCGACGCCCACCTGTGATGGAAAAAAGCCCCGCAGATGCGGGGCTTTTCTTTGCCCGAAGGGCCTGTGGGAGCGGGTTTACCCGCGAATTCGATGCCGAACCCGCTGCCGCCTTCGCGGGTAAACCCGCTCCCACATGGCACGATTTACCCGGTCAAAACCACTAGACGTCGAAAAAAGCAAGTGTTACATTCGGCCTCGCACTGCTTCTCCAGTGCCCTCTACACGCCGTCGCCGAAGCATCCCTAATTCGAATCAGTACGCGATCCTGTCGCCATCTAGCGGCGCGGCCTCATTAAGCCAGAAGCTTAATTCTCCCTTCTTACATGATTACGTCACTCCCCTTATGAACCTGACTGAACTCAAGCAAAAGCCGATTACCGATCTTTTGGAAATGGCCGAACAGATGGGCATCGAAAACATGGCCCGTTCGCGCAAACAGGACGTGATTTTCGCCCTGCTGAAGAAGCACGCGAAAAGCGGCGAAGAGATCTCGGGTGACGGCGTGCTGGAGATTCTCCAGGATGGTTTCGGTTTCCTGCGTTCGGCTGATGCGTCCTACCTGGCCGGCCCTGACGATATCTACGTCTCGCCCAGCCAGATCCGCCGCTTCAACCTGCGTACCGGTGACACCATCGTCGGCAAGATCCGCCCGCCGAAGGAAGGGGAGCGTTACTTCGCCCTGCTGAAGGTCGACACCATCAACTTCGACCGCCCGGAAAACGCGAAGAACAAGATCCTGTTCGAAAACCTGACGCCGCTGTTCCCGAACAAGCGCCTGAAGATGGAAGCCGGTAACGGCTCCACCGAAGACCTGACCGGCCGCGTCATCGACCTGTGCGCCCCGATCGGCAAAGGCCAGCGTGGCCTAATCGTTGCTCCGCCGAAAGCGGGCAAGACGATCATGTTGCAGAACATCGCGGCCAACATCACCCGCAACAACCCCGAGTGCCACCTGATCGTTCTGCTGATCGACGAGCGCCCGGAAGAAGTGACCGAAATGCAGCGCACCGTGCGCGGCGAAGTGGTTGCTTCCACCTTCGACGAGCCGCCAACCCGCCACGTGCAGGTTGCCGAAATGGTGATCGAGAAGGCCAAACGCCTGGTCGAGCACAAGAAGGACGTGGTCATCCTGCTGGACTCCATCACCCGTCTGGCGCGTGCCTACAACACCGTGATCCCGAGCTCCGGCAAGGTACTGACCGGTGGTGTCGACGCCCACGCCCTGGAGAAGCCGAAGCGCTTCTTCGGTGCCGCGCGTAACATCGAGGAAGGCGGTTCGCTGACCATCATCGCCACCGCGCTGGTCGAAACCGGCTCGAAGATGGACGAAGTGATCTACGAAGAGTTCAAGGGCACCGGCAACATGGAGCTGCCGCTGGACCGCCGCATCGCCGAGAAGCGCGTGTTCCCGGCCATCAACATCAACCGTTCCGGTACCCGCCGCGAAGAGCTGCTGACCGCCGACGACGAACTGCAGCGCATGTGGATCCTGCGCAAGCTGCTGCACCCGATGGACGAAATCGCCGCCATCGAGTTCCTGGTCGACAAGCTCAAGCAGACCAAGACCAACGACGAGTTCTTCCTGTCGATGAAGCGCAAGTAAGCGTTTCAGGCCAGGCAGTAATTGGGGCCGCTTTGCGGCCCTTCGCGGGCACGCCCGCTCCCACAGGTTCAGTGTGATCCTTGTGGGAGCGGGCGTGCCCGCGAAGGGGCGCGAAGCGGCCCCAATGCATTTTTGCCCCCAAACAAAGCCCGAACGGCGCTACACTCTGCACCCCCGACCGATACGGCCAACACGAGGCTCCTGCATGCAGTATCGCGACTTGCGCGACTTCATCCGTGGCCTGGAACAGCGCGGCGAGCTCAAGCGCATCCAGGTTCCGATCTCCCCCGTCCTGGAAATGACCGAGGTCTGCGACCGCACCCTGCGTGCCAAGGGCCCTGCATTGCTGTTCGAAAAGCCCACCGGCTTCGACATCCCGGTGCTGGGCAACCTGTTCGGCACCCCGGAGCGCGTGGCCATGGGCATGGGCGCCGAGTCGGTCGATGAACTGCGGGAAATCGGCAAGCTGCTGGCCTTCCTCAAGGAGCCTGAGCCGCCGAAGGGCCTGAAGGATGCCTGGTCCAAGCTGCCGATCTTCAAGAAAGTCGTGTCGATGGCGCCGAAAGTGGTCAAGGACGCGGTGTGTCAGGAAGTGGTGGTCGAGGGGGACGATGTCGACCTCGGCGCTCTGCCGATACAGCACTGCTGGCCGGGCGACGTGGCGCCGCTGATCACCTGGGGCCTCACCGTCACCCGCGGCCCGAACAAGGACCGCCAGAACCTGGGCATCTACCGCCAGCAGGTGATCGGCCGCAACAAGGTCATCATGCGCTGGCTCAGCCACCGTGGCGGGGCCCTGGACTACCGCGAATGGTGCGAGAAGAACCCTGGCCAGCCGTTCCCGGTCGCCGTGGCCCTGGGCGCTGACCCGGCCACCATCCTCGGCGCCGTGACCCCGGTGCCGGACACCCTCTCCGAGTACGCCTTCGCCGGCCTGCTGCGCGGCAACCGCACCGAACTGGTCAAGTGCCGGGGTAGCAACCTGCAGGTACCGGCCACCGCCGAAATCATCCTGGAAGGTGTGATCCACCCGGGCGAAATGGCCCCGGAAGGCCCGTACGGCGACCACACCGGCTACTACAACGAAGTGGACAGCTTCCCGGTGTTCACCGTCGAGCGCATCACCCACCGGCAGAAACCGATCTACCACAGCACCTACACCGGCCGCCCGCCAGATGAGCCGGCGATCCTCGGCGTGGCGCTGAACGAAGTGTTCGTGCCGATCCTGCAAAAGCAGTTCCCGGAAATCGTCGATTTCTACCTGCCGCCGGAAGGCTGCTCTTACCGCATGGCGGTGGTGACCATGAAGAAGCAGTACCCGGGCCACGCCAAGCGCGTGATGCTGGGTGTGTGGTCGTTCCTGCGACAGTTCATGTACACCAAGTTCGTTATTGTCACCGATGACGATATCAATGCCCGCGACTGGAACGATGTGATCTGGGCCATCACCACGCGCATGGACCCCAAGCGTGATACGGTGATGATTGACAACACCCCGATCGACTACCTGGACTTCGCGTCGCCGGTATCCGGGTTGGGGTCGAAGATGGGCCTGGACGCCACGCACAAGTGGCCGGGCGAGACTACACGCGAATGGGGACGGGTCATCGTCAAGGACGAAGCCGTCACCCGCCGTATCGATGAGCTGTGGGATCAGTTGGGAATAGATTGATGCAGGTAACGTTGCAGCCGTCCGGGGCGGTGCTGGCGCTCGAACCCGGGGAACGGATCCTGGATGGAGCGCGGCGGCTGGGCTATGACTGCCCGAACAGCTGCCGCAATGGCAATTGCCATGTCTGCGCCGCGTTGTTGGTCGAAGGCCGGGTACGCCAGGACGGTGAAGTCCGCGACCATGGCGAGCTGTTCACCTGCATTGCCGAACCGCTGGAGGACTGCGTGTTGCTCTGGGATGGTGTGCTCGCCCTTGGCGAGCTGCCGGTGCGCAAACTGGCGTGCAGTGTCAGTGAGTGCGTCGAGGTCGGTGGCGACGTCTGGCGCGTGCGATTGCGCGCGCCGGCTGGCAAGCCGCCGCGCTACCACGCGGGGCAGTACCTGATGATCGAGCGCGAAGGCGGCAAGCAGGCGGCGTTTTCGCTGGCTTCCGCACCCCATGCCGGGCGCGAGCTGGAGCTGCATGTGCTGGCGCGCGAGCCCAGTGCGGTGCAACTTATCGAGCAGCTCAAGCGCGACGGCCTGGCGCGCATCGAAATGCCGTTCGGCGACACCCACCTGGCCGAGTTGCCCGACGGGCCGCTGGTGCTGATCGCTGCTGGCACCGGCATGGGCCAGATGCACAGCCTGGTCGAGCATTGCCGGGCTCAGGGTTTCAAGCACCCGGTGCACCTGTACTGGGGCGTGCGCCGGCCCGAGGACTTCTACCAGATCGAGCACTGGGACGAATGGCAGCGCCTGCCCAACCTGTTCCTGCATCAGGTGGTCAGCGACCTGTGCGGTTGGGAAGGCCGTTGCGGCATGCTGCATGAGGCGGTCTGCGAGGACATCGCCGACCTCAACAGCGTGCATGTATATGCCAGCGGCTCGCCGAACATGATCTATGCCACTCTCGACGCCCTGGTCGAAGCCGGCATGGATGCGCACCGCATGCGCGCCGATGTGTTTGCCTACGCACCACGCGGCTAATAACCGAAGTTTGAAAGTATGGGTATAAGGCGGTAATTGTTACCGCCTTGGCTAATAACTTTCACAGTTGCCGAAACAGTACTTTCCAGTCGTCGGGAGCGCGGATGAAACTCTGGCGCAAGGGCTTGAGTATTCCTGCACTTCTGTCCTATGGTTACTGCAAGCGCCCTTGGTACAGAGGCTGGGGGCGCATCGTAATCGAATCTCGCTACATCCGTAGTTCACAGGGATAATGGCGGCAGCTTATGTCGGCACTTGAAAGTATGTCCTGGGAAGTTTCATATCCACCGACACTCGACTTCGGTCAGCAACATACTCGCGAACAGTTGTTCAATTCCATGAAGACAACCATGTCTCGCCATCAGGGTGGGCCGGTGTGGCTGTTCGCCTATGGTTCGTTGATCTGGCGACCGGAGTGCAACTCGGTGGAACGGCAACGCGCGCGGGTACATGGTTACCACCGTGGCTTGTACCTGTGGTCGCACGAACACCGCGGCACCCCGGAAACCCCCGGGCTGGTGTTCGGCCTGGACCGTGGTGGCTCCTGCAGTGGTTTTGCCTACCGGCTGGATGAAAGCAGCCTGGACGAGTCGCTGATGGCCCTGTGGCAGCGCGAGATGCCGTACCCGGCGTACCGGCCGCACTGGCTCAGTTGCCGGTTGGGTGATGGCAGCAAGGTGCAGGCCCTGGGCTTCGTGCTGGAGCGGCATCTGCCGTGCTATGCAGGGAACCTGCCGGACACCCTGCTCAGCCAGATCCTGGCCAGTGCCAAGGGGCGCTATGGCACCACGCGTGATTATGTCGAACAGACCTTGAATGCCCTGCGCAGCCACCAGATGCCCGATCGCAACCTGGAGGCGCGGTTCAGGCGCTGCCATAACCTGCGCGAAGTTTGATTAGCCTGCACCGGCCTCTTCGCGGGCACGCCCGCTCCCACAGGATCACCACAGCCTCGAACGGCATGGTATTCCTGTGGGAGCGGGCGTGCCCGCGAAAAGGCCGGAACTGTCTTACCTGGCCAGCACCACCAACTTACCCACAGCCTGACGCTGCCCCAACTTTTCAATGGCAGCCCCTGCCTCTGCCAGTGGATAAGTCTGCGACACCAGCGGCTTCAACTTGCCTTCGGCATGCCATGCAAACAGCTGCCGGAAGTTGGCCGCATTGTCCTCCGGCTGGCGCTGGGCAAACGCCCCCCAGAACACCCCGAGCACCGCCGCGCCCTTGAGGAGCACCAGGTTGGCCGCCAGCTGCGGGATGGTCCCGCTGGCAAAACCCACCACCAGCAACCGGCCATTCCAGGCCAGCCCGCGCACTGCCTGCTCGAACAACTCGCCACCCACCGGGTCGTAGATCACGTCCACGCCCTGGCCGCCGGTCAGGCGCTTGATCTCGTCACGCAGGCTGGCCTGGCTGTAGTCGATCAGTTCATCCGCGCCGGCTGCCTTGGCCACGGCCAGTTTTTCCGCACTGCTGGCGGCCGCGATCACCCGCGCGCCCATGGCCTTGCCGATCTCCACCGCTGCCAGGCCGACCCCGCCGGATGCGCCCAGCACCAGTAGGGTCTCGCCCGCCTGCAGCTGGCCGCGCTGGCGCAGGGCGTGCATGGAGGTGCCGTAGGTCATGCCGAATGCCGCTGCGGTGGTGAAGTCCATGCTCGGCGGGATCGGCAGCACATTGTAGAACGGCACCGCCACCTGCTCGGCGAATGCACCCCAGCCGGTCAGCGCCATGACCCGGTCGCCGGCCTTGAACGCGCCGGCCTTTTCCCCGACGGCGGCCACCACGCCCGCTGCCTCGCCGCCGGGGGAGAACGGCAACGGTGGCTGGAACTGGTACTTGCCTTCGATGATCAGGGTGTCGGGGAAGTTGACCCCGGCGGCCTGCACATCGAGCAGGATCTCGTTTTTCTTCGGCACCGGGCTGGCCACCTCTTCCAGCACCAGGTCGCGCGCCGGGCCCAGGGTTTTGCACAACACAGCTTTCATCGGGGCTATTCCTTTGCGGGTCGTGGCCGATAAGTGTAGGAGGGCCGCCTGCCCGGTCAACGAGCATGGGGCGCCCTGATGTGCAGGCATAAGTGGCGGCACAAGCCCGGGCTTGGGTTTGAGCGGCATGCTGGGTAAGCTGGCGCCAACTGTATTGAGGAGCAAATTCGTGAAAGCGTGGATCTTGATGGTGCTGGCGCTGCTGCTGCCGGCTGCGGCCATGGCTGAGGAAGCCAAGGAAGGGGCGCCGAAAGTCGCCTACATCAGCCTGAGCCCGCCCTTTGTCGGCAACTACGCCCTCGACGGCAGCCCGCGGCTGCGCGTGTACAAAGCCGACGTGGCCCTGCGCGTGACCGGCGACGAAGCCGCCAAGGCGGTGAAGCACCACGAGCCGCTGATCCGCAACCAGCTGGTGGCGCTGTTCACCCAACAGTCGGTGGACAGCATGAGCAACGTCGAGGCCAAGGAGCATCTTCGCCAGGAAGCGCTGAAACAGGTGCAGCAGGTAATGGAAGCCGAAGAGGGCAAGCCGATCGTTGAAGACCTGCTGTTCAACAACCTGATCGTGCAGTGACCGGCAAGCCGGCTCTCTCAGGAACAGCGCAATCCGCACTGTGGCGCGATCCCTGTGGGAGCGGCTTTAGCCGCGAAGAATCCAACGCGGTGCATGGCACCGGCTGCGCCGGTGTTCGCGGGTAAACCCGCTCCCACAGGAATCGCGCAATCTTTCAGATTTTGAGCCGGGTATGCGCGGATCAGGACGCCAGGCTTCGGCGAAACCGCGCCAGCGCCACACCGAAGAACACCAGCCCGATCACGGCCAGTGCCAGGATGTCCGGCCACACCACCGTCCATCCGGCATCACGGAACAGGATTGCGGCGCCAAGGCTGACAAAGTGCGTCGACGGCGACCCTTGCATCACCCACTGCAGCCACTGCGGCATGCTGTCCAGCGGTGTGCTGCCGCCGGACAGCAACAGCATCGGGATGATCACCGGGATTGCCAGCAGGCCGAATTGTGGCGTCGAGCGCGCCAGGGTGGCGAGGAAGATGCCCAGTGCGGTGCTGGCAAACAGGTACAGCGCGGTCACGGCCAGGAACAGGCCCATCGAACCGGAGAGCGGCACGCCAAGCGCGCCCTTGACCACCACCACCAGCGAAGTCCAGGTGCAGATCACCACTACCAGCGCGTTGCTGGCGATTTTCGCCAGCATGATTTCCAGCGCGGTCAGCGGCAGCACCAGCAGGTGGTCGAGGGTGCCATGCTCGCGCTCGCGCAGCAACGCGGTGCCGGTGAGGATGATCGCCAGGATGGTGATGTTGTTGACGATCTGGATCACCGCCAGGAACCAGCCACCCTCCAGGTTGGGGTTGAACAGGGCCTTGGCGTTGATTAGCACCGGGCTCTGCGTGTTGTTGCGCTGGCTGTAGTCGAGCAACTCGCGTTCGAAGATGCGGCCGATATAGCCGGCCCCCATGAACGCCTGACTCATGGCCGTGGCGTCGACATTGATCTGCAGTTCCGGCGAGCGCCCGGCCAGCAGGTCGCTCTGGAAATTCACCGGCACGTTGATCACGAAGGTGTACTGGCCGCTGTCCATGGCCTGGTCCAGGCGCCCCGGGGCCAGCGGTACGGCGGGCTGGAATTCGGGTGGTTGCAGGGCTTCGCCGAGCTTGCGTGACAGCAGGCTGTGGTCTTCGTCCACCACCGCGACGCTGGCGTTGTGCACGCCGATCACCGAGCCGGCTGCGGGCATGTAGATGGCCACGCTGAAGGCATACAGCAGGAACAACAGCAGCACGCTGTCATGGCGCAGGCTGGTCAGCTCTTTCAGGCCCAGGCGCAGGGTGTGGTTCAGGCGCGACATCTCAGGCCTCCTGCTTCTTCAGCATGGCCAGGCTCAGGCCAGTGAACACGACAAAGAAACTGAGCAGGATCAGGCACTGCGGCCACAGCTCGCGCAGGCCCAGCGCCTTGGTGAAGGTGCCGACCGCGATGTCGAGGAAGTAGCCCGCCGGGAACAGCTGGCCCATCACCGCCGCCGCGCCGTCCAGCGACGAGCGTGGCACGATCAGCCCGGAAAACTGGATGGTCGGCAGGCTGGTGATGATCATGGTGCCCAGGATGGCGGCGATCTGGGTGCGGGTGAAGGCCGAGATCAGCAGGCCCAGGCTGGTGGTCGCCAGCAGGTAGGCGACGCCGCCACAGGCCAGGGCCAGCACGCTGCCCTTGAGCGGCACGGCGAACAGCCAGCGGTTCATCGCCACCAGCAACGCCAGGTTGACCAGGCTCACGGCCAGATAGGGCATCTGCTTGCCAAGCAGAAACTCCAGGCGGGTGAGGGGTGTGGCGTAGAAGTTGGTGATGGAGCCGAGCTCTTTCTCGCGGACGATACCCAGCGCGGTGAGCATGGCCGGGATGAAGGCCAGGATCAGCGCCATTACCCCCGGGCCGATGGCGTTCACGCTGACCACATCCTGGTTGTAGCGAAAACGGGTTTCCAGGCGCACCAGGTCCTGGCGCGGCTGCGGCTGTGGGCTGGCCTTGGCCAGTTGCTCGAGGTTGGCCTGATGCACGGCTTCCACGTAGTTGCGGCTGGTTTCCGCGCGGAACGGCATGCCGCCATCGAGCCAGGCAGCCACCACCGGTTGACGCCCGGCGTACAGGTCGCGGCCAAAGCCGGGGGGGATTTCCAGCGCCAGTTTGATTTCCGAGCGCTGCAGGCGCTGGTGCATTTCGCGGGTATCGCGGATGGGCGCCTGTTCGGCGAAATAGCGTGAACCACGGAAGGCTTCCAGATAGGCCCGGCTTTGTGGGCTCTGGTCCTGGTCGTGTACGGCG
Source organism: Pseudomonas sp. B23(2017) (assembly GCF_002113725.1). Lineage (NCBI taxonomy): Bacteria > Pseudomonadati > Pseudomonadota > Gammaproteobacteria > Pseudomonadales > Pseudomonadaceae > Pseudomonas > Pseudomonas sp. B23(2017). The sequence continues at coordinate 482,853 of NZ_NEJM01000001.1, read as the reverse complement.
AAGGCGAGGTTTTCCACATCCAGCGAAATGCCATAGCCGAAGATCACCATCATGAACACCGCCCCCAGCAGGGCGAAGGCCAGGCGTACCTTGTCGCGCAGCAGCTCCTTGCCCTCACGGCTGGCCACCGCCAGCAGGCGACGCAGGCTGAAACCCTGGCGCAGCGCCGGCGCAGGCGTGGCGGCCTGTTCCAGCACGGCGTTGTCGGTGGCTTGCGGCGCCAGTTCCTGGGCCTGTTCCAGGCAGCGTACGAACGCGTCTTCCAGGGTGTTGCCCTGGTACTGGCGTTGCAGGGCACCCGGCGTGTCGCAGGCCAGTACCCGGCCTGCATGCATCAGCGAGATGCGGTCGCAGCGTTGGGCTTCGTTCATGAAGTGGGTAGAAAGGAAAATGGTCACGCCCTGCTCGCGTGACAGCTCCACCAGCAGGCGCCAGAAGTCGTCACGGGCAGCCGGGTCGACGCCGGAGGTGGGTTCGTCGAGGATCAGCACTTCCGGGCGGTGCAGCACCGCCACCGCCAGCGACAGGCGCTGGCGCAGGCCGAGGGGCAGGGCGCCGGATGGCTGGTCGGCGATGGCACCCAGGTCGAAGCGCTCGATCAGCTCGTCGATACGCTGGGCGCTCTCGGCCTTGGGCAGGTCGAACAGGCGGGCATGCAGGATCAGGTTCTGCCGGGTGCTGAGCTCGCCATACAGCGAAAAACTCTGCGACATGAAACCGACCCGCTTGCGCGTGGCCAGGTCGCTGGCATCCACCGGGCGGCCGAGCAGGCTGGCGCTGCCTTCGCTGGCCGGCATCAGGCCGGTGAGCACTTTCATGGTTGTGGTCTTGCCGCAGCCGTTGGAGCCCAGGAAGCCGAAGATCTCCCCGCGGCCAATGGCGAAGCTGACCTTGTTCACTGCAGTGAAATCGCCAAAGCGCAGGGTCAGGTCGTGGGCCTCGATGGCGACCGAGGTGTCAGTGGCCGGGCGCGGTGGAATGATTAGCGGAGGGTGTTGTGCCTTTCCCGCACCTTGGTAATGGGTGAAGGCGTCGTCCAGCTTGCCACTGGGGGTGACTGCGGCAAGTTCATGGCTGGGGCCGGCGGCCAGCAGGCGGCCGCCATCGAGCATCAGGCAATGCTCGAACTGTTCGGCCTCCTCCATGTAGGCGGTGGCCACCAGCAGGGTCAGTTGCGGGCGCTGCGCGCGCACCTGTTCGACCAGCTCCCAGAAACGCCGCCGTGACAGTGGGTCGACGCCGGTGGTCGGCTCGTCGAGGATCAGCAGGTCCGGCTCGTGGATCAGCGCGCAGCACAGGCCCAGCTTCTGTTTCATGCCGCCCGACAGCTTGCCCGCCGGGCGCTCGGCAAAGCGCTGCAGGTCGGTGGCCTGCAGCAGGTTGGCCATGCGCTGTTCGCATTCGCGGCGGCCGAGGCCGAACAGGGTGGCGAAAAAGCGGATGTTCTCGCTGATCGACAGCTCCGGATACAGGTTGTTGCCCAGCCCCTGCGGCATGAACGCCACTTTCGGGTACAGCGCCGCGCGATGGCGCCGCTGGCGGATCGAGCCACCCAGCACCTGCAGTTCGCCCTGTTGCAGGCGCTTGACGCCGGCGATCAGCCCCAGCAGGGTCGATTTGCCAGCCCCGTCAGGGCCGATCAGCGCGCAGCGGGTGCCCGCCGGCAGGCTGAACCCGAGGGGGTGCAGGGCCACCAGGTCGCCGTAGCGATGGCTGATACCCTCGGCCAGCAGTGCCGGGGCGTTCATTGCAGGTTGGCCGGCCAGTCCACCTCAGCCGTGCGGACATAGCCGGCGCCTGGCATGCCCGGCTTGGCCTGCGGCACGGCGCCCGGGTCGGTCAGGCGCAACTTGACCCGGAACACCAGCTTCTGCCGCTCGTCGCGGGTTTCCACCTGCTTGGGGGTGAACTGGGCCTTGGCCGCGACAAAGGCCACCTTCGCTGGCAGCGCCCGCTCGGGCAGGGCGTCGAGCAAGATCCGCGCCTGGTCGCCGACGGTCAGCCGGCCGCTGGTGGAGGCGGGCAAGTAGAGGTTCATGTACTGGTCGCTGGGGTCGATCAGCATCAGTACGCGGCCGCCGGCACCCAGCACTTCACCGGGCTCGGCCAGGCGCAGCTGGATGATGCCGTCGATCGGTGCGCGCAGGCTGCTGTCGTCGATCTCGCTGGTGAGCTGCGCCACCTGGGCCTCGGCGGCGCCGATGGCGGCCTTGATCGCCGCCAGTTGGGCGCGGGCGGCGACCACGGCGGCGTTGGCCGTGTCGAAGCGCGCCTGCTGTTGGTCGAGCAACTGCTGGCTGGCGTATTTGCGCTGGAAGATCTCGCGCACGCGCTTGAGCTCCTGGCTGGCCAGCAGCAGTTCGCTTTGGCGCAGCTGCACGCTGGCCTGGGCGGCGGCGTAGTTTTCCCGGGCGCGCAGCACTTCGGCTTCGGCCTGGCTGCGCTGGGCTTCCATGGTACGGGTGTCGATGCGCGCCAGCAGCTGGCCGCGAGTTACCTTGTCACCTTCGTCGACCAGCACTTCGGCCAGGCGGCCGGGGATTTTGCTGGCGATCTGCACTTCGGTGGCTTCCAGGCGGCCGTTGCCCATGCTCAGGCCTTCGGGCAGCTGGTCGTGGAGCGACTTCCAGTACCCCAGCCCACCGGCTGTTGCGAGTAGGGCGATCAGCGCGGTGGCGAAGATCCTGGGGGCGTATCGGTTCATCGGTCTGCATCCTTGCGGTCATGCACACTGCATCATGGCCTGCGGCCATTGGCGATGTGTTGATGCCGGTCAAAGTCCTTATGCGGTGCCTGTGGGAGCGGCCTTGTGTCGCGAAAGGGCCGCAACGCGGCCCCAGGATTTTCGCGCCTCTGCACAAATCTATGGGGCTGCTTCGCAGCCCTTTCGCGACGCAAGGCCGCTCCCACAGTACCGAGTAACTGTGCAAAGACTGACCTTAGCCGCAGTTTCAACGCAAAGCGACAATCACCGCCCATTGCTCTGGCGTCACCGGCATCACCGACAGGCGGCTGCCCTTCTGCACCAGCGGCAGTTCGGCCAGGCCTGCCTGCTGTTTCAGCCAGCCCAACTCCAGCACCCGTGGCAGGGTTTGCACATGGGCCACATCCACCGCGCTCCACGGGTTCTTGTCGGCCGTGGCCTTGGCATCGTAGTAGTGGCTTTGCGGGTCCAGCGCGGTCGGGTCGGGGTAGGCGGCGCGGGTGATTTTGGCAATGCCGGCGATGCCCGGCTGCGGGCAGCTGGAGTGATAGAAGAAGAACTCGTCGCCAACGCTCATGGCCCGCAGGAAATTGCGCGCCTGGTAGTTGCGCACGCCGTCCCAGCGCGCTTCGCCGAGGCGGCCGAGGGCTTCGATGGAGAGCTCGTCGGGCTCGGATTTCATCAGCCAGTAGGCCATGGGTGCTGCTCCTGAAAAGGTTTGAAATAACCTGTTGCATGAAACCGACAGTCGGTTGGCGTCAAGGTTTGCGTGCAGACGCAGGTTGTCGGAAAATGCGCCCCGTTTAAAGCGCGATGCTCCGGCGATACCCAGAAAATTGCCGAGCCTGAACAGTTTGCCTGGGGGGCAATCTTCGATGAATCAACGTAACAAGCCGGATCTGCTGTGGATCCTGGTGTTCATTTTCGGCCTGGGTGTGGTCACGACCGGTTATGCGCAAGGGATCTGGGAGCGCAAGCTGGACAACGCCTATCAGATGCCGGTCGACGCCAGCCAGCCGCAACGTTGATGCCCCCGCCGGCGCCGCTCAACGCGGCGCCAGGTACCAGCCACGGTCCGAGACCGTCCCCTGCAGCGGTACATCCCAACTGGCCTGAGCCAGCCGCTCGACCTTCTGGCATTCATGTGCCAGCCCCAACAGCAATGGTTTTTTCCAGGTCTGGCGACGTGCCTGGTAGGCCAGGCTGCGATCATAGAAACCACCGCCCATTCCCAGGCGACCGCCCACTTCGTCGAAACCGACCAACGGTAGCAGGATCAGGTCCAGCGACCAGATCGGGCGCTGGCGCTTGCGCTCGGTGACCGGCTCGGGAATGCGAAAGCGGTTGGGCTTGAGCTTCTCGCCCTGCTCGAAGCGCTGGAACACCATGCGCGTGCGCGGCCAGGCGTGCAGCACCGGCAAGTAGGTGCGCTTGCCGCGGCGCTGGGCCTCGCGCAGCAGCAGGTAAGGGTCGATCTCGCCGTCGTTGGGCAGGTACAGGGCAATGTGCCGGGCGCGTCGGAACAGCGGGTGCTGCGCCAGCTGGCGGTACAGGCCAAGGGCGGCCTGGCGTTGCTGGGCAGGGGTAAGGGCGCGGCGGGCATTGCGGAGCAGGCGACGGAGCTGGGGGCGGGTGAGCTGCGCGGTGTCGGTCATGGCACGGGCGATCCCAGGTGCTGGCCGACGTGGTCGGCCAAAACGAATTGCCCGCCGGAAGGGGCGGGCAAGAGAATTCAGGCTCCCCGATAAGACCGCTATCGGTGTAGCCCTTGAACCCGAAAGTTCAAGGTGGAGATTGCAGGGGGCGTTAAGGCTTTCCGTCGGGCGGACATGCACACCGGCCCCAGCGTGCAACCCCCGTGGTTGTGCGTATCGGCTCAGGGACATAACCGACTGGCGCATCCCCCAGGGAGTGGCGCCAGTATACCAATCTCAGCCGATTTTGGTATCCGCGTCGTCGGACAGTGCCTGGTCGACCCGTTCCAGCAGGTCGCGCACCTGTTCGCGGGTGGTGCCGCCTGCCGGGGCATCGTTGCGGTCTTCCTGGCGGTGCAGCATTTCGTGGGTGATGTTCAACGCTGCCATGACCGCGATGCGGTCGGCGCCGATCACCTTGCCGCTGCTGCGGATCTCGCGCATCTTGCCGTCCAGGTAGCGCGCGGCGCTGACCAGGTTGTTGCGCTCTTCCGGCGGGCAGATGATCGAATATTCCTTGTCGAGGATCTGCACGGTGACGCTATTGCTTGAACTCATGAGTCTTGCTCCAGAGCCTTGAGGCGTAAAATCATCGACTCGACCTTGCGCTTGGCGATCTCGTTCTTTTCGATGAGGTGGGCGCGCTCTTCGCGCCAGGATTTTTCCTGAGCTACTAGGAGTGCATTTTGCCGTTTTAGTTGCTCGACACGTTCGATCAGCAACTCGAATCGGCTCATCAGTGCCTGCAGGTCGTTCTCTTGCGTGGGTTGCACTCGATTCGCTCCGTCGTTGAGTCACCTGGCGATGATGCCTCTCTCTGGGCGGCGACGGCCAGTGCCGATGGTCTTGGCGCGCCTGCCGGTGCTAGGATACAAGGTCTCCATTCTAGTCATTGCGCCGTCTGGCGCCTAGCTGCCCATGCCCAATACCCAATCGCCCTACATCGCCTTCGCCATGCTGCTGTCCAGCAATGGTCATCCTGTCACCCCGGCCGAACTGCACGGCCTGCTGATCGGCCGCAGCTGCGCCGGTGCCGGCTTCGACGCCGACGGCTGGCTGGCCGATGCCGCCCAGCTGCTGGAAACCGAGCCCGGTGACACCGTGCGCAACGCCCTGGTCGGCCTGCAGGAAATGGTCAAGGGCGAGCTGACCAGCGACGACATGGCCATCGTCCTGCTGCTGCCTTCCGACGACGCCGCCCTGAGCGACCGCGCCACCGCGCTGGGCCAGTGGTGCCAAGGCTTCATTACCGGTTTCGGCCTGAATGCCGGTGGCAAGGACCTGTCCGACGAGGCCAAGGAAGTGCTGCAGGACCTGGTGGCGATTTCCCAGGTCCAGGAAGCCCTCGAGGAGTCCGAGGACGGCGAGAGCGACTACATGGAAGTCATGGAATACCTGCGCGTGGCGCCGTTGCTGCTGTTCTCCGAGCTGGCCAAGCCGGCCGCCCCCGCACCCAAGCCATCGCTGCACTGATCAACCAGGGGTAGTCTGCCCATGAGCCACATTCCCAAGGCCGAGTATGCCCGTCGGCGCAAGGCGCTGATGGCGCAGATGGTCCCCAACAGCATCGCCATCCTGCCCGCCGCCGCGGTTGCCATCCGCAACCGCGACGTCGAGCACGTTTACCGCCAGGACAGTGACTTCCAGTACCTCAGCGGTTTCCCCGAGCCGGAAGCGGTGATTGCGCTGATCCCGGGGCGCGAGCATGGCGAATACGTGCTGTTCTGCCGTGAACGCAACCCCGAGCGCGAGCTGTGGGATGGTCTGCGGGCCGGCCAGGAAGGTGCGGTGCGCGATTTTGGTGCAGACGATGCCTTCCCCATCACCGACATCGACGAGATCCTGCCGGGCCTGATCGAAGGCCGTGAGCGGGTGTACAGCGCCATGGGCAGCAACCCCGAGTTCGACCGCCGGCTGATGGACTGGATCAACGTGATCCGCTCCAAGGCCCGCCTGGGCGCCCAGCCGCCGAACGAGTTCGTTGCGCTGGATCATCTGCTGCACGACATGCGCCTGTATAAATCGGCAGCGGAAGTGAAGGTGATGCGCGCTGCCGCAGACATCTCGGCGCGGGCCCACGTGCGGGCCATGCAGGCCTGCCGGGCCGGGTTGCACGAATACAGCCTGGAAGCCGAGCTGGACTACGAGTTCCGCAAGGGCGGGGCGAAGATGCCGGCCTACGGCTCTATCGTCGCGGCCGGGCGCAATGGCTGCATCCTGCACTATCAGCAGAACGACGCCCCGCTCAAGGATGGCGACCTGGTGCTGATCGACGCCGGCTGCGAGATCGACTGCTACGCCAGCGACATCACCCGTACCTTCCCGGTCAGCGGGCGCTTTTCGCCCGAGCAGAAGGCCATCTACGAGCTGGTGCTCAAGGCCCAGGCCGCGGCGTTTGCCGAAATCGCCCCCGGCAAGCACTGGAACCACGCCCATGAGGCGACCGTGCGGGTCATCACCGAGGGCCTGGTGGAACTGGGCCTGCTGACGGGCGAGGTGCAGGCGCTGATCGACAGCGAGGCCTATCGTGCCTTCTACATGCACCGCGCCGGGCACTGGCTGGGCATGGATGTGCACGATGTGGGCGAGTACAAGGTGGGCGGCGAGTGGCGGGTGCTTGAACCCGGCATGGCGCTGACCGTCGAGCCGGGCATCTACATAGGCGCCGACAATCAGGCCGTGGCCAAGAAATGGCGCGGCATTGGTGTAAGGATCGAGGACGATGTGGTAGTGACCAGGCAAGGTTGTGAAATCCTGACTTCGGGCGTGCCGCGCACGGTCGCCGAGATCGAGGCGCTGATGCAGGCCGCCCGCAAGGACGCGGCATGAATCGGGTAAACCTGGCGATCATCGGTGGCGGCCTGGTGGGCGCGAGCCTGGCCCTGGCCCTGCAGGCGGGGGCCAAGGCGCGAGGCTGGAAGATCCTGCTGATCGAGCCCTTCGCCCCCGGTGACAGCTTCCAGCCCAGCTACGACGCACGTTCGTCGGCACTGTCGTTCGGTACCCAGCAGATCTACCAGCAGCTGGGCCTGTGGCAGGCCATCGGCCATCGCGCCGAGCCGATCCGGCAGATTCACGTATCCGACCGCGGCCGCTTCGGCGCCACCCGCCTGGATGCCCTGGAAGAGGGCGTGCCGGCGCTTGGCTACGTGGTGGAAAACGCCTGGCTGGGCCAGTGCCTGTGGCAAGGGCTGGACAGCGAGGTGGTGAGCTGGCGCTGCCCGGCGGAGGTGACCGCGATGCAGGCCATCGACGGTGGCTACCGCCTGCTGCTGAACGACGACACCCAGCTGGAGTGCGACCTGGCGGTACTGGCCGACGGTGGCCGCTCCGGCCTGCGCGAACAGCTGGGCATCCATGTGCGCCACACGCCCTACCAGCAGAGCGCGCTGATCGCCAATATCACCCCGGGCGAGGCCCACGGTGGCCAGGCCTTCGAGCGTTTCACCGAAGAAGGCCCCATGGCCCTGCTGCCGCTGCCGGATAACCGCTGCGCGCTGGTCTGGACCCGCCAGGGCATGGACGCGCGACGCCTGGCCGACATCGACGAGCGCAGTTTCCTGCGCGAGCTTCAGGGCGTGTTCGGCTATCGCCTGGGCGCCTTGCGCCAGGTCGGCGCGCGGCACCTCTACCCACTGTCGCTGATCGAGGCCCAGGAGCAGGTGCGGCCGCATCTGGTGGTGCTGGGCAACGCCGCGCACAGCCTGCACCCCATTGCCGGCCAGGGCTTCAACCTGTCGCTGCGTGACGTGCAGGCGCTGGCCGAGGCGCTGCTGGCCGGGCCGCAGCAGCCTGGCGACCTGACCACGTTGCAGGGCTACCACCAGCGCCAGCGCCTGGACCAGGCCATGACCATCGGTTTTTCCGACCAGGTCACCCGCCTGTTCGGCAGCAGCCAGCCATTGCTGGCTGCCGGGCGCAACCTTGGCCTGCTCGGGCTCGACCTGCTGCCACCGGCCAAAAGCTGGTTCGCCCGCCAGGCCATGGGCCTGGGCACCCGCCCCGATCCGCGAGGTCAGGCATGAGTGACGACGCGCGCAGGCTGGCGCGCCGGGCGTGCCTGTTGCGCTGGCGGCTGAACCTGTTCCCGCCGCACCTCGGGGCTGGCATCCGCGTGCAGCACATCAGCCCGGACCTGCGCAGCGTCAAGGTGGCGATGAAACTGACCCGCTGGAACCGCAACTACGTCGGCACCCAATGCGGCGGCAGCCTGTACGGCATGGTCGACCCGTTCTACATGCTGCTGTTGATCGAGCAGCTGGGGCGTGACTACATCGTCTGGGACAAGGCTGCCAGCATCGATTTCATTTCGCCGGGCAAAGGCCCGGTGTATGCCGAACTCCACGTCGATGACGCGCTGCTGGACGAAATCCGCCAGCAGACCGCCACCGGCAAGAAGTGCCTGCCGCGTTTGCAGGTCGATATCCGCGACGGCGCCGGCGAGCTGGTGGCGCGGGTCGATAAAACCCTATATGTGCGGCTCAAGCCGCAAGCGAGGCTGGCGTAAGGCATGGAAATGCGCGCAGATCTGTTGATTGTCGGTGCCGGTATGGTCGGCAGCGCCCTGGCCCTGGCGTTGCGCCACAGTGGCTTGCAAATCCTCTTGCTCGACGGCGGCCCGCTGACGGTCAAGCCGTTCGATGCCCAGGCCCCGTTCGAGCCGCGTGTCAGCGCGCTGTCGGCAGCCAGCCAGCGCATTCTCGAGCGCCTTGGCGCCTGGGATGGCATTGCCCGGCGGCGTGCCACGCCATACTCGGACATGCATGTGTGGGATGGCAGCGGCACCGGGCAGATTCACTTCTCGGCGGCCAGCGTGCATGCCCAGGTGCTCGGCCACATCGTCGAGAACCGGGTGGTGCAGGATGGCCTGCTGGAGCGCCTGCATGACAGCGACATCGGCCTGCTGCCCAACGCGCGGCTCGAACAGCTGCGCCGCTCCGGCGACGAGTGGCTGCTGACCCTCGCCGATGGCCGCCAGTTGCGTGCGCCGCTGGTGATCGCGGCCGACGGTGCCAACTCGGCAGTGCGGCGCCTGGCCGGCTGCGAAACCCGCGAGTGGGATTACCTGCACCACGCCATCGTCACCAGCGTGCGTTGCAGCGCCGGGCACCAAGCCACGGCCTGGCAGCGCTTCACCGATGAAGGGCCACTGGCGTTCCTGCCGCTGACCCGCGATGGCCAGCAGGACTGGTGCTCGATCGTGTGGTCGACCACCCCCGAGCATGCCGAGCAGTTGATGGCGCTGGATGAAGCGGCCTTCCTGAAAGCCCTGGAGCGGGCTTTCGAGGGGCGCCTGGGTGATGTGCTGCAGGCCGACCCGCGGCTGTGCGTGCCGCTGCGCCAGCGCCACGCCAAGCGCTATGTGGATGAAGGCCTGGCATTGATCGGCGATGCCGCGCACACCATTCACCCGCTGGCCGGGCAGGGCGTGAACCTGGGCTTCCTCGATGCTGCGGTGCTGGCCGAGGTGCTGGTCAACGCCTGCGAGCGTGGCGAGCGGCTGGCGGATGTGAAGGTACTGAGCCGTTACGAGCGACGGCGCATGCCGCACAACCTGGCGCTGATGGCGGCGATGGAAGGGTTCGAGCGGTTGTTCCAGGCCAACCCGTTGCCGTTGCGCTGGTTGCGTAACAGCGGGTTGAAGCTGGTGGAGCAGATGCCGGAGGCCAAGGCGCTGTTCGTGCGGCAGGCGCTGGGTTTGAGCGGTGATCTGCCGGATCTGGCCAAGGCTTGAGATTGTCGGGGCCGCTTTGCGGCCCTTTCGCGACACAAGGCCGCTCCTACAGGGGGACGCAATCTCTTGTAGGAGCGGCCTTGTGTCGCGATGGGCTGCACAGCAGCCCCCTCTGCAACATCCGGTAACGCCTATGTAGATGAGTCGGAAAATGGGATTCACTACCATTTGCGCCTCTCATACGATCCGAGGAGTGCTTTCCATGTTGCCACGCAAGCCCCTACTGGCCGCCCTGGCCCTGACCCTGTTTGGCGGCACCGCCCACGCAGCGGACGAAGTGGTGGTGTACTCCTCGCGCATCGACGAGCTGATCAAGCCGGTGTTCGATGCCTATACCGCCAAGACCGGGGTCAAGATCAAGTTCATCACCGACAAGGAAGCCCCGCTGATGCAGCGCATCAAGGCCGAGGGCGAAAACGGCGTGGCCGACCTGCTGCTGACCGTCGATGCCGGCAACCTGTGGCAGGCCGAGCAGATGGGCATCCTGCAGCCGATCAAGTCCGACATCATCGACCAGAACATCCCGTCGCAGTACCGCGCCTCGTCCCACGACTGGACCGGCCTGAGCCTGCGCGCCCGCACCATCATCTACTCCACCGAGCGGGTCAAGCCGCAGGAGCTGAGCACCTACGAAGCCCTGGCCGACAAGCAGTGGGAAGGCCGCCTGTGCCTGCGCACGGCGAAGAAGGTGTACAACCAGTCGCTGACCGCCACCCTGATCGAAACCCACGGCGAGGCGAAGACCGAGCAGATCGTCAAAGGCTGGGTCAACAACCTGTCCACCGACGTGTTCTCTGACGACAACGCAGTGATCCAGGCCATCGAGGCCGGCCAGTGCGACGTGGGCGTGGTCAACACCTATTACTACGGCCGCCTGCACAACCAGAACCCGAAACTGCCGGTGAAGATCTTCTGGCCCAACCAGGGTGACCGTGGCGTGCACGTGAACCTGTCGGGCATCGGCCTGACCAAGCATGCGCCACACCCGGAGGCGGCGAAGAAGCTGGTGGAATGGATGACCGGTGAAGAGGCGCAGAAGCTGTTCGCCGACATCAACCAGGAGTTCCCGGCCAACCCGAAGGTCAAACCATCGGAAGAAGTGGCAGCGTGGGGCAGCTTCAAGGCTGACAGCATTCCGGTGGAAATCGCCGGCAAGCGCCAGGCTGAAGCGATTCGCTTGATGGATCGGGCTGGCTGGAACTAAGCGCCAGGCTTTATCCTTCCGGGGCCTGCAAGGGCCCTTTCGCGGGTAAACCCGCTCCCACAGGGACCGCACAACCCTCAAAGGCAGTGCAGATCCTGTGGGAGCGGGTTCACCCGCGAACGACCGCGCAGCGGTCGCCATCGCAATCGAGAATCAAGCCTTGCCCCACACCCCCCAACGCCGCTGGTACCTCCCGGTCACCCTGGTCGCCGCCCTGGTGCTCCTGCCCCTGAGCGTCCTGCTGTTGTCCTGGCAGTCGATCGACCTGCAGATCTGGTCGCACCTGCTCGACACCCAGATGACTCGCCTGCTGGGCAATACCCTGACGCTGGTGGTGGGTGTGGGCATCGGCGTCACCGTGCTGGGCGTCAGCCTGGCCTGGCTGACCAGCCTCTGCGAGTTCCCTGGCCGGCGCTGGCTGGACTGGGCGCTGATGCTACCGTTCGCCATCCCGGCCTATGTGCTGGCGTTCGTCTTCGTCGGCCTGCTGGACTTCGCCGGCCCGGTGCAGAGCGCCCTGCGCGAGGTATTCGGGCCGATGCGCCTGCCGCGGGTGCGCTCAACCGGCGGGGTGATCGTCGTCCTGGTGCTGGTGTTCTACCCCTATGTCTACCTGCTGGCACGCAGCGCATTCCTGGCCCAGGGCAAGGGCCTGATGGAAGCGGCACGGGTGCTGGGGTTGTCCCCGTTGCAAGCGTTCTGGCGTGTGGCCCTGCCCATGGCACGGCCCGCGATCGGCGCCGGTATTGCCCTGGCCCTGATGGAAACCCTGGCCGACTTCGGCGCGGTGGCGGTGTTCAACTTCGACACCTTCACCACGGCCATCTACAAGACCTGGTACGGCTTCTTCAGCCTGTCCAGCGCGGCCCAGCTGGCCAGCCTGTTGCTGCTGGCGGTGATGCTGGTGCTGTATGGCGAGCGCCGTGCCAGGGGGGCCAGCCGCAGCGGCAACGAGCGGCCGCGCGGGCAGGCGCTGTATCACCTGTGCGGGTTCAAGGCATTGCTGGCCAGTGGCTGGTGCCTGCTGGTGTTCGCCTGCGCCTTCGTCATCCCGCTGCTGCAACTGCTGGCGTGGTTCTGGCAGCGCGGCCGGCATGACTTGGACGAGCGCTATGTCGGCCTGGTGCTGCACACCCTGTACCTGGGCGGCATGGCGGCGCTGGTCACGGTGTGTGTGGCGTTGCTGCTGGCCTTTGCCCGGCGCCAGGCGCCGACGGGCGGTATCCGCGCCGGGGTAGGCCTGGCCAACCTGGGCTATGCCTTGCCCGGCTCGGTGCTGGCGGTGTCGATCATGCTGGCCTTCAGTTACCTCGACAACCACCTGGTCATCCCGCTGTCCAGCTGGCTGGGCGGTGCCGGCAAGCCGCTGCTGCTGGGCAGCCTGGCCGCATTGCTGCTGGCCTACCTGGTGCGCTTCATCGCGGTGGCCTACGGGCCGCTGGAGAGCAGCCTGGAGCGGATCCGCCCGTCACTGCCCGAGGCATCCCGCAGCCTGGGCGTCGGTGGCGCGGGATTGTTTTTCAAGGTGTATCTGCCGCTGCTGGTGCCTGGCGCGCTCAGCGCCGCTCTGCTGGTGTTCGTCGACGTGCTCAAGGAAATGCCGGCCACCTTGCTGATGCGCCCGTTCGGCTGGGACACCTTGGCGGTGAGGGTGTTCGAGATGACCAGCGAGGGCGAGTGGGCGCGTGCATCGTTGCCGGCACTGACCCTGGTGCTGGTGGGCCTGCTGCCGGTCATCGGCCTGATCCGCCGTTCGGCACGTCGACCCGGTCACAGTCACTGAGGGTGCCAGCCCGCGCCCTTGCGGCTACAATGCGCGGCATTCGCGCGGCGGGTCCTACACAAGAAGAGCTGACGACCCGACGTCATCGACCGCCGCCGCTTCGCCACGCCCGGAAGGAGAAACCCATGGGACAGCGCACGCTTTTGTATGACCTGCACCTGGCGCTTGGCGCCAAGACGGTCGATTTCGGTGGCTGGGACATGCCCCTGCACTATGGCTCGCAGGTCGAGGAGCACCATCAGGTGCGCAGCGATTGCGGGGTGTTCGATGTTTCCCACATGACCGTGATCGATGTCGATGGTAGCGACGCCACTGCCTGGTTGCAGCGTCTGCTGGCCAACGACGTGGCCCGTCTCGACGATACCGGCAAGGCGCTTTACAGCCCGCTGCTGCAGGCGCATGGCGGGGTGATCGATGACCTGATCGTCTACCGCACGGAAGATGGCTATCGTCTGGTCACCAACGCCGCCACTCGCGCCAAGGTGCTCGACTGGCTGCAGCTGCAGCGTGACGGTTTTGCCGTGGACTTCGAGGTCCGCCCAGACCTTGCCATCCTTGCCATCCAGGGCCCGCATGCCCGAGAAAAGGTTGCGGCCCTGCTCAGCTCCGCACGTGCCGCGCTGATCCGCGAGTTGCGCCCGTTCGAAGGCGTTGCCGAAGGCGACTGGTTCATTGCCCGCACCGGTTATACCGGTGAAGACGGCCTGGAGATCATCCTCCCCGGCGAGCAGGCCGTGGCTTTCTTCAACGACCTGGTCGGTGCCGGTATCGCCCCCAGCGGCCTTGGTGCCCGCGATACCCTGCGCCTGGAAGCCGGCATGAACCTGTACGGCCAGGACATCGACGAAACCCACACCCCGCTTACCTCCAACCTGGGCTGGAGCATCGCCTGGGAGCCGGCCGAGCGCGACTTCATCGGCCGCGCCGGGCTGCTGGCGGAAATCGAGCACGGCGTGCAGGAAAAACTGGTCGGCCTGGTGCTGGAAGAGCGCGGCGTGCTGCGTGCCCACCAGGTGGTGCGTGTAGCCGGGATTGGCGAAGGGGAGATCACCAGTGGTAGTTTCTCGCCTACGCTGAGCAAGTCCATTGCCCTTGCACGCGTGCCCATGGCCACCGGCGACCGGGCCGAGGTGGAAATCCGCGGCAAGTGGTACCCGGTGCGGGTGGTCAAACCGACCTTCGTGCGCCACGGCAAGATCCTGATCTGAACAATTTTTAACCGGCGGGCGTACCGCTGAGCCAATCGAGGAATTCAAGACATGAGCAATATCCCCGCCGACCTGCGTTTTGCCGAAAGCCACGAGTGGGCTCGCCTGGAAGCCGACGGCACCGTGACCGTGGGTATCAGCGACCACGCCCAGCAAGCCCTGGGTGACGTGGTGTTCGTCGAGCTGGCTGAAGTCGGCAAGGTATTCGCCGCTGGCGACGCTGCCGGTGTGGTCGAGTCGGTCAAGGCCGCCTCGGACATCTATGCCCCGGTCGGTGGCGAAGTGATCGCGGTCAACGAAGAGCTGGCTGACAGCCCTGAGCTGCTCAACGAAGAACCTTACGAGTCGTGGATCTTCAAGCTGAAGCCAAGCAACCCGGCCGAGCTGGACAAGCTGCTGGATGCTGCTGGTTACGCAGCCGCCATCGGCGAGTAAGACCGCGTCGCCTTCTTCGCGGCTAAAGCCGCTCCAACAGGGACTGCACAGCGTCTGATACCTGTGCGGTCCCTGTGGGAGCGGCTTTAGCCGCGAAGAGGCCGGGCCTGCGAGCAACTTTCCCCGCAGAATCGGCAATCCCTTCCTAGACTTGTAAGTCTCCATGAGAGCTGTTCCAGGAAGAGAGCGTCGTCATGTCCCAGTCGCCATCCCTGCATCAACTGCAAGAGCTCAACCCATTCCTGCGTCGCCACCTGGGCCCGGATGCCACGGAGCAGCAGGCCATGCTCAATGCGCTGGGTGTCGCCAGCCGCAGTGAACTGATCGAGCAGACCGTACCGCCAGACATCCGCCTCAATCGCCCCCTCGACCTGCCGCCGGCACTGGACGAACAGGCCGCCCTGGCCAAGCTCGCCGGTTACGCCGGGCAGAACCAGGTCTGGACCAGCCTGATCGGCATGGGCTACCACGGCACCATCACCCCCACGGTCATCCTGCGCAACGTGCTGGAAAACCCGGGCTGGTACACCGCTTACACGCCTTATCAGCCCGAGATTGCCCAAGGCCGGCTGGAGGCGCTGCTGAACTTCCAGCAGATGGTCATCGACCTCACCGGGCTGGCCCTGGCCAATGCCTCGCTGCTCGACGAAGCCACCGCCGCCGCCGAGGCCATGGCCCTGGCCAAGCGGGTGGCGCGTAACAAGAGCAATGCCTTCTTTGCCGACGAGCACTGTCACCCGCAGACCCTGTCGGTACTCAAGACCCGTGCCGAGGGCTTCGGCTTCGAGCTGATCGTCGACTCTGTGGATAACCTTGGCAAACACGCGGTTTTCGGGGCCTTGCTGCAGTACCCGGATACCCACGGCGAGGTGCGCGACCTGCGCCCGCAAATCGACCATTTGCACAGCCAGCATGCCCTGGCCTGCGTAGCCGCCGACCTGCTCAGCCTGGTGGTGCTGGCACCGCCTGGGGAGCTGGGTGCCGATGTGGTGCTGGGCTCGACCCAGCGCTTTGGCGTACCGATGGGCTATGGCGGCCCCCACGCGGCCTATTTCGCCTGCCGCGATGACTACAAGCGAGCCATGCCGGGGCGCATCATTGGCGTGTCGCGCGATGCCCGTGGCAACACCGCGTTGCGCATGGCCCTGCAGACCCGCGAGCAGCATATCCGCCGCGAGAAGGCCAACTCCAACATCTGCACGGCCCAGGTGCTGCTGGCCAACATTGCCGGCTTCTACGCGGTGTACCACGGACCGGAAGGCCTACAGCGCATTGCCCAGCGCGTGCACCGGCTGACCTTCATCCTGGCCGCCGGCCTCGAGGCCAAGGGCATCAAGCGCCTAAACCAGCACTTCTTCGACACCCTTACCCTGGACGTCGGCGGTGCCCAGGTGGCCATCATCGAAAGCGCCGAAGCCGCGCAGATCAACTTGCGCATCCTTGGCCGCGGGCATCTGGGCGTGAGCCTGGACGAGACCTGCTCGGAGCAGACGGTGCTGCGCCTGTTCGACATCTTCCTGGGGGTGGACCACGGCCTGGATATAGCCGCACTCGACCAGCTGGCCCTGCCCGAAGGCATCCCCGCCAGCCTGGTGCGGCGCACGCCGTTCCTCGCCCACCCGGTGTTCAACCTGCACCACAGCGAAACCGAGATGCTGCGCTACCTCAAGCAGCTCGAGAACAAGGACCTGGCGCTGAACCAGTCGATGATCCCGCTGGGTTCGTGCACCATGAAGCTCAACGCCACCAGCGAGATGATCCCCATCACCTGGCCTGGCTTTGCCCAGCTGCACCCGTTTGCCCCGGCGGCCCAGGCCACCGGCTACAAGGCGATGATCGACGAACTGGAAAGCTGGCTGTGCGCCATTACCGGCTTCGATGCCATCTGCATGCAGCCCAACTCCGGTGCCCAGGGCGAGTACGCCGGCCTGATGGCCATTACCCGCTACCACCGTAGCCGCCACCAGCCGCAACGCACGCTGTGCCTGATCCCGTCGTCGGCCCACGGCACCAACCCGGCGTCGGCGCAAATGGCCGGTATGGAGGTGGTGATCGTCGATTGCGACGACGATGGCAACGTCGACCTGGCCGACCTCAAGGCCAAGGCCCACTCGGCCGGGGATCGGTTGTCGTGCCTGATGATCACTTACCCTTCGACCCACGGCGTGTATGAAGAGGGGATTCGCGAAATCTGCGAAGAGGTCCACCAGCACGGTGGCCAGGTGTACATGGATGGCGCCAACCTCAATGCCCAGGTGGGCCTGGCGCGGCCGGCGGATATCGGCGCCGACGTTTCACACATGAACCTGCACAAGACCTTCTGCATTCCCCACGGTGGTGGCGGCCCGGGCATGGGCCCGATCGGCATTCGCGCGCACCTCAAGCCGTTCGTCGCCAGCCACCCGGTGGTGCCGGTACCCGGCCTGGACCCGAACAACAGCGCGGTCAGTGCGGCGCCCTGGGGCAGTGCGAGCATCCTGCCGATCAGTTGGATGTACATAGCCATGATGGGGCCGCAGCTGGCCGATGCCAGCGAGGTGGCGATCCTCTCGGCCAATTACCTGGCCAGCCAGCTGGGTGGCGCCTTCCCGGTGCTCTACCGCGGGCGCAACCAGCGGGTGGCGCATGAGTGCATTCTCGACCTGCGGCCGCTGAAGGCGCTGACCGGCATCAGCGAAGAGGACGTGGCCAAGCGCCTGATGGACTATGGCTTCCACGCGCCGACCATGTCGTTCCCGGTTCCGGGCACGCTGATGGTCGAGCCGACCGAGAGTGAGTCGAAGGCCGAGTTGGACCGCTTTGTTGAAGCGATGCTGGCGATTCGGGCGGAAATTGGCGAAGTGCAGGAGGGCAACTGGCCGGCGGAGAACAACCCGCTCAAGCATGCGCCGCATACCCTGGCCGATGTGCTGGCGGTGTGGGACAGGCCCTACAGCCTGGAACAGGCGGTGGCGCCCAGTGCTCACGTGCGCCAGCACAAGTACTGGCCAGCGGTGAACCGGGTCGACAACGTGTATGGGGACAGGAATCTGTTCTGTGCTTGTGTGCCGGTGGAGGCTTACCGCTAATTGTGGTTTGCCTGTGCCGGCCTCTTCGCGGGTAAACCCGCTCCCACAGGGCTTGTACAAGTTTTGAATACTGTGCAGTACCTGTGGGAGCGGGTTTACCCGCGAAGCAGGCGACGCGGTTACTCGGCTACTGCATTCTTGGCCAGGATGGCATTGGCCAGTTCCATGTCGGAAGCCTGCATCCCCGGGTTCTCCGCGCGGGCCTGGCGAATCGCCGCTTCAAGGAACGGCCCGCGGATCGCGCCTTCGCTGGCCACGAAGCTGCCGGCGTCATCCTGCGCCGCCATCACCAGCTTGTGATCCCCGGAAGTCAGGTAGCTCGATGCCGTGGTAGCACCGGTAGTCATCACGTTACGCCAGAAGGTATCGGCCATGGCCGAGCCGATAGGCAGCGAAAGCAAGGCAGCGGCAGCGATGGCGGTTTTGAAACGCATGTTGAAACACCTCGAAGGGTGAGGGTTGAAGATGCGCGGTTTGATCCTGCCACAGGGGGGCAAGTTCCTTGAATACAAAGGATTTTTGCTCAGGAACAGGCCCGTAGCACTTCCTCTTGGCGGGTGTGCCCGCAGGCTACCTTGGCTTCGCCGCAGCGGCGCAGATCGAGCAAGCCATCGGCCACGGCCTGGCGCCGCAAACTGGCCAGATCGCTGCCCGGGCCTATCAGGGCGCGCAGGCTGTCGCTGGGCACCAGCAGCTCGAACAACCCTGTGCGGCCATGGAACCCCGTGCCACGACAGGTACGGCACGGCTGGCCTTCGGGCAGCGCTGCACCACCCCGGCAATCCGCGCACAGTGTGCGCACCAACCGCTGGGCCATTACCCCCACCAGCGTTGCCTTGATCAGGTAGTCGGCCACACCCAGTTCCTGCAGGCGGGTGATCGCGCCACAGGCGTCGTTGGTATGCAGGGTCGACAGCACCAGGTGCCCGGTCAGGGCTGCCTGCACCGCCACCAGGGCGGTCTCGCGGTCACGGATTTCGCCGATCATGATGATGTCCGGGTCCTGGCGCAGCATGGCCCGCACACCGTTGGCGAAACCCAGGTCCAGGGCGGGCTGCACCTGCAGCTGGTTGAAGGTGGGATCCAGGCGCTCGATCGGGTCTTCGATGGTGCACAGGTTGACCTGCGGCGTGGCCAGCAGCTTGAGGCTGGCGTACAGCGTGCTGGTCTTGCCGGACCCGGTGGGGCCGGTGACCAGGATGATGCCCTGGCGCTGGCGCAGCAGGCCTTGCCACTGGTCCAGTTGTGGCCCATCCAGGCCCAGCCGGTCGAAGCCTTCTTGCAGCTGTTGCGGGTCGAACAGGCGCAGCACCAGTTTTTCGCCGAACGGGGTCGGCAAGGTCGACAGCCGCAGTTCCACCTCGCCGCCGCCAGGCAGGCGGCTTTGCAGCCGGCCATCCTGCGGCCGGCGCTTTTCCGCGACGTCCATGCGCCCCAGGTGTTTCAGGCGGCTGACCAGCGCCAGGGTCACCCCGGCGGGGAAGGCATAGACGTTGTGCAGCAGGCCGTCGATGCGGTAGCGCAGCTGGCCCTGCTCGCGGCGTGGTTCCAGGTGGATATCGCTGGCGCGTTGCTCGATGGCGTACTGCAGCAGCCAGTCGACGATATGCACGATGTGCGCGTCGTCCGCACTGGCCTCGGCCTGGCGCTTGCCCAGCTCCAGCAGCTGTTCGAGTTCGCCCAGGCTGGCTGACTGCTGGTGTTGCGCGCCCTTTACCGATTGGGCCAGGCGGTGGAACGACTGCCCTGCCTGGCGGACCTGCTGCGGGTTGGCCAGCACGCGATGGATCGGCCGGCCCAGGCTGCGGGTGAGGTCGGCCAGCCAGTCGTCCTGGTAGGGCTGGGCGCTGGCGACGGTGACGCTGGATGCGTCGGCGGCGACGATAAGAATGCCGTGGCGCTGGGCGAAGGCCGGGGATATCAGGCCGGTGACCTGGGGCAGGTCCAGTTGCAGCGGGTCGATGCGCAGGTAGGGCTGGCCGACCTTGTTGGCCAGCCATTGGCAGAGGCGGTCCAGGTCCAGGGGCTGGCCAGGGTGTCGGCGGTCTTCCAGGGCGCAGGCGGCGATCTGTTCCAGCGGGTGGGCGGTGGGGTAATTGGCGGCGTGCTCGAGTACCTGCAGGGTGTCGTTGGCGTGCAGGTGCTGGTCGGCGAGCAGGGCCTGGAGCACGCGCTTGAGGTCGAGTGCCGGGTTGTCGGGGGTGTGCATGGTTGGCGTCCGTGCCTGATAGGGGAGTGCTGATCAAGGCTAGCCGGGCGAGGGAGGGTTACCGAGGGTGAAAGGTTTCGGAATCTTGCAGTGCCTGTACTGGCCTCTTCGCGGGCTCGCCCGCTCCCACAGGTACACCACAGGGCTGAGGTCGGTGGTAATCCTGTGGGAGCGGGCGAGCCCGCGAAGGGGCCAAAGCGGATGGCTCAGACCACCGCCAGCTCCACCCGCTGCAGGTTGCTCAGGCTCACTTCACCCACACACACCAGGTTACGCAGTTTCTGCCCAATCACCTCGGCCCGGTGCCAGCTCAGGCCGCCGATGCCGACCTCGATATCCAGCCAGTCATCCTGTTGGCTGACCTGCACGCTGTGCGGGGTCAGGAACTGCAGGGCAAACAGGTTGAGCACCCGGCACAGGCTGTCAGGCTCGGCCTCGGCCTGCAGGCGATAGTGCACGGTGCTGTGGGCGCTGCTGGCGGCCCAGGCGTCGGTACGGGGCTGTGCGTTCATGCTGGTCTCCGCAAATGTGGGAGAAATTCTTGCACGTTGGTGGCGGTATTTTTTCGCTATGATTTGATCATTTCGCTGCATTGGCGAATTGCTCTATTCATGAAGTACTGTTCTGGAGAATTATTGATGCACAGCGAGCTGGACGCCTACGACCGCCGTATCCTCGAACTGCTGCAGGAGGACGCTTCGCTGTCCAGCGCGCAGATCGCCGAACGCGTGGGGCTGTCGCAATCGCCGTGCTGGCGGCGTATCCAGCGGTTGAAGGAGGAGGGGGTGATTCGCGGGCAGGTGACCTTGCTGGACCGCAAGAAGGTCGGCCTGAACACGCAGATATTCGCCGAGGTAAAACTGAACGCCCACGGGCGCTCCAACTTCACCGAGTTCACCGACGCAATCCGCGGGTTTCCGGAGGTGCTGGAGTGTTATGTGCTGATGGGGTCGGTGGACTTTCTGTTGCGCATCGTCACCCCGGATATCGAGGCTTATGAACGGTTCTTCTTCGAAAAACTGTCGAACGTGCCGGGGATACAGGAGGTGAACTCGATCGTGGCGCTGTCTGAAATCAAGTCCACCACCAGCCTGCCACTGTCGCGTTGAGGCATTCGCGGGTAAACCCGCTCCCACAGGGTTATCAGTGAGCCAGAGAGCAGCGCGACCCCTGTGGGAGCGGGTTTACCCGCGAAGAATGCGACGCGGTATCACGCCTTGAGCAGGTGCTTCCAGCCACGGCTCTGATCCACCGCCCGAGCCTGTTCGATACGCGCTTCCAGCACTTCATCGCTGATCGGCTGTTCAGCCAGCTCATGCAGCTTCTTCAGGTCGCCATACAGGCGGTCCATCTGCGGCGCTTCCAGCACCTGACGGGCATGGTGCAGCCAGGCCAGCAGCTGTTCGATACGCGGCAGTTGCTCGGCCAGGTCTTCCGGACGCTGGGTGTACAGCGGCAGCTTCAACGCTCGGCCTTCTTCGCCCAGCAGGTGCGCCAGCCAGCTTGCCATCTGCGCCTTGCCCTGGCGCTCGCCACGGCCTTTGCGCTCCACGGTCCAGGCACGGGCCAGCAGCCAGCGCGAGGTTTCCAGCGAGAACTGGCCCCAGCGCACGTCCTCCAGCTCTTCGGCGAACTGCTCGGGGGCGGCGCGGCGGATATCTTCGTCTTCGTTGCCAGCCTGCACCAGCGGGCGCCAGTCTTCGAGCAGGGCGTCAAGGCTGCTGCGCAGGTCGCGGGTGGTGGCGCGCGGCGCGGCCTGGCCCAGGCTGGCGGTAATGGCACGCAGCTCGCTCAGGCACTCGACCCAGTCCTGCAGCAGGCGCCAGTGGCCGTTGTGGCGGTATTGCTCGGCCAGGCGCTGGCTGCTGCCCAGCAGTTGCCAGGCCAGTGCGGCGTAGGCGTCGTCCACGGCCATTTCGGCTTCCAGCTCGGTGTGCGGCAGGCCCAGCTCGTAGCTGTCCGGCTCCAGCAGGCGGTAACCACGCTCGGCCTTGCTGATGTCGCATGGCATCAACGGCAGGCTGGCGGCCAGCTCGGCGGCCAGTTCCAGCAGTGCCTGCGGCTCGCCTTCACGCAGTTCCAGTTCCAGCTCGCAGATTTCTTCCTTGCGCTTGCCGGCGATCACGAAACCCTGGTCCAGCGCGGCCTCGATCACCACCTTGCTCTTGCCACGGCCCCAGGCGATTTCGGCGTATTCACGGCTGAAGTCGGTGGTGAACAGCGGCTTGATGGTCTTTTTGTCCAGGTTGGCCAGTTGCGCGGGCCAGCAGCTGTCGTCGAGCTTCTTCAGGTCGAGCTTGACCTTGTCCAGCTGCCATTCGTGCTCGTTGCGCTCGGACAGGCCGGCCACGCTGGTGCCGCGGCACTTGAGGGTCTGGATGATGGCCTCGCCATCGCGGCGCAGGCGCAGGGCGACACGGGCGGCGGAGAGCTCGCGCTCGGGGGTGTCGAAGTACTGGTTGAGCAGTTCGCGGGTCTGCCAGCCGGACTTGTTGCGCTTTTTCAGCAGAGGGTGCTCGCGCAGGGCGGCAAGGGTCTCGCGGCTGGCGCGGAGCTTGAGTTCGGTTTCTTTGTGCATCACAGGCTCGAAGGAGGGGGCGTGGTTGCCCAGCAGTCTACAGGAGTCGGCTCTCGTCTGTTGGATCGTGGTGGCCTTCTTCGCGGGTGAACTCGCTCCCACAGGTACTGTGTAGCCCTCAGGTGTAGCGCTTTCCCTGTGGGAGCGGGTTTACCCGCGAAGAAGCCCACACGGTTGGACGGCATTGCTATGATGGGCAACGCTTCCGAGGAGTACGCGCATGCCGTTGCCGACGCTGAAAGACCAGTTCGCCGCCCTGATCGCCGCGCCCTCGGTCAGTTGCACCCAGCCTGCGCTGGACCAGTCCAACCGCCAGGTCATCGACCTGCTGGCCGGCTGGCTGGGCGACCTGGGTTTCAAGTGCGACATCCAGCAGGTCAGCCCCGGCAAGTTCAACCTGCTGGCCAGCCGTGGCACCGGCCCGGGTGGCCTGGTGCTGGCGGGGCACAGCGACACCGTACCCTATGACGAACAGCTGTGGGCCAGCGACCCGCTGAAGCTGACCGAAACCGATGGCCGCTGGGTCGGCCTGGGCAGCTGCGACATGAAAGGCTTCTTCGCCCTGGTCATCGAGGCGGTCATCCCGCTGCTGGAGCACGATTTCAAGCAACCGCTGCTGATCCTCGCCACCTGTGACGAAGAAAGCTCCATGTCCGGCGCCCGTGCCCTGGCCGAGGCCGGCCAGCCGCTCGGCCGTGCGGCGGTGATCGGCGAGCCCACCGGGCTGCGGCCGATCCGCATGCACAAGGGCATCCTCATGGACCGCATCGACATCCTCGGGCGCAGCGGCCACTCCTCGGACCCAAGCCTGGGCCGCAGCGCCATGGAGGCCATGCACGCGGTGATGGGCGAGCTGATGGGCCTGCGCCAGCAATGGCAGCAAACCTACCGCAACCCGCAATTCACCGTACCGACCCCGACCATGAACTTTGGCTGCATCCACGGCGGTGACAACCCCAACCGTATCTGCGGCCAGTGCGCCCTGGAATTCGACCTGCGCCCGCTGCCAGGCATGGACGTGGAGCAACTGCGCGCAGCCATCCGCGCCAAGCTGGTGCCGGTGGCAGAGCGTTTTGAGGTGCGCATCGACTATGCGCCGCTGTTCCCGGAGGTGCCGCCATTCGAGCAGGCAGCCGACGCCGAGCTGGTGCAAGTCGCGGAGCGCCTGACCGGCCATCGCGCCGAAGCGGTGGCGTTCGGCACCGAAGCGCCTTATCTTCAGCAACTGGGTTGCCAGACCATCGTGCTGGGCCCCGGCGACATCGCCTGTGCCCACCAGCCCGGCGAATACCTTGAAATGTCACGAATCGAGCCTACCGTGCGTCTATTGCGTGACCTGATCCGGCACTATTGCCTGGACTAAACGTCAACCGAACTGTTTCGTTCCTGCCTAGAGGAGACCGCGCGTGACCGCAAGCCTGTTCCGACGATGATCCTGAACGCCCCCTGTATCGCCGTTCTCCGTCCACTTATCCACAGGCCCTGTCATGCCCGACTACGTCAACTGGCTGCGTCATGCCTCCCCGTATATCAATGCCCATCGCGACTGCACCTTCGTGGTCATGCTCCCTGGCGATGGGGTGGAACACCCTAATTTCGGCAACATCGTCCACGACCTGGTGCTGCTGCACAGCCTGGGCGTGCGCCTGGTGCTGGTGCATGGCTCGCGCCCGCAGATCGAAAGCCGCCTGGCTGATCGCGGCCTGACCCCGCACTACCACCGTGGCCTGCGCATCACCGATGCCGCCACCCTGGATTGCGTGATCGATGCCGTCGGCGCCTTGCGCCTGGCCATCGAGGCACGCCTGTCGATGGACATCGCCGCTTCGCCGATGCAGGGCTCGCGCCTGCGAGTGGCGTCCGGCAACCTGGTCACGGCGCGGCCGATCGGCGTGCTCGAAGGCGTGGACTACCACCACACCGGCGAAGTGCGCCGGGTCGACCGCAAGGGCATCAGCCGCCTGCTCGACGAGCGCTCCATCGTGCTGTTGTCGCCGCTGGGCTACTCGCCCACGGGGGAAATCTTCAACCTGGCCTGCGAAGACGTGGCCACCCGCGCCGCCATAGAACTGGGTGCCGACAAGCTGCTGCTGTTCGGTGCCGAGCCGGGCCTGCTGGATGCCGATGGCAAGCTGGTGCGTGAGCTGCGCCCGCAGCAGGTTGCCCCGCATCTGCAGCGCCTGGGCAGCGATTACCAGGGCGAATTGCTGGATGCCGCGGCCGAAGCCTGCAAAGGCGGCGTGGCGCGCAGCCATATCGTCAGCTATGCCGAGGACGGTGCCTTGCTGACCGAGCTGTTCACCCGTGGCGGTGGCGGCACGCTGGTGTCGCAGGAGCAGTTCGAAGTGGTGCGAGAGGCGACCATCGAGGACGTGGGCGGTTTGCTGGAACTGATCAGCCCGCTGGAAGAGCAGGGCATCCTGGTGCGCCGTTCGCGTGAGGTGCTGGAGCGGGAGATCGAGCAATTCAGCGTGGTCGAGCGCGAGGGCATGATCATCGCCTGTGCGGCGTTGTACCCGATTGCCGACTCCGATGCCGGCGAACTGGCGTGCCTGGCGGTGAACCCGGAGTACCGCCATGGCGGGCGTGGCGACGAGCTGCTGGAGCGCATCGAAAGCCGGGCGCGGCAGTTGGGGCTGAACACCCTGTTCGTGCTGACGACGCGTACTGCGCACTGGTTCCGCGAACGCGGGTTTGCGCCGAGCGGGGTCGAGCGCCTGCCAGCGGCGCGGGCTTCGCTGTACAACTACCAGCGCAATTCGAAAATCTTCGAGAAGCCCTTGTAAACCTGTACTGGCCTCTTCGCGGGTGAACCCGCTCCCACAGGATCTTCACCGGACCTGAGGCCGGCGCGGTCCCTGTGGGAGCGGGTTTACCCGCGAAGCAGGCGACACCAATCTCGAACGAAAACGCCGCCCTTGTGGGCGGCGTTTTTGTTTACACGGTATGCAGGTACCAGTTGTACTCGAGGTCGGAGATCGAGTGCTCGAACTCCTCCAGCTCGCTCTCCTTGCACGCGACGAAGATGTCGATGTACTTCGGATCGATGTACTTGTTCAGGATCTCGCTGTCGTCCAGCTCGCGCAGGGCATCGCGCAGGTTGTTCGGCAGGCTCTGGTCCAGCTGCTCGTACGAGTTGCCTTCGATCGGCTCACCCGGCTCGACCTTGTTGGTCAGGCCATGGTGCACGCCGGCCAGTACGGCGGCCATCATCAGGTACGGGTTGGCGTCGGCACCGGCCACGCGGTGCTCGATGCGCACGGCGTCCGGCGAACCGGTCGGCACGCGCAGGGCCACGGTGCGGTTGTCCAGGCCCCAGCTTGGCGCGTTCGGCACATAGAACTGCGCGCCGAAGCGGCGGTACGAGTTGACGTTCGGGCAAAGGAACGCCATGGACGCGGGCAGGGTCTCGAGCACACCGCCGACAGCGTGACGTAGCGCGGCGTTCTGCTCGGGATCCTCGCTGGTGAAGATGTTGTTGCCATCTTTGTCCAGCACGGAAATGTGTACATGCAGGCCGTTGCCTGCCTGGCCCGGGTAGGGCTTGGCCATGAAGGTGGTGTCCATTTCATGGTCGTAGGCGATGTTCTTGATCAACCGCTTGAGCAGTACCGCGTAGTCGCAGGCCTTGAGCGGGTCGGCCACGTGGTGCAGGTTGACTTCGAACTGCGCCGGGGCGCTTTCCTTGACGATGGCGTCGGCCGGGATGCCTTGCTCCTTCGCGCCTTCCAGGATGTCCTGCAGGCAGTCGGCATATTCGTCGAGGTCGTCGATCAGGTACACCTGGGTCGACTGCGGACGCTTGCCCGAAATTGGCGAGCGCGGCGGCTGCGGGCGGCCGTTCACGTTCTCCTGGTCGATCAGGTAGAACTCCAGCTCGAACGCGGCGCAGATGGTCAGGCCCAGTTCGTCGAACTTGCTCACCACCTGACGCAGCACTTCACGCGGGTCGGCGAAGAACGGCTCGCCTTCGAGCTCGTGCATGGTCATCAGCAGCTGAGCGGTAGGGCGCTTTTGCCACGGCTCGTTACAGAGGGTGTCAGGGATTGGATAGCAGATGCGGTCAGCATCGCCGATGTCCAGGCCCAGCCCGGTGCTTTCAACGGTGGAGCCGTTGATGTCCAGGGCGAAGAGGGAGGCAGGCAGGTTGATGCCTTTCTCGTAAACCTTGTGGAGGCTGGTGCGCTCTATGCGCTTGCCACGCACCACACCATTCATATCTGCAATCAGAAGGTCAACGTAGAGAACCTCAGGATGTTCCTTAAGGAACGCGTTCGCTTCGTTAAGCTGAACGGCACGCGGGGGTACCGACATGATGCAACACCTTTGTTGTTAAAAATATCAATCAAGGGGGGCTTGCAAGACCAGTCAATCGAAAAGACAAACTGATGTCAAGCCAACCCCATGATGCCCTGAAATGGCACATCGACGGCAGATTTGCTGCATCTCGGGGCAAACCATTATCCGCTATTTCCCGCGCAAAGGGCTATCTCCGACCAACCGTGTTTTATTTTTTACGGAGGTGTTGTGTAAAAAAATGAACAAGGCTAAGCTCGGTCTCAACCCAGAACACAATAATACGAGGGTCACATGGTCCGCTTGCCGAGACCTGAAAGCACTGCCTGCGCAGTGCCATCGGGTACATCCGTCTTTTTTGCAAGCTTCGTCAATGGCGTGGCCGCCCTGGCCGCAATAATTGACGTTTGGCGCTCCCGGACCTGCCCTCGTAGCGGCTTGCCGCCCTTCGTTTCGTCTTCCTGCCTTTCGAACTCATTACGGACGCACCTGTTTTCAGTGTATCCACTGTGGCTCTGCGCGGGGGTTTTTGCTTTAGCAATGTACTCCATCCAGAATCAGTGCGCGGACCACCTTACCTCCTGAGGTATTTATGAGTAACAACCTCGACCAGCTCACCGATTGGTTGAAAGAGCACAAGATCACCGAAGTCGAATGCATGATCAGTGACCTGACCGGCATCACGCGCGGCAAGATTTCGCCTACCAACAAATTCATCGCCGAAAAAGGCATGCGCCTGCCCGAGAGCGTGCTGCTGCAGACCGTGACCGGCGACTACGTCGACGACGACATCTATTACGAACTGCTGGACCCGGCGGACATCGACATGATCTGCCGCCCCGACGAGAACGCCGTGTTCCTGGTGCCATGGGCCATCGAGCCGACCGCCCAGGTGATCCACGACACCTACGACAAGAAGGGCAACCCGGTCGAACTGTCGCCGCGCAACGTGCTGAAGAAAGTCCTCAAGCTATACGCCGACAAGGGCTGGCAGCCGATCGTCGCGCCGGAGATGGAGTTCTACCTGACCAAGCGCAGCGAAGACCCGGACTTCCCGCTGCAGCCCCCGGTAGGCCGTTCGGGCCGCCCGGAAACCGGTCGCCAGTCGTTCTCGATCGAAGCCGCCAACGAATTCGACCCGCTGTTCGAAGACGTCTACGACTGGTGCGAACTGCAGCAGCTGGACCTCGACACGCTGATCCATGAAGACGGCACGGCGCAGATGGAGATCAACTTCCGTCATGGCAACGCCCTGCACCTGGCCGACCAGATCCTGGTGTTCAAGCGCACCATGCGCGAGGCCGCGCTCAAGCACAATGTGGCCGCCACCTTCATGGCCAAGCCCATGACCGGCGAGCCAGGCAGTGCCATGCACCTGCACCAGAGCGTGGTCGACGTGGCTACCGGCAAGAACATCTTCAGCAACGACGACGGCAGCATGAGCGAACTGTTCCTGCACCACATCGGTGGCCTGCAGAAGTTCATCCCCGAGGCATTGCCGCTGTTCGCCCCCAACGTCAACTCGTTCCGCCGCTTCCTGCCCGACACCTCGGCGCCGGTGAACGTGGAATGGGGCGAGGAAAACCGTACCGTCGGCCTGCGCGTGCCGGACGCCGGCCCGCAAAGCCGCCGGGTCGAGAACCGCCTGCCAGGCGCCGACGCCAACCCTTACCTGGCCATCGCCGCCAGCCTGCTGTGTGGCTATATCGGCGTGGTCGAAGGCATCGATGCCAGCGCGCCGGTGCAGGGGCGTGGCTACGAACGCCGCAACCTGCGCCTGCCACTGACCATCGAAGATGCCCTGGAACGCATGGAAAACAGCCGTGCACTGGTGCAGTACCTGGGCAAGAAGTTCATCACCGGCTACGTCGCTACCAAGCGCGCCGAGCACGAGAACTTCAAGCGAGTCATCAGTTCCTGGGAGCGTGAGTTCCTGCTGTTTGCTGTCTGATCAACTTGGTGCCGCAGGACGCGGCTGTCGAACAACGGAGAAGCACATGAGCGTCAACAACCCGCAAACCCGTGAATGGCAAACCCTGAGCGGGGAGCATCACCTCGCGCCCTTCAGCGACTACAAGCAGCTGAAGGAGAAGGGGCCGCGCATCATCACCAAGGCCCAGGGTGTGCATTTGTGGGATAGCGAGGGGCACAAGATCCTCGACGGCATGGCTGGCCTGTGGTGCGTGGCAGTGGGTTATGGCCGTGAAGAACTGGTTCAGGCGGCAGAAAAGCAGATGCGCGAGCTGCCGTACTACAACCTGTTCTTCCAGACTGCCCACCCGCCTGCGCTGGAACTGGCCAAGGCAATCTCCGACGTGGCGCCGCAAGGCATGACCCATGTGTTCTTCACCGGCTCCGGCTCCGAAGGCAACGACACCGTGCTGCGCATGGTCCGCCATTACTGGGCGCTGAAAGGCAAGCCACAGAAGCAGACCATCATCGGCCGCATCAACGGCTACCACGGCTCCACCGTGGCTGGTGCCAGTCTGGGCGGCATGAGCGGCATGCACGAGCAGGGCGGCCTGCCGATCCCGGGCATCGTGCATATCCCGCAGCCTTACTGGTTCGGCGAAGGCGGCGACATGACTCCGGATGAGTTCGGGGTGTGGGCGGCCGAGCAATTGGAGAAGAAAATCCTCGAAGTCGGCGAAGACAATGTCGCCGCCTTCATCGCCGAGCCGATCCAGGGCGCCGGCGGCGTGATTATCCCGCCGGAAACCTACTGGCCGAAGGTGAAGGAGATCCTCGCCAAGTACGACATCCTGTTCGTCGCCGACGAAGTGATCTGCGGTTTCGGCCGTACCGGCGAGTGGTTCGGTTCCGACTACTACGACCTCAAGCCCGACCTGATGACCATCGCCAAGGGCCTGACTTCCGGTTACATCCCCATGGGCGGTGTGATCGTGCGTGACACCGTGGCCCAGGTACTAAGCGAAGGCGGCGACTTCAACCACGGCTTCACCTACTCCGGCCACCCGGTAGCGGCCGCCGTGGGCCTGGAAAACCTGCGCATCCTGCGTGACGAGAAAATCGTCGAGAAGGCGCGCAGCGAAGCGGCACCGTATTTGCAAAAGCGTTTGCGTGAACTGCAGGACCACCCTCTGGTGGGCGAGGTACGCGGCCTGGGCCTGCTCGGCGCGATCGAGCTGGTCAAGGACAAGGCCGCCCGCAGCCGTTACGAGGGCAAGGGCGTGGGCATGATCTGCCGCACCTTCTGCTTCGAAAACGGCCTGATCATGCGCGCGGTGGGTGACACCATGATCATTGCGCCGCCGCTGGTGATCAGCCATGCAGAGATCGACGAACTGGTGGAAAAGGCACGTAAATGCCTTGATCTGACGCTCGAAGCGATCCGCTGACAGTTTGCTAGGCTAGCGATGTGACATTAAGTCGTTACAAGGCCCTGCTTTCCTTGATACAGAGCCTTGTAACTTGCCAGACTAGCGACTGTTTCAGTCGCCGCGCGCTCTGCACCGTAGGTCCTGGCTGCTGAACAGATGGCTAAATAAAAAATTCTGGAGCATTACGCATGAATAAAATGGGCAAGACGTTGCTGGCCGCCGCCCTGATGGGTGTCATGGCTACCGCTGTTCAGGCTGAAGACAAGGTGTTGAACGTCTACAACTGGTCGGACTACATCGCTCCGGACACCATCGCCAAGTTCGAGAAACAATCGGGCATCAAGGTCAAGTACGACGTCTTCGACAGCAACGAAACCCTCGAAGCCAAGCTGCTGGCAGGCAAGTCGGGCTATGACATCGTCGTGCCTTCGAACAACTTCCTGGCCAAGCAGATCAAGGCTGGCGTGTACGAGGAACTGGACCGCTCCAAGCTGCCGAACTGGAAGAACCTCGACCCAGACCTGCTCAAGGCCGTTGGCGATGCCAGCGACAAGGACAACAAGCACGCCTTCCCGTACATGTGGGGCTCGATCGGCATCGGCTACAACCCGGAGAAGGTCAAGGCCGCGCTGGGCGTGGACAAGATCGACTCGTGGGACGTGGTGTTCAAGCCTGAGAACATCGCCAAGCTCAAGAGCTGCGGCGTGAGCTTCCTGGATGCCCCGACCGAAATGCTGCCGGCTGCGCTGCACTACCTGGGCCTGCCGAGCAACAGCACCAAGAAGGAAGACCTGAAGGCCGCCGAGGACCTGTTCCTCAAGATCCGTCCTTCTATCACCTACTTCCACTCGTCCAAGTACATCGGCGACATGGCCAACGGCAATATCTGCGTAGCCGTCGGTTATTCGGGTGACCTGGAGCAGTCCAAGGCCCGTGCCCACGAAGCCGGCGACAAGGTCAAGGTGGACTACGTCATTCCGAAGGAAGGTGCCGGTACCTTCTACGACATGGTCGCCATCCCCAAGGATGCCGAGCATAAAGACGCCGCCTATCAGTTCATGAACTTCCTGATGCAGCCGGAAATCATGGCCGAGATCACCAACGCCGTGCGCTTCCCGAACGGCAACGCTGCCGCCACCCAGTTCGTGGACAAGGAAATCACCAGCGATCCGAGCATCTATCCGCCAGCTGAAGTGAAGAAGCAGCTGTACGCGATCGCTGCGCCTGAAGCGTCTGCCCAGCGTGTGATCACCCGCAGCTGGACCAAGATCAAGTCGGGCAAGTAAGCCCGATGCGGTACCTCTGGGCCGGGGAATCCCGGCCCAGAGCCAGTGAAAGGCAATTGATGATTGCGGCATCGAAGCTGCGAAGGTAAGTTGCGCGCCGGTTTTGCGTGTGCGGCAGCATTGTCGCTACCCAGGCACTGATTGTGAGGACCACCCACTTGTCCATTTCTGTATTCCGCAAGGCCTTGATGGCTGGAGCGGGCCTGACGCTGGCATGCAGCGTCCAAGCGGCGCCTACGGTGCACTTCTACAACTGGTCCGACTACGTCGGCCCGACCACACTCGCGGACTTCGAGAAAGCCACGGGCATCAAGCCCGTGCAAGACGTGTTCGACTCCAACGAAACCCTGGAAGGCAAGCTGCTGGCCGGCAACACCGGCTATGACGTGGTAGTGCCATCCAACCATTTCCTCGGCAAGCAGATCAAGGCGGGCGCGTTCCAGAAGCTCGACAAGAACCTGCTGCCCAATTATTCCAACCTGGACCCGGCGTTGATGAAACGCCTGGAAAAGAACGACCCGGGCAACCATTACGCCGTGCCTTACCTGTGGGGCACCAACGGCATCGGTTACAACGTCGACAAGGTGAAGGCCGCGCTGGGCGTGGACACCATCGACTCCTGGGCAGTGCTGTTCGAGCCCGAGAACATGAAGAAGCTCGCCAAGTGCGGCGTGGCCTTCCTCGACTCGGCGGACGAAATGCTGCCGGCGGTGCTCAACTACATGGGGCTGGACCCCAACAGCACCAATGCCAAGGACTACCAGGCCGCCGAGAAGAAACTGCTGGCGGTACGCCCGTACGTGACCTACTTCCACTCGTCCAAGTACATCACCGACCTGGCCAACGGCGACATCTGCGTCGCGGCAGGTTTCTCGGGTGATGTGTTCCAGGCCAAGGCCCGCGCCGAAGAAGCGAAGAAGGGCGTGAACCTGGCCTACGCCATTCCCAAGGAAGGCGGCAACCTCTGGTTCGACGTGCTGGCGATCCCCAAGGACGCCAAAAACGTCAAAGAGGCGCATGCCTTCATCAACTATTTGCTGAAGCCTGAGGTTATCGCCCAGGTCAGTGATTACGTCGGTTACGCCAACCCGAACCCCAAGGCTGGCGACCTGATGGACCAGGCCGTGAGGACTGACGCCGCGGTTTACCCACCGCAGGAAGTGCTGGACAAGATGTTCGTGAACTCAGAGTTGCCACCCAAGGTGCAACGGCTGATGACCCGTAGCTGGACCAAGGTCAAGTCGGGCAAGTAAAAATCCAGGCCCGTGGCGGCACCTGTAGAACAGGGCTCGCGGGCACAAAAATCTTGTTGGGAGTTTCACTCATGGCAGTTGCCTCCGGTGCCTATAAAAAAGCCCTCGAGGGTGGCCAGCAACCCAAGCAGGTGCTGGTCAAGATCGACCGGGTCACGAAAAAGTTCGACGAAACGGTAGCCGTGGACGATGTGTCCCTGGAAATCCGCAAGGGCGAGATCTTCGCCCTGCTGGGTGGCTCCGGTTCCGGCAAGTCCACCTTGCTGCGCATGCTGGCCGGCTTCGAACGCCCGACCGAAGGGCGGATCTTCCTCGATGGCGTCGACATCACCGACATGCCGCCCTACGAGCGGCCGATCAACATGATGTTCCAGTCCTACGCGCTGTTCCCGCACATGACCGTGGCGCAGAACATCGCCTTCGGCCTGCAGCAGGACAAGATGCCCAAGGCCGAGATCGACGCCCGCGTGGCCGAGATGCTCAAGCTGGTGCACATGACCCAGTACGCCAAGCGCAAGCCGCACCAGCTGTCCGGCGGCCAGCGCCAGCGCGTGGCCCTGGCCCGCTCGCTGGCCAAGCGCCCCAAGCTGCTGCTGCTCGATGAGCCGATGGGTGCACTGGACAAGAAACTGCGTTCGCAGATGCAGCTGGAACTGGTGGAGATCATCGAGCGCGTGGGCGTGACCTGCGTAATGGTGACCCACGACCAGGAAGAGGCCATGACCATGGCCCAGCGCATCGCCATCATGCACCTGGGCTGGATCGCCCAGATCGGTTCGCCGGTGGACATCTACGAGACGCCTACCAGCCGCCTGGTGTGCGAGTTCATCGGCAACGTCAACCTGTTCGAAGGTGAAGTGGTCGACGACGCCGAAGGCCACGCGATCATTGCCAGCCCGGAGCTGGAGCGCAAGATCTATGTCGGCCACGGCATCACCACGTCGGTGGAAGACAAGCACATCACCTATGCGCTGCGCCCGGAAAAGATGCTGGTCACCACCCAGCAACCGACCTGCGAGCACAACTGGTCGCGCGGCAAGGTTCACGACATTGCCTACCTGGGTGGCCACTCGGTGTTCTACGTCGAGTTGCCGAGTGGCAAGGTCGTCCAGTCGTTCGTCGCCAACGCCGAGCGCCAGGGCACGCGCCCGACCTGGGGCGATG
This sequence comes from Pseudomonas sp. B23(2017), assembly GCF_002113725.1. Taxonomy (NCBI): domain Bacteria; kingdom Pseudomonadati; phylum Pseudomonadota; class Gammaproteobacteria; order Pseudomonadales; family Pseudomonadaceae; genus Pseudomonas; species Pseudomonas sp. B23(2017). Next base: position 448,896 of record NZ_NEJM01000001.1, on the reverse strand, counting down.
AAGTGTACGTATGGTGGGAAGACGACAGCGGCGTGGTACTGCGGTCATGAAGCTGCGCAAGCTCAAGCGAGCCTTCCAGCGTATTACCCCGGAGGGGCGGCACCTGGTGATCGGCGTGCCGTTCATCTGGCTGTTCCTGTTCTTCATGCTGCCGTTCTTCATCGTGCTGAAGATCAGCTTCGCCGAAGCCGACGTGGCTATCCCGCCGTATACCGAGATCTACAGCTACGTCGAAGACAAGCTGCAGCTGGTGCTCAACCTGGCCAACTATGGCCTGTTGACCGAGGATGAGCTGTATATCTCGGCCTACCTGGGCTCGCTGAAGATGGCCTTCTTCAGCACCCTGCTGTGCCTGCTGATCGGCTACCCGATGGCCTATGCCATTGCCAATGCCAAGAAGGAGACCCAGACGGTCCTGCTGTTGCTGATCATGATGCCGACCTGGACCGCGATCCTGATCCGCGTCTATGCCTGGATGGGCATTCTCAGCAACAACGGCCTGCTCAACGGCTTCCTGCTGTGGACCGGGTTGATCGACCAGCCGCTGCAGATCCTCAACACCAACCTGGCGGTGTACATCGGCGTGGTCTATTCGTACCTGCCGTTCATGATCCTGCCGCTGTTCGCCAACCTGGTGAAGCACGACCCGAGCCTGCTCGAGGCCGCTTCGGACCTGGGTTCGAGCACCTTCAACAGCTTCTGGAAGATCACCGTACCGCTGTCGAAGAACGGCATCATCGCCGGCTGCATGCTGGTGTTCATCCCGGTGGTGGGCGAGTTCGTGATCCCTGAACTGCTTGGCGGCCCGGAAACCCTGATGATCGGCAAGGTGCTGTGGCAAGAGTTCTTCAACAACCGAGACTGGCCGGTGGCCTCTGCGCTGGCGGTGGTGATGCTGGCGATCCTGATTGTGCCGATCCTGCTGTTCAACCGCAGCCAGGCCAAAGAAATGGAGGGCAGGGCATGAAGCGCTTCAGTTTCTCCAAGCTGATGCTGGTGCTAGGCTTGCTGTTCATCTACCTGCCGATGCTGATCCTGGTGATCTACTCGTTCAACGCCTCCAAGCTGGTGACGGTATGGGGTGGCTGGTCGGTGAAGTGGTACGTCGGCCTGCTCGACAACACCCAGTTGATGGGTTCGGTGATGCGTTCGCTGGAAATCGCCTGCTACACGGCGGTGGCGGCGGTGGCGCTGGGTACCTTGGCGGCGTTCGTGCTGACCCGGGTTACCCGCTTCAAGGGCCGCACGCTGTTCGGTGGCCTGGTCACCGCGCCGCTGGTAATGCCTGAGGTGATCACCGGCCTGTCGCTGTTGCTGCTGTTCGTGGCCATGGCGCAGATGATTGGCTGGCCGCAGGAGCGCGGCATCGTCACCATCTGGATCGCCCATACCACGTTCTGTGCGGCGTATGTGGCGGTGGTGGTGTCAGCACGCCTGCGGGAGCTGGACCTTTCGATCGAGGAAGCGGCGATGGACCTGGGGGCCAAGCCGTGGAAGGTGTTCTTCCTGATCACCATCCCGATGATCGCGCCGTCGCTGGCGGCGGGCGGCATGATGTCGTTCGCCCTGTCGCTGGATGACCTGGTACTGGCCAGCTTCGTGTCAGGCCCTGGTTCGACCACCTTGCCGATGGAAGTGTTCTCGGCGGTGCGCCTGGGCGTGAAGCCGGAGATCAACGCCGTGGCAAGCCTGATCCTGCTGTCGGTGTCGCTGGTGACCTTCTTCGTCTGGTACTTCAGCCGCCAGGCCGAAGAGCGCCGTCGCAAGGCGATACAGCAGGCGATCGAAGAGGGCGCTGCGGCGAATGCTTCGCAGCCACAGGTCAAGCGCCCGGCGCAGGTGGCTGCGTCGGCCTGACCTGGCCTCTTCGCGGGTGAACCCGCTCCCACAGGAATATCACTGCCTCGGGCCTGTGTTAATCCCTGTGGGAGCGGGTTTACCCGCGAATGCCTCAACTCTAATTTAAAGCCAGACTGCATCCCAATGTGGATAGTCCCTGACACTTCTGACCAAGCCAGCCCGCAAGGGGTTGGCAACAATGTATCTGGCAACATGCACCGTGCTTTCCTCCCGCCGCAGTGCCCGGTCCTGATACCCAGGCTGCCATACCGGATCCTGCTCAACCCCCGCCTGATGCAAAACCAGACTGGACCTGGACTTGAACCTGCGCATCAAGGTGCCCAACGTCGTACCTTTCAACTCGATCAGCCAATGCAGATGGTCCGGCATCAGCACCCAGGCCAGTGATCGGCAGGCATGTTCCTGGTCTGATTGTCGCAGTTGGTGAATGACCAGCCGGGCATGGTGAAAATCATGGAACAGCGGCTTGCGCTGGTGGGTGACGGTGGTCAGCAGATAGAGCCGGCCAAGTTCTGAATAGCGACCACGGCGAAGCAGGTGAGACTGGGCTCGCGACATTGGCTTCTTCCTTGAAAAGCAGGTGACTTTTCAAAGGTAGTGGCTGAGATGCAGGTGCTGTGTAGATCATGGTTTCTGGATATGGCAGAAACTTGCGGATGGCAGTACCGGCCCATTCGCGGGTATTGCAGAGGTCCTGAAGGCTGCACATAACCCTGTGGGAGCGGGTTCACCCGCGAAGAGGCCCGCAAGGCGTACGACTTTTCATCAACTCAAACCAAAGGCTTCAGTTGAATCGGCTTGGGAATTATCCTACGAGCCGTGTGGAAGCTGCTCTGTTGCTGGGGAAATGCCCCAGGGATAACGTCGTCGAGTCGCCAATCAAGGTGACCGGGTGTGAGAAACCCGCTCGATGTTGAACAGGCTTCCTGTCATGGCGGCCTTGCGTGGGCAGGCCTCGGCCTGGCCGGGTTCAATGTCCTCGGTTTTCTCACCCCGCGTACGGCTGCCACCCCTTATCCGTGAGAAAGATGAGCTGGCGGTTCCATAAACGACATTGGATCCCGACCATGACAACGCACGTTCCAAATCACCCAAAAAACAGCAGCACCGTCGGTAAAGAAACCTGCATGGACCTTTTCCGCGTCCAGGCCAATATCCCCTTCAACCATGCCTTCTCCGAACTCTCCGTAATGCTCGGTTGCATCAATCACCTGACGACCGAAGCCGAGATGGAAAATGACCGGCTGGCCGGTAGTGCCGCGAGAATTCTCAGTGGGTTTGCCAAAGCACTGATCGATGACATCGAACTGGGACTGAACAAGGCTTCAGTTCAGCTCTGACCTGTACCGGCCCTTTCGCGGGTAAACCCGCTCCCACAAGGGACTGTGCAGCCTTCAGGGCTTGCGCATGCCCTGTGGGAGCGGGTTTACCCGCGAAAAGGCCCGCGCAGGCGCCGAAAATGCCAGCTTGATCGCGGTCAGTGCCGTTTATCGAACCCTGATCTACGCTAACAGTCGCATCCCACGAATCATTTGCGCGCAAGCAAGGAGCCTGCATGACGTTGATACGTCCGCTGTTGGTCGTCTGCCTGGGGCTTGTGTCCCTGCTGTCGGGCTGTAGTAAGGAAGAAACCACCGAAACACTGCCACGCGTAGGCGTGCAACAGGTATCACCCACCGATTTCGCTGCCAGGGTCACCCTGACTGGCGATGTGCAGGCGCGGGTGCAGACCGACCTGTCGTTCCGTGTGGGCGGCAAGATCATTTCGCGCAGTGTCGATGTCGGCGACCACGTAAAGGCCAACCAGGTGTTGGCGCGGCTGGACCCGAAAGACCTGCAGAACAATGTCGACTCGGCCAAGGCCGAGGTGTTCGCCGCGCAGGCGCGGGTCACCCAGACCAGTGCCGCGTTCGTGCGCCAGCAAAAGCTGTTGCCCAAGGGCTACACCAGCCAGAGCGAATACGATTCCGCCGAAGCCGCGCTGCGCAGCAACCAGAGCGCGCTCAAGGCCGCGCAGGCGCAATTGGCCAATGCCAACGAACAACTGAGCTATACCGCGTTGGTCTCCGAGGCCGATGGGGTCATTACCGAGCGCCAGGCCGAGGTCGGCCAGGTGGTGCAGGCGACCATGCCAATCTTCAGCCTGGCCACCGATGGCGACCGTGATGCCGTGTTCAATGTCTACGAATCGCTGCTGGTGGCTCCGCCAAGCGACGCCGGCGTGATCGTCAGCCTGCTGGACGACCCCAAGGTCCAGGCCCGTGGCTTCGTGCGCGAAATCACCCCCACGGTGTCTGCGCAAAGCGGCACGGTACAGGTCAAGGTCGGGCTGAGGGATGTGCCGCCAGGGATGCAACTGGGTGCACCGGTGACGGCCACCACCAATGCCCAGGGCCGGCCAAGTATCGAGCTGCCATGGTCGGCACTGACCAAGGCCCTGCATGAGCCCGCCGTCTGGGTAGTGGGCGAGGGTGACAAGGTAGAGTTGCGCAAGGTCGAGGTCAGCCGTTACCTCACCGGCAGGATCGTGGTCGCCAGTGGCCTGAAAGGCGGCGAGACCGTGGTGGTCAATGGCGGGCAGTTGCTGCACCCCGGCATGCAGGTGCTGAAGATCGATGCCAAGGGCAACGGGGGTGAGCTATGAAGCGCCTGCTGCTGATGCTGTCGGCCGGCGTGCTGTTGGCTGGCTGCAGTAGCGAGGATGAAGTGCCGGAGCCGATTCGGCCGGTGCTGTCGGTCAAGGTCGAACCCCAGGTGCAGTCGCAGCTGGGCCGTTTCGCCGGCAGTATCCAGGCACGTTTCGAAAGCACCTTGGGCTTCCGGGTTTCCGGGCGTATTGCCCGGCGCTGGCTGGATGTGGGCGCCCAGGTGAAACCGGGCGACACCCTGGCCACCCTCGACCCGACCGACCAGCAGAACCAGCTTCGTGCCGCCGAAGGCGACCTGGCCAAGGTGCAGGCGCAGTGGATCAACGCCCAGGCCGATGCCCGCCGCCAGCAACAGCTGTACGACCGTGGCGTAGGCGCCCAGGCCCAGCTGGATATCGCCCAGACCAACCTGAAAACCACCAGCGCGGCGTTGGAGCAGGCGCGCTCTGCGCTCAGCCAGGCGCGTGACCAGCTCGACTACAGCACCCTGCGCACCGACCACGCCGCGGTAATCACTGCCTGGCAGGCCGAAGCCGGGCAAACCGTCACCGCCGGCCAGGCCGTGGTAACCCTGGCCAGGCCGGATGTGAAGGAAGCGGTGATCGACCTGCCGATCGGCCTGGCCGAGCAGTTGAGCAAAGGCCTGACCTTTACCGTTGCTTCGCAGCTGGACCCGACCATCAACACCACCGCCAGCCTGCGGGAACTGGAACCCCAGGCCGATGCCACCACTCGCACCCGTCGCGCGCGCCTGACCCTGGCCAGCACCCCGGCGGCCTTCCACCTGGGCACCGCCATCAGCGTGACCCTGAGTTCGGAGGTGTCGCCGCGCAGCGAACTGCCCTTGAGTGCCTTGCTCGAGCGCGACGGCAAGACCCAGGTATGGGTGATCGATACGCAGCAGAAGACCGTGGCCACTCGTGACGTGGCCCTGATCGGCCGCACCGCCGACAGTGTCGTCCTGAGCTCGGGCGTACAGCCCGGCGAGCGGGTGGTGACTGCGGGCGTGAACAGCCTCAAGCCTGGCCAGAAGGTCACCTTCGACGAGGATGCGCAATGAAAGGAAGCTTCAACCTGTCCGACTGGGCACTCAAGCATCAATCGTTCGTCTGGTACCTGATGTTCGTTGGCCTGCTGATGGGGATCTTCTCCTACTTCAACCTGGGCCGTGAGGAAGACCCGTCGTTCACCATCAAGACCATGGTCATCCAGACCCGCTGGCCCGGCGCGACCCAGGACGAAACCCTGTACCAGGTCACCGACCGTATCGAGAAGAAGCTCGAGGAACTCGACTCCCTCGACTACACCAAAAGCTACACCCGCCCCGGCGAATCCACGGTCTACGTGTACCTGCGCGACACCACCAAGGCCAAGGACATCCCGGAAATCTGGTACCAGGTGCGCAAGAAGATCCAGGACATTCGCGGTGAATTCCCTGCGGGCATCCAGGGGCCCGGGTTCAACGATGAATTCGGCGATGTGTTCGGTTCTATCTATGCCTTCACCGCCGACGGCCTGACCCTGCGCCAGCTGCGCGACTACGTGGAACAGGCGCGGGCCGAAGTGCGCGATGTGCCCAACATCGGCAAGATCGAGCTGATCGGCACCCAGGACGAAGTGCTTTACCTGAACTTCTCCACCCGCAAGCTGGCAGCCCTGGGCATCGATCAGCGCCAGGTCATGCAGGCCCTGCAATCGCAAAACGCCGTGACCCCTGCCGGTGTGATCGAGGCCGGGCCGGAACGTATCTCGGTGCGTACCTCCGGGCAGTTCACCTCGGAAAAGGACCTGCAAACCGTCAACCTGAAGATCAACGACCGCTTCTTCCGCCTGGCCGATATCGCCGATATCGAGCGTGGTTACGTCGACCCTCCTTCGCCGATGTTTCGCTACAACGGCCAGACGGCGCTGGGCCTGGCCATCGGCATGAAGGCCGGCGGCAATATCCAGGTGTTCGGCGCGGCGCTGAAAAAGCGCATGGACAAGGTGATCGAAGACCTGCCGGTGGGCGTCGGGGTGCACACTGTTTCCGACCAGGCCGTGGTGGTCAAGCAAGCGGTGGGCGGCTTCACCAGTGCGCTGTTCGAGGCGGTGGTGATCGTGCTGGCGGTGAGCTTCGTCAGCCTCGGCGTGCGTGCCGGGCTGGTGGTGGCCTGTTCGATCCCGCTGGTGCTGGCCATGGTGTTCGTGTTCATGGAATACAGCGGCATCACCATGCAGCGGATTTCGCTGGGGGCGCTGATCATCGCCCTGGGCCTGCTGGTGGACGATGCGATGATCACCGTGGAGGTGATGGTCACACGGCTGGAGATGGGCGAAAGCAAGGAGCAGGCGGCGACTTTTGCCTATACCTCCACAGCCTTCCCCATGCTTACCGGCACCCTGGTGACGGTGGCCGGCTTCGTGCCGATCGGCCTCAACGCCAGTTCGGCGGGCGAGTACACCTACACGCTGTTTGCGGTAATTGCCGTGGCGCTGATGGTGTCGTGGGTGGTAGCGGTGTTCTTCGCCCCGGTGCTCGGCGTGCACATTCTCAGCAGCGCCAAGCTCAAGCCCCACGAAGCCGAGCCGGGCCGTGTCGGCCGAATCTTCGAGCATGGTTTGTTGTGGTGCATGCGCAACCGCTGGCTGACCATCATCGGCACCGTGGTGCTGTTCGCCCTGGCGATCTTCTGCGAGCGTTTCGTGCAGAACCAGTTCTTCCCGTCCTCGGACCGCCCGGAAATCCTCGTCGACCTCAACCTGCCGCAGAACGCCTCGATCGAGGAGACGCGCAAGGTGGTCGACCGCTTCGAGGCGCGGATCAAGGACGACCCGGACCTTGTGCACTGGAGTACCTACATCGGCCAAGGCGCGATCCGCTTCTACCTGCCCCTCGACCAGCAGCTGCAGAACCCGTACTACGCGCAGCTGGTCATCGTCAGCAAGGGCTTCGAGGAACGCCAGGCCATGATGGACCGCCTGCAGAAGATCCTGCATGAAGAGTTCGTTGGCGTCGGCACCAACGTGCAATCGCTGGAGATGGGCCCGCCAGTGGGCCGGCCGATCCAGTATCGGGTCAGCGGCGCCAATATCGACCAGGTACGCAAGCACGCCATCGAGCTGGCCACCTTGCTCGACCAGAACGAGCACATCGGCGAGATGATCTACGACTGGAACGAGCCGGGTAAGGTGCTGCGCGTGGAAATCGCCCAGGACAAGGCGCGCCAGCTGGGCCTGTCGTCGGAGGACGTGGCCAATGTGATGAACAGCATCGTCAGCGGCGTGCAGATCACCCAGGTCAACGACAACATCTACCTGGTCGACGTGGTCGCCCGTGCCGAAGACAGCGAGCGTGGCTCGCCCGATACCCTGCAGAACCTGCAGATACTGACGCCCAACGGCACCTCGATCCCGCTGCTTGCGTTCGCCACCGTGCGCTACGAGCTGGAGCAGCCGCTGGTGTGGCGCCGTGACCGCAAGCCGACCATCACCATCAAGGCCTCGGTCAACGGCGACATCCAGCCCACCGACCTGGTGGCCCAGCTGAAGCCGAAGATCGACGAGTTCGCCAGCAAGTTGCCGGTGGGCTTCGAAGTGGCCACCGGCGGTACGGTGGAGGAGAGCGCCAAGGCGCAGGGGCCGATCCGCAAGGTCATCCCGCTGATGCTGTTCCTGATGGCGACGTTCCTGATGATCCAGCTGCACAGCGTGCAGAAGCTGTTCCTGGTGGTCAGCGTGGCGCCGTTGGGGCTGATTGGCGTGATCATTGCGCTGGTGCCCACAGGTACGCCCATGGGCTTCGTGGCGATTCTCGGCATTCTCGCGCTGGCGGGCATCATCATTCGTAACTCGGTGATCCTGGTGACCCAGATCGACGAGTTCGAGGCCCAGGGCTTGTCGCCGTGGGATGCGGTGGTAGAGGCCACCAACCACCGGCGCCGGCCAATTCTGCTGACCGCGGCGGCGGCGAGCCTGGGCATGATCCCGATTGCCCGCGAAGTGTTCTGGGGGCCGATGGCCTACGCAATGATTGGCGGGATCATCGTGGCGACCCTGCTGACGCTGCTGTTCCTGCCGGCCTTGTATGTGGCCTGGTACAAGATCCGCGAGCCACAGAAACACAACTGAAGTCCTGCACGGATCCTGGGGGAGCGGGTTTACCCGCGAATGCGATGGTGGAACCACCGCCGCATTCGCGGGTGAACCCGCTCCCACAGGGCCTTCCGTCGCCTTCGAAATTGTCTTTTGTTTTTGGTTATATAAACATTCTTAAACAGTATTTTTAAGAATAACCCCGCCTCACTACTATTGCCCTCAAGCCAGGCGCAAATCCCCTTCAAACCTCAGCCCGGCACCCTCACTCCAAGGAGAACGAGCATGAGTGCATCTCTGCGTAGCATCGACGGTCAGGACGAAGCCACCATTCTGCGTGAAATCCAGAGCGCTCTGCGCGACCTGCGATTCGGTGCGGTGGAGATTACCGTGCACAACGCTCAGGTCGTGCAGATCGAGCGCAAGGAGAAGTTCCGCCTGCAGCAGCCCGGCAACAAGACCGGCTGATCGCACCACACATTCAAAACTAGAAAAATGCCAATCGGGAGCTTCACCATGTCCATCCGCCGTTATGCGCTCGCCGCCCTGGCCAGTGCTGTTTTTGCCGGTTCCGCCATCGCCAAGGACTACGAACTGCTGAACGTGTCCTACGACCCGACCCGCGAGCTGTACCAGCAGTACAACGCCGAGTTCATCAAGCACTGGCAACAGGCCCACCCGGGCGACAAGGTGAAGATCCAGCAATCCCACGGCGGTTCGGGCAAGCAGGCCCGTGCGGTGATCGATGGCCTGCGTGCCGACGTGGTGACCCTGGCCCTGGCCGGCGACATCGATGAAGTCGCCAAGCTCGGCAAGACCCTGCCAGACAACTGGCAGACCCGCCTGCCGGATGCCAGCACCCCGTACACCTCGACCATCGTGTTCCTGGTGCGCAAGGGCAACCCGAAAGGCATCAAGGACTGGGGCGACCTGATCAAGAAGGACGTGTCGGTCATCACCCCCAACCCGAAAACCTCCGGCGGCGCCCGCTGGAACTTCCTGGCTGCCTGGGCCTATGGCCTGAAGACCGGCGGTAGCGAAGAGAAAGCCAAGGCCTACGTGCAGGAGCTGTTCAAGCACGTGCCGGTGCTGGACACCGGCGCCCGTGGCTCGACCATCACCTTCGTCAACAACGGCCAGGGCGATGTGCTGCTGGCCTGGGAAAACGAAGCCTTCCTGGCACTGAAGGAAGACGGTGGCGCCGACAAGTTCGAGATCGTCGTGCCGTCGCTGTCGATCCTCGCCGAGCCGCCGGTGGCGGTGGTGGACAAGAATGCCGAAAAGAAGGGCAATACCGAGATTGCCAGCGAATACCTCAAGCACCTGTACAGCCCGGCCGGGCAGAAGATCGCCGCCGAGAACTTCTACCGCCCGCGTGACGAGAAGGTCGCAGCCGAGTTCGGCAAGCAGTTCCCGAAACTGGACCTGGTGACCATCGACAAGGACTTTGGTGGCTGGAAGACTGCACAACCGAAATTTTTCAATGATGGCGGTGTGTTCGACCAGATCTATCAGGCACAGTAAGGGCCAAGGAAAAGCGGGGCCGCCATGCGGCCCATCGCGACACAAGGCCGCTCCTACAGAGGTACGCGCACCCCTGTAGGAGCGGCCTTGCGTCGCGATGGGCTGCAAAGCAGCCCCAGGATTTCAGAAGCTAGCACCAGCCCGGGATCGTTCCCGGGCCAAGTGCGTTCAACCAGGGATATTTATGTCACGCCGCATTTCCCCCGTCATACCCGGCTTCGGGCTGACGCTGGGCTACACCTTGGTGTACCTCAGCCTGATCGTGCTGATACCGCTGGCCGCCATGTTCGTGCATGCCGCGCAGCTTACCTGGGAGCAGTTCTGGAACGTCATCAGTGCGCCGCGGGTGATCGCCGCGCTCAAGCTGAGTTTCGGCACCGCCCTGTTCGCCGCCATCATCAACGGAGTAATCGGCACCCTGCTGGCCTGGGTGCTGGTGCGCTACACCTTCCCCGGGCGCAAGATCATCGATGCGATGATCGACCTGCCGTTCGCCCTGCCCACGGCCGTAGCCGGTATCGCCCTGACCGCCCTGTACGCGCCTTCGGGCTGGGTCGGTCAGTTCGCCACCGACCTGGGTTTCAAGATCGCCTACACCCCGCTGGGCATTACCCTGGCGCTGACCTTCGTCACCCTGCCGTTCGTGGTGCGGACGGTGCAGCCGGTACTGGCCGACATTCCGCGTGAAGTGGAGGAGGCCGCCGCCTGCCTGGGCGCCAAGCCGCTGCAGGTGTTCCGCCATGTGCTGGCGCCAGCGCTGCTGCCTGCCTGGCTGACAGGCTTTGCCCTGGCCTTCGCCCGCGGCGTGGGCGAGTATGGTTCGGTGATCTTCATTGCCGGCAACATGCCGATGAAGACCGAGATCCTGCCGCTGCTGATCATGGTCAAGCTCGACCAGTACGACTACACCGGCGCGACCTCCATCGGCGTGCTCATGCTGGTGGTTTCCTTCATCCTGCTGCTGCTGATCAACCTGCTGCAGCGCCGCATCGAAACCCCTTGAAGGAGGCCGGCATGTCCAGTTCATCCCTGAATGCAACCGCCGCCGCCAACGCCGCCCGCCGGGGCAGTGCCACTTCGCGGCGTATCCTGATCGGCCTTGGCTGGCTGGTGTTCGCGCTGTTCCTGCTGCTGCCACTGGTGATCGTGGTATCGCAGGCACTGAAGAACGGCTTTGGCACCTTCTTCGAGGCGATCTTCGAGCCTGACGCGTTGTCGGCGCTGAAGCTGACCCTGCTCGCCGTGGTCATTTCGGTACCGCTGAACCTGGTGTTCGGCGTCAGCGCCGCCTGGTGCGTGAGCAAGTACACCTTCCGTGGCAAGAGTATCCTGGTCACCCTGATCGACCTGCCGTTCTCGGTATCGCCGGTGATCGCCGGCCTGGTCTACGTGCTGATGTTCGGTGCGCAAGGCCTGTTCGGGCCGTGGCTGCAGGACCACGATATCCAGATCGTGTTCGCCCTGCCGGGCATCGTCTTGGCCACCATCTTCGTCACCGTACCGTTCGTGGCCCGTGAGCTGATCCCGCTGATGCAGGAGCAGGGCACGCAGGAAGAGGAGGCCGCGCGCCTGCTCGGCGCCAATGGCTGGCAGATGTTCTGGCACGTGACCCTGCCGAACATCAAATGGGGCCTGATCTACGGCGTGGTGCTGTGCACTGCGCGGGCGATGGGCGAGTTTGGCGCGGTGTCGGTGGTGTCCGGCCACATTCGCGGCGTGACCAATACCTTGCCGCTGCACGTGGAGATCCTCTACAACGAGTACAACCACGTCGCGGCCTTCAGCGTGGCCAGCCTGCTGCTGATCCTGGCGCTCTTCATCCTGCTGCTCAAGCAGTGGAGCGAGAACCGTATTAACCGCCTGCGCCACAGCGCCGCGGAGGAATGATTCATGTCGATCGAAGTTCGTAACGTCAGCAAGCGCTTCAACAGCTTCCAGGCCCTGGACAACATCAACCTGGACATCAACAGCGGCGAGCTGGTGGCCCTGCTCGGCCCGTCCGGCTGCGGCAAGACCACGTTGCTGCGCATCATCGCCGGCCTGGAAACCCCCGACCAGGGCAATATCGTGTTCCATGGCGAGGACGTGTCCGGCCATGACGTGCGCGACCGCAACGTCGGTTTCGTGTTCCAGCACTACGCGTTGTTCCGCCACATGAGTGTGTTCGACAACGTTGCCTTCGGCCTGCGCATGAAGCCCAAGGGCGAGCGCCCGAGCGAGAGCAAGATTGCCGAGAAGGTGCATGAACTGCTGAACATGGTGCAGCTGGACTGGCTGTCCGACCGCTACCCCGAGCAGTTGTCCGGAGGCCAGCGCCAGCGTATCGCCCTGGCCCGTGCGCTGGCGGTGGAGCCCAAGGTGCTGCTGCTGGACGAGCCTTTCGGTGCGCTGGATGCCAAGGTGCGCAAGGAGCTGCGCCGCTGGCTGGCGCGCCTGCACGAGGATATCAACCTGACGTCGGTGTTCGTCACCCACGACCAGGAAGAAGCCATGGAGGTGGCTGACCGCATCGTGGTGATGAACAAGGGTGTGATCGAGCAGATCGGCTCGCCGGGCGAGGTGTACGAGCACCCGGCCAACGATTTCGTCTACCACTTCCTCGGTGATTCCAACCGCCTGGCCCTGAGCGAAGGGCATCATGTGCTGTTCCGCCCGCACGAAGTGTCGCTGTCGCGGCACGAGACCGAAGGGCACCATGCGGCCGAGGTGCGGGATATCCGGCCGCTGGGCGCGACCACGCGGGTGACCTTGAAGGTGGAAGGGCAGAGCGAGCTGATCGAGGCAGAGGTGGTCAAGGACCATGACAGCCTGACCGGGTTGGCGCGGGGGGAGACATTGTTCTTCCGGCCGAAGGTTTGGCAGAAGGTGGCGGATATCTGAGTCGCCTTTGATGATGAAAAAGCCCGGGGTTGCTCCTGGGCTTTTTTATGCCTGATGGATTGCCGGGGCTGCTTTGCAGCCCATCGCGACACAAGGCCGCTCCTACAGGGGATCGCGTAATGCCTGGGGCTTGCGCGGTCCGTGTAGGAGCGGCCTTGTGTCGCGATCGAGGGCGCAGCCCTCGCGGCAATCTCATGCCTTGCGCGAATATTTCGCATGCCGGCAATGCATGATTGAAAACCCGATCGGCCACAGCCCGCGAATTCCGCGGCTTTGCCACAATCCATAAAAAAACATATTCGGTAAAGTTCTAACCATAATTTTAAACGTTACTTTTAGAGATAAGCCCCTGACCCCGATGATTCAGCCACACACCTGAATCGAGTCCCAGGAGTTTGATCAATGGGTAATGTCCAGTCGGCCGTCAGGGCCTACGACCAGCCATGGCGCCCGGCCCCGGGCGACCTGGTCGACCTTGGACGCACGCTTCGCCTCCCGCTTGGCCAGCTGCGCCTGCAACGCACGCCTGTCAGCGGGCTCAAGCGCCGCGACAAGCTGGTGTTGGGCCTGCTGGTGCTGGCCCTGCATGGCGCTGCAGCGTACTGGGTCAGCCAGGCACCAACGCCCGAGCTGCCGGTGGTGCCACCGCAAGTACCGCCGATGACCATCGAGTTCGCCGCGCCAGCACCGCCTGTGGTCGAACCACCGCCACCAGCCCCGGCACCGCCGGTGGTCCAGCCGCCACCGCCGCCCGTGGTCGACGAACTGGCCGCCAAGCCCAAACCCAAGCCAAAGCCCGTGCCCAAGCCGGTGGTCAAGCAACAGCCCAAACCGCAGCCCAAGCCGGTCGAAGCGCCGCCGCCAGCGCCTGTGGCCGCTCCGGCACCGCCAGCGCCACCCGCGCCGGCCCCGGTCACCCCGGCATCGGCCAACGCGGCGTACCTGAAGAACCCGGCGCCGGAGTACCCGCAGATGGCCCAGCGCCGCGGTTGGGAAGGCACAGTGCTGCTGCGCGTCGAGGTGCTGCCCAGCGGCAAGCCCGGGCAGATCCAGATCCAGAAGAGCAGCGGCCGTGATGCCCTCGACGCTGCCGCACTGGCCGCGGTCAAGCGCTGGAGTTTCGTGCCTGCCAAGCAGGGCGACGTGGCCCAGACCGGCTGGGTCAGCGTGCCGATCGATTTCAAGCTTCGCTAACTTTTTCGCAGAACACAGGAAGACATCATCATGAGCCTGCTGGCATCCCCCCTCGAATCCGTTGAAAGCGCAGTTATCTGGCTGCTGGTCGGTTTTTCTGTCGCCACCTGGGCCCTGGCCCTGGTCAAGGTCGTGCAGTTCGTGCGGCTGAAGAACCAGGACAAACGCTTCCACCAGCAATTCTGGGCCGCCTCGAGCCTGGACTCGGCTGCCGAGCCCAGCCACGACCTGCCTGGCCCTGCCGCCCGTGTTGCCCAGGCCGGTTATGCCGCCATCGCCGTAGGTGACAGCCAGGCCAATGACCTGAGCCACGCCATCAACCACCAGGACCGCCTGGAGCGCGCCCTGCGCCAGCAGATCGTGCGTGAGCGCCGTTCGCTGGAAACCGGCCTGGCGGTGGTCGCCAGTATTGGCAGTACCTCGCCCTTCATCGGCCTGTTCGGCACCGTCTGGGGCATCATGGAAGCACTCAAGGGCATCAGCGCGGCCGGTTCCGCCAGCCTGGAAACCGTGGCCGGGCCGATTGGCGCGGCACTGGTGGCCACCGGCGTGGGTATCGCCGTCGCGGTGCCGGCGGTGCTGGTCTACAACTACTTCCTGCGCCGCCTCAAGCTCACCGCGGCCGACCTCGATGACTTCGCCCACGACTTCTACAGCCTGGCGCAGAAGAGTGCCTTCCGCGTGCTGGTGCACCCGGCCGTGCACAGGCCCCAGGCCGGTTTCACCCAACCGGTGAAGGAGGCGTCCTGATATGGCCTTTTCGACCCAGGACAGCGACGAAGTCCTCAGTGAAATCAACGTCACGCCGTTGGTGGACGTCATGCTGGTGCTGCTGGTGGTGTTCATCGTCACCGCGCCGCTGCTGACCAATGCCATCCCCATCAACCTGCCCAAGACCGAGGCCGTGGCCCCGGTGGAGCAGAAGGACCCGCTGGTGGTCAGCATCGATGGTGACGGCAAGTTGTTCATCAACAAGGACGAGATCCAGCCCGACCTGCTGGAAACCAGCCTCAAGGCCGCCAAGGACAAGGACGTGGACGTGCGCGTACAGCTGCAGGCCGATGACGGCGTGAACTACGGCGAAGTGGCGCGGGCCATGGCGGCTATCGAACGTGCGGGGATCAGCAAGCTGGCGGTGATTACCGCGCGCTGAACCCGTCAACTTTCTTCAGGCAAGTGCTTAGGGGCCATATCTCTTGGCAGGGGATGGCCCTTTTTTTTGCCGGATTTCATGGCTATCAATGCCCCCTGTGGGAGCGGGTTCACCCGCGAATGCGATGTAGGCATCACCGACGCATTCGCGGGTAAACCCGCTCCCACAAGGATTGCATTTTGGTTATTAATAAATAGCTTCTTATTCCTTTACTGATATAACTCCCTCCCTATACTTGTCTCCAAGCACGCAAACTCACTGGAGGCGTCCCCATGCGCAATGAGTCGATTCGTTACCTGATTGTGCCGGGCTGGCAAGGATCGCCAGACAACCATTGGCAAAGTCACTGGCAGCGCACCCTGCCCAACAGTGCCCGGGTCGAGCAGCACGACTGGCTTACCCCGCAACGTAAGGACTGGGTGCAGGCACTGGAGCAGGCGATTGCCGCCGAGCGCTCGCCGGTGATTCTGATTGCCCATAGCCTGGGCTGCATAACCGTCGCTCATTGGGCCGCGCAAGCCAGCCCGGCCCTGCTGCGGCGGGTACGTGGCGCGCTGCTGGTGGCGCCCGCTGACGTGGAGCGGCCAACCTGCGCGCCGGCTCTGCGCAACTTCGCGCCGATCCCGACCGAAGCACTGCCATTCCCCAGCCAGCTGGTCAGCTCGGACAACGACCCGGCCGTAAGTGTGCCAAGGGCGTTGTACCTGGCCCAGGTCTGGGGCGCCGAAGCAGGGCTGCTGACCAACGCCGGGCACATCAACGTCAAGTCCGGCCATGAGCGCTGGGAACAGGGTTTCGCCTACTTGTATCGCTTGCAGAGCCGGGTCGAGCAGCGCGCACTGCGCCGCGCCTGATCGCCCTTACTGTTTACCGTTTGCCTGACGCCCGGCCATTGAAGGCCTGGGGCGGGAGTTCGTCATGACTTTTCAAAACCCTTTTGGCCAGCCGTTGCTGACCTTCCCTGAGCTGGACAAGAGCCCGCTGAGCATCCGCGCCAAGGCGCTGGTGTTCATCGACCCACGTTCGCAGCAGCTGCGCGAGGAGCTCGAGCACCTGGCGCCACAACCCTTGCCAGTGCTGATCCGTGGCGAAACCGGTACCGGCAAGGAACTGCTGGCTCGGCAGATCCACCGTGCCAGTGACCGCAGCGGGTTGTTCGTGTCGGTCAACTGCGCTGCCATCAGCCCCACCTACGCCGATGCCGAGCTGTTCGGCTACAGCGCCGGCAGCCAGGGCGGCACAGCCAGCAGCCGTGCCGGCTGGTTCGGCTCGGCCAACGGCGGCACGTTGTACCTGGACGAGATCGCCGACTTGCCGCTGGCCATCCAGGGCAAGCTGCTGGCCGCCCTCGAAAACCGCGAGGTTACCCGGGTGGGCGCGCAGCAGCCGCAACCGGTGGACGTGCGCCTTGTGGCCGCTACCAGTATTGACCTGGCGCGGGTAGTGCGCGCGGGGCGCTTCAACGAGCGCCTGTACCAATACCTGCGCGAGGGGGCGCTGGAGCTGCCGCCACTGCGCGAGCGGCCGGGCGATATCCTGCCGTTGGCCGAGTACTTCGTGGGCATCTACAGCGTGCGCCTGCAACGGCCTGTGCCGCTGGTGAGCGAGGCGGCGCAGCAGGTGCTGGAGGCACACCCTTGGCCCGGCAACACCCGTGAACTGGAGAACGTCATCCACTTCGCCTTGCTGGTGAATGACGGCGAAGAGATCCTGGCTGAAGACCTCGACCTGCCAAACCCCGCGCGCTAGACATCGCTCATAAGCAAAGTGGCTGATGGCAGTTTGTTTTTGGAATAAGAAGCTAAATAAAAGATATTGTTCCGGAATAAAAAATCTGGGTATTGTCCGCCTCACGCCCGCTGGTGAACCGGTTGGGCACCCGATTCGCCATCGTCGATGGCCCAGAACCAGAACAAGGACCACCATGAAAAAGACCCTGCTGACCACTGCCCTGGCTGCTGCCCTGTCGTTTGCCGGCCTGGCTGCCGCCGCCGAGAAACTGGTGGTTGCCGCCACCCCGGTACCGCACGCCGAAATCCTCGAGCTGATCAAGCCGACCCTGGCCAAGGAAGGTGTGGACCTGCAGATCAAGGTCTTCACCGATTACGTGCAGCCGAACGTGCAGGTTGACCAGAAGCGCCTGGACGCCAACTACTTCCAGACCCTGCCGTACCTGCAGAACTTCAACGAAGGCAAGGGCACCCACCTGGATACCGTGATCGGCGTGCACGTCGAACCCTTCGGTGGTTACTCGAAGAAGGTCAAGAGCCTGAGCGAACTGAAAGAAGGCGCTACTGTTGCCATCCCTAACGAGGGCAGCAACAGCGGCCGCGCCCTGCTGCTGTTGCAGAAGGCTGGCCTGATCACCCTGAAGGACCCGAAGAACGCCCTGGCCACCCCCAAGGACATTGCCGAGAACCCGAAGAAGCTGAAGTTCCGCGAGCTTGAGTCGGCCATGCTGCCGCGTGTGCTGGACCAGGTCGACCTGGACATGATCAACACCAACTACGCCCTGGAAGCCGGCCTGAACCCGGCCAAGGACGCGCTGGTGATCGAAGGCAGCGACTCGCCATACGTGAACTTCCTGGTCGCCCGCCCGGACAACAAGGACAGCGAAGCCATCCAGAAACTGGCCAAGGCCCTGACCAGCCCGGAAGTGAAGGAGTTCATCGCCAAGAAGTACCAAGGTGCGGTGCTGCCGGCGTTCTGATGCGCTTGCATTACCTTGCATGACCCAACGCCGACACCCTTGTGTCGGCGTTTTCATGTGTGGGCATAGTTACCTGTGGGAGCGGGTTTACCCGCGAACACGGGCGAAGCCCGTGCCATCCACCGCGTTGTCTGCTTCGCGGGTAAACCCGCTCCCACAAGGTCCTGCGTACGCCGTCAGTACATGCATCCAGCGCGGAACTCTCAGTGATATGCATATGCTACAAAGGTATTTATCAAAAAGTTTTTAGATCATTAGAGTCTAGCTATCGTGCCCACGCGCACCCTGCAGACCTGCTTCACCATGACCCTCGACACCGCATTCATCCTCGGCACGCTGCCCGCCTTCCTCAAGGCCGTGGGCGTGACCCTGCAGGTCGGTCTGATCGCCATCGCCACCTCGCTGCTGGTCGCCCTGGTCAACGCCACACTGCTGGTATTACGCACCCCGTACCTGTGGCGCCTGGTAAAAGCCTACGTGGAGCTGGCCCGCAACACGCCGCTGCTGATCCAGCTGTTCTTCGTCTACTTCGCCTTGCCCAGCCTGGGCCTGAAGATTTCCGGCTTTGCCGCAGCGATCATCACCATGACCTTCATGGGCGGTGCCTACCTCACCGAGGTGCTGCGTGCCGGCATCGAGGCCGTGCCCCGTGCCCAGCTGGAATCCGGGCGCTCCATCGGCCTGTCCGAAGGCCAGCTACTGCGCCATGTGGTGTTGCCCCAGGCCGGCATCCTCAGCCTGCCGGCACTGTTCGCCAACTTCATCTTCCTGCTCAAGGAAACCACCGTGGTGTCGGCGGTGGCCGTGCCGGAAATTCTCTACACCACCAAGAACTACATCGCGCTGTACTACAAGACCTATGAAATGCTCACCGTGCTGACCCTGCTCTGTGTGCTGCTGTTCCTGCCGCTGTCGTTGTTGCTGCGCTATGTCGAAAGGAGGCTGCAACATGGCCAGTTCGGCGTCTGAACTGCTGCTGCAGGCATTGCCGCAGCTGGCTGGCGGCGCGGCGCAGACCCTGGCCATCTCTGCGCTGGGCATCCTCTTCGCGACGCTGGGCGGTGTGCTCTATGGCGTGCTGGCAACCTTGGGCAACCGGGCCCTGAACATTGCCTTGCAGGTGTACCTGGAGCTGTTCCGTGCCATCCCCGTGCTGGTCTGGCTGTACCTGGTGTTCTTCGGCCTGCCGATCTTCCTGGCCCTGAGCATCCCCAGCTTCTGGTGCGCGGTGCTGGTGCTGGGCCTGTGGGGCGCCAGCGAGGTGGGCGAGGTGGTGCGTGGCGCGCTGCGCTCGCTGCCGCGCGGCCAGCGCGAGGCGGGGTTGTCGATCGGCCTGGCCGGCTGGCAGCTGTATGGCTACGTGCTGTTGCCACAGGCGCTCAAGCGCATGACCCCACCGACCATCAACATCTACACGCGGATCATCAAGACCAGCTCGCTGGCGGTGCTGATCGGCGTGGTCGAGGTGATCAAGGCCGGCCAGCAGATCATCGAGCGCACCTATGAGTCGGTGCTGATCTACGGCGCCTTGTTCCTGTTCTTCTTCATCGTCTGCTATCCGCTGTCCGCCGCTTCACGCGTGCTGGAACGCCGCTGGGCCCACTCATGAGCGCATTGATCGAATTCCAGGGTTTCAACAAGTTCTTTGGCGAGCACCAGGTGCTCAAGGACGTCGACCTCCAGGTGGCGGCCGGCGAGGTGGTAGTCATCCTCGGTCCCAGCGGTTGTGGCAAAAGCACGCTGCTGCGCTGCCTCAACGGCCTGGAGCAGGCCCACGGCGGCCACCTGCGCCTGGCCGGGCAGGAGCTGCTCGACCCGCGCACCGATTGGCGCGAGATCCGCCAGCGGGTCGGCATGGTGTTCCAGAGCTATCACCTGTTCGGTCACATGAGCGTGATCGACAACCTGCTGCTTGGCCCGCTCAAGGTACAAAGGCGCGAGCGCGCCGAAGCCCAGGCCCAGGCCGAGGCGCTGCTGGCGCGGGTCGGCCTGCTGGACAAGCGCGACGCCTTTCCCCGGCAGTTGTCCGGGGGCCAGCAACAGCGCATCGCCATCGTGCGTTCGCTGTGCATGAACCCCGAGGTAATGCTGTTCGACGAGGTTACCGCAGCCCTCGACCCGGAAATGGTCAAGGAGGTGCTGCAGGTGATCCAGGGCCTTGCCCGCGACGGCATGACCTTGCTCATCGTTACCCACGAAATGGCCTTCGCTCGCGCGGTGGCCGACCGCATCGTGTTCATGGAGGCCGGCAGGATCCTTGAACAGGGCGACCCCGAGAGCTTCTTCACACGACCGCGGACCGCACGCGCGCAGCAGTTCCTGGAGAAATTCTCCTTCGTAGAAAGCCTGCCGAAGACACTGCACAAGGAACTGTCATGAAAACTGCCAACCTCACCAAACTGCTGGCGCCGTTGTTCGGCCTGGCCCTGCTGGCCGGCTGCAACAAGGCTGAAGAACCACCCAAGCCCGCGGCGGCCTCGCCGGCCACCAGCTACCTGGAAACCATCAAGGCCCGCGACAAGCTGATTGTCGGGGTGTTCACCGACAAGCCACCGTTCGGTTTCGTCGATGAGCAGGGCCGCTACGTGGGTTTTGACACCGATATCGGCCGGCGCCTGGCCAAGGACCTGCTGGGTGATGAAAACAAGGTCGAGTTCGTTGCCGTGGAGCCGGCCAGCCGTATCCCGTTCCTGCAGAGCGACAAGGTCGACCTGATCCTCGCCAACATGACCGTGACCCCGGAGCGCAAGGAAGCGGTGGACTTCACCAACCCCAACCTGCGCGTTGCCGTGCAGGCCATCGTCGCGGATGGCAGCCCGGTGCAGAAGCTCGACGACCTGGCCGACAAGACCATCATCGTCACCACCGGCACTACCGCTGATATCTGGCTGACCAAGAACCACCCGGACTGGAAACTGCTCAAGTTCGAGAAGAACAGCGAGTCGCTGCAGGCGCTGGCCACCGGGCGTGGCGATGCCTATGCGCAGGACAACCTGATTCTGTTCAGCTGGGCCAAGCAGAACCCGGGGTACCGCGTGCTGCCTGAGCTGCTGGGTGACGAGGCACCGATTGCACCGGCGGTGAAAAAGGGCAACACCGAGCTGCGTGACTGGGTGAATGCCGAGCTGGCCAAGCTGGGGGAGGAGAAGTTTCTGCTGAAGCTGTATGACCAGTATGTGCGCAAGGAACTGAGCGATGACACCAAGCCGGAAAGCGTGATTGTGGAAGGGGGCAAGTGGCAGGGTTAGTCAGGTAAATAAGGCCATTGTGGGAGCGGGTTCACCCGCGAACACCGGCGAAGCCGGTGCCATGCACCGCGTTGCCTGCTTCGCGGGTGAACCCGCTCCCACAAGGGCTGCAAAGCAGCCCCGGTAATCTCACTGGTTACGCGGCAGCCAATTCAGCAAGAATTCATTCACCACCCGCGGGTTCTCCAGGCTGGAGATATGCCCCGCAAACGGAATCTGCGCCGCCAGGCAGCCAATGATCCGCGCCATTTCATTGGACTCTTCCGGCGGCCGCGGAATGTCCTGGTCGCCGCACATCAGGATGGTTCTCTCGCTCGGCAGCTGCTCGAGTTGCTCCAGCAGGTCGTGTCGTCCAAAGATTATCCGCCCCATGGGGTCGAGGCTCTCGCGAATGGTTTTTGCACTGCTTGCCTTCAGCTGAGCACGGAACCGCTCACGGATTTCAGGCACGGTCTGGCCGCCTGCGTGGAAAAAAATAGGCACGATGATGTCGAGCAGCAGGTCGCTGAATTCGCCGGCTTCGCTGGCGGCATCCAGCAAGGCGAAGTACTTGAGCCGAGTCTCCTCCGGCTCGGCGCCCAGGTAAGTGTCCATGAGCACCAGGCGATCAATTCGTTCAGGGTGGGTAGCAGCCAGCGGTGCCCCCCACATACCGCCTACCGACAGCCCGACCAGGTGGCACTTGGTAATTTCCAGTTTGTCCAGCAACGTCAGGTGCTGGCGGACCAGGCTGTTCATGTCGATGGTCGTGGCAGGCGGAGCGTCGGAGCTGCCGTGGCCCCACAGCTCGGGGACGATGACGCGGAAGTGTGCTGACAAGGCTTCGATTTGTGGCTGCCACATCTCGGCGGACCACAGGTAGCTGTGGCCGAGCAGGACCGGAAAACCCTGGCCCTGGTCGATGTAGCTCATGCGGGCGCCGTCGATTTCGATGAAGTGTCTTTGCATGGAATGGGTCTCGGCTGGGAGTGCTGTAGGGTATTCGAAATTGTCGGGGGCCGCTTTGCGGCCCATCGCGACACAAGGCCGCTCCTACAGGGATGCGCCTTGAGTTGCGCGGCCGCCTGTAGGAGCGGCCTTGTGTCGCGATGGGCTGCAAGGCAGCCCCTACGGTGCTGGCACCAGACGCAAGGTACTCTGCGCCGGAATCACCCCCATCTGCGCCTTCTGGTACTGCCCCTGCACATACCCTTCGGCCTGATCCGCAAAATGCCTGTCGAACGGCACGCCACTCTGCCCGACCGGGTTGGTGGTCAGCGCCTGCCCGGCATCGGCAAAGTCGACCAGCCGCCGCGTCGACGGCCCATAGGTCACCGGCCATGGCGCCGGGCCGATCTTTGCCGAGAGGTTGTTCGGCACTTCATGGGTGCCCGGTGCGGCGAACGGGCCGACGTTGAACAGCAGGTTCAGCGGCTTTTTAACCCCCAGCGGGTGGTTGTGGGTCAGGGTATGGGCCTTGCCCCACTGCCAGCTGGCCGGGTCACTACCCAAGGTCTCCCGCAGGTGCTTCAAGCTGTTCTGCCACGCCGTGCGCACCACGGCGGTACGGTCGGTGCGCTGGTTGGCTCCGCGGGTGTTCCACCACGGCGAATCGGCATCCGCCGCCAGGCGCGGCAGGGCTGCGTCGATGGCGCGGGTACTGATCAGCACCGGGAACCAGGTGTCGCCCAGCTCGTCATGCAGGGCCGCGAATGCCAGCTCGTAGAGGAACTGGTTGAACAGCGTGGCACTGGTCGAGTCGAGCGGGTAGTCGCCGCTCCAGGCTGCCAGTTGCTCGACCAGCTCCTTCTCTTCGTCACCTTCGGCCACTGCGCGCAGCGTTGCCAGCAGTGGTGCAAGGGTGCGCGGGCCATGGTCGCTGGCAGTGTCCAGCTGCAGCGCCTGGCTGTTTTGGGTATCCCACTTCACCTCGGGGTTGGCCAGGTGGCGGTCGAGCTGGCGGCCTCGGTCCGGCAGGTTGTAGTAACCGGGTATCGGCACCGCCGCCGGAGGCTGGTAGTTGGCCGAGACAATGTAGCCGCGCGCCGGGTTCTCCTGTTGCGGGTTGACGCTGAAGGGATAGAAGCCGAGCTTGTCGGCCTGCGCACTGGCACCGTCAAGGATGAACGCGGGGTCGACGCCGTCGGGGCGGATCGGCAACTGCGCCGCCGCCCACCAGCCGATATCGCCACGGGCATTGGCCCACACCAGGTTCAGCCCCGGCGCATGCACCTTGGCCGCGGCCTCGCGCATCTTGCCCAGGGTATCGGCGCGGTTGAGCTGGTAGAACCCGTCGAGGATCGGGTTTTCGGTTTCCAGGAACGCCCACCACATGGCGATTGGCGTGGGCCCGGCAGTGGCGCCCAGCACGTCGTTGACGATCGGGCCATGGGGCGAGCGGCGCAGGCTGAGGGTGACCGGTGCTTCGCCTTTGACGGCAATCTGTTGCTCGGTCTTTTCCAGCGCCTGCCATCTGCCATCGACCATCACCTGGTTGGCGTCGGCCGAGTTGGTGCGCTCGGCGATCAGGTCGACGTCGTCGTTCTGGAACATGGTCAGGCTCCAGCCGAAGTCGCGGTTGTGGCCGAGCAGGGCGAACGGGTTTAGCGCCTGGAAGTAGCCATACAGGTTGAAGCCCGGTGCCGACAGCTCTGCCTCGTACCACACTGCCGGCACCGCAAAACCGATGTGCGGGTCGCCGGCCAGCAGCGGCCTGCCGCTGCGGGTGCGGCTGCCGGCCACGGCCCAGGCGTTGCTGCCCTCGAATTGCGGGATGCCCGCATCGCCCAGCGCGTCATGGCTGAGGCGGGCGAGGGCCTCCAGGCTTTGCCAGTCGGCAGCGGCTAGCGGTGTACTCAAGGCGCCCTCGGGCTGCCAGGCAAGATCGAAGATGTTCAGGTACTCAGGGCCCAGCTGGTCGCGGATGTAGGTCAGCGCGGGCTCGGTGCGAAACGCGGCGGCAAAGCTGTAGGCCAGGTAGCCGGCGATGCTCAGGGTGTCTTCGGCGCTGAATGGGCGCGGGGTGATGCCGAGCAGGTCGAATTCCATGGGCTTGGGGTGGCTGGCCTGCCAGCTGTTCACCCCATCGAGGTAGGCTTGCAGGGCTTGCCAGGCGGGCGATTGCCGGTCCTGACGCTTGGCCATCAGTGCTGCCTGTTCGCGAATGCGCAGGCTGCGGAACAGGGTGTCGGTGGGCACCAGCTTGTCGCCCAGCACCTCGGCCAGCTCACCCCGGGCCAGGCGGCGCAGGATCTCCATCTGGAACAGCCGGTCCTGGGCATGCACGTAACCGAGGGCACGGTACAGGTCCGGCTCGCTCTGCGCCTGCAGGTGCGGCACGCCGCGGGCATCGTAGCGCACGCTGACCGGCGCCTGCAGGCCGGCGATGGCCACCTCGCCCTCGCGTTGCGGCAGCTTGCCCTGCACGTACCAGTATCCGGCGCCGGCGGCCACGGCAACCACCACGGCCAACAGGGTCAGGCTGCGCTTCATGCAGGCTCCTTGTGCGTTCAAGCGAAAAATGTGGTCCGATGATCGGCGGATTCGCGAACAGAGCATAGCCCCAGGAAGGAGTTTCCATGTCCCTCAGCGAAAAACAGAAAATGCTTACAGGCCAGCTCTATCACGCTGGCTGCCCCGAGCTGCAGGCCGAGCAGATCGCCAACAAGCACTGGATGCACCGCTACAACAGCAGTATCGAATTGCTCAACGACGCACGTCATGGGCTTTTGGTAGAGCACTTTGGCCAGGTCGGCGAAGGCGCGGTGATCCGCCCGCCGTTCTATTGCGACTATGGCTACAACATCAGCGTCGGCCGCAACACCTTCATGAATTTCAACTGCGTGATCCTCGATGTGCTGCCGGTGCGTATCGGTGATGACTGCCAGATCGGCCCCAACGTGCAGATCTATACCGCCGACCACCCGCTCGACCCCGAGGTGCGTCGCACTGGGCTGGAGAGTGGCCGGCCGGTGACCATCGGCAACAACGTGTGGATCGGCGGCGCGGCGATCATCCTGCCGGGGGTGACCATTGGCGATAACGCCGTGGTGGGTGCCGGTAGTGTGGTGACTCGGGATGTGCCGGCTGGGGCGGTGGTGGTGGGCAACCCTGCGCGAGTGCGTCAGCCGGCCCAGGGGCAGTAGCAGCCTACCGCCAGGGTATTGGAGGCACTCACCTGGCGGCCGTCGAGCAGTGCCTTGAGGATCGGCTCGATGAAGCTGTTGCTGGCATTGCACACTGCGCCTTCGCTGTAGGGGCCGAAGTAGGCCAAGTGGCCTTGCCGGTCCCAGATGGCCACGGCCGGGGAGGCGGGCAGGTGTTCGCTGCCGGGCACGCCGGCGAGTGGCTTGAGGGCGGTGAGGTTGGCGGGCAGCTGGCCGTGGCTGTCGGGCTTTTGCAGCACGTGGAAGGTCACGCCCTGGCTGGCGAACTGGTTGACCAGGTCGCCCAAGTGCTGCTGGTTGCCGACGTTGCACGGGCAGGCAGGGTCCCAGAAATGCACTACCCGGATCGGGCCGGGGCCGGCCAGCTCGGGGGGCAACTGCAGCTGGCTGCCGTCGAACAGCGTGGTTTGATTGTCGAACGGGCGCAGGTAGCGGGCCTGGAAGGTGGTGTAGGCCTGCCAGAGGATGGCCACGCCGACCAGAAGGGCGATTGCCGTGCACAGTGGTTTGATGATCCGAGTCTTCATGAAGGTTCCGCGGCCCCCTGTAGGAGCGGCCTTGCGTCGCGATGGGGTGCGAAGCGCCCCCAGGATTTGTGCCCCACGCTGAGATTGCCGGGGCCGCTGTGCGGCCCTATCGCGACACAAGGCCGCTCCTACAGGGGATCGGTGGTTGATGTTCGATGGTGAGCAAGCTTGCCACGACGCCAGCCAGAGCTGAATATCCCAGATCAATACTTGCTTCACTGTGGATGTACCCGATGCCCGCTGCCTTTCACCCCGACCTCCTGCGCACCAGTCTGGCGCCGTTGACCGCTCGCCAGCCGTTGTCGGCGCAGGCGCAGGACTACCAGCGCTTCTATGGCCTGAACCTGTCGGCCCGCAGCTGGCTGGGCGGCTTCCAGGCCGTAGGCTTCGAGCTGGTCGGGCAGGCCTGGCTACCCGAGCAGCCGAGCGCGACGCTGTTCCTGCTGCACGGCTATTACGACCATATGGGCCTCTACCGGCATGTGATCGATTGGGCGCTCAAACAGGGTTTCGCCGTGATCAGTTGCGACCTGCCCGGCCATGGCCTGTCCAGCGGCGAGCGGGCCAGCATCAGTGATTTCGCGGTTTACCAGCAAGTGCTGGAGGCTTTGTTCGAACAGGCGCGCACGCTGCAACTGCCGCGCCCCTGGCACCTGTGCGGGCAAAGCACCGGTGGCGCCATCGCCGTGGACCACCTGTTGTACCAGGGCACGCGCAGCCCCATCGATGGCCAGGTCATCCTGTTGGCGCCGCTGGTGCGGCCCTGTGCCTGGCGCTGGTCGAAGCTGAGCTATCGCGTGTTGCGTCACTTCGTGAATGGCATCGAGCGGCGCTTCAGCGAGAACACCAATGACCCGACCTTCCTGCCGTTCCTCGAAGCCGACCCGCTGCAACCGCGCCGCCTGCCTACAGCCTGGGTGGGTGCCTTGATTGCCTGGGTCAAACGCATCGAGGCCGCGCCGCGCAGCACGCGGCGGCCGTTGATCGTGCAAGGAGAAGCGGATGGCACAGTGGATTGGCCCTACAACCTCGAAGTGCTCAAGGCCAAGTTTGCCGAGCCGCAGATTCTGATGCTGCCCGAGGCCCGTCACCACCTGGCCAACGAGCTGCCGGGCATTCGCCAGCGCTACTTCGACTTCATCGACCAGCGCCTGGGCTGATCACTTCAGGTCGCTGCTGCTCTGGCCAACCGCCAGGCCTGCGCGAACGGCGGCCAGGGCGGCCTGGTAGTAAGCCTTGCCGTCTGGCGACTCGGCAAAGGTGGCGAACTCTTCCAGCTCGGCATCGGACAGGTCGCGATAGACATACAGCAGGGTGTTGTTGAGGTCTTCGCCGATCTGGCCCATCAGGCGCTGGCGCTGGCCGTCGAGCAGGTTCTGGGCCTGACCGCCGCCGAACAGGCCGGGGATCATCGAGCTGAGGCTGTCGGCCGCCACGCCGGCGATGGCCAGGCTCACTTCGGCGCCGGCTTCGCGCGCCGGCAGGGCCTGGGCCAGGTGGCCGATTATCAGCAGGCGGTCATCGCTGGCCTGGATCTTCGGCAAGCCCTTGGCATTCCTGGCCAGTTCGTCCTTGCGTGTGGCCTTGAGCTCCGCAGCCACCACCTTGCGCCCCAGCGGCGACCGGAAGAAGGCCAGCGCTGGTGCCGGGTTGGCCAGGGTTGCGCGCAGCTGCGCCTGGGCGCGACGGTCCACCGCCTGGGCCTGGAAGCGCTGGTTGCTGTTGTTTACCAGCGCCTGGTACACGGCGGGTGGCAAACTGTTGCGGTAGCGTTCCTGGGCAGCGGTCAGGGCATCATTGAAATGGGCGCGCTGGTCGGGCCAGCCGGCGGCCTTGTACAGTTGATCCAGGTTGTCTGCCCAGACAGGCACGGTGCAGATCATCAGCAGAATCAGGGAAAACAGACGGCGCATTCAGGACTCCTGTCGGCAGGTGGCTATTGTCCGTGGCCGGGCGCCGGTTTGTCGAGATATCCGCGTGCTTCTCGGCCAAGTGGCGCTGTGCGCCGGCATGGCTAATGGATATGATGCGCGCCATGCACATCTCCCCTGAACACCCGATGCTTGCGGCCGTCGTCGACGATCTGGTCACCCATGGCTGGTCCCAGCAGGCGCTTTTTCTGCCTGCCGACCTGGTGCGCGCGCTCGCGGCTGAGTGCCGGCGCCGTGATGCCGAAGGCGAACTCAACCCTGCAGGGGTTGGGCGCGGTGCTGCCCAGGAGGTGCGCGAGGCCATTCGCGGCGACCAGATCCAGTGGATCGACCCTGGCCAGGCCGAGGCCTGCGACCAGTACCTGAGCGCCATGGACCAGCTGCGCCAGGCCATCAACCAGGGCCTGTTCCTCGGCCTGGAAGACTTCGAGTGCCATTTTGCCTTGTACCCGCCAGGGGCGTTCTATCGCCGGCACCTGGACCGCTTCCGCGACGATGACCGGCGCATGGTGTCGGCAGTCCTGTACCTGAATGAAGGCTGGCAGCCGCAGGACGGTGGCCAGTTGCGCATGTTCCTGGCGGACGGTGTCGAGCATGATGTCGAGCCGGTGGCGGGCTGCCTGGTAGTGTTCCTGTCGGGCGAGTTGCCCCATGAGGTGCTGCCGGCAGGGCGTGAGCGGCTTTCGTTGACCGGCTGGTTCCGGCGCCGTGGCAATGACCCGTTCTGACCTGCCCAAGGTGCTGGTCAGCGCCTGCCTGCTGGGGCAACCGGTGCGCTATGACGGCCGCGCCAGTGGCCACCCCGACCTGTTGCAGCGCTGGCAGGCCGAAGGGCGCGTGGTGCCGTTGTGCCCGGAAGTGGCGGGTGGCTTGCCGACCCCACGGCCGCCTGCAGAGATACCGGGCGGGCAGGGTGGGGAGGTGCTCGACGGTGGCGCGCAGGTGCTGACGGTGACGGGCGAGGATGTCAGCGCCGAGTTCCTGGCCGGGGCGCAGCGGGCGCTGGAGCTGGTGCGCCGGCATGGCATTCGTGTGGCCGTGCTGAAGGCCGGAAGCCCTTCGTGTGGCAACCGGTTGACCTATGACGGCACGTTCGGTGGTGTGAAGGTGGCCGGGGAAGGGGTGACCACGGCATTGCTGCGGCGGGCGGGGGTGCTGGTGTTCAGCGAGCTGGAGCTGGACGAGGCACAGCAGGCTCTGGCCGGGCTTTCAGCTTGAGCCTGTACCGGCCTCTTCGCGGGCTCGCCCGCTCCCACAGGGATAGCACCCGCTCCCGGGCCTGTGATTAACCTGTGGGAGCGGGCGTGCCCGCGAAGAGGCCAGTACAGGCAATAAAGCGCTTACTGCCCGGCCGCAGTCTCAGGCACACCCTTGAACCACTTCTGCTCAAGCTCGGCAGTCCGCCCGCTGTCCTTGAGCCGCTGCAGTGCATTGTTCACCGCGCTCTCGAACGCCGGGTTGTCCTTCTGGAACGGGATCACCAGCTGCTTCTCGCCAAACGGCAGGCTCACATCGAGCTGGCCGTCACCTTTGGGCGATTCGCTCGACGGGGTCAGTGCGATGTCGTACTTGCCACTCTCGACACCGGGCAGTACCTCTGCCGCAGGGGCTTCGATGAACTCGGCGCGCAGGTCCAGTTCCTTGGCCAGGTCCTGGCCAAACTCGATCTCGAAACCGGTCAGGTGGTCATTTTCCTTGAATGCGTACGGCGAGTTGTCGGCCTGTACGGCAATGCGCAGTTCGCCCCGGTCGGCAATTTCGTCTATCAGCTCGGCCTGAGCCAATGGCGTGATCAGTACCGCCAGCATTACTCCGATGATCGAACGCATTAAAGCCCCTTTCTCTTTGGCAGATGAATAACCTTCGCCACGGCTTTCTTCCTCGCCGTGGTCGAGCGCAGCCTATGACCTTGAAGCCTCGGCATTGTTTAACCCGGATTGAAATATTTCTGCCTGACGATGTGAACATCTGGGCAAACATATCAACTAAGGTGAACCACCGCCGCCACTGGAATACTGGCGGCGGTCAATAAGTGAATCACAGGAGAAGTGAATGAACAGCCTATTTTCGCGTGCTGCCGTTGCTGGTCTGTTGATGGGAGCGTCAATGTTCGCCAGTGCCGCAGATGCCCTGAAGAGCCAGGAGCCGCCCAAGGATGCCAAGGTCTTCATCGTTTCCCCCGCCGATGGCGCCACGGTCGACAAGACCTTCACCGTCAAGTTCGGCATCGAGGGCATGGCGCTCAAGCCTGCGGGCGACAGCACCCCGCACACCGGGCACCACCACCTGCTGGTGGACGTGGATAAAGAGCCGGTGGCCGACATGGCGCTGCCATCCAGCCTTATGCCACAGGCCGGCACCGCATTGCCGGATGGCCCGCAAGTGCTGCACTTCGGCAAGGCGCAGACCGAGACCAGCATTACGCTGACCCCGGGCAAGCACACCCTGCAGTTGGTGCTGGGTGACCAGTATCACGTGCCGTTCAAGCCGAGCGTCGTGTCGCAGAAGATTACTGTCGACGTGAAATAGGTGTCGGGTTCTTCGCGGGCTTGCCCGCTCCCACAGGATCACCACTGGCTTCAAGGCTGGTGAGGACCCTGTGGGAGCGGGCAAGCCCGCGAAGCAAGCGACACCAATGTCACAGGCAAAAAAAGGGAGGCCACCGGGGCCTCCCTTTTTCATGCCGCCAGCGAACTTAGAACAGGACGCGGGAACGGATGGTGCCCTTGACCTGTTGCAGCTTCTCTTGCGCCAGGTCGGAGTACTCGGCGTCAACGTCGATCACCACGTAACCGACTTTCTCGTTGGTCTGCAGGAACTGACCGGAGATGTTGATGCCGTTCTCGGCGAAGACCTTGTTGATCTCGCTGAGCACGCCCGGGATGTTTTCGTGGATGTGCAGCAGGCGGTGCTTGCCTGGGTGCGCCGGCAGGGCCACTTCCGGGAAGTTGACCGAGGATACCGAGGTACCGTTGTCGCTGTACTTGACCAGCTTCTCGGCCACTTCCAGGCCGATGTTGGCTTGGGCTTCAGCGGTGGAACCACCGATGTGCGGGGTCAGGATCACGTTGTCCAGGCCACGCAGCGGGCTTTCGAACTGCTCGTCGTTGGAGCGCGGCTCCACCGGGAACACGTCGATGGCGGCGCCGATCAGGTGCTGGTCCTTGATGGCGGCGGCCAGGTGGTCCAGCTCGACCACGGTGCCGCGTGCGGCGTTGATCAGGATCGCGCCCTTCTTCATCGCGCGGATTTCCTTCTCGCCGATCATCCACTGGGTGGACGGCAGCTCAGGCACGTGCAGCGAAACGATGTCGGCCAGGCCCAGCAGCTCGTGCAGGCTGGTGACCTGCACGGCGTTGCCCAGTGGCAGCTTGGTCAGCGGGTCGTAGAAATACACCTGCATGCCCATGTTCTCGGCCAGGACCGACAGCTGGGTGCCGATCGAGCCGTAACCGACGATACCCAGCTTCTTGCCGCGGATTTCGAAGGAGTTGGCCGCGCTCTTGATCCAGCCGCCACGGTGGCAGGAAGCGTTCTTCTCGGGGATGCCGCGCAGCAGCAGGATGGCTTCGGCCAGTACCAGTTCGGCTACCGAACGGGTGTTGGAGTATGGCGCGTTGAACACGGCGATACCGCGCTCGCGGGCAGCTTCCAGGTCGACCTGGTTGGTGCCGATGCAGAAGCAGCCAACGGCGACCAGTTTCTTGGCGCAGTCGAAGATCTCTTCGGTCAGCTGGGTGCGCGAACGGATGCCGATGAAGTGGGCATCGGCGATCTTTTCCTTCAGCTCGGCTTCCGGCAGCGAACCAGTGAGGTATTCGATGTTGGTGTAGCCGGCGGCCTTGAGGGTATCGACCGCGTTCTGGTGCACACCTTCAAGAAGAAGGAACCGGATCTTGCTCTTGTCGAGAGAAGTCTTGCTCATCTGCGTAAACCTGTATCCCGGAGAAAAAATGGCGAGGGTGATGCCAGGCGCAAAGGCAGCCTTAGCATGAACAGCGGGAGGGCTATGCTAGCATACGCGACACAATCTGAGCTTATCCCGACAGGTGAAGAGTGCTCAGGGTGACTATGAATAAGTCGAGAGTTCCAGCGATGACCCACCCCGCTGCTATTGATGAACTGATGACCTTTGTCGACCCTGGCAAGGTCCTGACCGACGCAGCTTCCCTGGAAGCCTATGGCAAGGACTGGACCAAGCATTACCCACCGGCGCCCAGCGCCATCGTCTTCCCCAAGACGGTGGAGCAGGTGCAGGCGATCGTGCGCTGGGCCAATACGCACAAGGTGGCGCTGGTGCCGTCGGGCGGGCGTACCGGGCTTTCCGCAGGCGCCGTGGCGGCCAATGGCGAAGTGGTGGTCGCCTTCGACTACATGAACCAGATTCTCGGCTTCAATGCCTTCGACCGCACCGTGGTCTGCCAGCCAGGGGTGATTACCCGCCAGTTGCAGGCCTACGCCGAAGAACAGGGCCTGTATTACCCGGTGGACTTCGCCTCCAGCGGCTCCAGCCAGATTGGCGGCAATATCGGCACCAATGCCGGCGGAATCAAGGTGATTCGCTACGGCATGACCCGCAACTGGGTGGCCGGGCTGAAAGTGGTCACCGGCAAGGGTGAGCTGCTGGAGCTGAACAAGGACCTGATCAAGAACGCCACCGGCTACGACCTGCGCCAGCTGTTCATCGGTGCCGAAGGTACCCTGGGCTTTGTGGTCGAGGCCACCATGCGTCTGGACCGTGCGCCGCGCAACCTCACCGCGATGGTGCTGGGGACCCCGGATTTCGACTCGATCATGCCGGTGCTGCATGCCTTCCAGGGCAAGCTGGACCTGACCGCCTTCGAGTTCTTTTCCGACAAGGGCCTGGCCAGGATCCTGGCGCGTGGCGATGTGCCGGCGCCGTTCGAGACCGACTGCCCGTTCTATGCGCTGCTGGAATTCGAGGCCAGCACCGAGGAGGTGGCCAACGAAGCCCTGGCCACCTTCGAGCACTGCGTCGAGCAAGGCTGGGTGCTGGACGGGGTGATGAGCCAGAGCGAGACCCAGCTGAAAAACCTGTGGAAACTGCGCGAGTACCTGTCGGAAACCATCTCGCACTGGACCCCGTACAAGAACGACATTTCTGTCACGGTATCGAAAGTGCCAGCGTTCCTGCGCGATATCGATGCCATCGTCGCCGAACATTACCCGGATTACGAAGTGGTGTGGTACGGCCACATCGGCGACGGCAACCTGCACCTGAACATCCTCAAGCCCGAGCACATGAGCAAGGATGACTTCTTCGCTTCGTGCACCAAGGTCAACAAGTGGGTGTTCGATATCGTCAAACGCTACAACGGCTCGATCTCGGCCGAGCACGGCGTGGGCATGACCAAGCGAGACTACCTGGGCTACAGCCGCTCGCCCGAAGAAATCGCCTGCATGAAGGCAATAAAGGCCGTGTTCGACCCTAACGGCATCATGAATCCGGGTAAGATCTTCGCACCTGAATAGAAAGCAGTATCCAGAGGAGTCGGCCATGAGTTACCAGCACCAGTACGTAGACGGCACACGCATTCACTTCCCGCTGGGCAAGGTGGTGTGCATCGGCCGTAACTATGCCGAGCATGCCAAGGAGCTGGACAACCCGATCCCCACCGAACCGCTGCTATTCATCAAGCCGGGCAGCTGCGTAGTGCCGGCCGAGGGCGGCTTCAAGATTCCGACGGAACGTGGCTCGGTGCACTATGAGGCGGAAATTGCCGTGCTGCTGGGCAAGCCGCTGTCGACTCATCCGAGCGAGGAAGAGGTGCTGGACGCCATTTCCGGTTACGCCCCGGCGCTGGACCTCACCCTGCGCGATGTGCAGGCCAAGCTGAAAGAGAAGGGCCTGCCATGGGAGTTGGCCAAGTGCTTCGACGGCGCCTGCGTACTGCCGCCGTTCGTGTCGGCCGCCAGCTTCGAGGACGTGACCGACATCCCGGTGCGCCTGACCGTCAACGGCGAAGTTCGCCAGGACGGTAACAGCGCGATGATGCTGAACCCGATCGTGCCGATGATTCAGTACATGGCCGCGCATTTCTCGCTGCAGGCGGGGGATGTGATTCTCACCGGCACCCCGGCGGGTGTGGGGCCGTTCAATGTCGGTGACGAACTGGTGCTGGAGCTGCCGGGTGTGAGCCGCTTCGAAAGCCGGGTGCTCTGATTCGAGACCGCGTCGCCTTCTTCGCGGGCACGCCCGCTCCCACAGGAATATCACAAGCTTCAAACCTGTGGAGAACCCTGTGGGAGCGGGTTCACCCGCGAAGAGGCCGGTCCTGTTTACCGATTTTTCACACCTGATCCGGATAATGCGCGAACCTACGCCCATTTCCCCAGGACCCCTGCATGCCATCTCCCTCCAGCGCCCCGGCAACCCCCAAGCGTCGTTTCTTCCTGCGCTGGCCCTTCGGCCTGGCCGCGGCGGCGGTAATTGGCTATGGCGTGGCCGTGGCCATGCACTGGGATGACCGCGGCGCGCTGTGGGTCAAGGAAAGCTTCGAAAGCACCGCCGAGCGCAGCGAAAGCGTATGGCTGCCGGACTACCAGGTCGACATCGATGCCAAGCCGCTGCCGGGCATGGACGACGATGAAGCTTCGGATGTGGCCTTCAACCCGCGTACCCGCACCCTGTTCGCAGTCATGGGCAAGAACCCGATCCTGGTCGAACTGAGCCTGGATGGCGATGTACTGCGCAAGATCCCCCTCAATGGCTGGAACAACCCGGAAGGCGTCGCCGTGTTGGAAGACGGCTTCCTGGCAATCACCGATGAGCGCCTGCACGACCTGACCGTGGTCAAGGTGGATGCGCAGACCACCTCTTTGAACCATGATGATTTCCAGAGCCACGACCTGGGCCAGTCGGTGAAGAGCAACAAGGGCTTCGAGGCGGTGGCCTGGGACCCGCTGCGCCAGCGCCTGGTCATCGGCGAGGAGCGCCCGCCAAGGCTGTACACCTGGAACACCGATGGCCGCAGCCCGCTCACGGGCGAAAAGCAGCCGTTGCCCAACGATGAACTGGACCTGCGCAACCTCTCGGCGCTGGGCGTCGACCCGCGTACCGGCCACCTGCTGGCGTTGTCGGCCGATTCCAACATGCTGCTGGAGCTGGACGAGCAGGGGCAGCAGGTCAGCTTCATGACCTTGCTCGGCGGTTTCAACGGCCTGCAGGACACCATTCCGCGTGCCGAAGGGGTGGCCATGGACGACAAGGGCAATTTGTACATGGTCAGCGAGCCGGCCCTGTTCTATCGCTTCAGAAAGAACTGAGCCCAACATCCGACTTTTCGGATGCTGGCATTAAGCTTTAATTCAGTGGTTCATGGTTAGATTCGCCACCCCTATGTCGAGTCTGCCCTCATGCGCCGTTCTGTTCGCCTGTTCCTTGTTTTGGCCGCCATCGGCCTGCTGCTGCTCGGCCTGGCCGGGCAGGAGTTCCGCCTGTTCGAGCGTGGCTGGTTCAACCTCAAGGCCTGGTGGCAGCCCGCCGAGCAGAGCATCGGCCTGGACCGCTACCGGGTGGTGGTGGAGGCGCAGCCGGTCGAAGGGCTGGATGACGACATATCGGCGCTGACCTACGACCCCGACCGCAAGACCCTGTTTACCGTCACCAATGCCCGCTCGGAGCTGATCGAGCTGTCGCTGGACGGCCGCATCCTGCGCCGGGTGCCGCTGACCGGCTTCGGCGACCCGGAAGCCGTGGAGTACGTCGGGCCCAACAGCTATGTGATCACCGACGAGCGTCAGCAGCGGCTGATTCGCGTGCGCCTGGAGGACGACACGATGTTCCTCGATGCCGGCGATGCCGAGCAGCTGACCCTGGGCATTGGCCTGAACGGCAACAAGGGTTTCGAGGGGCTGGCTTACGATTCGGCGGGCAAGCGCCTGTTCGTGGCCAAGGAGCGTGACCCGATGCTGATCTACGAGGTGCATGGCTTC
This sequence comes from Pseudomonas sp. B23(2017), assembly GCF_002113725.1. Classification (NCBI taxonomy): domain Bacteria; kingdom Pseudomonadati; phylum Pseudomonadota; class Gammaproteobacteria; order Pseudomonadales; family Pseudomonadaceae; genus Pseudomonas; species Pseudomonas sp. B23(2017). Next base: position 413,046 of record NZ_NEJM01000001.1, on the reverse strand, counting down.
CCGCACGACAACCCTGAGCAGCCCTATGCGGTGCATGTGGTGCAGGACCGCAAGCGCGATTCGCGGCTGTTCGTGCGGGACCTGTCGAGCTTGCAGTTCGATGAGCGCAGCGGGCACCTGCTGGCGCTGTCGGACGAGTCGCGGCTGGTGCTGGAGCTGGATGTGGAGGGCCGGCCGCTGAGTACCTTGTCGTTGCGCAAGGGGTTCCAGGGGTTGCAGGAGACGGTGCCGCAGGCGGAGGGGATTGCGATGGATGAGGCAGGGACCATCTATATGGTCAGTGAGCCGAACTTGTTCTATGTGTTCAAACAGCCAGCGGAGTGAGTGCCTGTGAGGACCTATTCGCGGGCATGCCCGCTCCCACAGGTACGCCACAGGTTTTGGACCCTGTGCAATACCTGTGGGAGCGGGCGCGCCCGCGAAGAAGGTCACTCGGCCTTGAGGCTCTTCACGCCCTCAGAGGTACCCAGCAGCAGCAAATCCGCCGGACGCGCCGCGAACAGGCCGTTGGTCACCACGCCAACGATGGCGTTGATCTGTGCTTCCAGCTCCACCGGGTTGGTGATCTGCAGGTTGTGCACATCGAGGATCACGTTGCCGTTGTCGGTAACCACGCCCTCACGGTACACCGGGTCACCACCCAGCTTGACCAGCTGGCGCGCCACGTGGCTGCGGGCCATCGGGATCACTTCTACCGGCAGCGGGAAGGCGCCCAGCACCGGTACCAGCTTGCTGGCGTCGGCGATGCAGATGAAGGTCTTGGCCACGGCGGCGACGATCTTCTCGCGGGTCAGGGCTGCGCCGCCGCCCTTGATCAGGTTCAGGTGCGCGTCGCTCTCGTCGGCGCCGTCCACGTAGAACTCCAGTTCGCTGACGCTGTTCAGCTCGTAGACCGGGATGCCATGGCCCTTCAGACGCTGGGCAGTGGCTTCGGAGCTGGCGACCGCGCCGTCGAAGGCGGTCTTGTGCTGAGCCAGGGCGTCGATGAAGAAGTTGGCGGTCGAACCGGTGCCGACGCCGACGACGCTCTTTTCATCCAGCTTGGGCAGAATGAAGTCGACAGCGGCCTGGGCGACGGCCTGTTTGAGTTGGTCCTGGGTCATGCGGGCTCCGAGAGGGGCAGGGCGGTTTTGAAAAGAGCCTAGTATAACGGCTCGGGCGGCTTTGCTGTGGTCGCCCGACGTAGCGCTGGGGTAGACTCCCAGCCCTTGTCCCGCGGCCCAGTGATGCATTCCCGATGCTCGAACAGTACGTCAAGAAGATCCTCACCTCGCGCGTCTACGACGTTGCGGTCGAAACCCCGCTGCAGAGCGCCGGGCAGCTGAGCAAGCGCCTGGGCAACCAGATTCTGCTCAAGCGCGAAGACCTGCAGCCGGTGTTCTCGTTCAAGATCCGCGGGGCCTACAACAAGCTGGCTCAACTGACCCCGGAAGAACTGGCCCGTGGCGTGGTCACCGCCTCCGCCGGCAACCACGCCCAGGGCCTGGCCCTGGCAGCGCGCGAGATGGGCATCAAGGCCACTATCGTGATGCCCAAGACCACCCCGGAAATCAAGGTTGAAGGCGTGCGTTCGCGGGGCGGCAAGGTGGTGCTGCATGGCGACTCGTTCCCCGAGGCGCTGGCCTATTCGCTGAAACTGGTCGATGAAAAGGGCTTCGTCTACGTGCACCCCTACGACGACCCGCACACCATCGCCGGGCAGGGCACCGTGGCCATGGAGATCCTGCGCCAGCACCCAGGCCAGCTGGACGCGATCTTCGTGCCGGTGGGTGGCGGCGGCCTGATCGCCGGCATTGCTGCCTACGTGAAGTACCTGCGCCCGGAAATCAAGGTGATTGGCGTCGAGCCGGACGACTCCAACTGCCTGCAGGCGGCCATGGCGGCCGGCGAGCGCGTGGTGCTGCCGCAGGTCGGGCTGTTCGCCGACGGCGTGGCGGTGGCGCAGATCGGCCAGCACACCTTCGATATCTGCCGCCATCATGTGGATGAAGTGGTCACCGTCAGTACCGACGAGATCTGCGCGGCTATCAAGGATATCTACGATGATACCCGCTCGATCACCGAACCTGCCGGCGCCTTGGGCGTGGCGGGCATCAAGAAGTACGTCGAGCTGTACGGCGTGACCGGGCAGACCCTGGTGGCCATCGACTCCGGTGCCAACGTCAACTTCGACCGCCTGCGCCATGTGGCCGAGCGTGCCGAGCTGGGTGAAAAGCGCGAAGCGATCATCGCCGTGACCATCCCTGAGCGCCCGGGCAGCTTCAAGGCCTTCTGCGAGGCTATCGGCAAGCGCCAGATCACCGAATTCAACTACCGCAAGCACACCTCCGACGAGGCGCATATCTTCGTCGGCGTGCAGACCCACCCGGAAAACGACCCGCGTGCGGCACTGGTACAGCAACTGACCGAGCAGGGCTTCCCGGTTACCGACCTGACCGACAACGAGCTGGCCAAGCTGCATATTCGCCACATGGTCGGTGGCCATTCGGCCGGTGCCAGTGACGAGATGGTGCTGCGCTTCGAGTTCCCCGAGCGGCCGGGGGCGCTGTTCAACTTCCTCAACAAGCTGGGCGGGCGCTGGAACATCTCGATGTTCCATTACCGCAACCATGGTGCCGCTGACGGGCGCGTGGTGGCGGGGTTGCAGGTGCCGGAAGACGAGCGCCATCTGGTGCCGGCGGCGCTGGCGAAGATCGGCTACCCGTACTGGGACGAGACTGACAACCCGGCTTACAAGCTGTTCCTGGGCTGAGCGGCTAAGCTGGGGCTGATGGCCCTTTCGCGGGCTTGCCCGCTCCCACAGGTAATGCGCAGGCTTCAGGGCCTGTGATATCCCTGTGGGAACGGGCAAGCCCGCGAAGAAGCCTGCACAAAATGGCCTGCTTAAGGACAACCGAGACATGGAACACCTGACCACCCTCAAGACCCTGCATATCCTCGCCACCGCGCTCCTGCTGCTGGGTGCTCTGGGCCTGGCGCTCTGGACCGTGCGCGCCCGCCGCCAGGGCGATGCCGAGGCCTACGCCAAGCTGCTGCGTCGGCCGCTGGTGTTCGTCTGGCTGGTGATGGGCCTGTGCCTGGTGAGCATGCCATTTACCGGCTGGTGGCTGGTGCACCTGGTGGGCTGGCCGCTGGGGCAGACCTGGGTGCTGGCGTCCAGCGTCATCTATACGCTGGGCGCGTTTGCCGTGTGGTGGCTGCTGGTGCGGCTGAACCGGCTGCGCAAGGCCGAGGTGGTGGGGTTGCGCTTTACCCTGGCACTGGCGGTGTTCAGTGGGGTTTGCTTCCTGTCCATCGCCGGGCTGATGGGGGCCAAGCCGGTCTGACAGGCTTGTGCTGTATGTGCCGGCCTCTTCGCGGGCGCGCCCGCTCCCACAGGTACGGCGCAGCCCTCCAGGCTTGTGGTGATCCCTGTGGGAGCGGGCATGCCCGCGAAGAGGCCGGCACAGGAAAACCTCAATCCCGCAGCGAAACCACCGGCCACCCGCGCATCTCGGCCTCCGCCCGCAGCTTCGGGTCGGGGTCCACCGCCACCGCATGCGCCACTCGCTGCAACAACGGCAAATCGTTCATCGAGTCGCTATAGAAATAGCTGTCTTCAAGATCGAAGCCGTTCTCCAGCATCCAGCGCTCCAGCCGCGTCACCTTGCCTTCACGGAAACACGGTATATCGGTACTACGCCCGGTATAGCGGCCATCACGCATCTCGCATTCGGTCGCCAGCAACACGCGAACCCCCAGGCGCCGGGCAATCGGTGCGGTGACGAAGCGGTTGGTGGCGGTGATGATCACCAGCTGGTCGCCGGCCTCGCGGTGCTGCTGAAGCAAGCTCAGCGCCTTGGGCAGGATGATCGGCTCGATGCAGTCGCGCATGAAGTCGCGGTGCCATTCGTCGAGCTGGGCTACCGGTGTTGCCGCAAGGATTTCCATGGAAAAGGCCAGGTAGGCCTGCAGGTCCAGGGTGCCGTTCAGGTATTCCTGATAGAAGCCATCGTTGCGTTGCTTGTAGGTAACCGGGTCGAGGATGCCGCGCTGGCAAAGGTAGTCACCCCAGGCATGGTCGCTGTCGCCACCGAGGAGGGTATTGTCCAGGTCGAATAAAGCCAGGCGCATCGCGGTCACTCGCATAAGCCACAGGGTAGGCCCGCAGAATACGGAGTTTTCACGCTGCTGCACATAAGCTTGGCGGGCGCGTTGCTGCGCTCGCAAGCTTTGTGGAACAATGCGGTGACATGCGTTTGCGAGGTTGCTGCCGTGATCGACCCGGATGGTTTTCGCCCCAATGTCGGGATCATTCTCACGAATGATGCCGGGCAGGTGCTATGGGCTCGACGGATCAACCAGGATGCCTGGCAGTTTCCCCAGGGTGGCATCAACCCTGACGAGACGCCGGAAGATGCCCTGTACCGCGAGCTGAACGAAGAAGTTGGCCTTGAACGCGATGATGTGGAAATTCTTGCCTGCACCCGTGGCTGGTTGCGTTATCGTTTACCCCAGCGACTGGTGCGTACGCATAGCCAGCCGCTGTGCATCGGCCAGAAGCAGAAATGGTTCCTGCTGCGTCTGGTCAGCAACGAACAACGGGTGCGGATGGACCTGACCGGCAAGCCGGAATTCGACGGCTGGCGCTGGGTCAGCTATTGGTACCCGCTGGGCCAGGTTGTGACATTCAAGCGCGAGGTCTACCGACGCGCCCTGAAAGAGCTAGCACCGCGTCTGCTGACGCGCGACTGACGACGGAGTTCGACCCCGAGCCATGCTCAATACGCTGCGCAAGATCGTCCAGGAAGTAAACTCCGCCAAAGATCTCAAGTCGGCGTTGGGGATCATTGTCTTGCGTGTCAAGGAGGCCATGGGCAGCCAGGTCTGCTCGGTCTACCTGCTCGACCCGGAAACCAACCGCTTCGTGCTGATGGCCACCGAAGGCCTGAACAAGCGCTCCATCGGCAAGGTCAGCATGGCCCCCAACGAAGGCCTGGTCGGCCTGGTCGGTACCCGGGAAGAGCCGCTGAACCTGGAAAACGCTGCCGACCACCCGCGTTACCGCTACTTTGCCGAAACCGGCGAGGAAAAATTCGCCTCCTTCCTCGGCGCGCCGATCATCCACCACCGCCGCGTGGTCGGGGTATTGGTCATCCAGCAAAAGGAGCGCCGCCAGTTCGACGAGGGCGAAGAAGCCTTTCTGGTCACCATGAGCGCCCAGCTCGCAGGGGTTATCGCCCACGCCGAGGCCACCGGCTCGATCCGTGGCCTGGGCCGCCAGGGCAAGGGTATCCAGGAGGCGCGCTTCGTCGGTGTACCGGGCTCGCCTGGCGCCGCCGTGGGGCGCGCAGTGGTGATGCTGCCGCCAGCCGATCTGGAAGTGGTACCGGACAAGACCGTCGATGACATCGACGCCGAACTGAAGCTGTTCCAGAACGCCCTCGAAGGTGTGCGCGACGATATGCGCAAGCTGTCGGCCAAGCTGGCCACCCAGCTGCGCCCGGAGGAGCGTGCACTGTTCGATGTGTACCTGATGATGCTCGAAGACGCGGCCCTGGGCGGTGAGGTGACCGAGGTCATCAAGACCGGCCAGTGGGCCCAGGGCGCACTGCGCCAGGTGGTGGGCGAGCACGTCAACCGCTTCGAGCTGATGGACGATGACTACCTGCGCGAGCGCGCCTCCGACGTCAAGGACCTGGGCCGGCGCCTGCTGGCCTACCTGCAGGAAGCCCGCGCGCAGTCGCTGGTGTATGCCGACAACACCATCCTGGTCAGTGAAGAGCTGACCCCGGCGATGCTCGGCGAAGTGCCGGAAGGCAAGCTGGTCGGCCTGGTCTCGGTACTGGGCTCGGGCAACTCCCACGTCGCCATCCTGGCTCGCGCCATGGGTATCCCCACGGTGATGGGCCTGGTCGACTTGCCTTATTCCAAGGTCGACGGCATCGAGATGATCGTCGACGGCTACAAGGGCGAGGTGTTCACCAACCCCAGCGAAGTGCTGCGCAAGCAGTACAGCGACGTGGTCGAGGAGGAGCGCCAGCTGGCCCAGGGCCTGGATGCCCTGCGTGAACTGCCGTGCGTTACCCCGGACGGCCACCGCATGCCGCTGTGGGTCAACACCGGCCTGCTCGCCGACGTGGCCCGTGCCCAGCAGCGTGGCGCCGAAGGGGTGGGGCTGTACCGCACCGAAGTGCCGTTCATGATCAACCAGCGCTTCCCCAGCGAAAAAGAGCAGCTGGCCATCTACCGCGAGCAGCTGGCGGCCTTCCACCCGCTGCCGGTGACCATGCGTACCCTCGACATCGGTGGCGACAAGTCGCTGTCATACTTCCCGATCAAGGAAGAAAACCCGTTCCTCGGCTGGCGCGGCATTCGCGTCACCCTCGACCACCCGGAAATCTTCCTGGTACAGACTCGCGCCATGCTCAAGGCCAGCGAGGGGCTGAACAACCTGCGTATCCTGCTGCCGATGATTTCCGGCATCCATGAGCTGGAAGAGGCGCTGCACCTGATCCACCGCGCCTGGGGCGAGGTGCGTGACGAAGGCACCGATGTGCCGATGCCACCGGTTGGCGTGATGGTGGAAATTCCTGCGGCGGTGTACCAGACCAAGGAACTGGCGCGGCAGGTGGACTTCCTGTCGGTCGGTTCCAACGACCTGACCCAGTATCTGCTGGCGGTGGACCGCAACAACCCGCGGGTCGCCGACTTGTACGACTACCTGCACCCGGCGGTGTTGCAGGCGCTGAACACGGTGGTGCGCGACGCCCATGGCGAAGGCAAGCCGGTGAGTATCTGCGGTGAGATGGCCGGTGACCCGGCAGCGGCGATCCTGTTGATGGCCATGGGCTTCGACAGCCTGTCGATGAACGCCACCAACCTGCCGAAGGTGAAGTGGATGCTGCGACAGGTGAATATGAGCAAGGCCAAGGAGCTGCTGGTCGAGGCCTTGAGTCATGACAACCCGCAGGTTATCCACAGCTCGCTGCAACTGGCCCTGAAAAACCTTGGGTTGGCGCGGATGATCGGGCCTGGGGCCAATAAAACCCTCTGAATGTGGGGTGCCTGTTCCGGCCTCTTCGCGGGTAAACCCGCTCCCACAGGTACAGCGCAGCCTTCAGATGCGGCGCAGTACCTGTGGGAGCGGGTTTACCCGCGAAGAGGCCGGAGCAAGCAACATCAAATTATCAGACCAGCAACTCAACTTCCCCCAAATGCCCACCAAAGGGCCCGAAACTGCGTTCAACCAGTCGCCTTTTCCCCTGATCATCCACAATCAGCACCGTGCTCGCCCGCGTCCCATAGTTCTGGCTGGCAATGAACACACTCGACAGCAGCTTCTCGGTCGCCAACCCCACGCCCGTCTCCGGCAACTCGCCCTCCGGCGCCGGTTCGGCATCGGCCAGCAACGCCAGCAAGCGCTGTGGCTCTGGCGTCTCCAGTAACCCTTCCAGCCCACTGCGCGCCTTCACCAGCTTCGGCCAAGGCGTATCCAGCCCGGCATTGGAAAGCCCGTAAACCCCGGCCTCCAGCAAGCGCGGCGCTGCGTCCCGGGCATGCAGATAGCCCAGCTGCCGCCCATCGCCCACCAGCAGGTTGAACCCTGAATATTGCCTGCTGCGGCTGGCCACCTGGTCCAGATAGGCCTCGACCCCCAACTCCCCCTGCAGATACGCCGCCACCAGCTCGCCCCGCGAGCGCGGCCCCAAAGCCTGCGCCGGGTCGCGAATATTGGTCAGCGCCGCGAACCGCCCCTGCGGGCCGACGCCCAGCCAGGTGCCGCCGGCCTCCAGGTCGCGCCCGGCATATACCCCGGGTGCATCCTCCCAGGCCGCCAGGGCCTGGGTGGGGCGGGCATAGAACTCATCGCGGTTGGCCGCCACGATCAGCGGCAGGGCATGCCCCGGCCGCCAGGCGAATACGATCAGGCACATCGGTCGGGCCTCTGGGTTTTTTGCCACTGTACCCACAGCGGCGGGGAGGATCCATCCTGACACACTGTTCACTAGAGCCCCGAGCCCGGCTTCCGTTACCATGCCGCATTGTTTTTTCGGGGAAGACGAATGGAATTCGTGCTCTATCTGCTGTTGGGCGCCTGCGCCGGTGTGCTGGCCGGGCTGTTCGGCGTGGGCGGCGGTATCATCATCGTGCCGGTGCTGGTGTTCAGCTTCACCTTGCAGGGTTTCGATGCCTCGGTGCTGACCCACCTGGCTGTCGGTACGTCGCTGGCAACCATCGTCTTCACCTCGATCAACGCCGTGCTCGAGCACCATCGCAAGGGCGCGGTGCAATGGCCGATCTTCGCCTGGATGACCCTCGGCATCCTCCTCGGGGCCGGTGTCGGCGCCAAGACCGCCTCGCTGATCCAGGGGCCACTGCTGCAAAAGATCATCGGTGTGTTCGCCCTGGTCATCGCCGCGCAGATGGCCCTGGACCTCAAGCCCAAGGCCAGTCGCGGCATCCCCGGCAAGCCCGCGCTGATCGGTGCAGGTGGGGTGATCGGCTGGGCTTCGGCCATTTTCGGCATCGGCGGCGGTTCGCTGACCGTGCCGTTCCTGACCTGGCGCAGCCTGCCCATGCAGCAGGCAGTGGCCACGTCTTCGGCCTGTGGCCTGCCGATTGCCTTGGCCAGTGCCCTGAGTTTCATGCTGCTGGGTTGGCACGAGGAGCATCTGCCGGCCCACAGCCTGGGTTACGTGTACCTGCCGGCGCTGCTCGGCATTGCCGTGACCAGCATGTTTTTCGCCCGCTTCGGCGCGCGCCTGGCGCACAAGCTGTCGCCACGTTTGTTGAAACGCCTGTTCGCAGCCCTGCTGTTCTGTGTCGGCCTCAGCTTTTTGATTTGAATCGAGAGGAAGTTCCATGCTGCCTTACCCGCAGATAGACCCCGTGGCCGTGGCCATCGGGCCGCTGAAAATCCATTGGTACGGCCTGATGTACCTGGTCGGCATCGGCGGTGCCTGGCTGCTCGCCTCGCGCCGGCTGAACCGCTTCGACCCCACCTGGACGCGCGAAAAGCTCTCCGACCTGGTGTTCTGGCTGTCGATGGGTGTGATCGTCGGTGGTCGCCTGGGCTACGTGCTGTTCTACGACCTGCACGCCTACCTGGCCAATCCGACGCTGATCTTCGAGGTGTGGAAGGGTGGCATGTCGTTCCACGGCGGTTTCATCGGCGTGATGCTGGCGGCCTTGTGGTTCGGCAAGCGCAACAACAAGTCGTTCTTCGAGCTGATGGACTTCGTCGCGCCGCTGGTGCCGATCGGCCTGGGGGCCGGGCGCATCGGCAACTTCATCAACGCCGAGCTGTGGGGCAAGGCCACCGACGTGCCATGGGCGATGGTCTTCCCGCCGTTCAGCGACCCGGCGCAGCTGCCGCGTCACCCATCGCAGCTTTACCAGTTCGCACTCGAAGGTGTGGCGCTGTTCCTGATTCTCTGGGCGTTCTCGCGCAAGCCGCGGCCGACCATGGCGGTATCCGGCATGTTCGCGCTGTTCTACGGCATCTTCCGCTTCATCGTCGAATTCGTCCGCGTACCGGATGCCCAGCTTGGCTACCTGGCCTGGGGCTGGCTGACCATGGGTCAGATTCTGTGCGTACCGATGATCCTGGCTGGCCTTGGCCTGATCTGGTGGGCTTATAATCGCAAGCCTACGGCGAAACCCGCCTGATTAATCCCACGGCAGGGGCGATCCCCCTGCCGTTTTTGCTACAGGTAAGCCATGAAACAGTATCTGGACCTGGTCCGCGACGTCATCGACAACGGCACGCTGCAGGGCAACCGCACCGGCATCCGCACCATCAGCCTGCCGGGCGCCATGCTGCGTTTCGACTTGCAGAAGGGCTTCCCGGCCATTACCACGCGCAAACTGGCGTTCAAGTCGGCGATCGGCGAAATGGTCGGTTTCCTGCGTGGCGTGAAGAACGCCGGTGAATTCCGCGAACTGGGCTGCAAGGTCTGGGACCAGAACGCCAACGAGAACGCCCAGTGGCTGGCCAACCCGTTCCGTCAGGGCCATGACGACCTTGGCGAGATCTACGGCGTGCAATGGCGCCAGTGGCCGGGCTACAAGCGCATCCCGCTGAGCAACCCGGCGGCCATCGAAATGGCCGAGAAGGCGGGCTTCCGCCGCATCGCCCAGGACGAGGAGGACGGCGTCGCGTTCGTCATCCTGTACAAGGCCATCGACCAGGTGCGCCAGTGCCTGGACACCATCGCCAACGACCCGGGCAGCCGCCGTATCCTGTTCCACGGCTGGAACTGCGCGCAGCTGGACGAAATGGCCCTGCCGCCGTGCCACCTGCTGTACCAGTTCCACCCGAATGTGGAGACCAGGGAGATTTCCCTGACCCTCTACATCCGTTCCAACGACCTGGGCCTGGGTACGCCGTTCAACCTCACCGAAGGCGCGGCGCTGCTGTCGCTGTTCGGCCGCCTGACCGGCTACACCCCGCGCTGGTTCACCTACTTCATCGGCGATGCCCATGTGTATGAGAACCACCTGGACATGCTCAACGAGCAGCTCAAGCGTGAGCCGCTGGAAGCGCCGAAGCTGGTGATCAGCGACCGCGTGCCGGCGTTTGCCGAGACGGGCAAGTACGAGCCGGAGTGGCTGGAGAAGATCGAGCCGAGCGATTTCTGGCTGGAAGGGTATGAGCACCATGCGCCGATGACGGCGCCGATGGCGGTGTGACAGATCTCTATTGCCTGTACCGGCCTCTTCGCGGGTAAACCCGCTCCCACAGGGACCGCACAAAGCTCAGGCCTGTGCAGTACCTGTGGGAGCGGGTTTACCCGCGAAGCTTTTGGCTTAATGCCCGTGGCTTCGCCCCACATGCGAATGCTCGGTTTCCGGCACCGATACCGCCCCGTTCGTCTCCAGTTGCTGCAAGATCGCGCATTCCGCCCCTTGCGCATTGCAGCGCCGCCGCAGCTCCACCAGCTGTTCCTGCAACGCCACCAGACCATCGATCCGTGCCTGTACATGCTCGATATGCTCGTCGATCAGCGCATTGACGCTGCCGCACGAATCATCGGGGCTGTCGCGCAGGCGTAGCAGGCTGCGGATTTCATCCAGGGTCATGTCCAGGGTGCGGCAGTTGCGGATGAACGTCAGCCGCTCGACATGGGCCTGGGTGTACAGCCGGTAGTTGCCGTCGCTGCGCGCCGGCTGCGGCAGCAGCTGTTCACGCTCGTAGTAGCGGATGGTTTCCACGGCGCAGTCGGTGGCTTTGGCCAGTTCTCCGATCTTCATCACGAAATTCTCCAGCAAGTGGCTTGACCCTATAGTGGCTACAGGGTGTTCACTTGGCAACAGGCTCAAATTAAGGATGACCCCATGAACCAGCCTGTCAGCCACGAACACAAGCACGATCACCACGCCCACAGCTGCTGTGGCAGCGCTGCTGCGCCAGCCTTGGTCCAGCTGAGCGAAAAGGGCAGCAGCCACGCCCAGTTCAGCCGTTTTCGCATCGAGGCCATGGACTGCCCTACCGAGCAGACCCTGATCCAGGACAAGCTGGGCAAGCTGGCCGGTATCGAGCAGCTGGAATTCAACCTGATCAACCGTGTGCTTGGCGTGCGCCACACCCTGGGTGGCACTAGTGAAATCGAGCAGGCCATCGACAGCCTGGGCATGAAAGCCGAGCCGCTTGGCGCCGAAGACGATGGCACCGCCAGCGCATCACAAGTGGGCAAGACCCGCTGGTGGCCGCTGGCGCTGTCCGGCATTGCCGCGATCGCCGCCGAAATCGTGCACTTTGCCGCACTAGCGCCTGAGTGGGTGGTGGCGGCGCTGGCGCTGGCAGCGATCCTCGGCTGTGGCCTGGGTACCTACAAGAAGGGCTGGATCGCCCTGAAAAACCGCAACCTCAACATCAACGCGCTGATGAGCATTGCCGTGACTGGCGCGGTGCTGATCGGCCAGTGGCCGGAAGCGGCCATGGTGATGGTGCTGTTCACCGTCGCCGAGCTGATCGAAGCCCGCTCGCTGGACCGCGCGCGCAACGCCATTGGCGGCCTGATGCAGCTCACCCCGGACATGGCCACCGTGCGCCAGGCCGATGGCCAATGGCGGGAAGTGGAGGTGCGGGAAGTGGCCATCGGGGCCCTGGTGCGGGTACGCCCCGGCGAACGCATTGGCCTGGACGGTGAAGTGACCAGCGGGCAATCCACCGTCGATCAGGCGCCGATCACCGGCGAAAGCCTGCCTGTGGAGAAGGCCGTGGGCGACAAGTTGTTCGCCGGCACCATCAACCAGGCAGGGGCGCTGGAGTTCCGCGTTACCGCTGCTGCCGGGCAATCGACCCTGGCGCGAATCATCAAGGCCGTCGAGGAAGCGCAAGGCGCGCGGGCGCCTACCCAGCGTTTCGTCGACCGCTTCTCGCGCATCTACACCCCGGTGGTGTTTGCCATTGCCCTGGCCGTTGCGGTGATACCGCCGCTGTTCATGGCCGGTGCCTGGTTCGACTGGGTCTATCGCGCCCTGGTGCTGCTGGTGGTGGCCTGCCCATGCGCCCTGGTGATCTCGACCCCGGTGACCATCGTCAGCGGCCTGGCTGCCGCCGCGCGCAAGGGCATCCTGATCAAGGGTGGCGTGTACCTGGAAGGCGGGCGCCAGCTGGACTTCCTGGCCCTGGACAAGACGGGCACCATCACCCATGGCAAGCCGGTGCAGACCGATGCCAAGGTATTGGAGCCGCTGTTCGAAGGCCGCGCGCAAGCCCTGGCCGCCAGCCTGGGCGAGCGTTCGGACCACCCGGTTTCCCGCGCCATTGCCCAGTTCGGCAAGGAGCAAGGCCTGGCCTTGAGCGAGGTCGATGACTTCGCCGCCCTGGCCGGGCGCGGCGTGCGCGGTACCATCGCGGGTGAGGTTTACCACCTGGGTAACCACCGTCTGGTCGAGGAACTGGGGCTGTGCTCGCCCGAGCTCGAGGCCCTGCTGGATGCGCTGGAGCGCCAGGGCAAGACCGTGGTGCTGCTGCTCGACCGCTCCGGCCCGTTGGCGCTGTTCGCGGTGGCCGACACGGTGAAGGAAAGCAGTCGCCAGGCCATCGCCGAGCTGCACGAGCTGGGCATCAAGACTGTCATGCTGACCGGTGACAATCCGCATACCGCCCAGGCCATCGCCACCGTGGTGGGCATCGACCGTGCCGAAGGCAACCTGCTGCCTGCCGACAAGCTCAAGAGCATCGAAACCCTGTACGCCCAGGGCCATCGGGTGGGTATGGTCGGTGACGGTATCAACGACGCCCCGGCGCTGGCTCGTGCCGAGATCGGTTTTGCCATGGCGGCAGCCGGTACCGACACCGCCATCGAGACCGCCGATGTGGCGCTGATGGACGACGACTTGCGGAAAATCCCGGCCTTCGTCAGGCTGTCGCGCCAAAGTGCGGCGATCCTCATGCAGAACATCGTTCTGGCGTTGGGCATCAAGGCGATATTCCTGGCGATCACCTTTGCCGGCCTGGCCACCATGTGGATGGCGGTGTTTGCCGACATGGGCGTGAGCCTGCTGGTGGTGTTCAACGGCTTGCGCCTGTTGCGCAAATAGAGGACGTGCATGCTGAGTTCGGAGCTTAAAGCCTTCTACATGGTGGCCCGCCTGGGCAGCATCACCCTGGCGGCGAAGAAGCTCGGCCTCAGCCAGCCCACGGTGACCACGCAGGTTCGCAACCTGGAGAGCCAGTACGCGGTGGAGCTGTTCTACCGCGGCGGGCGGCGCCTGGTGTTGAGCGAGGAGGGCGTGCGCCTGCTGCCGATGGTCAAGGCACTGCTGCAGCAGGAGGCCGACATCGAGTTCGAGTTGCGCAACAGCGGCCAGGCCCAGGGCAGCTTGCGCATTGCGGCCACGGCGCCTTACTACATTCTCGACCTGGTGAAGATCTACCGCGAACGCCTGCCGCAGGTGGAAGTGGCGGTGGAAATCGGCAACTCGCAGCAGGTGCTGGAGATGCTCGAGGACTACCGGGTGGATATCGCCGCTTCGTCGCAACTGCTGGAAGACGCTCGGCTGGTGCGGCGGGTGCTGGGGACTGACCCGTTGGTGGTGGCGGTGCATCGCAACCATCCGTTGGCACACCGCCAGGCGGTGTCCATTGACGTGGTGGCCGGCCATTGCCTGCTGATGCGCGAGAAGGGCTCGACCACACGCAAGCTGACCGAGCAGATGATGCAGGAGGCCGGGGTGAAGGCCGGCGCCTTGCTGGAGATTGGTAGCCGCGAATCGATCCGTGAGGCGGTGCTGCGCAATATCGGCATCAGCGTGATTGCCCGGCACGAGGTGCCGCACAACCCTGAGTTGCGGGTGCTGGCGCTGGAGAACGCGCCGGTGATGCATGAGTACCTGTATTGCCTGAAGGAGCGGCGCCAGGCCCGGTTGCCGGCGGCCTTCCTTGGGGTGGCGCAGGAAGTGGCCGGTTCGCACTTCTGATAGCCATGTAGCGGCTGTACCGGCCCTATCGCCGGCAAGCCAGCTCCCACAGGTACCCCACAGTCCTTGAAACCTGTGCAGTACCTGTGGGAGCTGGCTTGCCGGCGATAGGGCCCGCGAAGGCCACTACAAAATCTGCCTATACCACTATCACCCGCTTTTGCCCTAAAGCCACAGAACCTTCGCACAGCCTTCCTAGCATGGCCCCCATCTCTTCGATGAGGCCCTGCCATGAACCACACCACCCTCGGCGCACAGATGAAAGTGCGCAACATCCACAAGCGCTTCGGCGCCTTCACGGCGCTGAACGATGTCTCGCTGGACATCGCCGCCGGCGAACTGGTGTGCCTGCTCGGGCCGTCCGGCTGCGGCAAGACCACGCTGCTGCGCTGCATCGCCGGCCTGGAGCGCCAGGACCGCGGTACGTTGTACATCGGCGAGCGCGATATCTCCGAGCTGCCACCCCAGGCCCGTGACTACGGCATCCTGTTCCAGTCCTACGCGCTGTTCCCCAACCTCACCGTCGAAGCCAACATCGCCTATGGCCTGACTGGCAGCGGCCGCGATCAGGCCCGCCAGCGAGTGGCCGAAATGCTCGAACTGGTGGGCCTGGCCGGCAGCGAGAAGAAGTACCCCGGTCAGCTTTCCGGTGGCCAGCAGCAGCGTGTGGCCCTGGCCCGTGCGCTGGCACCGTCGCCGTCGTTGCTGCTGCTGGACGAGCCGATGTCGGCGCTGGATGCCCGGGTGCGCGAGCACCTGTGCACCGAACTGCGCCAGCTGCAGCGCCAGCTGGGTATCACCACGCTGATGGTCACTCACAACCAGGACGAGGCCATGCTGATGGCCGACCGCATTGCGGTGATGAACAACGGCCAGGTCGAGCAGTACGCCACCCCGCAGGAAATCTACGACCAGCCGGCCACGCCGTTCGTTGCCGAGTTCGTCGGCCAGGGCAACTGGTTGCCGTTCCAGCGCAGCAGTGACAGCCATGCCCAGGTCGGTGGCATGAACATGCGTCTGGCACCAGGTTCCGCCCGGGCCAGCAGCGGACGGCTGTTCTGCCGCCCGGAGGCGATCACGGTCAACCCGGCGGTGCACGAAGAAAACCTGTTCCCGGCCATGGTCCGTGAAATCACCTTCCTCGGTAACCGCTGTCGCATGAGCTTCGAGCTCAAGGCGCTGCCTGGCCATGCACTGCTGGCGGAGCTTACCCCCGAGGCCATGCCGCGGCTGGGCTCGCAGGACATCTGGGTGGCGCTGCCGCCGCAGAGCCTGCAGGTGTTTGCCTGAGATGGCCGCGCCAATGTCCCTGCCGCTGAGCCAGGCCAAGGCCACGCCGCGTGCTGGCGTCGCCCTGGGCGACCGGTTGTTCGTCGTCGGCGGCAAGAGCCTGCTGCTGATCCTTCTGGTGCTGGCGGTGCTGATGCCGCTGCTGGCGATCTTCTGGCGCGGCTTCAGCGCAGAAGCGGGCCAGGGTGGCGGCCTGCTGGCGGCCCGCGAACTGTTGGCCAGTGAAAACTTCCACTGGCTGCTGGGCAACAGCCTGTCGGTGGCCTTCACGGTGGCAGCCATCGTGGTGCCGCTGGCCTACCTGTTCGCCTATGCCCTGCAACGCACGCTGATTCCGGGCAAAGGCCTGTGGCGGGGGATTTCGTTGCTGCCGCTGCTGGCGCCGTCAATGCTGCCGGCCATCGCCCTGGTCTACCTGTTCGGTAACCAGGGGCTGCTGCGCGGGTTGCTCAGCGACAACATCTATGGCTTCTGGGGCATTGTGCTGGGCGAGGCCATCTACACCTTCCCGCATGCCCTGATGATCCTGCTGTCGGCACTGTCGCTGGCCGATGCACGCCTGTTCGACGCAGCGTCCAGCATGGGTGCCGGCCCTTGGCGAGCGTTCACCAGCATCACCTGGCCGGCCACGCGCCAGGCAGTATTCGCAGCGTTCTGCCTGGTGTTCACCCTGACCATCACCGACTTCGGTGTACCGGTCGTGGTCGGTGGCGACTATCAGGTGCTGGCGCTGGAAGCCTACAAGGCGGTGGTCGGCCAGCAGCAGTTCGGCCGCGGCGCGTTGATCGGCATGGTGCTGCTGTTGCCGGCGCTGTTCAGCTTTACCGTCGATGCCTGGCTGCGCCGGCGCCAGGGCGAGGCCATGAGCGGCCGTGCCCAAGTGTTCGAGCCCAAGCCGTCGCGCGGCCGTGATGCCTGCTTCCTGGCGATCGTGCTGCTGGTGTGCGCGGCATTGCTGCTGGTGATCGGCATGGCGGTGTACTCGTCGCTGGTTACTTTCTGGCCCTACAACCTGTCGTTGTCGCTGCGTCACTACATGTTCGAGGACACCGCCGGTGGTGGCTGGCTGGCCTACCGCAACAGCGTGACCATGGCCATCGGCACCGCGCTGATCGGCAGCATCGTGATCTTCACCGGCGCCTACCTGATGGAGAAGACCCAGGGCCAACGCCTGCTCAACCAGGCGCTGCGCCTGCTCAGCTTCATCCCCATGGCCGTGCCGGGCCTGGTGCTGGGCCTGGGCTACGTATTCTTCTTCAACCTGAACGGCAATCCGCTGCATGTGTTCTACGGCGGCATGGGGCTGCTGGTGGTGTGCACCATCGCCCACTACCTGACTACCGCGCAGATGACCGCGACCACCGCCCTGCGCCAGCTCGACGGCGAGTTCGAGGCCGCCGCGCTGTCGCTGAAGGCGCCGCTGTACAGGCACTTCCTGCGGGTGACCGTGCCGATCTGCCTGCCGGCGCTGCTGGACATCATCCGCTACCTGTTCGTCTCGGCGATGACCACCGTGTCGGCGGCGATCTTCCTGTACAGCCCCGACACCATCCTGGCTGCCGTCGCCGTGCTGAACATGGATGACGCCGGCAACGTCGGTGGTGCCGCCGCCATGTCCACCCTGATCCTGCTGACCAGTGCCGGCGCTTCACTGCTGCTGGCCGCAGCCTCACGCGGCCTGCTGCGCCGCTCCCAAGCCTGGCGCCAACGCGCCGCGACCGTCTGACCTGTAAGGAACCTACCCATGTACAAGCACCTTGCACTTGCCGCTGCCGTTTCCGCCGTGTTCAGCCTGCAGGCTTCGGCCGCTGGTACCCAGCTGACGGTCTACACCGCCCTGGAAGCCGAACAGCTGAAGAGCTACAAGCAGGCCTTCGAGAAGGCCAACCCGGACATCGAGATCAAGTGGGTTCGTGACTCCACCGGCATCATCACCGCCAAGCTGCTGGCCGAGAAAGACCGCCCGCAAGCCGACGCAGTGTGGGGCCTGGCTGCTTCCAGCCTGGCCATCCTCGACCAGAACGGCATGCTCGAAGCCTACGCACCGAAGGACCTGGGCAAGATTGCCGCCAATTACCGCGATGCTGCCAACCCGCCAGCCTGGGTCGGTATGGACGTGTGGGCCGCGACCATCTGCTTCAATACTATCGAGGCCGAGAAGCAGGGCCTGAGCAAGCCGGTGAGCTGGCAGGACCTGACCAAGCCCGAGTACAAGGGCAAGATCGTCATGCCGAACCCGGCCTCGTCCGGCACCGGCTTCCTGGATGTCAGTGCCTGGCTGCAGACCTTTGGCGAGCCGCAGGGTTGGGCGTACATGGATGCACTGCACCAGAACATCGGCCAGTACGTTCATTCCGGTTCCAAGCCGTGCAAGCTTGCCGCAGCGGGTGAATTCCCGATCGGTATCTCGTTCGAGTACCCTGCCGTGCAGCTCAAGCGCCAGGGCGCGCCGCTGGACATCGTGCTGCCGAAGGAAGGCCTGGGCTGGGAGATCGAGGCGACTGCGGTGATCAAGGGTTCACCAAAAGCGGATGCGGCCAAGCGCCTGGCTGATTTCTCGGCAAGCCCGGCGGCCATGGAGCTGTACAAGGAGAACTTCGCCGTGCTGGCTGCACCGGGTATTGCCAAGCCGCAGACCGAACTGCCGGCGGACTATGAACAGCGCCTGATCAAGAACGACTTTGCCTGGGCCTCGAAGAACCGTGACCAGATCCTGGCCGAGTGGCGCAAGCGCTATGACGGCAAGTCGGAGAAGGTGGCTCAGCAGTAACCTGTATCGGCCTCTTCGCGGGCGCGCCCGCTCCCACAGGTACCGCGCAGTCCTTCAGCTGTGTGCGATCCTTGTGGGAGCGGGCATGCCCGCGAAGAAGCCACTGCTGCAATCCAGCCAGGAATAAACAGTGATGCCCACCCCAGCCCAGATCATCGACAGCACCTTCGCGCTGTACGAACGCCACGGCAGTGACGACTACATCGGCGAAGCCATCACCCAGCTCGAACACATGTCCCAGGCCGCGCAACTGGCCATGGCCGAAGGCTTCGACGATGAAGTGGTGCTGGCGGCGTTCTTCCACGACATCGGCCACCTGTGCGGCGGTGACGCCAGCATGGGCGGCTATGGCGTGGCCAGCCATGAGCGCATCGGCGCCGAGTATTTACGCCGCTGCGGTTTCGGCGAACGCATGGCGCGGCTGGTGCAGTATCACGTGGAGGCCAAGCGCTACCTGACTTTGCGCCAGCCTGGGTATTACCAGCGGTTGAGTGAAGCGAGCCGGCGGACCTTGGAGTATCAGGGGGGCGTGATGAGCGAGGGCGAGGCGGATGTGTTCGAGCGGGATCCGCTGTTCGAGGTGAGCTTGCGGATGAGGGAGTGGGATGAGCGGGCCAAGGTGGTCGGGGTGGCGGTGATTGACCTGGATGGGTTGAAGCGGAAGGCTTTGGCATTACTTTGAGATGTGGGCTGCCTGTGCGGGCCTCTTCGCGGGTGAACCCGCTCCCACAGGAATAGTGCACATCTCAAGGAATGTGAGATACCTGTGGGAGCGGGTTTACCCGCGAAGAGGCCAGACCTGCTTGATCAAAACTGTGAAACCAGCGCCTCCAGCTGTTCCTGCCGCTCAGCCTGGTTCAGCTTCGCCCTAGGGTTCAGAGTGGACCACTGCGGATGCGCCCGCGCCTTGCTCAGCGCCTCCGGCAACTTGCCCTCCCGCCAGGCCTTCTCATCCAGCTCCCCCAGCCGAATGCTGTCCTGCGCCGCATGCCCGCGGTTTTCCAGCGCCACCATCAACTGCTGCTGACGCAAGGCCAACAAGCGCAACACCGTGTCGTCCACCGTCAGCTCGCGCTTGCCCTTGAGCTTGCCCATCAACCGCGACCCATAGTTGCGCGCCGTCTGCAGCGCGCCGCCGGCAATCGCCCCGGCCAGGGCGGCAGCCCCCAGTGTCAGGCCGCCGACCAGCAGGTCCACTCCGGCACCCGCCGCAGCACCGGCGGCCACACCACTGCCCAGGCGCACGCCCAGCAGCTTCAAGGTTTCGGGATTGAACAGGTCATCGCCCCAACGGCCATCCAGCAACGGCAGGTCGCTGGCATGGGCGTCCTCGCGGCGGAAGGCATACAGCTTGAGCAGTGCCTCGACACAGCGCTGCTCGCGCTGGCGCACCTCTTGCCGCAATGCCTCGATGGCCCGGGCTTCGGCAGCCGGTTCGGCCTCGACGCTGCGCCGGCAGGCGGCGCAGTCCAGCAGCAGCTCGGCAATCAGGCGCTTGCCGCTGTGCCGGCGCGCCAGGCGCTGTGCCTGCTGGTCGTCGATCAGCCGCTGCAGGGCCGGGCGGGCGTCTTCCAGCAGCAGGGCCAGGCTTTCGTACAACCGGCGCTCGCCATCCTCTGGCGGGGCCACGCTGTCGAACCGCACCAACGCGTGAAGCCCAAGCCTGGCAAGGGCTTCACGCCATTGCGGCTCGCGGTGCTGGTGGCTGGCGACGAAGTTCAGCACCGGTAGCAGCGGCTTGCCACAACTGGCCAGCACTTCCAGTTCGTCGCGGTATTTGGCCAGCACCGGTTCGCGGGCGTCGATCACATACAAACCGGCATTGCTGGCCAGCAGCTGGCGCAGCACCTTGGCCTCCTGCTCGAAACGCTGGCGTGCCTCGCTACCTTGCAGAAAGCGCTCGAGGCGGGCCGGGCCGTCCAGGCGCTCGCCCGGGCGCTCCAGGCGTTCGAGGTAGTCGAGCAGGGCGATGGCGTCTTCCAGGCCCGGGGTGTCGTACAGCTCGAGCAAGGGTTCGCCGTCCACCGACAGCCGCGCACCTTCCACATGGCGGGTGGTGCTGGGGCGGTGGGAAACTTCGCCAAAGCCGACGTCACGGGTCAGGGTGCGCAGCAGCGAGGTCTTGCCGACGTTGGTGTGGCCGACCACGGCCAGTTTCAGCGGCTCAGTCATGGCCATGCTCCAGCCAGGTCAGCGGCGAGGTATCGGCATGCGCCAGGCCAAGGCGGTCGAGGGCTTCGTGCCAGTCGCCCAGGCGCTGGGCGTCCAAGGCCTCGCCCGGTGCGGCCTGCAGTAGCCAGATGCGGGTGGCGCCGGCATTGCGTGCCAGCTCGGCGAGCAGCGCCAGGCTGCCGCGGTCGGGCGAACGGCGCGGGTCGCAAGCGATGGCCAGGCGTGCCGGCGGAAAACGGCTGAGCTGTTCGAGCAGGCGGTTGCGCGATTCGCGGCTGTCGAGCACGCCGGCACTGGTCACGCTTTTCGGCAGCGCGGGCGGCCAGGGGTGCTGGTCGTCCAGCTCCAGGCCGACCAGCAGGGCGCCGCTGCTGCCGCTTTCCAGCTGGCCAGCGGCAAACTGCGGCAAGGCCTCGGGCGCGGCATCCTGGACGCCGATGCGTTCGCTGCGTGGCATCAGCGCTTCACGCAGCTGCGCGTAGCCGGGCAGGCTGAGGTCCAGCGCCAGGCGTTGGCGGCCTTGGCGCCAGCGCCACAGGCACAGCCCGGCCAACAGCAGACGCGGCAGCAGGCCGTACACCAGCACCACGCCAAGCAGCCAGCTGGCCCAGGCCTGACGCGCCAGGTCCAGGGCCGGCTGGCTGTCGCCGCTGGCGCGGATCATGGTCTCGTCGGGTACCGTGAAGCCCAGCAACGAGGGCAGCGCGCCCAAGGCTTGGGTCAGGTGGATGAACGGGGCGGCGGCGAGCAGGGTGGTCTCCCAGACAAAGCCATAGCGCCGGGTTGCCAGCAAGGCCAGCAGCATGCCCAGTGCGGTGATCATCGCCAGCAGCCACAGGCCATGCACCAGCAGGCCGAGCAGCCAGCGGTTCAGGCGCTGGCGTTGCAGCAGCACCAGCAGCGCCGGTGCCAGGTGCGCGGCCTTGGCGTCACGGGCAAAGCGTTCGCTCAGCCACAGCCACAGGCGGCCCAGCCCCGCGCCATGCTCGCCGCTCAGGGCAAAGCCGATGGCCCAGCCCAGCAGCATCAGCAGGTTCAGGCCGAGCAGGCTGCCCAGGGCCCAGAACACATTCACCGGGCGCTGCCCGTCGCCCAGGGCGGCCAGCGCCAACCCTGCGCCGCTGAGCACGGCCAGCACCAGCAAGGCCAGCAGCGCCAGGCGTGCGCCCTGTTTCCAGTGGCGCAGGGCGGTGCTGATGCCGTCGCGTTCGGCCAGGAACAGGGCACGGGTTTCGATGCGGGCCGCCAGGTCACCGCCTGCCTGGCGGGCGCGGCGGTTGGCTTCCTGGTCCTCCAGGGGGCCGGCATGTTCCTCGCGCAGGCGTACCGCTTCGGTGAGCCAGCGCTTGTCCAGTGAAGTCGGTGCGGTCACAAGGTCTTCCATTGCACAGGTCAGGGCAGAAGCATAACCCACACGCCCGGTGCTATCCTCGCTGGCATGAATACATCACTCCCCCTCAGCCTGATCGCGGCTCACGCCGAGAACCGCGTGATCGGCATCGACAACTCCATGCCCTGGCATCTGCCGGGGGACTTCAAGTACTTCAAGGCCACTACCCTGGGCAAGCCGATCATCATGGGGCGCAAGACCTGGGACTCGCTGGGCAGGCCATTGCCCGGGCGGTTGAATATCGTCGTCAGCCGGCAGGCAGGGCTGGAACTGGCGGGGGCCGAGGTGTTCGGCTCGCTGGAAGAGGCGCTGGTGCGGGCCGAGCAGTGGGCGCGGGAGGCCGGTGTCGATGAGCTGATGCTGATTGGCGGGGCGCAGCTGTATGGGCAGGCGCTGGAGAAAGGGCTGGTCAGCCGCATGTACCTGACGCGGGTCGAGTTGTCGCCGGAAGGGGATGCGTGGTTCCCTGAGTTTGATCGGGGGCAGTGGACCTTGGTGTCGAGCGAGGCGCAGGCTGAGGAAGGCAAGCCTGGGTATCATTTCGAGGTCTGGGAAAAGGTTTGAGATTGCCGGGGCTGCTTTGCAGCCCTTTCGCGACACAAGGCCGCTCCCACATTGATCGGCACACGCCGGGCCGTTGTAGGAGCGGCCTTGTGTCGCGACAGGGGCGCAACGCGCCCCCCGGCAATCTGTCAGGAGTGGCTCAGCTCGGCATGTTCATCGCCAGCCAGCACATCCTTGTCGGTCTCTTTCAGCAGTTGGCTGGTCACCACCCCTGCGGTCATCGAACCGTTCACGTTCAACGCCGTGCGGCCCATGTCGATCAGCGGCTCCACCGAAATCAGCAACGCTACCAGCTCCACCGGCAAGCCCATGGCCGGCAGCACGATCAGCGCGGCGAAAGTCGCACCGCCACCTACGCCGGCAACACCTGCCGAACTCAAGGTGACGATGGCCACGAGGGTGGCGATCCACAGCGGGTCGAAGGTATCGATGCCCACCGCCGGCGCCACCATCACCGCCAACATGGCGGGATAGAGGCCGGCGCAGCCGTTCTGGCCAATGGTGGTACCGAACGATGCGCTGAAGCTGGCAATCGACTGCGGTACGCCCAGGCGGCGGGTTTGCGCTTCGATGTTCAGCGGAATGCTGGCGGCGCTGGAGCGGCTGGTGAAGGCGAAGGTCAGCACCGGCCACACCTTGCGGAAGAAGCGCAGCGGGCTCACGCCGGTGGCGGCGAGGATAACGCCGTGCACCACGAACATCAGCGCCAGGCCCAGGTACGACACCACCACGAAGCTGCCCAGCTTGAGGATGTCTTCCATGTTCGAGCTGGCCACCACCTTGGTCATCAGCGCCAGTACGCCATACGGGGTCAGCTTCATCACCACCCGCACCAGGCGCATCACCCAGGCCTGCAGGGTGTCGATGGCCGACAGCGCGCGTTCGCCTTTCTCGGCATCGTCCTTGATCAGCTGCAGCGCGGCCAGGCCGAGGAACACGGCAAAGATCACCACGCTGATGATCGAGGTCGGCTTGGCCCGTGCCAGGTCACCTACCGGGTTGCTGGGGATGAACGACAGCAGCAATTGCGGGATGTTGAGGTCGGCGACCTTGCCGGCATAGTCGCTGTGGATAACCTGCATGCGCGCGCTTTCCTGCGCGCCGGCCACCAGGCCTTCGGCGCTCAGGCCGAACAGGTTGGTCAGGACGATGCCGATCAACGCGGCGATGGCGGTGGTCAGCAGCAGGGTGCCAATGCTCAGCACACTGATGCGGCCCAGTGACGAGGCATTGTGCAGGCGAGCCACGGCACTGAGGATCGAGGCGAAGATCAGCGGCATTACGATCATCTGCAACAGGCCGACGTAGCCGTTGCCGACCAGGTCGAGCCAGCTGATGGTGGCCTTGAGTACGGGGTGGCCAGCGCCATAGACGGTATGCAGGATCAGGCCGAACACCACGCCCAGGACCAGGCCCAGCAATACTTTCCTGGCCAGGCTCCAGTCGGTGCGGCGGGTTTGTGCCAGGCCCAGCAACAGGGCCAGGAACGCCAGCAGGTTAAGGGACAGCGGCAGGTTCATTGAAGCTCCAGCAGAAAAAAGCAGAAGAGGCATCGCCTCTGTGAGCGATTGCGAACGGAAATGCTAACAGGCTGAAAACAAACGAATTTATACCCAAATGGAATGTGCATAGTCGTTTATGGAATAACGGCGTGTCGCGGATTGCAATGAACACGGCGTTTGCAGCTGCATGGAGGTCGTTATCAAGGGCTGGCGGCGGGGATTGTTGCACTAGCGTTTCGGGGTCATTTCAGGAGATTCGTACATGAAGTTCGCTCCGAAAGCCGTCGCCATCGGCCTGTCCCTGCTGTTCAGTATCGAAACCTTCGCCACCGAGCTCAAGCACTGGCCCGCCGAGGCAGCCAGGCAGCTCGACGGCATGATTGCCGCCAATGCCAACAAGGGTAACTACGCTGTCTTTGACATGGACAACACCAGCTACCGCTACGACCTTGAAGAGGCCTTGCTGCCGTTCATGGAAAACAAGGGCCTGCTGAGCCGCGACAAGCTCGACCCCTCGTTGAAGCTGATGCCGTTCAAGGACACCGCCGAGCACAAGGAAAGCCTGTTCAGTTACTACTACCGGCTGTGCGAAGTGGACGACATGGTCTGCTACCCGTGGGTGGCCCAGGTGTTCTCCGGCTTTACCCTGCAGGAGCTGAAGGTGCAGGTGGATGAGCTGATGGCCTCCGGCAAACCGATCCCGGCCACCTATTACGAAGGGGACCAGGTCAAGGCCATCGAGGTACAGCCACCCAAGGTCTTCAAGGGCCAGGCCGAGCTGTACAACAAGCTGATGGAGAATGGTATCGAGGTCTATGTGATTTCCGCTGCTTCCGAGGAACTGGTGCGCATGGTCGCGTCGGACCCCAAGTACGGCTACAACGTGAAACCGCAGAATGTGATTGGCGTGAGCCTGTTGCTGAAGGACCGCGCCAGCGGCCAGTTGACCACCGCGCGCAAGCAGATCAGCGCCGGGCACTATGATGCCAAGGCCAACGTGGGGCTGGAACTGACCCCGTACCTGTGGACCCCGGCCACCTGGATGGCAGGCAAGCAGGCCGCGATCCTGACCTATATCGATGAGTGGAAGAAACCGGTGCTGGTGGGGGGCGATACGCCGACCAGTGATGGCTACATGCAGTTTCATGGGGTGGATGTGGGCAAAGGTGGCATCCACTTGTGGATAAACCGCAAGGCCAAGTACATGGACCAGATGAATGGGATGATTGCCAGGAATGCCGCGGCGCAGGCCAAGGAAGGGCTGCCGGTGACGGCGGACAAGAACTGGGTGATCGTGACGCCGGAGCAGATTCAGTAAGCCATGTGGTGCCTGTGCTGGCCTCTTCACGGGTAAACCCGCTCCCACAAGGACTCCGCAGCCTTTGAGCCAGGCGCTGTACCTGTGGGAGCGGGTTTACCCGCGAAAGGGCCCTTACAGGCATAAAAAAACCGGCGCCCAGGGCGCCGGTTCTTCATTCATACCGTCAGAGCCTCACAGCCCTTCCAGCATCGCCTTGTTACGCACAGCGCCCTTGTCGGCACTGGTCGCCAGCAGGGCATAGGCCTTCAGCGCGGTGGTCACCTTGCGTGGGCGTACTTCAGCCGGTTTCCAGCCCTTCTTGTCCTGCTCGACACGGCGCTCGGCCAGCTCTTCGTCGCTGACCTGCAGGTTGATCGAACGATTGGGGATGTCGATCAGCACCTTGTCGCCGTCGCGCACCAGGCCGATGGCGCCGCCAGCGGCGGCTTCCGGCGAGGCATGGCCGATCGACAGGCCCGAGGTGCCGCCCGAGAAGCGGCCGTCGGTGAGCAGGGCGCAAGCCTTGCCCAGGCCCTTGGACTTCAGGTACGAGGTCGGGTACAGCATTTCCTGCATGCCCGGACCACCTTTCGGGCCTTCATAGCGGATGATCACGATGTCGCCGGCCTTCACTTCGTCGGCGAGGATGCCGCGTACGGCGCTGTCCTGGCTCTCGAAAATCTTCGCGGTGCCTTCGAACACCAGGATCGACTCGTCGACACCGGCGGTTTTCACCACGCAGCCGTCCAGCGCGATGTTGCCGTACAGCACGGCCAGGCCGCCTTCCTGCGAATAGGCGTGCTCGACACTGCGGATGCAGCCGTTCTCACGGTCGTCATCCAGGGATTCCCAACGGGTCGACTGGCTGAATGCCGTCTGGGTCGGGATGCCGGCAGGGCCGGCCTTGAAGAAGGTGTGCACGGCTTCGTCATCGGTCTGGGTGATGTCCCACTTGGCGATGGCTTCTTCCATGCTGCGGCTGTGCACGGTCGGCAGGTCGGTGTGCAGCAGGCCGCCACGGGCCAGCGAGCCGAGGATGCTGAAGATGCCGCCGGCACGGTGCACGTCTTCCATGTGATATTTCTGGATGTTCGGCGCAACCTTGCACAGCTGCGGCACCTTGCGCGACAGGCGGTCGATGTCGCGCAGGTCGAACGCCACCTCGGCTTCCTGGGCGGCGGCCAGCAGGTGCAGGATGGTGTTGGTCGAGCCGCCCATGGCGATGTCGAGCATCATGGCGTTTTCGAACGCCTTGAAGTTGGCGATGTTGCGCGGCAGTACCGACTCATCGTTCTCGCCGTAGTAGCGCTTGCACAGCTCGACGATGGTGCGGCCGGCGGTGAGGAACAGCTGCTCGCGGTCGGCGTGGGTGGCCAGGGTCGAACCGTTGCCCGGCAGGGCCAGGCCCAGGGCTTCGGTCAGGCAGTTCATCGAGTTGGCGGTGAACATGCCGGAGCACGAACCGCAGGTAGGGCAGGCGCTGCGCTCGTATTCGGCGACTTTTTCGTCGGAAGCCGAGGAGTCGGCGGCAATGACCATGGCGTCGACCAGGTCCAGGCCGTGGCTGGCCAGCTTGGTCTTGCCGGCTTCCATCGGGCCGCCGGAGACGAAGATTACCGGGATGTTCAGGCGCAGGGCGGCCATCAGCATGCCGGGGGTGATCTTGTCGCAGTTGGAGATGCACACGATGGCGTCGGCGCAGTGGGCGTTGACCATGTACTCCACGGCGTCGGCGATGATCTCGCGGCTTGGCAGCGAGTAGAGCATGCCGTCGTGGCCCATGGCGATGCCGTCATCGACCGCGATGGTGTTGAATTCCTTGGCCACGCCACCGGCGCGTTCGATTTCGCGGGCGACCAGCTGGCCCAGGTCCTTCAGGTGCACGTGGCCCGGGACGAACTGGGTGAACGAGTTGGCGATGGCGATGATCGGTTTCTTGAAGTCTTCGTCCTTCATCCCGGTGGCGCGCCACAGGGCACGGGCGCCGGCCATGTTGCGGCCTTGGGTGGAAGTCTTGGAACGATAATCAGGCATGAAACACTCCTGGCGGCTTAATCAGGTCACAAAAAGGGGAGTGAGCTTCTCTTGTCCTTTGTACCGCAGGCCGGTTGCCACTGGCACGGATGGGGCCGAAGACCTCGCGGGATCGCCGCGTGCTTGGGCAGAGCTCATAAACCCGCCGGGGATGACTGGCGATGAATAGGCCGATTCTACACCGCTGGCGCGGCGAGGGAATGCAGATGTGGATAGCTGGCGGGGAGATTGCAGCAGGAAAGGGCCGCTTGGCGGCCCTTTTTAGCGGATATCAGCTGTTTGGCAGCAACCGGCAGGTGATGCTCTTGATGTAGCGGGTTTCGGCGATGGCCGGGTGCACCGGGTGGTCCGGGCCTTGGCCGCCGCGTTCGAGCAACTGCAGGTTGCGGTCCAGGTGACGGGCGCTGGTCAGCAGGATGTTGTGCAGGTCGTCCTCGGGCAGGTGCATCGAGCACGAGGCACTGACCAGGATGCCGTCCTTGGTCAGCATGCGCATGGCCTGCTCGTTCAGGCGGCGGTAGGCCGCTTCGCCGTTTTTCAGGTCTTTCTTGCGCTTGATGAAGGCGGGTGGGTCGGCAATGATCACGTCGAAGCGCTCTTCGGCGGCCTTCAGTTCGCGCAGGGCCTCGAACACATCGCCTTCGATGCAGGTCAGTTTCTCGCTGATGCCGTTCAGCGCGGCGTTACGCTCCACGCCGTCCAGGGCGAAGCCCGAGGCGTCGACGCAGAACACTTCGCTGGCGCCGAAGGCACCGGCTTGCACGCCCCAGCCACCGATGTAGCTGAACAGGTCGAGCACGCGCTTGCCTTTCACGTATGGCGCCAGGCGTGCACGGTTCATGCGGTGGTCGTAGAACCAGCCGGTCTTCTGGCCTTCGCGTACCGGGGCTTCGAACTTGACGCCGTTTTCTTCCAGCGGCACCCAGTCCGGCACTTCGCCATAGACGGTCTCGACATAGCGCTGCAGGCCTTCGGCGTCACGTGCGGAGGAGTCGTTCTTGAACAGGATGCCGCTTGGCTTGAGCACCTGTACCAGGGCTGCAATCACGTCGTCCTTGTGCGCTTCCATGGTGGCCGAGGCCAATTGCACCACGAGGATGTCGAAGAAGCGGTCGACCACCAGGCCTGGCAGCAGATCGGAATCGCCATAGACCAGGCGGTAGCACGGTTGGTCGAACAGGCGCTGGCGCAGCGACAGGGCGACGTTCAGGCGGTGCACCAGCAGCGACTTGTCCAGCGGCAGCTTGGCGTCGCGCGACAGCAGGCGGGCGCAGATCAGGTTGTTCGGGCTCAGTGCGACGATACCCAGCGGCTTGCCGTTGGCCGCCTCGAGAACAGCCTGCTGGCCGGCCTGGAAGCCTTGCAGCGGGGTCGCGCTGACGTCGACTTCGTTGCTGTAGACCCACAGGTGGCCGGCGCGCAGGCGGCGGTCGGCATTGGCTTTGAGGCGTAGGCTGGGCAGGGACATGACGTCGCTCCGGGAAAAAAGAGCGGGATTATAGCCTGTTGCCGGGCCGCATGCCCGTTGTGGGAGCGGCCTTGTGTCGCGAAAGGGCTGCGCAGCAGCCCCAGGGTTTCAGCAGCACTGCATGGATTGCCGGGGCCGCTTTTGCGGCCCTTTCGCGACACAAGGCCGCTCCTGCAGGTCTCGCGTTGGCCATGAGATGGCGTCAGGCTGCCAATGCCTTGATCAGTTGCTGGTTGAACGCCGGAATGTCGTCGGGTTGGCGGCTGGTGATCAGGTTGCCATCGACTACCACTTCTTCATCCACCCAGTCTCCGCCGGCATTGCGGATGTCGTCCTGCAGGGTCTTGTAGCTGGTCAGCCGCTTGCCCTTGGCTAATCCGCACGACACCAGCAACCAGCCACCGTGGCAGATCACCGCCAGTGGCTTGCCAGCCGAATCGTGGCTTTTCACCAGTTTCTGCGCGGCGGGGATCAATCGAATCGTGTCAGAGTTTTGCACGCCGCCGGGCAGCACCAGGGCATCGTAGAGGTCCAGGTGGGCGCTTTCGAAGGTTGCGTCCACGGCGAATGCGTCGGCCGGCTGGTCGTGGTTCCAGCCGCGTACCGTGCCCTCCTTGTCGCTGAGGATGTCCACCACCGCGCCGCTCTGTTCCAGGGCCTCGCGAGGGCCTGTCAGTTCCACTTGCTCGAAGCCGTCGGTGACCAGGAAAGCCACTCGCTTGCCGTTCAGTTCTGCACTCATGGGCCTTGCTCCTTTCCTTGATGAATATGAGAGAGAGGCCCGCATGGATAGAGTAAAGTTCCGGCGCAACGATTCAGTGGTTGGTCCATTTCCGGTCTGGAGGGTTAGAATCGCCGGTCCCAAACGAGTGTGCACGTATGTCCCAAGAACTCAGCGCCGAACAGATCCAGCAAGCCTTGCAAGGCATCACCATCCCGCCGCAACCGCAGATCATGGTCGATCTGCAGTTCGAGCAGTACATGCCTGACCCGGACCTGGAAACCATCGCCAAGCTGATCTCCCAGGACCCGGGCCTCTCGGGCGCCTTGCTCAAGCTGGTCAACTCCCCGCATTTCGGCCTTTCCAACAAGATCGGTTCGATCCAGCGCGCGGTGAACCTGCTGGGCAGCCGTTCGATCATCAACCTGATCAACGCCCAGTCGATCAAGGGCGAGATGAGCGACGAGACCATCGTTACCCTCAACCGCTTCTGGGACACCGCCCAGGACGTGGCGATGACCTGCCTGACACTGGCCAAGCGCACCGGCATCCAGGCGGCGGACGAGGCCTACACCCTGGGCCTGTTCCATGACTGTGGCGTGCCGCTGATGCTCAAGCGTTTCCCCGACTACATGGATGTGCTGGAAGAGGCCTATGCCAAGGCCGACGAGGAAACCCGCGTGGTCGACACCGAAAACCGCGCGTTCAACACCAACCATTCGGTGGTCGGCTATTTCACTGCCAAGTCCTGGCGCCTGCCCGAGCACCTCAGCGCGGCCATTGCCAACCACCACAACGCCCTGGCGGTGTTCCGCGACGAGAGTTCGCGCAATACCCAGAGCCAGCTTAAAAACCTGCTGGCGGTGCTGAAGATGGCCGAGCACATCTGCGCATCGTACCGGGTGCTGGGCAACCAGGCCGTGGACCACGAATGGAATGTGGTCGGCCCGCTGGTGCTCGATTACATTGGCTTGTCGGAATACGATTTCGAAAACCTCAAGCAGAACATTCGCGAGTTGGGCGGGCACTGACACATGCCGGAATTGCCAGAAGTAGAAACCACCCGGCGCGGTATTGCGCCCCACCTGGAAGGCCAACGCGTCAGCCGGGTGGTGGTGCGTGACCGGCGCCTGCGCTGGCCGATTCCGGAAGACCTGGATGTGCGCCTGTCGGGGCAGCGCATCGTCAGTGTCGAGCGGCGCGCCAAGTACCTGTTGATCAATGCCGAGGTCGGCACCCTGATCAGTCACCTGGGCATGTCGGGCAACCTTCGCCTGGTCGAGCTGGGCTTGCCGGCGGCCAAGCATGAGCACGTGGATATCGAGCTGGAGTCGGGGTTGATGCTGCGCTACACCGACCCGCGCCGCTTTGGCGCGATGCTGTGGAGCCTGGACCCGCTCAACCATGAACTGCTGCTGCGCCTGGGGCCGGAGCCGCTGACCGACCTGTTCGACGGCGAGCGGCTGTTCCAGCTGTCCCGTGGGCGGTCGATGGCGGTCAAGCCGTTCATCATGGACAACGCGGTGGTGGTGGGGGTGGGCAACATCTACGCCACCGAGGCGCTGTTTGCCGCCGGCATCGACCCTCGTCGGGAAGCGGGCGGGATTTCCCGGGCGCGTTACCTGAAGCTGGCGATCGAGATCAAGCGCGTGCTGGCGGCGGCGATCGAGCAGGGCGGCACCACGCTACGCGACTTCATCGGTGGCGACGGGCAGCCGGGGTACTTCCAGCAGGAATTGTTCGTGTACGGGCGGGGCGGGCAGCCGTGCAAGGTGTGTGGCACTGAGTTGCGCGAGGTGAAGCTGGGGCAGAGGGCGAGTGTGTATTGCCCGCGCTGCCAGCGCTGAGACAAGTTACGCGGTACCTCTGGGAGCGGCCTTGCGTCGCGAAAGGGCCGCACAGCGGCCCCGGCAGTTTTTGCTGCGAAGCTGAAATCCTGGGGCCGCTTCGCGCCCCATCGCGACGCAAGGCCGCTCCCACACAGGGACCGCGTGGAGGCGGCCAGGCAGCGATCAGGCCTTGCCAGTAATCCGGCGGTACTTGGCCATCAGCTCTTCTTCGGTTTCCGGGTGCGCTTCATCCAGCGGGATGCAGTCGACCGGGCAGACCTGCTGGCATTGCGGCTCGTCGTAATGGCCCACGCACTGGGTGCACAGGTTAGGGTCGATCACGTAGATCTCTTCGCCTTGGGAGATGGCCTCGTTCGGGCACTCGGGTTCGCAGACGTCGCAGTTGATGCAATCGTCGGTGATGATCAGGGACATGGGGACTCCGGCCGGGGCTCTGCGCCCGGGCATGTTCAACGCAGTGGGCACAATTGTGCCGCATTCGCGCCCGCAGTGCACGCGGGCGCGATGATCAGCCGCTAAAGGTCACTTCTTGAAGCGTTCGGTCAGCGCCTCGGCCACCGCCGGGTGGACGAACTTGCTGATATCACCGCCCAGCGCGGCAATTTCCCGGACCAGGGTCGAGGAAATGAACGAATAGCGCTCCGAAGGTGTGAGGAACAGGCTCTCGACGTCGGGAGCCAGTTGCCGGTTCATGTTCGCCAGCTGGAACTCGTACTCGAAGTCGGACACCGCACGCAGGCCACGCAGGAAGACGTTGGCGCCCTGTTCCTTGGCGAAATGCGCCAGCAGCGAGGAGAAGCCGATGACTTCGACATTGGGCAGGTGCTTGGTGACCTCACGGGCGAGCTCCACCCGTTGTTCCAGCGGGAACAGCGGGTTTTTCTTCGGGCTGGCCGCCACCGCGATGATCACGTGGTCGAACAGCCGCGAGGCGCGCTCGACCAAGTCGCCATGGCCTTTGGTAATGGGGTCGAAAGTACCCGGGTACAACACTCGGTTCATCGCGTCATCCTGGCTGGAGTGCGTTGGGGAGTCGGATGGTAGCGCAGCGACGGCGCCCCGGCCAAGTCATGCGGCCGGCTGATGGCACTATAGACAGGGGGCCTGTTCCTTGTCATGCGCTGTGTGCCAGGCGGGCGACCAGCGCTTCGGTGAGCCTGGCGCTGATGGCATACACCGACAGTTGCGGGTTGGCGCCGATACTGGTGGGGAACAGCGAGCCGTCGTGAACCGACAGGTTTTCCAGCTGGTGATGGCGGCCAAGGCTGTCGCATACCGCCTGGCGCGGGTCGTCGCCGAGGGCGCAGCCACCCATCACGTGAGCGCTGCCCAGGCGCGTGCGGAACGGCTCCAGGCGCAACTTGTCGATCATGGCCAAGGCCTGCTCCAGGCTGGACGCGGCGCTGGCATCGCTGTGCACGGGGGTGACCTGGGTGGCGCCGGCGGCGAACTGGATCTGCGCCATGCTGCGATAGGCGCGGCGCAGGCCGTCGCGCAGGTAGTCGGTGACCGGGTAATCGAGCACCGGTGAGCCATCGCCGCGCAGCTCCACGGTCCCGCCCTGGCTTTGTGGGTGGAAGCCGTCACGCAGCAGCGCCAGCATCACGTGGGTATGTGGCAGCTCGGCCATGCGCCGGGCATTCTCGTGACCATGCCCGCCCAGCAGCGTGCTGGCCAAGGCCGGGTGCAGCGGTGGCACTTCCAGCTTGTAGCCAACCGGGCCGTCGCTGCCGCCTTGCCATTGGAAATGGTCGCTGTAGATGGATTGCGGGGCGCCGTAGTAGGGGTCGATACGGTCGTTGAAGCGTGCTGCGCTGAAGTTGACCAGGTGCAGGAAGGTCCGTTTGCCCAGGCGGCCATGCGGGTCGGGCGCGTCGGAACGCAGCAGCAGGGCCGGGCTGTTGATGCCGCCACCGGCAAGGATGTAGTGACGCGCGCGAACACGGACCTGCCGGCCTGTGGCGTGTATGCCCTGGCTATCCAGGGCCTGGCATGACAGGCCCTGGATGCGCTCGCCATTGTGCTCGAAGCGCTCGGCCCGAGCCAGGTACAGCAGCTCGCCGCCTTGTTCGAGGGTGGCGGGAATACGCGTGACCAGCATCGACTGCTTGGCATTCACCGGGCAACCCATGCCGCAGTAGCCCAGGTTCCAGCAGCCGCGCACGTTGCGCGGGATCACCGCCCAGCGGTAGCCCAGCTGTTCGCAGCCACGGCGCAGCACGTCGTTGTTCGCATTCGGTGGCAGGGCCCAGGGGCTGATGCCCAGTTCCTGCTCGATGCGCTCGAACCAGGGGCGCATTTGCTCCTCGCCCAGGCCGGTCACGTTGTGGGCTGCGGCCCAGTGCGCCAGGGTCTGTGGCGGCGTGCGAAAGCTGGAGGTCCAGTTGACCAGCGTGGTGCCGCCCACGGCGCGGCCCTGGAGGATGGTGATGGCGCCGTCCTTGCTCATGCGGCCCAGGCCTTCCTGGTACAGGCTGGCATAGGCTTCGTTTTCCAGCAGGTGGAAATCGCTGCTGGTCTTCAGCGGGCCTTCTTCGATCAGCAGCACCTTGAAGCCGGCAGTGCTGAGCATTTGCGCGCTGGTAGCGCCACCGGCACCGCTGCCGATCACGGCAACGTCGGCTTCCAGCGTGAGGTCGTGCTCCAGGCGCGAGGCGTCGTGGGTGATCCAGCCGCTTTCCAGGCCTTGGCGAAACGGGTCGGGTACAGGCATTGGCGCTGCTCTTGTTGTTTTCAGGTTTTCGGTGGCCCGGGGTAGCCGCAGGCAGCCCAGGATTCGGGGCGTTCGTACCAGGCCATCTGCAGCAACTGCAGCAACGAGGCGTGGCCCATGCGCAGCAGATTCAGCGAGCTGTCCTGCCAACGTTGCAGGAAGGCCGTGACCTGCGCGGCGCTGGCTCGTTCCCAGGCGCCCCAGACACCGGTCAGGGGGCCGCGGGTGAGCGGCAGGTTGAGCACGTCGAACAACTGCCGGGTGAGTTTGAGCATTTCCGGCGACAGCGCCGCCAGCTTGTGGTCGAGGCTATGCAGCACCAGTGTCTCGGCGGCCTGGGTGCCGGCCAGTACCACCGGGATCAGCGCGCGCAGCAGCGGCAGGTCGTCGTCGCGCAGTACCTGGTAACCCGTTGCGGCTGTCTGTGCGCTGCAGCCGACCAGGCTGGTGCCCGCCAGAAAGACGCTGGCGCCAAGGCTGAAGCGCAGCAGTTCGCGGCGGTGCATGGGCCGGCCCTCAGCGGATGAAAAGCTTGAAGACCAGGCGCTGCAAGGCTTTGCCATAAGGCGGGTAGATCAGCCGGGCAGCGTTGAAGCGTTGCTTGGCCAGCACCGCCTTGGCCTTGCTGAAGGTCAGGAAGCCGTCGTGGCCATGGTAATGGCCCATGCCTGAAGGGCCGATGCCGCCGAACGGCAAGTCATCCTGGGCCACGTGCAGCAGGGTGTCGTTCAGGCACACTCCACCGGAGTGGGTGTGGCGCAGCACCTGCTCCTGGGCTGCGCGGTCATAGCCGAAGTAGTAAAGCGCCAGCGGGCGCGGGCGCTGGTTGATGTAGGCCAGTGCCTGCTCGAGGCTGTCGTAGGGCACCAGGGGCAGCAATGGGCCGAAGATTTCGTCCTGCATCACCTGCATGCTGTCGTTCACCCCCAGCAGCAGGTGGGGTGGCAGGCGCCGGCCCTGGCGGGCTTCATCGGGGTACAGGTCGAGTACCTGCGCACCTTTGGCGTGGGCATCGTCCAGTAGGTGTTGCAAGCGCTGCAGCTGGCGCTGGTTGATGATGGCGGTGAAGTCGGGGTTGCCGGCGATGCACGGATACAGCCGGCGCACGGCACGCTGGTAGGCGTCGCTGAAGGCCTCCAGGCGCTCGCGTGGCACCAGCACGTAATCGGGGGCGACGCAGGTCTGGCCAGCGTTGAGGGTCTTGCCGAAGGCGATGCGCTCGGCGGCGCTGTCCAGCGGTACGTCGGCCGAGACTATGGCCGGCGACTTGCCACCCAGTTCCAGGGTGACGGGGGTCAGGTTGTGCGCCGCAGCCAGCATTACCTGGCGCCCCACGCTGGTGGCGCCGGTGAACAGCAGGTGATCGAACGGCAAGCGGGCAAAGGCCTGGCCTACCTCGACCTCGCCGAGCACCACGCTGACCAGATCGGTGGGGAACACCTGCTCCAGCAGTTGCTTGAGCGCCTGGCCAGTGGCAGGCGTGGCTTCGCTGAGCTTGAGCATTACCCGGTTGCCGGCGGCCAGGGCGCAGGTCAGCGGGCCGATGGCAAGGAACAGCGGGTAGTTCCACGGCACGATGATGCCGACCACGCCCAGGGGTTGGTAGCGCACCTGAGCGCTGGCCGGCTGGAAGGCCAGGCCGACCTTGCGCCGGCTGGCGCGCATCCAGCGCTGCAGGTGCTTTTCGGCGTGACGCAGGCCTTGCACCGAGGGCAGCAGCTCGGCCAGCAGGGTCTCGTCGGCGCTGCGCCCCTCAAAGTCCTGGCCGATTGCCTCGATCAGTTCGGCCTGGCCGGCCAGCAAGGCTTCCCGCAGGCTTTTCAGCCATTGGCGCCGCTGCGCAGCCGCTGGCAAGGGGTTGTCGGCAAAGGCCTGACGCTGGGTGGCGAACGTCGCCGCAAGGTCGAGGTCGGATTGCACAGGGGGCAAGGCACTGGGCGAGTTCATGGCGGCGTCGAGTCCGGGCAGGGAATCCCTAGAGCCTATACTCTAATTTGTACGATGGTGCGAATTTTTCCGCGTTGTCGAGCGGTGCATTCCATTGCCAATACGCCGTAAGATGACCCTTTGATGAAGGCCCGCAGACTGGGAGCTGAGCATGGCCCCGCGCATGAAGACCCGAGAGCGCATCGTGCAGAACAGCCTCGAGCTGTTCAACCAGCAGGGCGAACGCAGCGTCAGTACCAACCACATTGCCGCGCACATGGAAATTTCGCCCGGCAACCTGTATTACCACTTCCCCAACAAGCAGGCGATCATCGCTTTGCTGTTCAGCCAGTACGAAGAACTGGTGGACAGCTTCCTGCGCCCGCCGCAAGGCCGCGCGGCGACTGTGGAGGACAAGCGCTTCTACCTCAAGGCCCTGCTGGCGGCGATGTGGAACTACCGTTTTCTGCACCGCGACCTGGAGCACCTGCTGGACAGCGACCCGGAACTGGCCGCCCGTTATCGGCGCTTTTCCGAGCGCTGCCTGCGCCAGGGCCAGGCGATCTACCGCGGCTTCGTCGAGGCGGGCATCCTGGCCATGGCACCAGCGCAGATCGAATCGCTGACCATCAACGCCTGGATCGTGTTGACGTCCTGGGTACGTTTTCTCAGCACCACGCGGGAGCATTCCGCGCACCTGGGTGAAGAAGCCTTCAAGCGCGGCGTCTACCAGGTACTGGTGCTGGAGCTGGGCTTCGTCACCGACAACGCCCGCAATGCCGTGGACGCCCTTTGCCAGGAATTCCATGTACCGTTCAACCAGGCCCTGGAGCACTAACCCAGGGCCTCAGTGCTATCGATAGTGCCATCGATCAGGAGATTGTCATGCCCCTTGCGCAATTGATCACCCCGCAGCAGTTGGCCGAGCGTCTGGGCTCGCCCAAGTTGGTGATCCTCGACTGCCGCTTTGCCCTCGAGGATGTGGACTATGGCCAACGCAGCTATGCCCAGGGGCATATTGCCGGGGCGCATTTTGCCGACCTGGAGCGTGACCTCAGCGGGCCGGTGAGCAAGGGGCGCACCGGGCGCCACCCGTTGCCGGATGCGCGCCGGCTGGTCGAGCGCCTGCGTGAGTGGGGCCTGGACGATGACAGCGAGGTGGTGCTGTACGACGACGGCCCTGGCGCTTTTGCTGCCCGTGCCTGGTGGCTGCTGGCCTGGCTGGGCAAGCGCAGCGGCGTGGCGATCCTCGACGGTGGCCTGAAGGCCTGGCATGCGGCGCACCTGCCGCTCAGTCTGGACCCGCCTCTCAAGCGGGAAGGCACCTTCAACGGTGAGCCGGACGGCAAGCTGCTGATCGATGCCGAGCACCTGGCCAAGCGCTTGGGTAACGCAGACCTGACCTTGATCGATGCGCGTGCCTTGCCGCGTTTCCGTGGCGAAGTGGAACCGATCGACCCGGTGGCGGGGCATATTCCGGGGGCGCAGTGCGCGGCGTTCACCGACAACCTGGGGGCTGATGGGCGTTTTCTGCAGCCGGACCAGCTAAAACAGCGCTTTGCCGAAATGCTGGCCGGGCGGGCGCCGGAGCAGTTGGTGGCGTATTGCGGGTCAGGGGTGACGGCGTGTCATAACCTGTTTGCCCTGGCGTTGGCCGGGTACCCGCTGGGCAAGCTGTATGCCGGGTCGTGGAGTGAGTGGATCAACGATCCGCAGCATGGCGTAGCCACTGGCGAGTAAGCAGGCCCGGCCTCATCGCCGACAAGCCAGCTCCCACAGGTACACCACTGCCCATCAGGCCTATACCACACCCGTGGGAGCTGGCTTGCCGGCGATGAGGCCGGTACTGCCAATGAAAACCGCAGCTCCTATTGACCCTCCACCAGCCACTGTGGAATCCGCCGCTCCAGGTAATAGCCTGGGTTGCGCAGGCTGCCATCGACAAAGCCCACATGGCCGCCGCGGCTGTGCAGTTCGAAGCGGGTCTGCGGCGCCAGTTCGCGGGCCGTTGGCAGGCTGTGGCCGGAGACGAAAGGGTCATCGCTGGAGTGGATGATCAGCGTCGGCGTGCGGTTCTGGCCGAGGAAGAAATGACTCGATGAGCGGCGGTAGTAGTCGTGTGCATCGCGAAAACCGTTCAGCGGTGCAGTGACCTTGCCGTCGAAATCCCAAAACGTGCGCAGGTTGCCCAACGGCCCCAGCTGTTGCAGCGTCGCCAGCCGTTCGTGCTGGCCCTTGTCATGGAAGTGCCGCTGCTTGAGCTGCACATAAGCCAGCATCTCGCGCATGAAATGCGCCTGGTACACCTTTGAAAAGCCCTGGCCGATGCGGTCGGCGCAGTGGTCCAGGCGAAACGGCACCGACACCGCTACCGCAGCCTGCAACTGGCTGGCGACACCGCTTTCGCCCAGGTATTTCAGCAGCACATTGCCCCCCAGCGAATAACCCACCGCATACAACGGCGCCAACGGGCGCTGGGCACGCAGGTGGCTGACGATTTCGGCCAGGTCTTCGCTGGCGCCGGAATGGTAGCTGCGTGGCAGCAGGTTGGGCTCGCCCGAGCAACCGCGCCAGTTCACCGCCACGCTGGCCCAGCCGCGGCCTTGCAGCGCTTGCTGCAAGCCTTTGACGTAGGGCGAGTGGGAGGAGCCGGTCAAACCGTGCAGCACCAGCACCAACGGCGCTTGGGGCTGGTGCGGGCCGTGCCAGTCCAGGTCGATGAAGTCGCCATCGGCCAGCCATAGCCGCTCGCGGTTGCGCTGCAGCTCTGGCAGTTTTCGCCACAATGGCCCCCACAAGGTTTGCAAGTGGGGGTTGGCAAGGCCGAGGGCTGGACGGAACGTTGCGCTGGGGCTGGGCATGTGGGCGACTCATGTTGTGCGTGCCTAGAATGCCATGGAAAAACCCCGATGTACCTGCGCTATTGGTCGTCCTTCATTGTTTCCGGCAGTGGCAGCTGCACTGACTCGGGGCCTACGGTCACCAGCACTTGCGTCGCGTTGCCCAACCACACCTGCCCGGCTTCACGCAGGTTCGCAGGCGTGAGCGACTGTAGCCTGTCAAGAAAAGTGGCAAGGTGATCGCCTGGCAGCCCTTGGTGACTGTAAGTCGCAAGTGCTCTGGCCAGTTTGGCGCTGTCTGCAAGGTCGTGATGCAGCTTGGCCGCAATTTCGTTCACAGCGATGTCGCATTCTGCCTGGCTGGGGCCTCGTTCGCGCAGGCACGCGACAATCCCCGACACCAGGGCCGCTGCCGCATCCCGGTACTGCGGGGCGATGTCCCAATGAATTTGCAGCAGGCATGCCGCATCCAGCGGGTTGAGGTCGGAGTAGATGGCGTAGGTCAGGCTGCGCAGGGTTCGCAACTCTTGCGTCAGGCGTGATTCATAGCTGGTGCCAAGTATCACGTTGAGCAGCGTCAAGGCCGGAAATTGCGGGCTGCTTGGCGAAGCTTTCGAGGACAACGTCAACAGTGCCCGGGTGGCGCTGCCGGCGGCGGTCAGGTGCTGCATGAGTGGCGGGTGTTCGGGGAGTGGCGGCGGGGCGGCGGCGGCCCACTCCTGCGGCAGGGCACGGGTGAGTTCGTCGATCAGCTGCTCCGCATCATTGCGGCTCAGGTCCCCCACCAGGCCAATATCCAGATTGTTCGCCGAGTAAGCCTTCTGGTGGAATTCCCTGATCTGCTCGACATTGACGGTGCCACTGGCCGTCGTGGTGGCGCTGGCAGCGTACGGATGATCACGGAAAACATGAGCCATCGTGGTGTTGGTAAGCCGTACAAGGGGGTGGCAGCCCTGTCGGACCCGGTTGAAAGCCAGCCGCTCCCGGATTTTCGCCACGTCAGGCTCCCTGAAAGCAGGATATGCCAGCATCTGGGTGAACAGTTGCATCACGTTGGCGCGTATCGCGGGCAAGCTCAGGCAGCGGAGTGTGATGACCGCACTGTCATCGGTGATCCTTCTGCCGAGGATGGCCCCATACCCGGCCAGCTGCTCGGCAAACTGTGCTGCATCGAGCTCCCCGGTCCCTTGGTCGAGGCTGTACAGGGCAACCGCAGCCAGGCCTGGGTTGGCACCGTCAAGCACGTTGCCGGCTCGAAAGCGCAAGGCCAGGTCGAACATCGGGCGGTCATGGTCTGCGATGAAGCTGACCTTTGTGCCGCCGGCGGTTTGCCAACACTCGGCGGCGGCTTGCAGGGGCGGTATCTGGCCAAGCTCGATTTCCTTGGCCGATTCCAGGTTGGCCATGGCCTCCAACGCGGTGTCGGTAGTTGGGCCGTCGCATAGCGTTGGTCGGGTGGTCGTCAAGTTGTCTGGGCTCATGCTGGCACTCCTGGCCGAAGGTAGGTTGTGGTCAGCCGTTCGCGCCCCAGATAGGCAACCGCCACCTGTTGCACTGTCGCGCTGTCGAGGTCCCGGATGAGAGGGCAGTCCTCGTCAATCACCGAGGCTGGCAAACCGGCGGCGGCAGCGGCGCCCAGCTCGTCTGCCTGGGAGGTGAGCGCGTCAAGGTCGAATAGCCGTCGGGCGAGCATGCGCAACTTGGCGCGCTGCAGCTCTTCTTCCGGCAAGGCAACGCTGCGCAGCACCTGCACATGCTCGTAAACGGCTTGGGCGGCGTCTTCCGGTGTGGCGTGGGT
This sequence comes from Pseudomonas sp. B23(2017), assembly GCF_002113725.1. Classification (NCBI taxonomy): domain Bacteria; kingdom Pseudomonadati; phylum Pseudomonadota; class Gammaproteobacteria; order Pseudomonadales; family Pseudomonadaceae; genus Pseudomonas; species Pseudomonas sp. B23(2017). The sequence goes on along the minus strand of NZ_NEJM01000001.1, from coordinate 372,296 downwards.
GGTGTTCACGTAGGCTGAAATCGTCAACAGCGTGTCGCCACGTACCAAGGGCTCGTAGGTCACTCGCACACCTGTAAGCAGGCGCCTGTCCCGTACCAGGTCGCTGTACAGCCGGGAGCTGAAACCTGCGCCAAGCAAGTCGCAAAGCAGGGTCAGGGCAAGCGATGTCCTGGCGTCGGGGGCTGTTGCTCGGCCTGGAACGTTGAATGACATGAACAGCCCCTCGCGTAACCCTGGCAGGCTTACGGTGTGGCTGCGGGCCTGCGGTTGAGTGTCATGGTGTGGAACAGGCCGGTCGGCGACAGGCGCTTTCGGCACGCCTGCGAAGTAACGCTCCACATGCTGCCGGAGCGTTGGCAGGTCAACGCTGCCGACTACCACAAGCGTTGCGTTGTTGGGCTGATACCAGGACCTGTACCAGGTTCGCAGCGCCGCCAGGTCGATGCTGTCCAGGTCTGCCGGATAACCGAAGCTCGGGCCTGCATAGGGGCTGGCGCCATGTGCCAGAGCGTTATGCTGATCGTATGCCTGTTGGTCGGGCTGGACGTCCAGCTTGAGCCGGCGCTCGTCCTCCACCGCCTTTATCTCCCTTTCCATCTCCGCTTGACCGAAGGTAGCGGTGCTCATGGCATCGGCCATGATTTCCAACGCTATGGGCAGGCGGCTGGCCGGTAGCGAGATTTCATAGGAGGTGGCGTCCAGGTGGGTGGAGGCATTGGCATTGCCCCCTATGCGTGCGATCACCCGGCTGTATTGGCCGGCGGGCAGTTTGCTGCTGCCTGCGAAAATCAGGTGCTCCAGTACGTGAGACAGGTTCGTGTGGCCGGCAGGCTCATGGCTTGAGCCTATGTGGTACCAGAGTTGGACTGCGGCCAGAGATGTCTTGTGATTTTCTCGCAAGTAAACGGACAGGCCGTTTTCCAGCGTGAAGTGCTGCAATGGCGAGGTAGTGGTGCAGGACAAGGCGTCAAGCCCTGCAGAGACCTGGCCCAGGTCGGGTGGCGAAGTAGGTGGTGAGGTCATCGCTGAAGTGCTCTGGTTGATGTGAACCCGAACAGCTTCAGCGACAAGGGTGCTGCACCTGCTTTAAATAATTAGCCCCGCTGCCAGAGCGCGTAATGCACCTGGCCGGTCTTTTTCTCGCGGTGCAAGCGCCAGTTGCCCGGCAACTGCAAGGTCGACGGGGCAGCCTCGCTTTCTGTGTAGACCCACGCCTGCTTGCGCAGCCACTGGTTCTGTTCCAGCAGGTTGCAGGTGTCGGCCAGCAGGTCCTGGTGGAACGGCGGGTCGAGGAACACCACGTCGAACTGCTGCTTGGCCGGGCCTTGCAGATAGCGCAGGGCGTCGGTCTGCAGGATTTGCCCGCGCGGGCAGCGCAGGATCTCGAGGTTGTTCTTCAGGTTGGCGATGGCCGCCGGGTTGCTGTCCAGCGCGACGGCGTCCTCGGCCCCGCGGGACAGGGCTTCGAGCACCAGGGCGCCGCTGCCGGTGAAGGCGTCCAGCACGCGGGCACCCTCGATATAGGGCGCCAGCCAGTTGAACAGGGTTTCGCGCACGCGGTCGGGCGTTGGCCGCAGGCCTTCGCCTTCCGGCACCGCCAGACGGCGGCTGCGCCATTCGCCGGCGATGATGCGCAGGTGGCCCTGGCCCTTGCTTTGGCCCGGTTGCGGGCGGGCGGGAGGGGTGGATCTTGGCATTAGTGCTCCGGTACCCCGAGCGGCTGCTCGGAGGGCTTGTCAGTGGGTGCTGGCAGCGGTTTTTGCGGCACTTTCGGGCCAGCGGTGACGATCACCAGTTTATCGGCTGACAGGTGTTTGTTCATGGCCGTTCTTACCTGCTCGACGGTGAGGGCCTGGGACTGCTGCATGAAGTCCTCCAGCCAGGTCAGCGGCAGGTTGTAGAAGCCAATGGCACCCAGTTGGCCGACGATGCTGGCGTTGCTGGCATTGGACAGCGGGAAGCTGCCGGCCAGTTCGCGCTTGGCATCGTCCAGCTCCTGCTGGGTGGGGCCGGCCTTGAGGTAGTCGGCGAGAATATCCTGCACCAGCTTGAGCGTGCCTTCGCTGAGTTCGGCACGGGTCTGCAGGTTGATCATGAACGGGCCTCGCACCTGCATCGGGCTGAACACCGAGTACACGCCGTAGGTCAGGCCGCGCTTTTCACGCACCTCGCTCATCAGCCGGGTGCCGAACGCACCGCCGCCGAGGATCTGGTTGCCCAGTGACAGGGCCGGCCAGTCCGGGTCCTGGCGGTCGATGCCGAGTTCGGCCAGCATCAGGTGGGTCTGCTTGGACGGGAAGTCGATGTGGGTCAGGCCTGCCTTGGCTTCGCCGGGTTGGGCCGGTGCGGCCAGCGCGGGGCCCTTGGGCAGGCCAGCTGATACCTGGGCGGCGATGGCTTCGGCCTCGGCGCGGCTGAGGTCGCCGACCAGGGCGATGACTGCGTTGCCGCCGGTGTAGGCCTTGGCGTGGAAGGCGCGCAGCTGTGCCAGGGTGATGCCACTGATGCTTTCGGCGGTGCCGTCGCTCGGGTGGGCGTAGGGGTGGTCGCCGTAGAGCTTGGCGAACAGGGCCTTGCCAGCGACCTTGCCGGGGTTCTGCTTTTCATACTCGAAGCCGGCCAGCATCTGGTTCTTGATGCGCTTGAGGGCGTCTTCGGGGAAGGTCGGCTTGCCAGCCACCTCGGCGAACAGCTTGAGCGCCGGTTCGCGCTTGTCCTTGGCGCTGAGGCTGCGCAGCGAGGCCACGGCCATATCGCGGTAGGAGCCGTTGCCAAAGTCGGCGCCCAGGCCCTCGAAGCCTTCGGCGATGGCAGTCACGTCCTTGCCGGCCACGCCTTCGTTGAGCATGGCGTTGGTCAGGGCAGCCAGGCCTGGCGTTCCGCCATCCTGGCTGCTGCCGGCGGCGAAGGTGATGCGCAGGTCGAACATCGGCAGTTCGCGAGCCTCGACGAACAGTACCCGGGCACCTTCGGCGGTGTTCCAGTGCTGGATGTTCAACTGGCGCCGGCTGGGCGCCTTGCCATCCAGCTCGGCCAGCGACTGCAAGGTGTTGGCCGGGCGTGCCGCGTTGCTGTCGGCCTTGGCGGCGTTGTCGGCCATGGCCGGGGCGGCCAGCACCGCCGCCAGCGCCAGGGCGCGGATGCCCGTGGCCAGCAGGGTTGGGCGTGGTGCGCGGCGATCACTCATGAGCGGACTCCTCGGGCAATACATGGGCAACGCTCAGGCGTTCGCGGGTGAAGTAGGTGCGCGCGGCGTTCTGGATGTCCTGCGGGGTAACGCGCTTGAGCTCGTCCAGCTCGCTGTCGATCAGCTTCCAGGACAGGCCGACGGTTTCCAGCTGGCCGATGGTGGTGGCCTGGCTGCTGATGGAGTCGCGGTCGTAGACCAGGCCGGCAATGACCTGGGCGCGTACGCGCTCCAGCTCTTCGGCGCTGGGTGGGGTGGTCTTGAGCTCATCCAGCAGCTGCCAGACGCCTTTTTCGACATCGGCGAGGGTTTTCTGCTTCTGCACGTTCGGCGTGGCCGAAATCAGGAACAGGCTATCGCCGCGGGTGAAGGCGTTGTAGCTGGACGAAGCACCGGCCACCAGCTCCTGGCCACGTTCCAGGCGTGCCGGCATGCGGGCGCTGTAGCCGCCGTCGAGCAGCGCCGAGATCAGGCGCAGGGCATGCACCGTACGCGGATCCTTGGCGGTGGACAGGCCAGGTACGTTGAAACCGTAGATCAGGCTAGGTAACTGGGTGCGCACGTGCAGGGTCAGCTGGCGCTGGCCTGGTTCGGCCAATTCGAGCGGCAACTTGGCCGGCGGCACGGCACGCTTGGGGATGCTGCCGAAGTACTTCTGCGCCAGGCCCTTGACCTCATCGGCGGTGACATCGCCGACCACCACCAGGGTAGCGTTGTTGGGGGCGTACCAGGATTCGTACCAGTGGCGCAGTTCCTCGACCTTCATGCGCTCCAGGTCGGCCATCCAGCCGATGGTCGGGGTGTGGTAGCCGCTGGCCGGGTAGGCCATGGCGCGGAACAGCTCGAACGCCTTGGAGTTGGGCTGGTCGTCGGTGCGCAGGCGGCGTTCTTCCTTGATCACCTCGATTTCACGGCTGAATTCGTCAGCGGGCAGGCGCAGGCTGGCCAGGCGGTCGGCCTCGAGTTCCAGGGCCACCGGCAGGCGGTCGCGCGCCAGCACCTGGTAATAGGCGGTGTAGTCGTCGCTGGTGAAGGCGTTTTCTTCGGCGCCAATGTCACGCAGGATGCGCGAGGCCTCGCCGGGGCCGACCTTGGCGCTGCCCTTGAACATCATGTGTTCCAGCGCGTGGGAAAGGCCGGTCTGGCCCGGGGTTTCGTAGCTGGAGCCAACCTTGTACCAGATCTGCGAGACCACCACCGGGGCGCGGTGGTCCTCGCGCACGACTACTTTCAGGCCGTTGTCGAGGATGAATTCGTGGGTGGGTTGCACATCGGCGGCGAAGGCCGCGAGCGGCAGGCAGAGCGTGCCGAGCAACAGGCCAGCGGCGCGGCGGGCTAGAGCATTCATACGGTGTTTAACCTGTTCGGCGGCCCGCTGGTTTAGCGTCGGCGGGCCAGGAGGTGCTAGGATACTGATCCGGTTGCCTGGCGACCATGCCTGTCGCCGTTCTGGCCCGCAGGACACTAAGACAAAACGTTGCGCATGAACCAGCCGGCTTCAAGATAGTCTGTTCTGCGTAGAGAGAATTCCCGATGCGCCATAGCTGGCCCATCGCTACCCTGAGATAGCCGTCTTCCATGTTTGGTTCCAACGACGACAAAAAAGCGCCGGCCGAGGCTGGTGAGAAGAAAGGCCTGTTCAGCTGGTTTCGCAAGAAACCGCAGCAACCTGTGGAAGCGGGCGTGCCCGCGAATGAACTACCAGCCGTCGAGCAGCCTGCAGCCGCTCCGGTCGAGGGTTCTACCGCCGAAGCGCCACAGGCCTCTGAGCCCGTTCAGGCCCCTGCGGCCCCACAGCTGACAGAACCGCAGCAGGTCGCCGCACCCGTCCAATCCCCGGTGGTCGAGGCCCCTGTCCCCGAACCGGTTGCTTCCCAACCGTTGCAGGCCCCTGAACCCGAGCCGGTCGCGTCCCAGCCGCTGGTGGCACCTGCACCGCAGCCGGTCGCGTCCATGCCCTTGCAGGAGGCCCCGGTCGAGCCAGCCCCTGTCGAGGCGGCCCCGGTCGTCGAGCCGGTCGCGCCGGTCAGCAACCTGGTGCTGCCGGTTGCCGAAGAGCCCGTGGCCCTGGTGCCGGATCTGGAGGCGAAAGCGCCGCCCGCCATCCCGGAACGCCCTGCACCAGAGCCTGCGGCCCCTGTGGCTGCAGCCCCGGTCGCCGCGCAGGCCGAGCAGGCCAAGCCCGGCTTCTTCGCCCGCCTCAAGCAGGGCCTGTCGAAGACCAGCGCCAGCATCGGCGAGGGCATGGCCAGCCTGTTCCTGGGCAAGAAAGTCATCGATGACGACCTGCTCGACGAAATCGAAACCCGACTGCTGACCGCCGACGTTGGCGTGGAAGCCACTTCCACCATCGTCCAGAACCTGACCCAGAAGGTTGCCCGCAAGCAGCTGGCCGACGCCGATGCCCTGTACAAGTCGCTGCAGGAAGAACTGGCTGCGCTGCTGCGCCCGGTCGAGCAGCCGCTGGTGGTGCAGGCGCAGAACAAGCCCTATGTGATCCTGGTGGTCGGTGTGAACGGCGCCGGCAAGACCACCACCATCGGCAAACTGGCCAAGAAGCTGCAGCTCGAAGGCAAGAAAGTGATGCTGGCTGCTGGCGACACCTTCCGTGCCGCTGCGGTCGAGCAGCTTCAGGTGTGGGGCGAGCGTAACCAGATCCCGGTGATCGCCCAGCACACTGGCGCCGACTCCGCTTCGGTGATCTTCGATGCCGTACAGGCCGCCAAGGCCCGTGGCGTCGACGTGCTGATCGCCGACACCGCTGGCCGCCTGCACACCAAAGACAACCTGATGGAAGAGCTGAAGAAGGTCCGCCGGGTTATCGGCAAGCTCGACGCCGAGGCGCCGCACGAGGTGCTGCTGGTACTGGATGCAGGCACCGGCCAGAACGCCATCAGCCAGGCCAAGTACTTCAACCAGAGTGTCGAGCTGACCGGCCTGGCCCTGACCAAGCTGGACGGCACTGCCAAGGGCGGGGTGATCTTCGCCCTGGCCAAGCAGTTCAAGCTGCCGATCCGCTTCATCGGTGTCGGTGAAGGCATCGACGACCTGCGTACCTTCGAAGCCGAGCCGTTCGTCAAGGCTCTGTTCGCCGAGCGAGACTGAACATGATCCGATTCGAACAGGTTGCCAAGCGCTATCCCAATGGTCATGTGGGTTTGCATGAGCTGAGTTTCCGGGCGCGCCGGGGCGAATTCCTGTTCGTCACCGGCCACTCGGGCGCGGGCAAGAGCACCTTGCTGCGCCTGCTGCTGGCCATGGAGCGCCCGACCAGCGGCAAGCTGATGCTGGCCGGGCAGGACCTGGGCCAGATCAGCAACTCGCAGATCCCGTTCCTGCGCCGGCAGATCGGCGTGGTGTTCCAGAACCACCAGCTGTTGTTCGACCGCACGGTGTTCAACAACATCGCCTTGCCGCTGCAGATTCTCGGCCTGTCCAAGGCCGAGGTCGCCAAGCGCGTGGACTCGGCGCTGGAGCGAGTGTCGCTGGCCGACAAGGGCGAGCTGTTCCCGGCCGACCTGTCCACCGGGCAGCAGCAACGGGTGGGCATCGCCCGCGCCATCGTTCACCAGCCAGCCCTGCTGCTGGCCGACGAACCCACCGGTAACCTCGACCCGCGCCTGGCCGCAGAGATCATGGGGGTGTTCGAGGACATCAACCGCCTGGGTACCACGGTATTGATCGCCAGCCACGACCTGGCACTGATTGCGCGCATGCGCCACCGCATGCTGACCTTGCAGCGCGGCCGCTTGATCGGCGATGGGGAGGCCGGGCAATGAGCACTACACGTACGCCGAAGGTTTCCGAGCGGGTTGCGCCGAAACCGGCCGACCCGCAACCGGCGAAGAAAAAGCACGACGACGATGACGGCCCGGATTTCCGCACGCTGCTGCATGCCTGGCTGGAAAGCCACCGTGCCAGCATGGCCGACAGCCTGCGCCGGCTGGGCAAGCAGCCGATCGGCAGCTTCTTCACCTGCCTGGTGATGGCGGTGGCGCTGAGCATGCCCATGGGCCTGTCGCTGCTGCTGAAGAACGTCGAGAAGCTTGGCGGCTCGTGGCAGCGCGCCGCGCAGATTTCGCTGTACCTCAAGCTCGATGCAGGCAGCCGCGAAGGCGAGGCGCTACGCGACGAGATCAAGGGCATGCCTGGCGTGGCCGACGCGCAGTATGTCAGCCGCGAGCAGGCGCTGGAGGAGTTCCAGCAACAGTCCGGCCTGGGCGAAGCCCTGCGTGAGCTGCCTGACAACCCGCTGCCTGGCGTGGTGGTGGTGACCCCTACCGAAGTCGACAAGCCGGCCTTGGAGGCCCTGCGCCAGCGCCTGTCGGAGCTGCCGCGGGTGGAAGTGGCGCAACTCGACCTGGTTTGGGTCGAGCGCCTGGCGGCCATCCTCAAGCTGGGTGACCGGTTTGTCTTCGGCCTGGCCGTGATGCTGATTTCCGCCCTGCTGTTAGTAATCGGTAACACAATTCGTCTACACATTGAAAACCGCCGTACCGAGATCGAAGTGATCAAGCTGGTCGGTGGCACGGATGCCTACGTACGTCGGCCTTTCCTGTACATGGGCGCGCTGTATGGCCTGGGTGCAGGGGTGATCGCATGGGGCATCCTGGCGTTTGGCCTGAACTGGCTGAACGAGGCGGTGGTAGGGCTTTCCGGGCTGTACGGCAGCGACTTCGCCCTGGGCGGGGTGCCGGCGTCCGATGGTCTGTCGCTCTTGATCGGAGCGGTGCTGTTGGGGTATATCGGTGCATGGATCGCAGTGGCCCGCCATCTGAACGAGCTGGCGCCGCGATAGTTTTTACGTGCCAGCATTGACAAATTCTTCACTATGGAACTTGTACCGTCGTTCCAGGTCAATGTTGGCAGCGCCCACAAGGCGCGAGTTCTGTAAGTCGGAGGTTCTTGAATGACCACATCGTTGCAACCTGCCTATGCCCTGGTACCCGGTGCAAACCTGGAAGCCTACGTGCACACGGTCAACAGCATCCCGCTGCTGACTGTCGAGCAGGAGCGTGATCTGGGCGAGCGTCTCTATTATGAGCAGGATGTCGAGGCCGCTCGTCAAATGGTGATGGCCCACCTGCGTTTCGTCGTACATATCGCCCGTAGCTATGCCGGCTACGGGCTGGCCCAGGCCGACCTGATCCAGGAAGGCAACGTCGGCCTGATGAAAGCCGTCAAGCGCTTCAACCCGGAAATGGGCGTGCGCCTGGTGTCGTTCGCCGTGCACTGGATCAAGGCAGAGATCCACGAGTTCATCCTGCGCAACTGGCGCATCGTCAAGGTGGCCACCACCAAGGCCCAGCGCAAGCTGTTCTTCAACCTGCGCAGCCAGAAGAAGCGTCTGGCCTGGCTGAACAACGACGAAGTGCACCGCGTGGCGGAAAGCCTGGGCGTGGAGCCGCGTGAAGTGCGCGAGATGGAAAGCCGCCTCAGCGGCCAGGACATGGCGTTCGACCCGGCAGCGGAAGCTGACGACGACAGTGCCTTCCAGTCGCCTGCGCATTACCTGGAAGACCACCGTTACGACCCGGCGGTGCAGCTGGAGGATGCCGACTGGAGCGACAACTCCACCAGCAACCTGCACGAAGCACTGCAAGGGCTGGACGAGCGTAGCCGCGACATTCTCTACCAGCGCTGGTTGGCGGAAGAGAAGGCCACGTTGCATGAGCTGGCGGACAAGTACAGCGTTTCGGCTGAGCGGATTCGCCAGCTGGAGAAGAATGCGATGAACAAGGTCAAGGCGCTGATCGCGGTCTGATCGAGCCCTGGCTGCAAGGAAAAGCCGCTGGCCCGCATAGGGTGAGCGGCTTTTTTATTGGCCGGGAGATTTTGGGGCCGCTTTGCGGCCCTTTCGCGACACAAGGCCGCTCCTACAAGAGACTGCGATCCCCTGTAGGAGCGGCCTTGTGTCGCGATGGGCTGCGCAGCAGCCCCCAAAGGCTCAAAGTTTGCGCGAAGTGTCGAGCTGCATCAGGTAGCTGGGCCCACCCAACTGGCTCATCTGCCGGCGAATCCAGCCGGCCCGGCTGGCCACATAGGCGCTCGGCCGGCTGGCGCTCCACTTGATCGGGCTCGGCAGCACCGCCGCCAGCTGCGCCGCCTGCTGGCGGCTAAGCCTGCTCGCATCGATGCCAAAGTGGTAGCGCGCTGCCGCCTGGGCGCCAAACACACCTTTGCCCCATTCGGCACTGTTCAGGTAGACCTCGAGAATCCGCTCTTTCGACCAGAACAGCTCGATCAACGCGGTGAACCAGGCCTCCAGCCCTTTGCGGAACCAGCTGCGCCCGGACCACAGGAACAGGTTCTTGGCCACCTGCTGGGTCAGGGTGCTGGCACCGCGAATGCTGCCGCCGCGCTCGTTGTAGGCCAGCGCCGCCTGGATAGCCGGGATGTCGAAGCCCCAGTGGTTGGCGAACTTCTGGTCCTCGCCAGCAATGACCGCGACCTTGAGGTCGTCGGAGATGTTCTCCCACGGCTCCCAGTCGCGCTGCAGGTCGATCGGCTCGCCATTCACCCAGGACTGCACCTTGCGCTCGACCATCAGCGCCGTACCGGGTGGTGGCACCCAGCGGAACACCAGCACCAGCACGATGCTGCCGGCAGCGAACCAGAGCAGGGCGCGGGAGAGGCGGCGGAGAAGGGTTGGCAGCATGACGATGGCTTGGCCGTACGGGTGGAAGGGGCCATTATACAGACCCGATCCAAGGAGTCGTCCCATGCTTCGCAGCTTCCTGATGCTTGCCGCCTTTTTCGGCTTCACCGGTGTCGCTCTGGGCGCTTTCGCTGCCCATGGCCTGAAAAGCCGGCTGACGGCCGACTATCTGGCGATCTTTCAGACTGGTGTGACCTACCAGTTGGCGCATGCCCTGGCGATCTTCGCTGTCGCCGTGCTCTCGGTGCACCTGCCAGGGCGCCTGGTCGGCTGGGCTGGCGGCCTGTTTGCCGTGGGGATAGTGCTGTTCTCCGGTAGCCTGTACCTGCTGACCCTCAGCGGCCTGGGCAAGCTCGGCATCATCACTCCGATTGGTGGCCTGTGCTTCCTCGCCGGCTGGCTGTGCCTGGGCCTGGCAGCCTGGCGGCTCGGTTGACCGAGTGGTCCACAATCGCGACTAATGGCGTGCAGCGCCCTTGGGTTGCAGGGCGGTTCAGCGCTAGAATGCGGGCCCCCAAAGAACAATGGTGGCCGTGCGCATGCGCATTCAACTGAACGGTGAACCTTACGAATTGCCCGCTGGCGAAAGCGTCGCGGCCCTGCTGGCCCGCCTGGAGCTGACCGGGCGCCGCGTCGCGGTGGAACTTAACCTGGATATCGTGCCGCGTAGCCAGCACGACAGCACGCTGTTGAACGACGGCGACCAGGTCGAAGTGGTCCACGCCATCGGTGGCGGCTGATTCCGGCCGGCGATTCACCTGCAAGCCCAGCAACCTTTTCCCGAGGAACAACCATGAGCAATGTTCGTAGCGACAAGCCCTTCACCCTGGCCGGGCGTACTTTCCAGTCGCGCCTGCTGGTCGGTACCGGCAAGTACCGTGACATGGAAGAAACCCGCCTGGCCATCGAAGCCTCGGGTGCCGAGATCGTCACCGTTGCCGTGCGCCGCACCAACATCGGCCAGAACCCGGGCGAGCCGAACCTGCTCGATGTGCTGCCACCGGACCGCTACACCATCCTGCCGAACACCGCTGGCTGCTACGACGCGGTCGAAGCCGTGCGCACCTGCCGCCTGGCCCGCGAACTGCTGGATGGCCACAACCTGGTCAAGCTGGAAGTACTGGCTGACCAGAAAACCCTGTTCCCCAATGTGATCGAAACCCTCAAGGCCGCCGAAGTGTTGGTCAAGGATGGTTTCGACGTGATGGTCTACACCAGCGACGATCCGATCATCGCCCGCCAGCTGGCCGAAGCCGGCTGCATCGCGGTCATGCCGCTGGCTGGCCTGATCGGTACCGGCCTGGGTATCTGCAATCCCTACAACCTGCAGATCATCCTGGAAGAGTCCAAGGTGCCGGTGCTGGTCGATGCTGGCGTGGGTACCGCGTCCGACGCCACCATCGCCATGGAAATGGGCTGTGAAGCGGTGCTGATGAACTCGGCCATCGCCCACGCCCAGCAGCCGGTGCTGATGGCCGAGGCCATGAAGCACGCCATCGTCGCCGGTCGCATGGCCTACCTGGCCGGCCGTATGCCGAAGAAACTCTATGCCAGCGCCTCTTCGCCGCTGGATGGTCTGATCAAGTAAGAGCCCCTGATGACTGAATCGCACGATACGCCGATCACCCCCGACGGCGAAGCCCGCCCGCACCGCCGCATCAAGAGTTTCGTGATGCGCGCCGGGCGCATGACCGAAGGCCAGCAACGTGGCCTGGAGCAGGGCGGCCCGCTGTACATCCTGCCGCTGGCCGACAGCCCGGTGGACTACGACCAGGTGTTCGGCCGCTCGGCGCCGCGTACCCTGGAGATCGGCTTCGGCATGGGCCATTCCCTGCTGGAAATGGCTGCTGCCGCGCCTGAACAGGACTTCATCGGTGTGGAAGTACACCGCCCGGGTGTTGGCGCGCTGCTCAACGGCGTGCTGACCCAGGGCCTGAAGAACCTGCGGGTATATGACTGCGATGCCATCGAAGTGCTGAACCGCTGCGTGGCGGACAACAGCCTCGACCGCCTGATGCTGTTCTTCCCCGACCCATGGCACAAGGCGCGCCACCACAAGCGCCGTATCGTCCAGCTGGAGTTCGCCGAGCTGGTACGACGCAAGCTCAAGCCCGGTGGCGTGTTCCACATGGCCACCGACTGGGAACCGTATGCCGAGTACATGCTGGAAGTGATGAGCGCTGCCCCGGGCTATCGCAACCGTGCGGCCGACGGTACCTACGTGCCACGCCCGGAAGAGCGCCCGATCACCAAGTTCGAGCGCCGCGGCGAGCGGCTGGGGCATGGGGTTTGGGATTTGAAGTTCGAGAAGGTGGATTGACCGGCTGATACGGCCTTTCGATATGCTGATGCCTGCAGAAATGCAGGCGAAAAAAAACCGCCTTGAGAAGGGCGGTTTTTTTATGTGAGCGACAGGACTGAGTATCCTTCGCTCTGGGACTCACCGAAAACATCCACACAGTCAGTGGATCATAGGCAGCCAGAAAAGGCTCGTCAATGATCAGAAATATCCAGCATCACGTGTGTCAACGCGGTTAACAGCTTTGGCCACGTATCCCAATTATCATCGCACTGCTCCTGTATGAACGAATTCGGTGATGGGCCGGGTAGGAGAAGAATTCTGCTTTCCGGCCCCTTCGACATGGCCTGAGAACCGTGCCGGTATCTGATTTCGAAGGGCCATCAACCTGGCCACTTCACCGAAAACGTCCACACAGTTTTCGAAGGCATCGAAGTGCCGGTTAGATGCTGGAAGATTGGCCCGCCAACACGGAGGCCAAGGCATATGAAGCGTTTGCTTGATGCGCTGAGCCGCGTTTGGACGTTCATCCGGATCTTGATTGTGCTCAAGACCGTTCGGGACTTCATGCGCGATCACTTCGATGATGCCCAGTAAGGGCTAGTCAGGTGGTAGGGCTGCCCTGGTTCGCCGGGGCAGCTTTTACAACCCATCTCTGTACTCGCCAGATTACGCGGTCATTGTAGGAGCGGCCTTGTGTCGCGATGGGCCGCGTAGCGGCCCCAGGATGTCAGCGGTGAGGCAGCAAGTGCTGGGGCCGCTTTGCGGCCCATCGCGACACAAGGCCGCTCCTGCAAGGTTCAGTGCAAGGCCGTGGCTCAGCCCCGGCGATCAGCCACCACGCCAATCAGCACCAGCACCACCAGCAACACCGGCGCCAGCGCGTAGTTGTTGAACTGGCTCAGCCCTTTCACCACCCAAGGCGTGGCATAGATCAGCGCCGCACCGCTGCCGATCATCACCAGCAAAGCCATGAACGGTACGCGCAGGGCGCCCGCCAGGCCGCCCAGGCGCTGTTCCACCCAGCCCTTGATATCGGTGCCGAACAGCACCAGCAGGCAGCCTACCAAGGCCAGTGAAATCTCCGACAGGTTGCTGCGGCTCCAGCGAGAAACCGTCGCGAGCAGATCAAGTACCAGATCCATGGGTCATCCTTAGGTCAAGAAATACTGCAGCAGGTCATTGAGGAACAACTGGCCCCTCGGCGTGGCCACCAGTCGATCCGGTTCGACCTGCAAAAGGCCCTTTTGTTCGGCCGCGCGGCGTGCCTCGCGCAGTTGTGCCAGCGGCAAACCGGTGCGTTGGGTGAACAGTTCGGCTTCCACCCCATCGGTCAGGCGCAGGGCGTTCATCAGGAACTCGAACGGCAGCTCGTCGACTGGCAGCAGCTTTTCGCCGGCCTTGAACGGCTTGGCCAGGTTCAGGTAGTCCTTGGGCAGGCGGGTTTTCCAGGTGCGCAGGATGCGCCCGTCGGCGAAGGTCAGCTTGCCGTGGGCACCAGCGCCGATGCCGATGAAGTCGCCAAAGCGCCAGTAGTTGAGGTTGTGCCGGGCAGCGCGCCCCGCCTGGGCATAGGCCGAGACCTCGTACTGGCGGAAGCCGTGTTCGGCCATCAGTGCCTGGCCGGCCTCCTGGATATCCCAGAGGATGTCGTCCTCGGGCAGCTCGGGCGGCTGGTTCCAGAACACCGTGTTCGGCTCCACGGTCAGCTGGTACCACGACAAATGCGTCGGCCCCAGGTCGATGGCCTGGCGCAGGTCGCCCAGCGCGTCGTCGAGCGACTGGTCGGGCAGGCCGTGCATCAGGTCCATGTTGAAGTTGTCGAAGCCGGCGGCGCGTGCCATGCCGGCGGCGCGGACCGCTTCATCGCCATTGTGGATGCGCCCCAGCGCCTGCAGTTTGGCTGGCTGGAAGCTCTGCACACCGATGGACAGACGATTGATACCGGTTTGCCGGTAGGCCTTGAACTTGTCCTGCTCGAAAGTGCCCGGGTTGGCCTCCAGGGTGATTTCGATGTCCGGCGCAAACGGGATGCGTTGCTCTACGCCACGCAGCAGTCGGCCAAGGGCGTCGGCACTGAACAGGCTGGGGGTGCCGCCGCCGAAGAAGATCGAGCTGATCGGCCGGTCTTGCACGGCGGCCAGTTCCTGGTCGAGGTCGGTCAGCAGGGCGGCGACGTAGGCATCTTCCGGCAGTTCAGGCCCGGCAGCGTGGGAGTTGAAGTCGCAGTAAGGGCATTTGCGTACGCACCACGGGATGTGGATGTACAGCGCCAGCGGCGGCAGGCTGGTGAAGCCCGCCGCGCCGGGGGTGGACAGCGTTTCGATCATGCCAGGCCCAGACGTTGGCGCAGCAGGGCCATGGCGCGGGCGCGGTGGCTGAGCTGGTTCTTGTCCACAGGGGCCAGGTCGGCGCTGGAGCAGCTGCGCTCCGGTACCCAGAACAGCGGGTCGTAGCCAAAGCCGTGCTCGCCACTGGCCTCGAACATGATGCGCCCGTGCCACAGGCCTTCGCACAGAATCGGCAGCGGGTCGTCGGCATGGCGCACCAGTGCCAGGACGCAGACGAACTGTGCGCCACGCTCGGCTTCAGGCACGTCTTTCAGTGCTTCGAGCAGCTTGGCGTTGTTCGCCGCGTCACCCTTGCCGTCGGCATAGCGCGCCGAGTAGATGCCCGGCGCGCCGCCGAGGAAGTCCACCGCCAGGCCCGAATCGTCGGCCAGGGCCGGCAGGCCGGAAATGCGTGCGGCATTGCGCGCCTTGAGGATGGCGTTCTCGACGAACGACAGGCCGGTTTCTTCCGGCTCGACCTGGCTGAACTCGCCGATCGAGCGCAGTTGCACGGACGCGCCGAGCATGGCCTGGAGTTCCTTGAGTTTGCCGGCGTTGTGGCTGGCCAATACGAGTTGCTGGAAATTCATCATTCGCCTGGGAACACTTCCTGGTTGAAGCTGAGGGAGTTGCTGATGCCGCCGGTTTCGATATTCAGGTCGAAGGTGACGGTCTCTGCCTGGTCGATCTTGAACTGGGCGATGTAGTACACCGCGCCCTGTTCGGTGATCTGCTTGAATGACAGCGGGCTGCTGCGCCCGGTCAGGTCCTTGACCGTGCCGCTGACCACCGCCGTGGCGGGCTTGTTGGCCTTGAGCACGGCGATGTTGAGTACGCCCTGGTTCTTGCTGCGTACCAGGCCGGTGGCTGCGGCCACCTCCGGTGTCAGCATGCTCGAGGTGAACGCGCTGTAGTGCACCGTCACGTCGCCAAACACTTCCTTGCGCTCGGGACGGGCAGCATCGGCAGCCAGTACCGGCAGGGCCAGGCACAGGCTGATCAGGAACAGGGCTAGGCGACGCATGGGGTGATTCCTCCGGTGGGCGTCAGACCGCGAGCTGATGTTCTTGCAGGCCCGGGCTGCTGACGCGGTAGATGCCGATCTCACCTAGAAGATTAGGCCAAAGCCGGCCACCCCACCCGTTGCGGTGCAAGTGGTCGACCGCCAGGCGGTCTAGCACCTTGGCGCGGCGCTCGTGGCACAGCTCTTCGAAGTCGGCGAAGGTGCAGAAGTGGATGTTTGGCGTGTTGTACCAGGTGTACGGCATGAAGTCCGAAACCGGCATGCGGCCTTTGGTCGCCAGGTACCAGCGGCAACGCCAGTGGCCGAAGTTGGGGAAGGTGATGATGCACTGGCGGCCCACGCGCAGCATCTCGTCCAGGATGCGGTCGGGGTACTCCACGGCCTGCAGGGCCTGGGTCATGATCACCACGTCGAAACTGTTGCTGGCGAAGTTGCCCAGGCCCTTGTCCAGGTCCTGCTCGATGACGTTGACGCCCTTGGCCACGCAGGCGGCGATGTTGTCGGCGTCGATCTCCAGGCCATAGCCGGTGACCTGCTTGCGGTCGCGCAGCGAGGCCAGCAGTTCGCCGCTGCCGCAGCCCAGGTCGAGTACCCGGCTACCGGCGGGGATCCAGTCGTGGATGATTTCCAGATCGGCTCTCATGCTGTCCTCAGATGGCAATGCGGTTCATGTAGTTCGAGAAACCCTGCATGTAGCGAGGCGTGGGGATCAGGAAGGCGTCGTGCCCGTAAGGCGAGTCGATCTCCAGGTAGCAGACGTTCTTGCGCGCGGCCATCAGGGCGTCGACGATCTCGCGCGAACGGGCCGGGGAGAAGCGCCAGTCGGTAGTGAACGACATGATGCAGTAATCCGCCTTGACGTGGGCCAGGGTGGCCGCCAGGTCGCCGCCCTGGGCGGCGGCGGGGTCGAAGTAGTCCAGCGCCTTGGTCATCAGCAGGTAGGTGTTGGCGTCGAAGCGCCCGGAAAACTCCTCGCCCTGGTAGCGCAGGTAGCTCTCGACCTGGAATTCGACGCTGTGGAAGTCGTAGTTGAGCTTGTCGCTCTTCAGCTCGCGGCCGAATTTTTCACCCATCGAGTCATCCGACAGGTAGGTGATGTGGCCGACCATGCGCGCCAGCATCAGGCCGCGCTTGGGGATCACGCCCTGGTCCTGGAACGAACCACCGTGGAATTCGGGGTCGGTGAGGATGGCCTGGCGTGCCACTTCGTTGAAGGCGATGTTCTGTGCCGACAGCTTGGGCGCCGAGGCGATGTCGACGCAATGGCGCACGCGCTCGGGGTAGCTGATGGTCCACTGCAGCGCCTGCATGCCACCCAGGCTGCCACCGACCACGGCGGCCCACTGCTGGATGCCCAGGCGCTCGGCGAGGCGCACCTGGCTGTGCACCCAGTCTTCCACGGTCAGCACCGGGAAGTCGGCGCCATAGGGCTTGCCGGTGGCCGGGTTGATGCTGCTGGGGCCGGTGCTGCCGTTGCAGCCGCCCAGGTTGTTCAGGCTGACCACGAAGAAGCGGTTGGTGTCGATCGGCTTGCCAGGGCCGATGCAGCTGTCCCACCAGCCCGGCTTGCGGTCGGTGGTGGCATGGTAGCCAGCGGCATGGTGGTGGCCGGAAAGGGCATGGCAGATCAGCACGGCGTTGCTCGCGCTGGCGTTCAGGGTGCCATAGGTCTCGTAGACCAGTTCGTAACTGGCCAGGGAGCGGCCACAAGCCAGTGCCAGCGGTTCATCGAACCGGGCGGTTTGCGGTACTACCAGACCGACGGAATCTTCGGGAAAGACAGTGGACATCGACCCTGCTCACGCTTGACGGAGGCGTAAGTCTAAAGAGCGCTACCCCCAGCGGCAAGCAGAGGCTTGTCGCTGGAAGCAACCAGGGTCAGGTGAGGCTCAAATCATCCGCCACAGCTCTTGTGGCATGCCGGCATAGGCGGCCAGCGGCGGCATGACGAACGACTGGATCACCTGGATCGCGAGGAAGGCGAAGATCGGCGAGATGTCCATGCCGCCCAGGTTGGGCACGATGCGGCGGAACGGCGCCAGCACCGGTTCGCTGATCTGGTAGGCCAGCTCGGCCGCCGGATTGTGGCTGTTGGGAGCAACCCAGGACACGATCACCATGACGATCATCGCGACCCAGAAAATCTTCAGGAACAGCGAGGTGATACCGATGATGGCCCACATCAGCAGGTGCAGGATGTCACCGAAGGTGCCGTAGGTGACCATCAGCACGAAAGCCATCAACAACGCCTGGATGACCACCGACAACAGCAGCGACGAGGTATCCAGCCCACCAACGCTTGGGATGACCCGGCGGATCGGCTTGAGCAGCGGTTGTGTGGCGCGCACGGCGAACTGGCACAGCGGGTTGTAGAAGTTGGCCTTGACCAGCTGCAAGACGAAGCGCAGCAGGACGATCACCAGGTACAGGCTGACCAGGGTTTGCACCACGAAGATCGCGGCGCCGGACAGTGCATTCATCTAAGGCTCCTTATTTGCCCAGTTGTTCGGCCAGCTCGGCGGAACGTGTAGCCGCAGCCTGCAGCGCCTGTTCGACGATGGCTTCGAAGCCGCTGGCCTGGAACGACTTGATCGCCGCTTCGGTAGTGCCGGCAGGCGAGGTGACACGGCGGCGCAGTTCGGCAGCATCGACATCGCTGGCAACCGCCATGCGTGCGGCGCCCAAGGCTGTCTGCAGGGTCAGCTGTGAGGCGGTTTCACGTGGCAGGCCAAGTTTTTCGCCGGCCGCGGTCATGGCTTCGATCAGCAGGAAGAAATACGCCGGGCCGCTGCCGGAGACAGCCGTCACGGCGTCCAGTTGCTGCTCCTGCTCCAGCCACAGGGCGGTGCCCACGGCCGACAGCAGTTGCTCGGCCTGCTGGCGTTGTTCGCTGGATACTTCCGCGGTGGCGTACAGGCCGCTGACGCCTTGGCGCAGCAGTGCCGGGGTGTTGGGCATGCAGCGCACTACCGGGCGAGCGCCGACCCAGCTTTGCAGGCTGGCGCAGGTGATGCCGGCGGCGATGGAAACGATCAGCTGGCCATCCTGCAGGTTCGGTTGCAGGGCTTGGCACACGGCTTTCATGACCTGGGGCTTGACCGCCAGGACGATGACGTCGGCACCATCGATGGCCTGGGCGTTGTTCTCGAAGGTTTCGATGCCGTGCTCGGCCTGGATGCGGCTGCGGGTTTCGGCGCCCGGGTCGCTGGCGCGGATCTGCGAGGCGTCCAGGCCCTGGGCACGCAGACCACCGATCAGGCTGGCGGCCATGTTGCCGGCGCCGATAAAGGCAATACGAGTCTTGCTCATGTCAGGTCCTTGTGGGAAAGAGTGAGTAAAGCATGGAATCAGGGCTGCCCGTAGTCGCGGGCACCGAACAGGGCGGTACCGATACGCACCCAGGTCGCACCCTGTGCAATGGCCGCTTCCAGGTCGTGGCTCATGCCCATGGAAAGGGTGTCCAGGCCAAGGCCAAGGCCTTCCTGCAACTGGCGCAGGGTGGCGAAGGCGGCTTCCTGGGCGGCGCGGTCATCAGTGGGTTCTGGGATGGCCATCAGCCCGCGCAGGCGCAGGTTGGGCAGCGCGGCTACCGCCTTGGCCAGGGCCGGCAGGTCGGCGGGGGCGCAGCCGGACTTGCTGTCTTCGCCGCTGACGTTCACCTGCAGGCAGATGTTCAGTGGCGCCAGCCCGGCCGGGCGCTGCTCCGAGAGGCGTTGGGCGATTTTCAGGCGGTCCACGGAATGTACCCAGTCGAAATGCTCGGCGATGGCTTTGGTCTTGTTCGACTGAATGGGGCCGATGAAGTGCCAGATCAAGGGCAGGTCGCCGAGTGCCTGCTGCTTTGTCAGCGCTTCCTGTAGGTAGTTTTCCCCGAAATCGCACACGCCGGCGGCGTGGATCTCGCGGATGGCGCTGGCTGGCTTGGTCTTGCTCACGGCCAGCAACTGGACGCTGGCCGGTTCACGCCCGGCAGCCTGGGCAGCGCTGGCGATACGGGCGGAAATAGCGGAAAGGTTGTCTGCTAGGGTGGACATGGACTGATGCCGGCGGCTGTGGGGTTTGCGGCATTCTACCTACTTGAAGGCCTTTGGGGAGTCTCATGGATGTGACCGACCTGTTGGCCCGGGCCGTGGATGCGGGGGCTTCCGACCTGCACCTGGCGGCGGGCCAGATACCGATGCTGCGCCTGGATGGCGAGCTGCAGCGCATGGCCCTGCCGACCTTGGGCCCTGCCGCCTTGACTGAGGGCATGGCACCCATGCTGGATGAAGACCAGCGCCGACAGTGGGCCCAGGGTGATGAGCTGGACCTGGCGCTGGAATTGCCGGTGCTGGGGCGCTTTCGGCTGAACCTGTTTCGCCAGTTGCATGGCCCTGCGGCCACCTTTCGCCTGATCCCGGGGCATATCGCCACGCTCGATGAACTCGACCTGGGGGATGTGTTTCAAGCTGTTGCGCAGTGTAGCGATGGCTTGATCCTCGTGGGTGGGCCGACCGGCAGCGGCAAGTCCAGCACATTGGCGACACTGCTTGACCAGCTGAACCGCGATCGGGCTCTGCATATCATCACCCTCGAAGACCCTGTCGAGGTTATCCACAGTAGCCAGCGCAGCCTGGTCAACCAGCGCGAGGTCGGCCGCCATTGTGGTGGGTTCGCCCAGGGGCTGCGCAGTGCCCTGCGTCAGGACCCGGATGTGATCATGATCGGTGAGCTGCGCGACCTTGAAACCATTCGCCTGGCCTTGCGCGCGGCCGAGACCGGACACCTGGTGCTGGCGACCGTGCATACGCGTTCGGCGGTGAGCAGTATTGACCGGTTGGTGGAGGTGTTCGCTGCCGAAGAGAAGCCGCTGGTGCGGGCGATGCTGGCCGAGTCGTTGCGCCTGGTGGTGGCGCAGGTGCTGGTCAGGCGTGCGGGCGGTGGGCGGGTTGCTGCGCGGGAAGTGCTGGTGGTGACGTCAGCGGTGCGTAACTTGGTTCGGGAGGGGCGGATGGCGCAGTTGTGTTCGGTGATGCAGGCGGGTGGTGCGGACGGGATGCGGACGATGGAAGGGGCGATGCGGGGGTTGAAGGAGAGGGGGCTGATCAGCGATCTATAGTGCCTGTGCTGGCCCTTTCGCGGGTAAACCCGCTCCCACATGGATAACACAGCCTTCGAATGCTGTGGTGTACCTGTGGGAGCGGGTTTACCCGCGAAGAGGCCGATACAGGAGAGCGCCGATCAGATCAGCGCTTGGCCAGGTTCAGCTGCTGCTGTTCTTTCGGCAGCACTCGCTTGGCCACCACGTAATGCTTCTGCCAGTAAGGCTTGCTCAGGGTGTCGATGCTTACCCGCTTGCCACGGCGTGGAGCATGGATGAAGCGGTCGTTGCCCAGGTAGATGGCAACGTGGTTCACCCGGCGGCTCTTGATGTTGAAGAAAATCAGGTCACCTGGCTTCAGGTCACCCTTGGCTACCTTGACGCCGTGGCCCTGGGCCATGGCATTGGAGGTGCGCGGCAGGTCGACGTCGGCGACGTCGTTGAAGGCGTATTTGACCAGCCCGCTGCAGTCGAAGCCTTTCTTCGGGCTGCTGCCGCCCCAGACATAAGGGGTGCCGAGCACATTCACCGCACGGCTGAGCACATCGCTGCTCTGCTTCGGCGACATGGCGGCGACCGGCGCACCGGGCACGCTGCGGCTGCTGGCGGCATTGCTTGGGCGGGTGCGCAGCGCGGTCTGCTTGACCGGTGCGTGTCTTACCGAGGCGTTGGTGGTGTAGCCGGTAAAACCATTGGGAAGACGTTGCTCACGATTGGTGGCGTGGGCGGCCAGGGGCAATAATAGGCAGAGGGTCAGCCATGTCTTGAGTAAAGGCGGCATAGATGAAGCTCTTATGAATAGTTATGTGTTGGGCGCGCAACTTTATAACAGCTTTTTGATCAATCTTTGATCCGTTGGTCGATTGTCCAGGTGCCGTACGTCGGCCTGCGACAAGAAAGTCACATTTTTTCTTAGAAAATTTTCGGATAACCCACAGGGGCTATGAATGAACAGTTATCAACAGGGGGCGCCGTTTCACGACACCCACAGCAAGACCATTGGCTACCTGCTATGGATTTTCGGCTTTACCGGGTCGCATCGTTTCTATTACGGCAAGCCGGTAACCGGCACCATCTGGTTCTTCACCCTGGGCCTGCTGGGCATCGG
This sequence comes from Pseudomonas sp. B23(2017), assembly GCF_002113725.1. NCBI lineage: Bacteria > Pseudomonadati > Pseudomonadota > Gammaproteobacteria > Pseudomonadales > Pseudomonadaceae > Pseudomonas > Pseudomonas sp. B23(2017). The sequence goes on along the minus strand of NZ_NEJM01000001.1, from coordinate 350,610 downwards.
CTGGTTGATCGACCTGTTCCTGATCCCGTCCATGGACCGTGAAGCCGACCTCAGGTTCCAGTCCGGGCGCATTGACTACAACATCGCCTGGATCCTGCTGACCTTCCTCGGGGTGTTTGGGCTGCACCGGCTGTATCAGGGCAAGTGGATCACCGCGATCATCTACTTCTTTACCGGCGGGCTGTTCCTGGTGGGGGTGCTGTATGACTTCTGGACGCTGAACAGCCAGGTTTCCGAGCGGAATGCGGGCCGGGGTTGACGCACAGCCCTTGTGGGAGCGGCCTTGTGTCGCGAAAGGGCTGCAAAGCAGCCCCAGCATGCTCAGCAGCACCGCTGAAATCCTGGGGCCGCTTTGCGGCCCTTTCGCGACACAAGGCCGCTCCCACAGGGCCGCAAACGCAGGTTACTGACGGGTCTGCCGCTGTTGCAGCAGCAGGTTGCTGAAACCTGCCCCAGCCAGTTGCTTCTGCGCCCCGGTCAGCTGCTCGCGGTTGCTGAACGGGCCCACCAGTACGCGGTACCAGGTTTCGTCCTTGACCGTGCCCGACTCCACCTTCACCGACTGACCCAGCAGGATGATCTGCGCGCGCACCTTGTCGGCATCGGCCTGCTTGCGGAACGAACCAGCCTGCAGGAAGAACTGGGTGGTTGCCGCCGGCTTGATCACCGGTGGTGCCGGTGGCGGGGTCTGGCCCATCAGCGCCGCCTGGGCTCGCGCCGTGTCGATCTTCGCCGCTTCGGCCGGCGTCACCGGGGTCACCGGCTGGGCCGGGACGGGTGGCGTCTTCTCTGGCACGGCCTCCGGCGGCACGATCACCTCAGACTCCGGCAGCAGCGTGTAGAAGTCGTACTTCGGCTTCACCGGCTGCTGCGGGGTGGCCTGCGCCGGCTTGCCGGCTTCGGCCACTTTCTCCGCCTTCTGCTGCTCGGGCTTGGTGCGCTTGATGTCTTCGCCACCGGGCTCGAGCTTCATCAGGAACACGATGAACGCGCCTACGGTCAGGCCAACCGCCAGCCATACCCAACCGGGGATCGGCTGCTTGGCCGGCGCCGTCTGGCGGCTGGCGCCGCGTTTGGGTGCGGGTTTTTTCTTGGCAGCCAACTTACATGCGCTCCAGGGTTTCCAGGCCGAGCAGTTCCAGACCTTGCTTGAGAGTGCGGCCGGTCAGCGCCGCCAGGCGCAGGCGGCTCTGCTGCTGCTGCGGGGTTTCGGCGGCAAGAATCGGGCAATTCTCGTAGAAGCTGGAGAACAGGCCGGCCAGGTCGTACAGGTAGCTGCACAGCACGTGCGGCGTGCCCTTGTCGGCGACGTTGTTGAGGATTTCGCCAAACTGCGCCAGGCGCGCGGCCAGGTCTTGCTCGTGGGCAGCCTGCAGCACGATGTTGCCGTCGACTTCATCGAAGCCCTTGCCCAGTTTGCGGAATACGCCGGCCACGCGGGTGTAGGCGTACAGCAGGTAAGGCGCGGTATTGCCTTCGAAGTTGAGCATCAGCTCGAAGTTGAAGCTGTAGTCGCTGGTGCGGTGCTTGGACAGGTCGGCGTACTTCACTGCGCCAATGCCAACCACTTCGCCGATGTGGCGCAGTTCTTCGTCGGCCAGGCTCGGGTTCTTTTCCTTGACCAGCGCGTAGGCGCGCTCCTTGGCCTCGGTGAGCAGGTCGATCAGCTTCACGGTGCCGCCGTCACGGGTCTTGAACGGGCGGCCATCGGCGCCGTTCATGGTGCCGAAGCCCATGTGCTCCATCTGCATCGGGTGGCCGACGAAGCCTGCGCGGCGTGCAACTTCGAACACCTGGTTGAAGTGCAGGGCCTGGCGCTGGTCGACGAAGTACAGGGCGCGGTCTGCCTTGAGCACGTTGCTGCGGTAGCGCACGGCAGCCAGGTCGGTGGTGGCGTACAGGTAGCCGCCGTCGGCCTTCTGCACGATCACCGGCAGTGGTTCGCCTTCACTGTTCTTGAACTCGTCGAGGAACACGCACTGGGCGCCCTGGTCTTCGACCAGCAGGCCCTTGGCCTTGAGGTCGGCGACCACGTTGGCCAGGTCGTCGTTGTAGGCGCTTTCACCCATCACGTCGGCCATGGTCAGCTTGACGTTGAGCAGCTCGTAGGTCTTCTGGCAGTGCGACAGCGAAATGTCCTTGAAGCGCGTCCACAGGGCCATGCAGTCCGGGTCGCCGGCTTGCAGCTTGACCACCAGGCCGCGGGCGCGGGTGGCGAATTCTTCGGACTCGTCGAAGCGCTTCTTGGCGGCGCGATAGAAGTTTTCCAGGTCCGACAGCTCGTCGCTGGTGATCGGGTTTTCTTCCAGGTAGGCCAGCAGCATGCCGAACTGGGTGCCCCAGTCGCCCACGTGGTTCTGGCGGATCACGTCATCGCCGAGGAACTCCAGCACGCGGGCCACGCTGTCACCGATGATGGTCGAACGCAGGTGGCCGACGTGCATCTCCTTGGCCAGGTTGGGTGCCGACATGTCGATCACAACCTTTTGCGCAGGGCCGGCCTTGCGCGCGCCCAGGTGGGCGTCGGCCAGTGCGGCATCCAGGCGGTTGGCCAAGGCGTCGGTGTTCTGGAAGAAGTTGAGGAAGCCGGGGCCGGCGATCTCGACCTTGCTGATGTCGGCGCTGGCCGGCAGGGCATTGATCAGTTTCTCGGCCAGGTCGCGCGGCTTCATGCCGGCCGGCTTGGCCAGCATCATGGCGATGTTGCTGGCGAAGTCGCCGTGGGTCTTGTCCCGGGCGTTTTCCACCTGGATCGCCGGCGACAGCCCTTCAGGCAGCACACCGTCGGTGACGAGTTGGGTGAGGGCTTGCTGGATCAGCTGGCGAATGGTGTCTTTCATGGGGATCTCTTTTCGACCGCAAGCGCGGTGGAGCGCTTGGATGCGCAGGTGGAAAAACTGGGCATTATCCGTGGCTGGGGGCGGGTTGCCAACCTTTGGGGTGCAACCATCAAGGGTTCCATGTTGTGTTCGAGGGCCTCATCGCCGGCAAGCCAGCTCCCACAGAAGAGCGCGCGCAACCTGTGGGAGCTGGCTTGCCGGCGATGAGGCCGGTCGATTCAGTACAGGTCTACCGGGTCGACATCCAGCGACCACCGCACCTGGCGCCCGCTCGGCATCTGCTCCAACACTAGCAACCAGGCGCTGATCAGTCGATGCAAAGGCGCCCGCGTATTGGCCTGTATCAACAGTTGCGCGCGGAAGCGCCCGGCGCGGCGCTCCATCGGTGCTGGCACCGGCCCCAGCAACTCGATGCCGGGCAGGCGCTGTTCGGCCACCAGGCGCTCGGCGGCGGCGCAGGCCTCGTCGAGGAAACCTTCGGCCTGCCCGGGCTTGTGCGCTTCGGCGCGCAGCAGCGCCAGGTGCGAGTAAGGCGGCAGCCCGGCGGCGCGGCGTTCGTCCAGGGCCTGCTCGGCGAAGGCGAAGTAGCCCTGCTCGGTAAGCTGCACCAGCAGCGGATGGTCGGCCAGGTGGGTCTGGATGATGACCTTGCCGGGTTCCTCGGCCCGCCCGGCCCGCCCGGCAACCTGCACGATCAGCTGCGCCATGCGTTCGCTGGCGCGGAAATCGCCGGAGAACAGCCCGCCATCGGCATCGAGGATGGCCACCAGGGTCACCCGCGGGAAGTGATGGCCCTTGGCGAGCATCTGGGTGCCGACGAGGATGCTCGGCTGGCCGCGCTGGATGGTGCTGAACAGGTTGTGCATGGCGTCCTTGCGCGCCGTGCTGTCGCGGTCCACACGCAGGATCGGGTAATCCGGGAACAGCACTTTCAGGCGTTCCTCGGCACGCTCGGTGCCGGCGCCGACCGGGCGCAGGTCAACGTGGTTGCACTGCGGGCACTGCTGCGGCAGACGCTCGTCATAGCCGCAATGGTGGCAGCGCAGCACGCCGGAGCGCTGGTGCACGGTCATGCGCGCATCGCAGCGCGGGCATTCGGACAGCCAGCCACAATCGTGGCACAGCAAGGTCGGGGCGAAACCGCGGCGGTTGAGGAACACCAGCACTTGCTGGCCCGCTTCCAGGGTTTGGCGGATGGCCTGCTGCAGTGGGCCGCTGATGCCGCTGTCCAGCGGCAGGCTCTTCACATCCAGGCGCAGCATGCGCGGCGGGCGGGCACCGCCGGCGCGCTGGTTCATGCGCAGCAGGCGGTAGCGGCCGGTCAGGGCGTTGTGCAGGGTTTCCAGCGATGGCGTGGCAGAGCCGAGCAGGATCGGGACGTTTTCCTGGTGGGCGCGCACCAGCGCCAGGTCGCGGGCGTGGTAGCGCAGGCCTTCCTGCTGTTTATAGGAGCCGTCGTGCTCCTCGTCGATGATGATCAGGCCGGGGTTCTTCATCGGCGTGAACAGCGCCGAGCGGGTGCCGATGATGATGTCGGCCTCGCCGTCCCGGGCTGCCAGCCAGGCATCCAGGCGTTCGCGGTCGTTCACCGCCGAATGCAGCAGGGCGATGCGGGCGTTGAAGCGTTGCTCGAAGCGGGCCAGGGTCTGCGGGCCGAGGTTGATCTCCGGGATCAGCACCAGGGCCTGCTTGCCGGCTTCCAGTGTTTCGCGGATCAGCTGCAGGTACACCTCGGTCTTGCCGCTGCCGGTGACACCGGCCAGCAGGAAGGCGCCGAAGCCGCCAAAGCCTTCGCGCACGGCGTCGAAGGCGTCGCGTTGCTCTTCGTTGAGCGGCAGTTCCGGCTGTGCCAGCCAGTGTTCGTGGCGCAGCGTGGGCAGGTGGCGGCGGACCTCGATCTGCACCAGGTCCTTGGCCAGCAGCAGGTCGAGGCTGTCCTTGTTCAGGTTGAGCTTGGCCAGCAGGCTATGGGCCACGCCGTGCGGGTGCTGGGCCAGGGTCTTGAGGGCATCGCGCTGGCGCGGTGCGCGGGCGATGCGCGGGTCTTCCAGGCGGGCGCCGGGGGCGACGTGCCAGAAGCGCTCCTGGCGCATCTCGGCGGGTTCGCCCTGGCGCAGCAGGGTCGGCAAGGCCCAGCTCAGGGTGTCACCCAGGCTGTGCTGGTAGTACTGGGCGGTCCACAGGCACAACTTGAACAGTGACGGCGGGATCGGCGACACCGGGTCGAGCAGGGCGCTGGCCGGCTTGAGCTTGTCGGCGGGCACTTCGCTCTGCTCGCACACCTCCACCAGCACGCCGATCATTTCGCGGCGGCCGAATGGCACGCGAATGCGCATGCCCGGGGTCAAGGCCTGGCGCGCCATGCTTGCCGGCGCCTTGTAGTCGAACAGGCGACGCAGCGGGGAGGGCAGGGCAAGGCGCAGGATGACGTCGGACACGCGGAAAGTCTCGGAGGGCGTTTCAAAGACTGGCGAGCCTAGCAGACGACGGTCGGTGCAAGCGACAACTTGCGTTGGCGTGATGCTCTGGTATTATTCGCCGCCTAATTACGTGCGGTATTCAACAATTGGTGTTGGGTGGCGGCACGCAGCTCGAGGAAGTGACCATGAAAGCAGATATTCATCCGAACTACGAAGTAGTTGCAGTCACCTGCAGCTGCGGCAACAAGTTTGAAACCCGTTCGACCCTGGGCAGCACCCTGGCGATCGACGTTTGCAACCTGTGCCACCCGTTCTACACCGGTAAGCAGAAAGTCCTGGACACCGGTGGTCGCGTACAGAAGTTCGCCGATCGCTTCGGTATGTTCGGTACCAAGAAGTAATCATGCGCATGGCGAACCCCTCGGGTTTCGCATTGCTGCAAAAAAAGGCGCCCCTTGTGGGCGCCTTTTTTATGGGCGTCATCTGGCATTTCCCGGCCCTGGCGTTCTGCCCGCTACCAGGCAGCCCTCAGCAGGTGGCGGTGCGCCAGGTGGTCGATGGCGATACCTTGCGTCTGGTCGATGGCCGCAGCGTGCGACTGATCGGCATCAATGCCCCGGAAATCGGCCGTAACGGGCGCACCAGCGAGCCCTATGCCGAGGCCGCCAGGCAGCGTTTGCAGGCCTTGGTCAAGGCCAGCGACGGGCGTGTCGGGCTGGAGCCGGGCGTCGAGGCCAAGGACAATTACGGCCGCACGCTGGCGCATATCTACGCCCGCAATGGCGACAATATCGAAGCACAGTTGCTCAGCGAGGGCTTGGGCTATCGCGTCGCGGTTGCCCCCAATGTACGCCTCAGCGCTTGCCAGCAGCTTGCCGAGCAGGCTGCGCGCAAGGCTGGCTCCGGGCTGTGGCGTCGTTCGCCGGTGGTGCGTGCCGGGGATGTCCGGCAGTCGGGTTTCGCGGTCATTGCCGGCCGCATCGAAGACGTGGAGCGCAACCGTGGCGGGGTCTGGCTGAACCTGGACAGTGCGGTGGTGCTGCAGGTTCCCGCTCGTCTGCAGCGCAACTTCCCCGCCAGCTTCTTCGATAACCTCAAGGGACGCCAAGTCGAGGCGCGTGGCTGGGTGCTGGATCGTTCCCGCAAGGGCGGCCTCAAGCCCGGGCAGCGACGCTGGCTGTTGCCGTTGACCGATCCGAGCATGTTGGAGCGCATTTCAGGCTAAAAGATGTAGACATTTCGCTATTAGATTGTACACACTGTTAGCCGTATGCCCCGTGGGTTATAGCGTAAAGTCGTAGGCTAAAGGCCTTGACACAAGTGACCGACCAGTCTTGTGGCTCCCCGGCTCTTTGCGTATCCTCGGCGGTCCGTCAGAACAGTAAATAGCGGAATGCCCACCATGTCAGACCTGAAAACCGCCGCTCTCGAATATCACGCTCAACCTCGTCCGGGGAAACTGAGCGTCGAACTCTCCAAGCCCACCGCCACCGCCCGTGACCTCGCCCTGGCCTACAGCCCAGGTGTTGCTGAGCCCGTGCGTGAAATCGGCCGTGATCCAGAGCTGGCTTACAAATACACCGGCAAAGGCAACCTGGTTGCGGTGATTTCCGATGGCACCGCCATCCTCGGTCTGGGTGACCTCGGCCCACTGGCTTCCAAGCCGGTCATGGAAGGCAAGGGTGTTCTGTTCAAGCGTTTCGCCGGTATCGACGTGTTCGACATCGAAGTGGAATCGGAAAGCCCGCAGGCGTTCATCGACACCGTTCGCCGCATCTCGATCACCTTCGGTGGCATCAACCTCGAAGACATCAAGGCGCCTGAGTGCTTCGAAATCGAGCGCACCCTGATCGAACAGTGCGACATCCCGGTATTCCACGATGACCAGCACGGTACCGCCATCGTGACCGCGGCCGGCATGATCAACGCCCTGGAAATCGCCGGCAAGAAGCTGGAAGACGCCAAGATCGTCTGCCTGGGTGCTGGCGCTGCTGCCATCTCCTGCATGAAGCTGTTGGTGAGCATGGGCGCCAAGGTCGAGAACATCTACATGATCGACCGCAGCGGCGTGATCCACGCTGGCCGTGACGACCTGAACCAGTACAAGGCGCAGTTCGCCCACGCCACCGACAAGCGCACCCTGGCTGACGCCCTCGACGGTGCTGACGTGTTCGTAGGCCTGTCCGGCCCGAACCTGCTGAGCGCCGAAGGCCTGAAGTCGATGGCTGCCAACCCGATCGTGTTCGCCTGCTCGAACCCGGACCCGGAAATCTCGCCAGAGCTGGCGCATGCCACTCGCAGCGACGTGATCATGGCTACCGGTCGTTCCGACTACCCGAACCAGGTCAACAACGTACTGGGCTTCCCGTTCATCTTCCGTGGTGCCCTGGACGTTCGCGCCAAGCGCATCAACGAAGAAATGAAGATTGCCGCCGCCATCGCCCTGAAAGACCTGGCCAAGCTGCCAGTGCCGAAGGAAGTGTGCGACGCCTACGGCGTACAGGCTCTGGAATTTGGCCGTGAGTACATCATTCCGAAGCCGCTGGACGCTCGCCTGATCACCGTCGTTTCCGACGCTGTGGCCAAGGCCGCCATCGAATCCGGCGTGGCTACCCTGCCGTATCCGAAGCACTACCCGCTGACCAGCGTGGATGACGTGTTCAAAGGCTGATTGCTGCCTGGCGACATAAAAAAGCCCCGGCTCGTATGAGCCGGGGCTTTTTTGTTTGCCGGTGGGGTTGGCGCGGCCTTTGTGGGAGCGGGCGTGCCCGCGAAGAATCCAACGCGGAGGCTGGCACCGGCTACGCCGGTGTTCGCGGGCATGCCCGCTCCCACAGGGTCGGTGTTGCCTTCGAGGGCTCTTAGAACAGATCCATCGGCGCCGCTTCATCCGCCGGCAACGGGCTGCCCGGTGCTGCGCCAGTGCCCAGTTCGTCCACCGACGGCGGCGAGTCTTCGGCCTTGAACAGCTCGAAGTAGGCATTCGGTGTGCTCGGCGAAGCGGCACGGCCGCTGACCGGGTCGACGCGCAGGCTGAGGATGCCTTCCGGCTCTGCCGGCGCATGCGCAGGCTTGTCCTTGAGGGCTGCGCCCATGAAGCTCATCCAGATCGGCAATGCCGCGGTGCCGCCGTACTCGCGGCGACCAAGGGTTTCGGGCTGGTCGAAACCGACCCACACGGTGGTCACGTAGTCGGCGTTGTAGCCGGAGAACCAGGCGTCCTTGGACTCGTTGGTGGTACCGGTCTTGCCTGCCAGGTCGGTGCGGCCCAGGGCCAGCGCCCGGCGGCCGGTACCGCGCTTGATCACGTCCTGCAGCATGCTGGTGAGGATGTAGGTGGTGCGCCCGTCGATGATCTGCTCGGCCACAGCCGGCGCCTGCGGTGCAGACGCCACCTGGCTGAAGACTGCGGGTGCCTCGCCCGGCATGGCGGCGGTGCTGATCGGCTGTTCGGGCGCGGCCACACCTGCCTGGTCCTCGGCACCTTGCGGTACCCGGGCCGGGTTGGCGGTGAACAGCGTCTCGCCGCTGCGGCTTTCGATGCGTTCGATCAGGTACGGGGTGATCTTGTAACCGCCGTTGGCGAAAGTACTCCAGCCTGTGGCGATTTCCATCGGGGTCAGGGTGGCGGTGCCCAGTGCCAGCGACAGGTTGCGCGGCAGGTCCTGCTTGTTGAAGCCGAACTTGGCGATGTAGTCGATGGTGCGGTCCACGCCCATGGCCTGCAGCAGGCGGATCGACACCAGGTTGCGCGACTTGTACAGCGCTTCGCGCATGCGGATCGGGCCAAGGAAGGTGTTGGTGTCGTTCTTCGGTCGCCAGACCTTGTCCAGATACTCGTCGACGAACACGATCGGTGCGTCGTTGACCAGGCTGGATGCGGTGTAGCCACTGTCCAGGGCGGCGCTGTAGATGAACGGTTTGAAGCTCGAGCCCGGCTGCCGCTTGGCCTGCATGGCGCGGTTGTAGTTGCTCTGCTCGAACGAGAAGCCGCCGACCAGGGCGCGGATGGCGCCGTTGTAAGGGTCGAGGGTGACCAGCGCACTCTGCGCGCCAGGCACCTGGCTGAACTTGAACTTGCCATCCTCCAGGCGCTGCAGGCGCACCAGGTCGCCGACCTGGGCCACGTCTGCCGGCGACTGCGGCGCACGGCCCTGGGAGTTGCTATTGATGAACGGGCGCGCCCATTTCATGGTGTCCCAGGCTACCAGCTCTTCCTGGCCGCTGCGGGTCAGTACCTTGAGGCCGGTTTTTTCGACCTGGGTGACGATGGCCGGCTCCAGGCCGCCAAGGCTGCGCTGCTTGCCCAGTTCCTGCAGCCAGGCCGCCTGGGTGCGGCCCGGGAAGCGCGCTTCGGGGCCGCGGTAGCCGTGGCGCTCATCGTAGTCGGAGAGGCCGTTGAGGATGGCCTTGTTGGCCATTTCCTGCATGTCGCTGGGCACCGTGGTGGTGACGCGGAAGCCTTCGGTGTAGGCGTCGCTGCCGTAGCGGCCGACCATTTCGGCGCGGGCCATTTCGGCGATGTAAGGTGCATTCACCTCAGGTGTGGGCACGTGGTAGCTGGCGTTGAGCGGCTCGGCCAGGGCTGCCTGGTAGCTGGCTTCGTCGATCTTGCCCAGCTTGTACATGCGGCCGAGGATCCAGTCGCGGCGCTCCTTGGCGCGCACCGGGTTGGCCAGCGGGTTGAAGCGCGAGGGTGCCTTGGGCAGGCCGGCGATCATCGCCATCTGGGCCAGGCTCACGTCGCGGATCGACTTGCCGTAGTACACCTGCGCGGCGGCATCGATACCGTAGGCGCGGTTACCCAGGTAGATCTTGTTCACGTACAGCTCGAGGATCTCGTCCTTGGTCAGCTCACGCTCGATCTGCAGGGCCAGCAGAATCTCGTTGGTCTTGCGCGAGAAGCTGCGCTCGCTGGTGAGGAAGAAGTTCTTCGCCACCTGCATGGTGATGGTACTGCCGCCGGTCTGGATATGGCCGGTTTTCACCAGCTGAGTCGCGGCGCGCATCAGGCTGCTGGGGTCGACACCATAGTGGTTGAGGAAATTGTCGTCCTCGGCCGACAGAAGCGCCTGGATGAATTGTGGGGGAATTTCCGCGAAGCGGATCGGCGAGCGGCGCATTTCGCCGAACTCGGCAATCAGCTTGCCGTCGCTGCTGTACACCCTGAGGGGGATCTGCAACTGGATGCTTCTGAGCGACTCGACCGAGGGCAGGCTGGGGCTAAGATACAGAAACGCACCGCTCACACCGAGTACGAGCGCGCAAATGACTGCGACGGAAGACCACCAGAAGAACTTCAGCAGACGTATCAAGGCTTTTCGGTGTCCAGGTTGGGAGTGGATTGCACGCAGGTCCGGCGGACCAAAAAACGCTGGGCATTATAAGCATTTTTTCGCCTCTCCGGGTTACCGGCCAGGCTGCCTGTCGCCTCGATGGGCCGGCGCGGCCTAGTGTTGACGCGGGGTTGGGGCAGGTAGCCGCGACAGATGGCGGCGACAGACAACAAGGATGCCACGATGCTAGGACGCTTCGGCAAGGATGCCGGTTCACTCGTGGGGGTGGAAATTGCCCCCGACTCCGTTCGGATTGTGCAACTGCAGCGGCGTAACCGGCGCTGCCGGGTGCTTGCCTCGGTACAAGAACCGTTCGAATCACCGGCTGGCGGTGACTGGGCGGCAGAGCCTGGCGCCGTGGCGGCTGCCTTGAGGCGCGCCTACCGCCGCAGCGGCCTCAGGCAGCGCCGGGTCGCGCTGGCACTGCCGGGCAACCAGGTGATCTGCAAGCTGTGCCACCTGCCAGTGGAACAGGGCGGGGCAGAAATGGAGGCGCAACTGCTGGCTGACGCCGAACGGCTGTTTCCATTTCCGCTGGAAGACCTGGCCCTGGATTTTCAGGTCCTGGGAGGCTCTAGCGTCCAGCCAGGCTGCGCCGAGGTGATGGTGGCTGCGTGTCGGCAGAGTGCACTGGCGCCACTTGAGGGCATCGTCGAGGAGGCAGGGTTGCAACTGGAGGCCGTGGAGGTCGACAGCATTGCCTTGGGGCGCATGCTGCCGCTGGGCAGGCACCAAAGCTCGGCGCTGCTGCGTATCGAGGCGCAAAGCACCACCCTTCATGGCTGGCAGTCGGGTCGGCCTCAGCAACGGCGTGAGCTGAACCTGGGGCTGTCGACGATAGCGGGGGCGCTACCGGAGCGCCTGCTGGCCCTGCTCGCCGGTGAGCCTTTGCCCGATTGTTTGTTGATCGCCAGCCGTTCTCCGATCGAGCCGGGCCAATTGCAGAGCCTCGGCTCCCGGTTGAACCTGCCGTGTCGCCTGGTACCCGACCTGGCGCGCGTGGAACACGTCGATGGCGCGATGATCCTGGCGTGCGCCCTGGCTCTCGGAGGGTTGCGCCGATGATGCGGCTGAACCTTCTGCCCTGGCGCGAACGGCAACGCCAGGCTGCGTTGCGGTCTTTCCGCAGGCGACTGGTCGCCGGCGCGCTGCTGGCCCTGTGTGGCGTGACGCTGGTCGACCAGCTAGCCCGCCAGCGCGGGCAGCAGCAGACGCTGGCCAATATCCGGCACCAGGCGGCCCTTGAGGTGTTGGGCGAGCAATTGCAGCCGCTGGCCGATGTGCGTGCGCAGCATGAGGCGCTACTGGCACGTGCGGCGGCGCTGGAAGGCCTGCGTGCCAACCAGGATGTTCTGGCCGGGGTGTTCGCTGACCTCGAGCGGGCGTTGCCAGTGGGTGTGCAACTGCTCGACCTCAGCCTGGAAGACGGCAGCCTGCAGATGACCGGGCTGGCCACGTCCGGTGCCGTGGTAGCGCAGTTCATGCGGGACCTGAGCCGCTCGAGTGCGCTGGTTGGTCTGGAGCTCAAGCGCATCAGGAGCCTGCCGGGCGGCGATGAATTCCTGCTGGGCGCGCGCGTTTCGGCGTTCTGGTCGTGAATGCTGCACAGCTGCTCGGCTGGCTGGCCATGGCCGAACGCTCCAGCCGCTTCAGGCAGCTGGCGCCAGTGCTGATGGCCTTGGCGTTGTTCGGCCTGGGCTGCGCCATACGTCTCCCGGCAGCGCTGCAGCAGCAGGCGCAGGAGGAGGCTCGGCACGCCGAGTTGCACGAACAGCATTCATCCGGCGCGGTGCAGCTGGCCGAGCTGGAGCAACTCCACGCGTCTGTGGCCATTGCCGAGCGACGCTTGCGGGAGGCGTACTGGCACCTGGCGGCCGGGGAGGGCATGAGCGACCTGCTCGAGCGCCTGGCAGCGTCGGGGCATGCGCATGGCTTGCTCATCGAGCGCTTCGATGTACATGAAGACGAACAACAGGCTGGCTTTCGCAAGGTACCGCTGGAGCTACAGGTGGTGGGGCGATACGCGGCCTTGCGCCAGTGGCTGGGCGATTGGTTGGGCCAGGCGCGTGTGCTACGCAGTGGTGACCTGCAGCTGGCCGCAGCCGATGGCAAGCCTGGCCTGCTGCGCCTGCAGTTGCGGGTTGATGCCTATCAGGCGCTGGCGCCAGTGCCGGAACCTGCGATGCTTGCGCGCATGCCGGCCAGGGGCGTGACGGCAGCGCCCCCGGTCGACCCGTTTGCGCCTGGGGCGACGCGATTGACGGGCAGCGGGTTGGCCGACGTGCCTTTGGCGCAACTGGAGATGGTCGGCAGCCTGTCGCGTGGGGCGGAACACGAAGCACTGCTGATGGCGGCCGGCAGGCTCTATCGCGTGCGCCCTGGGGACCGGGTCGGGCGTGACCAGGGGGTGGTGGCGAGGGTTGATCAAACCCAGGTCGAAGTGCGCGAACGGCTGTTCATGGCAGGGGTGTGGCATGAACGCACGGCGTTCATCACACTCGCAAAGCACCTGGGCAAGGAGGCCCCGGACGACGATGAAAACATTGAAGAAATGGATGCTGGCAGCCCTGCTGCCGGTCCCGCTGGCGTCGGCGACGCCTTATCAGGGTGAACCACTGTCGCTGAACTTCCAGGATGTGGAAGTGCGCTCGGTGCTGCAGGTGCTGGCTGACTATGCTGGCGTCAACCTGGTCGCCAGCGATGCCGTGCAGGGTAGCGTCACCTTGCGCTTGCAGGATGTGCCATGGGATCAGGCGCTGGACCTGGTGCTGCGCAGCAAGGGCCTGGCCCGGCGCCAGGAGGGCAATGTGCTGCTGGTGGCGCCTGCGGCCGAGTTTGCCGCGCAGTCTGTCGATGCCCGTGTGGGCCAGGCGCTGGATGCGCAGTTGCAGCCATTGCGCCGGGAGCTGTTGCCCATCCATCACGCCAAGGCTGGCGAACTGGCGGAGCTGCTGCTGGCGAGCCTGGCGGATGACGGCATCCTCACCGGTCGGGGCAGCCTTAGTGTCGACGAGCGCACCAATACGCTGGTGGTACACCTGCCGGCCGACCGCCTTGCCGAGCTGAGGCAACTGGTGGCGCAGTTGGACGTACCGGTGCGCCAGGTGGCGATCGAGGCGCGTATCGTCGAGGCCAACGTCGATTACGAAAAAAGCCTTGGGGTGCGCTGGGGTGGGCCGCTTTACGTTGAAGACCCGCTGCCGGGCAAGGACCTGTTCGTCGACCTCGGGGTGGAGCGGGTGGGCGGCAGCATCGGCCTGGGCCTGCTGCGTGGCGACGTGCTGCTCGACCTGGAGCTCAGTGCCATGGAAAAGAGCGGCAACGGCGAAATCATCTCGCAGCCCAAGGTGGTCACGGCCGACAAGGAAACGGCCAGGATCCTCAAGGGTACCGAGGTGCCGTATCAGGAAACCAGCAAGAGCGGCGCCACCTCGGTAGCGTTCCGCGAAGCCTCGCTGTCGCTGGAGGTGACCCCGCAGATCACCCCGGACAACAAGGTGATCATGACCGTCAGGGTGACCAAGGACGAGCCGGATTACGTCAATGCCTTGAACAACGTACCGCCGATCCGCAAGAACGAGGTCAATGCCAAGGTTCGTGTGGTGGACGGTGAAACGATCGTGATTGGTGGCGTGTACTCGACTTCGCAAAACAATGTGGTCGACAAGGTGCCATTTTTCGGCGATCTGCCGTATGTTGGGCGGCTGTTTCGACGCGATGCATTACAAGAGAAAAAATCCGAGCTGCTGGTCTTCCTGACTCCGCGTATCATGAGTGACCAGGCGATTGCTGTGAGTCGTTGATTCTGTGCGAAATTTGATACTTGTGGGGCCCATGGGCGCTGGTAAAAGCACCATCGGACGCCTATTGGCCAAAGAGCTGCGCCTGCTGTTCAAGGATTCCGACAAGGAAATCGAACTGCGATGCGGCGCCAACATCCCGTGGATTTTCGACAAGGAAGGCGAGCCGGGTTTCCGTGACCGCGAGCAGGCGATGATCGCCGAGCTGTGCGCACTCGACGGCGTGGTCCTGGCGACCGGCGGTGGCGCGGTAATGCGCGAAGCCAACCGCCAGGCCCTGCACCAGGGTGGCCGGGTGATCTACCTGCATGCTTCGGTGGAACAGCAGGTTGGCCGCACCGCGCGTGATCGCAATCGCCCCCTGCTGCGCACCGCCAATCCCGAGGCGACCTTGCGCGCCCTGCTGGAAACCCGCGACCCGCTCTACCGCGAGATCGCCGACCTGGTGGTGGAAACCGACGAGCGGCCGCCACGCATGGTGGTGATCGATATTCTCGAGCGCTTGCAGCAGTTGCCGCCCCGTTAGCCCGGGACTATTCTCGGCCACCAGCGCCGAGGCGAGGTTCAACGTTACCGCGCGGGTGCCTGAACGGCGCCGCGCCCAAGTACATTGTGGGGATACATGCAGACACTAAAGGTCGACCTGGGCGAGCGTAGCTACCCGATCTACATTGGCGAAGGCCTGCTGGACCAGCCCGAGCTGTTGGCGCCGCACATCGCCGGGCGGCAGGTTGCCATCGTTTCCAACGAGACCGTCGCGCCTCTGTATCTCGAACGCCTGAGCAAGACCCTGGGTGCCTATTCGGTGTTGCCGGTGGTATTGCCCGATGGCGAAGCCCACAAGAACTGGGAAACCCTGCAACTGATCTTCGATGGCCTGCTGACTGCACGGCACGACCGCCGCACCACCGTGGTCGCCCTGGGTGGCGGCGTGATCGGTGATATGGCCGGCTTCGCTGCCGCCTGTTATCAGCGCGGCGTCGACTTCATCCAGGTGCCGACAACCCTGCTGTCCCAGGTCGACTCTTCGGTCGGCGGCAAGACCGGCATCAACCACCCGCTGGGCAAGAACATGGTCGGTGCCTTCTACCAGCCCAATGCGGTGCTGATCGACACCACCAGCCTCAAGACCCTGCCGGCGCGCGAGCTGTCTGCAGGCCTGGCCGAAGTGATCAAGTACGGCCTGATCTGCGACAAGCCGTTCCTCGCCTGGCTCGAGGACAATATGCAGGCGCTGCGTGCCCTCGACCCGGTGGCGCTGACCGAAGCCATCCGCCGCTCCTGCGCGGCCAAGGCCGCGGTGGTGGGTGCCGACGAGCGCGAGTCTGGCGTACGCGCCACGCTGAACCTGGGGCATACCTTCGGGCATGCCATCGAGACCCACATGGGTTACGGCGTGTGGCTGCACGGCGAAGCCGTGGCGGCGGGCACGGTGATGGCCCTGGAGATGTCCATGCGCCTTGGCTGGATCGACCAAGCCGAGCGCGATCGCGGAATCCGCCTGTTGCAGGACGCAGGTTTGCCGGTGGTGCCACCACAGGAAATGACCCCGGCGCATTTCATGGAGCACATGGCGGTCGACAAGAAGGTGCTCGACGGCCGTCTGCGTCTGGTGCTGCTGCGCCAGATGGGCGAGGCCGTGGTGACCGACGACTATCCGAAAGAGATTCTACAGGCCACGTTGTCGGCGGATTACCGCGCGATCGTGGCCCAGCTTTGAGGTTGTGACAGCGCAATGACCAGTTTGCATGCCGATGAGGCCTTTCTCGACCATTACCAGTTGAGCCACGATCCGTTCGCGCCCCGCGTGCCCGGCTTCAAGTTCTTCCCGGCCCAGCGCAAGCCCGTGCTCGGCCAACTGCACCACCTGGCGCGCTACAGCCAGCTGATGCTGGTTGTCACCGGCCCGCTGGGCAGCGGCAAGACCCTGCTGCGCCAGGCCCTGGTGGCCAGTACCAACAAGCAGGCGGTGCAGAGCGTGGTGGTGTCCGCCCGTGGCGCCAGCGATGCCGCCAGCGTACTCGGCCAGGTTGCGCAGAGCCTGGATGTGGCCGAGGCCGAAATGCAGGCGATCCTGGCCAAGGTGGTGCAACTGGCACTGACCGGCCAGGAAGTGTACTTGCTGGTGGACGATGCGGAACAACTCGACGAGTCGGCACTCCAAGCGTTGCTGGAATTGGCGGCGGGCGTGCCGGAAGGGCGCCCGCATGTGTTCCTGTTCGGTGAGCCGTCGCTGATTGCCGGGCTGGACGAGATCAATGTCGAGGAAGAGCGCTTCCACATCATCGAACTCGCCCCCTACAGTGAAGAAGAAACCCGCGAGTACCTGGAGCAACGCCTGGAAGGTGCTGGCCGGGGCATCGAGGTGTTCAGCCGTGAACAGATCGTCGATATCCATGAAAACTCCGACGGCTGGCCTGGCAACATCAACCAGGTCGCCCGTGACACTTTGATCGAAGCCATGATCGCCAGCCGCTCGACGGCCAAGCGACCATCCATGGGGTTCAAGATGCCTAAAAAACATGTGCTCGCGCTGTCCGCTGTGGTTGTGGTCGCCGTTGCGGCCGCGGTGTTGATGCCGAAAAAAGGTGACAAGGCGCCTGCCGAAGCGCCGGCCGCCCAGGCCCAGTTGCCGCTTGGCGAGGGCCAGGCCAATGGTGGCAACCCAGCCATCGAGTTCTCGGGTTCGTCCCAGCCGATGCCGCTGCCGCTGGTTGGCCAGTCGCAGCCGGTGATGCGCGAGCCGCTGGC
Organism: Pseudomonas sp. B23(2017); assembly: GCF_002113725.1. NCBI lineage: Bacteria > Pseudomonadati > Pseudomonadota > Gammaproteobacteria > Pseudomonadales > Pseudomonadaceae > Pseudomonas > Pseudomonas sp. B23(2017). The sequence goes on along the minus strand of NZ_NEJM01000001.1, from coordinate 333,463 downwards.
CCAGGCCGCGGGCATGGGTGAGGGTGAAGAGGGTAGCCCGGCCGGTGATACCGCCCTGCAGCCAGGCAACCCGCCGCCAACCGTGACCACCATCGCACCGCCGCAAGGTGTGCCGGCGGGCCCGGCACCGGTACCTGCCCAGCCTGTAGCCACGGCGCCGGCCCAGCCGGTACAGCCGCAACCGCAGCCGGTTGCGCCTGCACCAAAACCTGTCGCAACCCAGCCTGCCAAGCCGGTTGCGCCAGCCAAGCCTGCACCAGCACCGACCCAGGTCGCCGTGGCCAAGCCGGCCGCCAAGCCTGTCGAGAAGCCGGCAGCCGGTGGTAGCGGCAACAGCGGCTGGTACGCCGGGCAGAAACCGGGCAATTACGTGGTGCAGATCCTGGGTACCAGCTCCGAGGCTTCGGCCCAGGCGTTCGTCAAGGCCCAGGGTGGCGACTATCGCTACTTCAAGAAAAACTTGCAGGGCAAGCCGCTGTACGTAGTCACTTACGGCAACTTCGCCAACCGCGACGCAGCGGTTGCGGCAATCAAGAACTTGCCAGCGAAGGTCCAGGCTGGTAAACCTTGGCCACGTACCGTCGCCAGCGTCCAACAAGAGCTGGCCTCGGCCCGCTGATACCTTCCGGGCGGCACCACCCCGCCGCCCAGTTGCTGAGCGATTACTGACTTTCGAATAGCCTGCTGCGTTGTCACGCGGCAGGCTTTTCTGTCCCAGACTGCCGGCCACAAGCCTTACTTGCAGTCATGGCTGAAACGCTTCAGACTCGAGCCAAGCCGCTATCACGGCGCATGGCGCAAAAACATTCAAAATTGCGACATAAATTTTCAATGGTGAGACATGAAAATTTGTGGGCATCGCTGTCGCTGTGCAACAATGGTTTTCCATGGCCACCGCAAAAAAGCTGGCGTTTGATCGGCGTGGATGGTAAGTGGTTGTTAAAAAAGAGATTTACCTCCGTTGAGAGGTGAACCTGGTGAGAATGTGTCTATGAAAACAGGTCTGTACCATCCCGAAGAATTCAAGGACAACTGTGGTTTTGGCCTGATCGCCCATATGACGGGCGAACCGAGCCACCACCTTCTGCAAACCGCCATGCAGGCACTGACTTGCATGACGCACCGCGGCGGTATCAACGCCGACGGCAAGACCGGTGACGGTTGCGGTCTGCTCATGCAGAAGCCTGATCAATTCCTGCGTGCCGTGGCCCAGGAGCACTTCGCTGTCGAGCTGCCCAAGCAGTACGCCGTCGGCATGGTGTTCTTCAACCAGGACCCGGTCAAAGCCGAAGCCGCCCGCGCCAACATGGACCGCGAAATCCTCGCTGCTGGCCTGAAGCTGGTCGGCTGGCGCAAGGTGCCGATCGATACCAGCGTGCTCGGCCGCCTGGCCCTTGAGCGCCTGCCGCAGATCGAGCAGGTGTTCATCGGCGGTGAAGGCCTGAGCGACCAGGAATTCGCCATCAAGCTGTTCAGTGCCCGTCGCCGTTCGTCCGTGGCCAACGCTCACGACGCCGACCACTACATCTGCAGCTTCTCGCACAAGACCATCATCTACAAAGGCCTGATGATGCCGCGCGATCTCGCGGCCTTCTATCCAGACCTGGGTGACGAGCGCCTGCAAACCGCGATCTGCGTGTTCCACCAGCGCTTCTCCACCAACACCCTGCCGAAATGGCCGCTGGCGCAGCCGTTCCGCTTCCTCGCCCACAACGGCGAGATCAACACCATCACCGGCAACCGCAACTGGGCCATGGCCCGTCGCACCAAGTTCGCCAACGACCTGATCCCCGACCTCGACGAGCTCGGCCCGCTGGTCAACCGCGTCGGTTCCGACTCCTCGAGCATGGACAACATGCTGGAGCTGATGGTCACTGGCGGCATCGACCTGTTCCGTGGCGTGCGCATGCTGGTACCGCCAGCCTGGCAGAACGTCGAGACCATGGACGCCGACCTGCGCGCCTTCTACGAATACAACTCCATGCACATGGAGCCGTGGGATGGCCCGGCCGGTATCGTGATGACCGAAGGCCGCCATGCGGTGTGCCTGCTCGACCGTAACGGCCTGCGCCCGGCGCGCTGGGTGACCACCAAGAACGGCTACATCACCCTGGCGTCGGAAATCGGCGTATGGGACTACAAGCCCGAGGACGTCATCGCCAAGGGCCGCGTCGGCCCGGGTCAGATCTTCGCCGTGGACACCGAAACCGGCCAGATCCTCGACACCGACGCCATCGACAACCGTCTTAAGTCGCGCCACCCGTACAAGCGCTGGCTGCGTCAGCACGCCACGCGCATCCAGGCGACGCTGACCGATGACCAGGGCGTGGCCAGCTACGACGCTGACCAGCTCAAGCAGTACATGAAAATGTTCCAGGTCACCTTCGAAGAGCGTGACCAGGTGTTGCGCCCGCTCGGCGAGCAGGGCCAGGAAGCGGTCGGCTCGATGGGGGACGACACGCCAATGGCCGTGCTGTCGCAGCGCGTGCGTTCACCGTACGACTTCTTCCGCCAGCAGTTCGCCCAGGTGACCAACCCGCCGATCGACCCGCTGCGCGAAGCGATCGTCATGTCCCTGGAAATCTGCCTGGGTGCCGAGCGCAACATCTTCCAGGAATCCCCGGAGCACGCTTCGCGGGTAATCCTCAGCTCGCCGGTCATCTCGCCCGCCAAGTGGCGTTCGCTGATGAACCTGGAGCGCGAAGGCTTCGACCGCCAGCTGATCGACCTCAACTATGAAGAGAGCGTCGGCCTGGAAGCGGCCATCCGCAACATCGCCGACCAGGCTGAAGAAGCCGTGCGCGCTGGCAAGACCCAGCTGGTTCTGAGCGACCGCTACATTGCCCCGGGCAAGCTGCCGGTGCACGCCTCGCTGGCCGTTGGTGCGGTGCACCACCGCCTGACCGAGCAGGGCCTGCGTTGCGACAGCAACATCCTGGTGGAAACCGCCACCGCCCGCGACCCGCACCACTTTGCCGTGCTGCTGGGCTTCGGTGCCTCGGCCGTTTACCCGTACCTGGCCTATGAAGTGCTGGCTGACCTGATCCGTACCGGCGAAGTGCTGGGCGACCTGGACGAAGTCTTCAAGTACTACCGCAAGGGCATCTCCAAGGGCCTGCTGAAGATCCTGTCGAAGATGGGTATCTCCACCATCGCCTCGTACCGTGGCGCGCAGCTGTTCGAAGCCATCGGCCTGGCCGAGGAAGTGGTGGGCCTGAGCTTCAAGGGCGTTTCCAGCCGCATCAAGGGTGCGCGTTTCGCAGACCTGGAAAGCGACCAGAAGCTGCTGGCAGCCGAAGCCTGGAGCGCGCGCAAGCCGATCCAGCAAGGCGGCCTGCTGAAGTTCGTCCACGGTGGCGAATACCACGCCTACAACCCGGACGTGGTCAACACCCTGCAGGCCGCCGTGCAGCAGGGCGACTACGCCAAGTTCAAGGAATACACCACGCTGGTCGACCAGCGCCCGGTGTCGATGATCCGCGACCTGCTGAAGGTGAAAGTGGCCGACCAGCCGCTGCCGCTGGAGCAGATCGAGCCGCTGGAGGCGATCCTCAAGCGCTTCGACTCCGCCGGTATCTCGCTGGGTGCACTGTCGCCAGAGGCCCACGAAGCGCTGGCCGAGGCGATGAACCGCCTGGGCGCGCGTTCCAACTCTGGCGAGGGCGGTGAAGACCCGTCGCGCTACGGCACCATCAAGAGCTCGAAGATCAAGCAGGTGGCCACCGGCCGCTTTGGCGTGACCCCGGAGTACCTGGTCAACGCCGAAGTGCTGCAGATCAAGGTTGCCCAGGGCGCCAAGCCCGGTGAAGGCGGCCAGCTGCCAGGCGGCAAGGTCAACGGCCTGATCGCCAAGCTGCGTTACGCGGTACCGGGCGTGACCCTGATCTCGCCGCCGCCGCACCACGACATCTACTCGATCGAAGACCTGGCCCAACTGATCTACGACCTCAAGCAGGTCAACCCGCAGGCCCTGGTTTCGGTCAAGCTGGTGGCAGAAGCTGGCGTCGGCACCATCGCCGCTGGTGTGGCCAAGGCCTATGCCGACCTGATCACCATCTCCGGCTACGACGGTGGTACCGGTGCTTCGCCGCTGACCTCGATCAAGTACGCCGGCGCCCCATGGGAGCTGGGCCTGGCCGAGACCCACCAGACCCTGCGCGGCAACGACCTGCGCGGCAAGGTACGGGTACAGTCCGACGGTGGCCTGAAGACCGGCCTGGACGTGATCAAGGCAGCCATCCTCGGCGCCGAAAGCTTCGGCTTCGGTACCGCGCCGATGATCGCCCTGGGCTGCAAGTACCTGCGCATCTGCCACCTGAACAACTGCGCCACCGGCGTGGCCACCCAGAACGACAAGCTGCGCAAGGACCACTACATCGGCACCGTCGACATGGTGATCAACTTCTTCACCTTCGTCGCCGAAGAAACTCGTGAGTGGCTGGCCAAGCTGGGCGTGCGTAGCCTCGGCGAGCTGATCGGCCGTACCGACCTGCTCGACGTGCTGCCAGGCGACACCGAGCGCCAGCAGTACCTGGACCTGTCGCCGCTGCTGGGCAGCTCGCACATCCCGGCTGACAAGCCGCAGTTCTGCGAAGTCGACAAGAACCCGCCGTTCGACCAGGGCGAGCTGGCCGAGAAGATGGTGGAAATGGCCATGCCGGCCATCCGCGACCAGGCCGGTGGCGAGTTCAGCCTCGACATCTGCAACTGCGACCGCTCCATCGGTGCGCGGGTGTCGGGCGAAATCGCCCGCCTGCATGGCAACCAGGGCATGGCCGCGGCGCCGATCACCTTCCGCTTCAAGGGTACTGCGGGCCAGAGCTTCGGCGTGTGGAACGCCGGTGGCCTGAACCTGCACCTGGAAGGCGACGCCAACGACTACGTCGGCAAGGGCATGACCGGTGGCAAGGTCACCATCGTGCCGCCAGCCGGCAGCCCGTTCGAAACCCAGCACAGCGCCATCGTCGGCAACACCTGCCTGTACGGCGCCACCGGCGGCAAGCTGTTCGCCGCCGGTACTGCTGGCGAGCGCTTCGCTGTACGTAACTCCGGCGCCCACGCTGTTGTCGAGGGCACTGGCGATCACTGCTGTGAATACATGACCGGCGGCTTTGTCTGCGTGCTGGGCAAGACCGGTTACAACTTCGGTTCTGGCATGACTGGCGGCTTCGCCTACGTGCTCGACATGGACAATACCTTCGTCGACAAGCTCAACCATGAGCTGGTGGAAATCCAGCGTATCAGTGGTGAAGCGATGGAGGCCTACCGCAGCCACCTGGCGCGGGTCCTTGCCGAGTACGTGGAAGAGACCGGCAGCGAGTGGGGGCGTGAGCTCTCGGAGAACCTGGACGATTACGTGCGGCGCTTCTGGCTGGTCAAGCCGAAGGCAGCCAACCTGAAGCAACTGCTGTCCAGCACCCGTGCCAACCCGCAGTAACAACAGCTGCAAGTGACGGCCCCGTGCGCGGGGCCTGTCGTGCTCAAGTGATCGTCTTGCAGCTTGCAGCCAGAGGCTGGCAACTGCGGTAAAGAGGTTTTGAAAAATGGCTGAACGTCTGAACAACGACTTCCAGTTCATCGAAGTGGGCCGCAAGGACCCGAAGAAAAAGCTGCTGCGCCAGCGCAAGAAGGAGTTCGTGGAAATCTACGAGCCGTTCAAGCCGCAGCAGTCCGTGGAGCAGGCGCACCGCTGCCTGGGCTGCGGTAACCCCTATTGCGAATGGAAGTGCCCGGTACACAACTTCATCCCCAACTGGTTGAAGCTGGTCTCCGAAGGCAACATCCTGGCCGCGGCGGAGCTGTCGCACCAGACCAACACCCTGCCGGAAGTGTGCGGCCGCGTATGCCCGCAGGACCGCCTGTGCGAGGGTGCCTGCACCCTGAACGACGGCTTCGGTGCGGTGACCATCGGCTCGGTGGAGAAGTACATCACCGACACCGCCTTCGCCATGGGCTGGCGCCCGGACATGTCCAAGGTCAAGCCAACCGGCAAGCGCGTCGCCATCATCGGTGCCGGCCCGGCCGGCCTGGGCTGTGCCGACGTGCTGGTACGTGCCGGCGTGACCCCGGTGGTGTTCGACCGCAACCCGGAAATCGGCGGCCTGCTGACCTTCGGTATTCCCGAGTTCAAGCTGGAAAAGACCGTGCTCAGCAACCGCCGTGAAGTGTTCACCGGCATGGGCATCGAGTTCCGCCTGAACACCGAGGTGGGCAAGGACGTGACCATGGAGCAACTGCTCGCCGAGTACGACGCGGTGTTCATGGGCATGGGTACCTACACCTACATGAAGGGCGGCTTCCCGGGCGAGGACCTGCCGGGCGTGCATGACGCGCTGGACTTCCTGATCGCCAACGTCAACCGCAACCTGGGCTTCGAGAAGTCGCCGGAAGACTTCGTCGACATGCAGGGCAAGAAGGTGGTGGTACTGGGCGGTGGTGACACCGCGATGGACTGCAACCGCACCTCGATCCGCCAGGGCGCCAAGTCGGTGACCTGCGCCTATCGCCGTGACGAGGCCAACATGCCGGGTTCGCGTCGTGAGGTGAAGAACGCCAAGGAAGAGGGCGTGAAGTTCCTCTACAACCGCCAGCCTATCGCCATTGTCGGCGAGGACAAGGTCGAAGGCGTGAAGGTGGTCGAGACTCGTCTCGGCGAGCCGGATGCCCGTGGCCGCCGCAGCCCGGAGCCGATCCCGGGGTCCGAAGAGATCCTGCCGGCCGATGCCGTGGTCATCGCCTTCGGCTTCCGCCCAAGCCCGGCGCCGTGGTTCGAGCAGCATGGCATCCAACTGGACAGCCAGGGCCGCGTGGTGGCACCGGAGAAGGGCAAGTTCAAGCACCAGACCAGCAACCCGAAAGTGTTTGCCGGTGGCGACATGGTGCGTGGGTCGGACCTGGTGGTGACGGCTATCTTCGAAGGGCGTACTGCTGCTGAAGGTATCCTGGACTACCTGGAAGTCTGATTGATTGTCGGGGCCGCTTCGCGGCCCATCGCGACACAAGGCCGCTCCTACAGGGGATCGCGTACTTCCTGTAGGAGCGGCCTTGTGTCGCGACGGGCTGCAAAGCAGCCCCAAAGGCATTTTTGTATACAAAAATCCTTGATCCATGGCATCCAATAGACAAAACGCATGGCCTTGACCGTGCCTTTTGCGCTGGCGTCTGAGAAAATGCCCGCACTATTTTTCCGGATGCCGACATGACTGCCCTGAAGAACGATCGTTTCCTGCGTGCACTGCTCAAGCAACCCGTAGACGTCACCCCGGTGTGGATGATGCGCCAGGCCGGCCGCTACCTGCCGGAGTACCGCGCCAGCCGCGCCAAGGCCGGTGACTTCATGAGCCTGTGCATGAACCCGCAGTTCGCCTGCGAGGTCACCCTGCAGCCGCTGGACCGCTACCCGCTGGACGCGGCGATCCTGTTCTCGGACATCCTCACCATCCCCGATGCCATGGGCCTGGGCCTGTACTTCGAAAGCGGCGAAGGCCCGCGCTTCAAGAAGGTCATCAGCACCCCGGCCGACATCGAAGCGCTGCCGATCCCCGACCCGCAGAAAGACCTCGGCTACGTGATGGACGCGGTCAGCACCATCCGCCGCGAGCTCAACGGCCGCGTGCCGCTGATCGGCTTCTCCGGCAGCCCGTGGACCCTGGCCACCTACATGGTCGAAGGCGGCTCGTCGAAGGACTTCCGCAAGACCAAGGCCATGGCCTACGACAACCCGCAGGCCCTGCACCTGCTGCTGGACAAGCTGGCCCAGTCGGTCACCAGCTACCTCAACGGCCAGATCCTCGCTGGTGCCCAGGCCGTGCAGATTTTCGACACCTGGGGCGGCAACCTGTCGGCGGCGGCTTACCAGGAGTTCTCCCTGGCCTACATGCGCAAGATCGTCAGCGGCCTGATCCGCGAGCACGAAGGGCGCAAGGTGCCGGTGATCCTGTTCACCAAGAACGGCGGCCTGTGGCTGGAAAGCATCGCCGAAGCCGGCGCCGACGCGCTGGGCCTGGACTGGACCTGCGAGATCGGCGATGCTCGCCGCCGCGTGGGTGACAAGGTTGCGCTGCAGGGCAACATGGACCCGACCGTGCTGTACGCCAAGCCCGAGGCCATCCGCAAGGAAGTGGCGCGCATCCTGGCCAGCTATGGCCACGGCACCGGCCATGTGTTCAACCTGGGCCACGGCATCACACCGGAAGTCGACCCAGAGCACGCCGGTGTGTTCATCAACGCCGTGCATGAGCTGTCGGCGCAATACCATCAGTGAATTGATCTCTGAACACGAAAGCCCGGCCATGTGCCGGGCTTTTTGTTGCATTAAGTTTTAATTCAGCGATCGTCGTTAATCTGGTCCCATCGAAACCGAAACAGGACCTGTTCCTCATGAAAGCACGTTATCTTGCGTTGATCCTCGCCCCCTTGTTCAGCACTGCCGCCCTGGCTGCCGGCTACACCGGCCCCGGCGCCCAGTCGGTCACCACCGTAGCTGCGGCCAACGATGCTGCCGACGACACCCCAGTGGTGCTGCAAGGCTACGTGACCAAGAAGATCAACAACGACGACAAGTACGAGTTCAAGGACAACACCGGCACCATCACCGTGGAAATCGATGATGAAGACCTGCCGCCGACGCCGTTCAACGACAAGACCAAGGTCAAGCTGACCGGTGAGGTGGAGAAGCACCTGATGAGCCGGGAGGTGGATGTGGATATGGTCGAGATCATCAACTGATCCGCTGGCCTCTTCGCGGGTGAACCCGCTCCCACATGTACGGCGCTTCCCTCATTTCTAGCGCAGTCCCTGTGGGAGCGGGTTTACCCGCGAATGGGCCTCAAGCAGTTTTCGGTGGTAACCTGCTCAGGTGCAGTGCCACCAGCAACGCCACCGCCAGCAGGCTGCCAATGAACAGCCCGATGCCATTCCAGCCCCACTGGTGCCAGAACACCCCGCCCGCCGTACCGGCCACGCTCGACCCGGCGTAATAGCTGAACAGGTACAGCGACGACGCCTGTCCCTTGGCCTTCAAAGCCCTGCGGCCGATCCAGCTGCTGGCCACCGAGTGCGCGCCAAAAAAGCCGAAGGTGAACACCAGCATACCGACGATCACCATCGCCAGCGGGCTGGCCAGGGTCATCAGCAAGCCGCCCGCCATCACCACGATACTGGCCCAGAACACCTTGCGCCGGCCCAGTTTGTCAGCCAGTGCGCCGACCTGCGCCGAGCTGTAGATGCCAGACAGGTACACCACTGACAGCAAGCCGACCAGCGCCTGGTTCATGTGATAGGGCTCGGCCAGCAGGCGGTAGCCGATGTAGTTGAACAGGGTGACGAAGGCGCCCATCAGCAGGAAGGCTTCGAGGAACAGCCAGGGCAGGCCGGCATCCCTGAAGTGCATGACGAAGCCATCCAGCAGGCTGCGTGGGTTCATCGCCTGCGGGCGGAAATTGCGCGATTCGGGCAGCACCTTCCAGAACACCAGCGCCGCCACCAGGGCCAGGCCGCCGATGGTCAGCATAGCCGTGTGCCAGCTGACGAAGTCGATCAGCACGCCGGTGATCAGGCGCCCGCTCATGCCGCCAATGGCGTTGCCGCCGATGTACAGGCCCATGGCCAGGCCGATGTGCTGCGGGTGGATCTCTTCGCTCAGGTAGGTCATCGCCACCGCCGCCAGGCCGCTCAGCGACAGGCCGACCAGGGCGCGGGTGGCCAGTACCAGCTCCCAGCTCGGCATCACCGCGCTGGCCAGGGTGGAAAGGGCGGCGCAGACCAGGGCAAACACCATCACCGGCTTGCGCCCGATGCGGTCAGAGATAGGGCCGGTGATCAGCAGGCCGAACGCCAGCATGGCTGTGGAGACCGACAGCACCAGGCTGCTCTGCGCCGCATTGATGGCAAATTCCTTCGACAGCAACGGCATCATCGGCTGCACGCAGTACAGCAGGGCGAAGGTGGCGAAGCCGCCGCTGAATAGCGCCAGCACGGTCTTCATGAAGGCGGGGGTGCCTTTTTCGATCCACATTTCGTTCAGCGGGGCAGGTTCTGGCTCGGCGGGAAGGGGAGCTACAGCAGTTTTCACGGGGGGTACCTCTGGCGCAATGAAAAAAGCATATAGCTGGCTAATGATTAGATCCAATATATTGTTCGACCTATTTGAGATGTTTTACGACCTGTTCGGAGCTGATCATGGAACTGCGCCATTTGCGTTACTTCATCGCCGTGGCCGAAGAGCTGCATTTTGGCCGCGCCGCCCAGCAGCTGGGCATTTCGCAGCCACCCTTGAGTCAGCAGATCCAGGCGCTGGAGCAGGAGCTGGGGGCCCGGCTGTTCGAGCGTACCAACCGTCGGGTCGAGCTGAGCGAGGCGGGGCGGTTGTTCCTCGAGGAAGCCCGCCTGGTGCTGGCGCAGGTGGAAAAGGCCGCCGATGTCGCCCGGCGTGCGCAGTTGGGGGAGTTGGGGGAGATGAAGATCGGCTTTACCTCCTCGGCACCGTTCACCTCGAAGATCCCCAAGGCCATCCACGCGTTTCGCCAGCGCTTCCCGGCGGTGCACCTGAACCTCAAGGAAATGAGCAGTCGCGACGTGGCAGAAGGGGTGTTCGACGAGTCCATCGAGGTCGGGCTGATGCGGCCGATGCCGCTGCCGGAAGGGCTGATGGCCACCGAACTGTTTCGCGAGCCGCTGGTGGCAGTGATAAATGCCTCGCATCCATTGGCCGAAGGCACGGAGCATGGCGTGCATATGGCCGCGCTGGCCCATGAGCCGTTCGTATTCTTCCCGCGCAGCTATGGCAGCGGGTTGCACGCACAGTTGCTGAGCCTGGCGCGCCAGGCGGGTTTCAGCCCGCATTTTGCCCAGGAGGCGGGGGAGGCGATGACCATCATCGGGCTGGTATCGGCAGGGCTTGGGGTATCGGTGCTGCCGGCGTCGTTCCAGCGCATGCGCATCGAGGGGGTGGTCTATCGCACGCTGCTGGATGAAGGGGCGATGTCGGCGGTGTGGCTGGTGCAGCGCGAGCATGGTGGGTCGGCGATGGCACGGGCATTTGCCGAGTTGCTCACAGGGCAGGTGGCTGGCGGGGGCAGTGTAGTTGCCTGATCGGGCCCTATCGCCGGCAAGCCAGCTCCCACAGGGGACGCGCTTGGCTTGCCGGCGATAGGGCCAGGGCAGGCAGCACAAGGCTGTTGTTCCGGGCAAATGGCACTGGTCATTGCCGCAGCGGCGCCACATACTCGGGCATTCGTTGATACACGGAGGTCAATCATGCGGCGCGTGGTGTTCAATCAGAAAGGTGGTGTGGGCAAGTCGAGCATCGCTTGCAACCTGGCGGCGGTGAGCGCCAGCGAAGGTTATCGGACCCTGCTGATCGACCTGGATGCCCAGGCCAACTCGACCCAGTACCTGACTGGCCTGACCGGCGACGATATCCCCATGGGTATCGCCGACTTCTTCAAGCAAAGCCTGTCCAGCGGGCCGTTCAGCAAGAAGAACCAGGTCGATATCTACGAAACCCCGTTCGACAATCTGCATGTGGTCACCGCCACGGCCGAGCTGGCCGATCTGCAGCCGAAGCTTGAGGCGAAGCACAAGATCAACAAGCTGCGTAAGTTGCTCGACGAACTGGACGAGGACTACGAGCGCATTTACATCGATACCCCGCCAGCGCTGAACTTCTATGCGGTTTCCGCATTGATCGCCGCCGATCGCGTGCTGATTCCTTTCGACTGCGACAGCTTCTCGCGCCAGGCCCTGTATGGCTTGCTGGCCGAGATCGAAGAACTCAAGGAGGACCACAACGAAGACCTGGTGGTCGAAGGCATCGTGGTCAACCAGTTCCAGTCCCGCGCCAGCCTGCCACAGCAGATGCTCGACGAGCTGCTGGCCGAAGGGCTCCCGGTGCTACCGGTGTACCTGGGTAGCTCGGTGAAGATGCGTGAGTCGCACCATGCCAGCCTTCCGCTGATTCACCTGGAGCCCAGGCACAAGCTGACCCAGCAGTTTGTCGAGTTGCATTCGCTGCTCGAAGAGAACGCTTAGACCCCCTGGCTACGCAACCACTCCAGCAACGACTGGAGTGGAAACGCCCCGGCCTGACGGCTTACTTCACGGCCATTCTTGAACAGCAGCAGGCTGGGGATCGAGCGGATGCCCAGTTGCCCGGCCAGGTTGCGGTTGGCTTCGCTGTCGAGCTTGGCCAGGCGGCAGCGGCCGGCCAGTTGGCGGGCGGCCTGTTCGAAGGTGGGGGCGAAGGATTTGCACGGACCGCACCAATCCGCCCAGATGTCGACCAGCAGTGGCAGGTCGCCTTTGATCTGGCTGGCGTAGCTGGCTTCGGTGAGTTCGAAGGGGGTGCTCAGCAGCACGTCCTGTTTGCAGCGGCCGCATTTGGGCGCGTCGCCCAGGCGCTCGGCGGGCAGGCGGTTGAGGCCGTTGCAGTGGGGGCAGGGGATTACCAGTGGGTCGGACATATCAATTCCTTGTGTTGTTTGTTCGGGCGCTATCGCCGGCAAGCCAGCTCCCACAGGTACGGCGCAAGCCTTGGGTTGAGCGTCGTACCTGTGGGAGCGGGTTTACCCGCGAACACCGGCGTAGCCGGTGCCATCTAGCGCGTCGCATTCTTCGCGGGTGAACCCGCTCCCACAGGGTTCGGAGTTGGTCAGGAGGAGCAGCTGATTTCCAGGTGCTTGCCCCATTCCGGCGGTCGCTCGGCATAGCCCTGCATTCCGGCCTGCTCCTCGAACGGGCGGCTCAGCACCTCATGCAGCCGTCGCACTTCACTGTAATCCCCCGCTTCGGCCGCTTCGATGGCTTTCTGTGCCAGGTAGTTGCGCAGCACGTACAGCGGGTTCACCGCATGCATGCGCTCACGCCGCCCTTCGGCATTATCCGCTTCGCGCTCGCAGCGGGCCAGGTAGTCCGCCGCCCAGGCATCGAAACCGGCCAGGTCGATAAAGTCGTCACGCACCACCTTCAGCGCCTCGGCCACGGGCTGATCGCCCAGCTTGCGGAAGAACAGGTTGTAGTCCACACCACCGCTCTGCATGCGCTGCAGCAGGCGCTCGACCAACGCCATGTCGTCCTCTTGCGCGGTGGTCAGGCCCAGGCGCCGGCGCATCAGGTCCAGGTAGTGTGCCTGGTACAGCGGCAGGAACAGGCCCAGCGCCTCCTTGAGCGGTTCGACTTCGATCACCGTGGTCAGCGCCTGGGCCAGCGCACTGAGGTTCCAGTGGGCTATCGGTACCTGGTTGGCGTAGCTGTAGCGGCCACGGTCGTCGGAGTGGTTGCAGATGAAGTTGGCGTCGAAGTCGTCGAGGAAGGCGTACGGGCCGAAGTCGAAGGTGATGCCGAGGATCGACATGTTGTCGGTGTTCATCACCCCGTGGCAGAAACCATAGGCCTGCCAACGGGCGATCAGCTCGGCATTGCGCTCGACGATGGTGCGGAACATGGCCAGGTACGGCTGCTCGGCATCGCGGCATTCGGGGTAGTGCTGCTCCAGCACGTGGTCGATGAGCACGCGCTGCTGTTCTGGCTGCCTGGTGTAGTAGAAGTATTCGAAATGCCCGAAACGCACATGGCTCTGCGCCAGGCGGGTGAGCATGGCCGCGCTTTCGCGGGTTTCGCGCCACACCGGGGTGCTCGAGCCGATCACGCACAGTGCCCGGCTGCTGGGAATGCCCAGGGCGTGCAGGGCCTCGGAGGCGAGGAACTCGCGGATCGAGGAACGCAGCACGGCGCGGCCGTCGCCCATGCGCGAGTAGGGCGTCTGTCCGGCACCCTTGAGGTGCAGGTCCCAGTGCTCGCCCTGGTCATTCAGCACTTCGGCCAGCAGCAGGCCGCGGCCATCACCCAGGCGCGGGTTGTAGGAGCCGAACTGATGGCCGGAATAGACCATCGCCCGCGGGTCGGCCTCTTCCCATAGCTTGTGGCCGCTGAACAGCTCGGCGAAAACCGGCAGCTCTGCCTGGGCCGGGTCGAGGTCGAGCAGCGCCATGGCCGACTCGCTCGCTACCACCAGGCGTGGGTCTGCGATCGGTTCGGGCAGGACCTGGGTGGAGAACGCGTCGCCCAGGCGGGCGAAGCGATTGTCGAAGGTGAGTTGGTCGAGGGCTTTCACGGGCTGCTCCTGGAAGTCGGTACCTAGGGGGCCGCTTTGCGGCCCATCGCCGGCAAGCCAGCTCCCACAGGGGATGTGCAGGGCCTGGGTGCGGCACGGCCCCTGTGGGAGCTGGCTTGCCGGCGATCGAGGGCGAAGCCCTCGCAGGCATTCTGGGCGTTCATGCTCTATGGAGTCCACTCACACAGGTTGAGTGCCATCCGATTTCGGCTGCTCCACCGGAATCAGCTGCTGTTTGCCGCCCTTCGGATCCATCAGAAACACCTCGACCTGGCGCACCGAGATCTTGATGTTGTGCGCCTTGAACTCGCGGTTGATGTAGCGGTTGATCTCGTCCAGCGTCGGGTTGCGGTCGCCCAGGTCGCGTACGTGCATGCGCAGCTCGTGGTCCAGCGAGCTCTCGCCGAAGTTGAGGAAGTACACGATCGGCTCCGGGTCCTTGAGCACGCGTGGGTTTTCGTGGGCACCCTTGAGCAGCAGATCGCGCACCAGGTCCAGGTCGGAGCCATAGTCGATGCCCAGCTTCAGCGTTACCCGGGTGACCGTGTCGGTCAGCGACCAGTTGATCAGCTGACCGGTGATGAAGGTCTTGTTGGGGACGATGATGTCCTTGCGGTCGAAGTCGGTGATGGTGGTGGCGCGGATGCGGATCTTGCTCACCGTGCCCGACAGGTTGCCGATGGTAATGGTGTCGCCAATCCGCACCGGGCGCTCGAACAGGATCATGATGCCGGAGATGAAGTTGGCGAAGATCTCCTGCATGCCAAAGCCCAGGCCCACCGACAGCGCGGCCACCAGCCATTGCAGCTTGTCCCAGCTGACCCCGAGGGTCGACAGGGTGCTGACGATACCGACGCCGACGATGACATAGGACAGCAAGGTAGTAGTGGCATACGCACTGCCCTGGGCGAGGTTGAGCCGCGACAGCACCAGTACTTCGAGCAGGCCGGGCAAGTTCCGACCTAGCGCGAAGGTGATGCCGATGATGACCAGCGCACCGAGGAAGTCGCCCAGGCTGATCGGCACCATGCTGGCGGTGGCACCGGTGCCGCTGGAGTACTCGTACAGGGTGAAATTGTTGAGGTAGGCGAACACCGAAATCAGGTCCGACCACACCCAGTACAGGCCGGCGATGAAGCCGCCGAGCAGGGCCAGGCGGATCAGGCGCAGCGACTGCTGGTTGACCTGCTCGATGTCCAGGGTCGGCTCTTCGGTGATGACTTCGCCATCCAGCCCTTCCTTGGCCGCCGCCCGCTTGCTCAGCGCGCGCTGGTAGGCCAGGCGCCGTGCCGCCACCGACAGGCCACGCACGAACGCGGCTTCGATCACCAGCCAGAACAGCAGCAGGTACAGGGTGTAGATCAGCCGGTCGGTAAGTTTCAGTGCGGTGTAGTAGTAGCCGAAGCACACGGCCACGAACAGAGCGATGGGCAGGGCGGTGAAGGCCACGCCCACGGCCTTGCGGAACAGCGAGGTGTCTCGGTGCGCCGGGCTGCTGAGCAGCAGGCGGCTGAGCAGCCAGGCCATCAGTGCGTAGCAGGTCAGTACCACGCCGATACCCAGCACATCATCGGCCAGCGCCGAAGGCTGATGTTCGGCCACTGCCACCACGCCGACCAGTGCCAGTACCACGGTGCCCAGGCGGCGCACCCAGCCGCGCAGGAACTCGACCTGCGGCTTGTGCCAGCGGAAGTGGATTTCCGCCACGCCACCCGGGGCGAGGATGCGGTAGGCGGTGTAGAACACCAGCCAGGCCTGGGCCAGTTGCCAGAGGGCGGCGCCGAGGTTGGCGTTCTGTCCGCGGGCGTCGATCTGCAGTGCGTAGCTGCACAGGGCCAGGCCCAGGCTGACCGGCATCGCCAGCAGGATGTTGATGAGGATCGCCTGGGGCGTGTGCCACTGGCTGTCACGGCGGAAGTGGCCGATGTCCTGGTGCACCTTGCCCAGCCGTTGGTACAGGTACTTGCGCCGCCACAGCAGGGCGCCGATCACCAGCAGCAAGGGCAGGAACAGCAGCGGTCGCTGGCCCAGCCCATCGGCCAGTTCCTTGAGGCCCGAACCCCAGGGCAGGCTGGCTACCTGGTCGGCGAAGCGTGCCGGCACCAGGCTCAGCCATTCCCAGTCCAGTGGCTTGTTGCTGGGAATCCAGAACATCTGCTCTTCGAGCGTGGTGCGCAAGCCCTGGGCGGTGCCGAGCAGCTGCTTCTGGTTGAGCTGCAGGGTGATCGATTCGTTGAGCAGTGCCGACAGCTCCCGGCTGAGGCGTTCGAGCAGGTCGACGCGGGTAATCATCACCTCCAGCAGCGCCTTGCGCAGCTGAGGGGTAACCTGCTCCTGCGGCTGGCCGAGCAGCAGGTTGTCGACGTACGCGGCGGGGCTGCTCATCTGCTCGCGTTGCTGGTTCACTTCGAACTGGTAAAGACGGATATCGGCGATCTGGTCAGCCAGGTCGCGGTCGACTTTCAGGTGCGGCAGGGCCTGCTTCTGCTTGTAGAGGATCTTGGACAGCAGCAGGCTGCCCTTGAGCACGCTGATCTGTTCATCCAGGGCCTGGTCGGCCTGGGTCAGGCTGTCTAGCTGCTGCTTGCTGCGCAGGTTCTGCTGGGTCAGCTCGTTGAGGCGGTCGGTGCTCTTGAGCAGGTAGTCGGACAGTTTCAGGTTGGCAGCGCTTTCGTTGGCCAGCAGGGTGCTGCCGCCGGCTTTCTGCGCTTCGATCGACTGCTGGGTGACCGCCTGCTGCGACTGGGCCAGGCGCTTTTCGTTGATCAGCGATTGCAGGTCCTGGATTTCCTGCTCCATTCGTGTGGCGCGCTCGATCAGCAGGTCGTGACGGGCATTGCCCAGGTCCTGCAGCAGGCCGTTGCCAGCCAGTTCCTGGCGGCGCAACGAGGTCAGGGCATTGAGCGACGCCAGCTCGGCATTGAGCTTGTTGCGTTGGTCGCTGTTGAGTGGCTTGCCGTTCTCCTTGCCGCTCTTGAGGCTGAGGTTGATCTGCTGGGTACGTGTCTGGTTGTTGCTGATTTCTGCCTGAGCCCGCTCTGGGCGGGTCTGCGAGTTGATGATCAGGCTGTTGGCATCCGACAGTGCCTTTTGCAGTTCGCCTTGTTGCGTACTGCGCTCGCTGAGCATCTGCTCCAGCTGTGGCACGTTCAGGGTGGCGTAGCGTTGGGCCACCGGCAGGGGCTTGCTGGCCTTGAGCTTGATCAGCTCGCGCTGGCTGTCGGCGGTTTCCTTGGGCGCGCCAGCCAATTGCTGCTTGAGTGCCTCAAGCTTCTTTTCGCTGTCTTCCTTGCTGAGCAGCAGTGCCAAGGTCTGTTCCAGCACCTGTTGCTGGGCCTTCTGCTCCGGTGTCTGTTGCGCAGCCTTGGGGTCGGCCTCGGCACCCTTGGGCTGGGAGATCTTGTTCAGGCTGCTCTGGAGGCTGGTCGTGGTGGGAAGCTCGGCCGCGCCAGCGGCGAACGAGAGAGACAGGCACAGCCCGAGCAGGGCTGTGCGGAGGTACACGCGCAGGGACATAGGCAGACTACTTGTGGATCCGGCAGAAACGAAGTTTAGAGGAACAATCCTGGTCCGGGTCGCGTTCCTTCGGGGAATCTGACGCCTACTTTCTGGATCTTGTTCCCGTCCATGGTGGCCACGGTCCAGATCGTGCCATGCCATTCGACCTGGTCACCTACTACTGGAGCGCCTCCGACCTTCTGTCGGATGAACTGGGCCAGCGGCATTTTCGCGTCCAGGCCGTCGAGTTTCAGGCCGTACAACGCTGCCACCGCACCCAGTTCGGCATCGCCTTCGAGCACGAAGTCGCCGAAGAAACGCAGGTCGAGGCCACGTTGTGGTGCCTGGCTGAACAGTTTGCCAAGGGCCGGCAGGTTATGTTCGTGGCCGATCACGCAGAGCATGTCGCCTACTTCCAGTACCGTACTGCCGGACGGGTGCAGCAGCTGCTCGCCCCGGAACAGCGCGGCGATCCGCGTGCCTTCGGGCATTTTCAACTCGCGCAGGGCGGCGCCGATGCACCATTTTTCGGCGCCCAGGCGGTAGACGAACATTTCCCACTCGCTGGTGATGTGCACTTCCAGGGCGGAGCGGGAGATTGGTGCCGGGTCTGGCGGTACTGTCACTTTCAACAGCTTGGCCATCCACGGCAGGCTGGTGCCTTGCACCAGCAGCGACACCAGCACGATGAAGAAGGCCAGGTTGAAGAACAGCTGGGCGTCCGGCAGGCCGGCCATCAGCGGGAACACCGCGAGGATGATCGGTACCGCACCGCGCAGGCCGACCCAGGAGATGAAGCCCTTTTCGCGGCCATGGAAAGCCTTGAACGGCAGCAGGGCGGCGACCACCGACAGCGGCCGCGCCACCAGGATCATCCATAGCGCCAGGCCCAGCGCCGGCAGGGCGATGGGTAGCAGGTCGTGGGGCGTGACCAGCAGCCCCAGCACCAGGAACATGCCGATCTGCGCCAGCCAGGCCATGCCGTCGAGCATGTGCAGGATGCCGTGGCGGCTGCGAATCGGCTTGTTGCCCAGCACCAGGCCGCACAGGTACACGGCAAGGAAGCCGCTGCCGTGCAGGGCGTTGGTCAGCGAGAACACCACCAGGCCGCCGGCGATCACCAGGATGGGGTACAGGCCGCCAGCCAGCTTGATGCGGTTGACCAGTTGCAGCATCAGCCAGCCGCCGCCCAGGCCCAGCAGCCCGCCGATGCCGAATTCGCGCAGCAGGTGGGTGAGCAGGCTCCAGTGCAGGCCGGTCTGGCCGCTGGCGATCATGTCGATCAGGGTGACGGTGAGGAACACTGCCATCGGGTCGTTGCTGCCCGACTCGATCTCCAGAGTGGCGGTAACCCGCTCGTTCAGGCCTTTGCCGCCGAGCAGCGAGAACACCGCCGCAGCGTCGGTAGAGCCGACGATGGCGCCGATCAGCAGGCCCTGGATCAGGCTCAGGTCGAACAGCCAGGCGGCGACCAGGCCGGTGAGGGCGGTGGTGATCATCACGCCGATGGTGGCCAGCGACAGCGCCGGCCACAGCGCCACGCGGAAACTCGCCACCCGCGTGCGCAGGCCGCCGTCGAGCAGGATCACGGCCAGCGCCAGGTTGCCCACCAGGTAGGCGGTCGGGTAGTTGTTGAAGATGATGCCGCCACCATCGACCCCGGCGACCATGCCGACGGCGAGGATGATGACCAGGATAGGGATGCCCAGGCGCGACGACAGCGAACTGACCAGGATACTTGCGCCCACCAGCAATGCGCCGATCAGGAACAGGCTGTTGATGGTGCTTGCATCCAAAGGCAGGTACTCCGGGGACCGCAGGGGGGAGGGGACTTGATAGCATGACGCTAGCAGGTCGCGTGCCAAATGATTCTAACCTGATGAATTGGCAGGCTGTAAAGCGTTTCTGCAGATGAAAAAAAGGCACCGCGGTGGGTGCCTTTTCCGGTGTTGCCTGGGCGGGCCCTTTCGCGGGTGAACCCGCTCCCACAGGTACTGCACAGTTTTCAAAACCTGTGTGAGCTCTGTGGGAGCGGCTTTAGCCGCGAAGAGGCCGGTGCAGGTTTACGCCTGCTTGACTTCACGCATCGGCTTGCCCTTCACCGGTGCATCGCCCGCCACGTAGTACTTGGCGGTGCTGCGCGGCAGCGGCTTGCGGCCACGGATCTTGTCCGAGATTTTCTCGGCGATCATGATCGTGGTGGCGTTGAGGTTGCCGGTGATGATCAGCGGCATGATCGACGCATCGACCACGCGCAGGCCCTTCATGCCATGCACGCGGCCTTCGCCGTCGACCACCGCCATGTCGTCGGTGCCCATCTTGCACGAGCAGGACGGGTGGAAGGCGGTTTCGGCGTGCTCGCGGATGAACTTGTCCAGCTCTTCATCGGTCTGCACGTGCGCGCCCGGGCTGATCTCACGGCCACGGTACGGGTCCAGTGCCGGCTGGGCCATGATTTCGCGGGTCAGGCGGATACCGTCACGGAATTCCTGCCAGTCCTGCTCGGTGGACATGTAGTTGAACAGGATGCTCGGGTGTTGGCGCGGGTCCTTCGACTTGGCCTGGATGCGGCCGCGAGCAGGCGAGCGCATGGAACCCATGTGCGCCTGGAAGCCGTGTTCCTTCACGCCGTTGGAGCCGTTGTAGTTAATGGCCACCGGCAGGAAGTGGTACTGGATGTTCGGCCACTTGAATTCAGGGCGGGTACGAATGAAACCACCGGCCTCGAACTGGTTGCTGGCGCCGATGCCGGTGCCGTTGAACATCCACTCGGCACCAATGGCCGGCTGGTTCCACCACAGCAGCGACGGGTACAGCGACACCGGCTGGGTGCAGGCGTACTGCAGGTACAGTTCCAGGTGGTCCTGCAGGTTTTCACCAACGCCCGGCAGGTCGTGCACAACCGGGATGTCGAGGCTTTCCAGCAGGGCGCGCGGGCCGACGCCGGAGCGCTGCAGCAGTTGCGGCGAAGCGATGGCGCCGGAGCTGACGATGACTTCCTTGCGGGCGCGGGCTTCAACGCGCTCTTCGCTGTCACCGACCAGGTAGGTCACGCCGATGGCGCGCTTGCCGTCGAACAGCACGCGGTCAGTCAGGGCGTGGGTGACGATGGTCAGGTTCGGGCGCTTCTTGGCCTGGTCCAGGTAGCCACGGGCGGTGCTGGAACGGCGGCCGTTCTTGGTCACCGAACGGTCCATCGGGCCGAAGCCTTCCTGCTGGTAGCCGTTGAGGTCTTCGGTGCGCGGGTAACCGGCCTGCACGCCGGCCTCGACCATGGCGTGGAACAGCGGGTTATTGCCAGCCTTTGGCGTGGCAACGCTGACCGGGCCTTCGCCACCGTGGTAGTCGTTCGGGCCGATGTCGCGGGTTTCGGCTTTACGGAAGTACGGCAGGCAGTCCAGGTAGGTCCAGTCTTCCAGGCCTGGCAGTTCTGCCCAGCCGTCGAAGTCCATGGCGTTACCGCGGATGTAGCACATGCCGTTGATCAGCGACGAGCCACCCAGGCCCTTGCCGCGGCCACATTCCATGCGGCGGCCGTCCATGTACGGCTCCGGGTCAGTCTCGTAGGCCCAGTTGTAGCGGCGGCCCTGCAGCGGGAAGGCCAGGGCGGCCGGCATCTGGGTACGGAAGTCGAAGCGGTAGTCGGGGCCACCGGCTTCCAGCAGCAGTACGGTGACGCCGGCGTCTTCGGTCAGGCGGGTCGCCAGGGTGTTACCGGCCGAGCCGGCACCGACGATGATGTAATCGAATTCTTGGGACATGAAAGTACCCTCGTGTTGGCGGTGATCAGGGAGCGGGAACGCCCGTGCGCAGAGGCACGGGCGTGGCTGGACAGGGCCTTAGAAGACCGAGTTGTAGCCGCCCAGCTCGACCTGGACCGACTTGATGCGAGTGTATTGAGCCAGCGAGCTGACGCCGTTCTCACGGCCGACGCCCGACTGCTTGTAGCCACCGACCGGCATTTCGGCCGGCGATTCGCCCCAGGCGTTGATCCAGCAGATACCGGCTTCCAGCTTGTGGATGATGCGGTGGGCGCGGGTGATGTCGTTGGTGCAGACACCGGCAGCCAGGCCGTATTCGGTGTCGTTGGCACGACGGATGACTTCTTCTTCGGTTTCGTAGGTGAGGATGCTCATCACCGGGCCGAAGATCTCTTCCTTGACGATGGTCATGTCGTCGGTGCAGTCGGTGAACACGGTCGGGGCCACGAACGCGCCCTTGGCGAAATCACCGGCGGTCAGACGTTCGCCACCGCACAGCACGCGGGCACCTTCTTCCTTGCCCTTGGCGATGTAGCCAAGCACGCTTTCCATGTGCTGGAAGCTGACCAGCGGGCCGAAGTTGGTGTTTTCGTCTTCCGGGTTGCCAGCGCGGATGCGGGCAACGCGCTCGACGATCTTGGCCTCGAAGGCAGCTTTCATTTCAGCCGGGATGAACACGCGGGTGCCGTTGGTGCACACCTGGCCCGAGCTGTAGAAGTTGGCCATCATGGCGATGTCGGCGGCCTTGTCCAGGTCGGCGTCGGCGCAGATGATCAGTGGCGACTTGCCGCCCAGTTCCATGGTGACTTCCTTGAGCGACGAGCTCGAGGCGCTGGCCATGACCTTCTTGCCGGTGGTGGTGCCGCCGGTGAAGGAGACTTTTTCGATGCGTGGGTGCTCGGTCAGCCAGGTGCCGACTTCGCGGCCGCTGCCGGTCAGGACGTTGAACACGCCGTTCGGCAGGCCGGCTTCGGTGTAGATCTCGGCCAGTTTCAGGGTGGTCAGCGAGGTGACTTCCGACGGCTTGAAGATCATCGCGTTACCGGCGGCCAGGGCCGGGGCGGATTTCCACAGGGCGATCTGGATCGGGTAGTTCCAGGCGCCGATACCGGCGGTCACGCCCAGCGGCTCGCGGCGGGTGTAAACGAAGGACGATTCACGCAGCGGGATCTGCTCGCCTTCGATGGCCGGAACCAGGCCAGCGTAGTACTCCAGCACGTCGGCGCCGGTGACGATGTCGACGTAGCGGGTTTCCGAGTACGACTTGCCGGTGTCCAGGGTTTCCAGCATGGCCAGCTCGTCGTTGCGCTCGCGCAGGATCTCGACGGCGCGGCGCAGGATGCGCGAACGCTGCATGGCGGTCATCGCGGCCCAGACTTTCTGGCCACGCTCGGCGCTTTCGACGGCCTTCTCGACGTCAGCCTCGGTGGCACGTTGCACGTGGGCGAGGACTTCGCCGGTAGCCGGGTTGATGGCTTCGAAGGTGGCATCGCTGCCAGCGTCGACGTAAGCGCCATCAATGTAGAGTTTTTGCGTTCCGAAACGGGCCATAGTGTCCTCGCAAGTGCAGTGTGTGGTTTGGCTTGCGCGTCACGCTCCTGCCGGGTTGGCAAGGGCCGTGCGCGTTGGTTCAGCGGCCTGGTCGTTTGTACCCAGGGTGTGCTGTTTAGCCAGTTGTAGATCCATGTATTCGTAAGCAATCCGTATCGCCTGGTCGGTGTCGAATGCATCACCCGACAGGGCGCCACGCAGCCACAAGCCGTCGATCAAAGCTGCCAGGCCGCGGGCTGCCTTGCGCGCATGGTAGAGCGGCAGGGTGCGGCGGAACTGGCAGCACAGGTTGGAATACAAGCGGTGGTCGTTGATCCGCTGCAACCTGTGCAAATCGGGCTGGTGCATGCTGGAAGCCCAGAAGGCCAACCAGGTTTTCATTGCCGGGCCGTTCACCTGGCTGGCATCGAAGTTACCCTCGATGATCACTTTCAGGTGGGCGCGCGGGCTGTCGTCCGTCAGGGCCTGGCGACGTGCTCTGACACCTTCGTTGAGCATGTTCATGATGTAACCCATCGTCGCTGCGATCAGGCCGTTCTTGTCCCGAAAGTAGTGACTGATGATGCCGTTCGACACACCGGCCAAACGGGCAATCAGCGCAATGCTGGCGTCGCCCAGTCCGACCTGATCGACCGCCTGCAACGTGGCTTCGATCAACTGCTGGCGGCGGATGGGTTGCATACCGACCTTGGGCATCTTGCTATCTCCTCAGGCCTGCGAGCAGACGACGGGCGGCTGACTCGGCGAAGGCCAGTCTATTTTGTTTTGATTGAACGTTCAATCAATAAAGAATAAGCTCTGCGACAATTTGTGCCATTGACAGTTTTTCAGGCGGTCGAGAAGGCACGGATTGACACCCCAGGAAATCGCGTAACCCCCGGAATACAAGGCGTTGACGGGCATGAGCGATGCGAAATGCAGATTCTGCCGTGCGGTCATGGACCCTGCGGCGGGCCCTTGGAGCGGGCGGGGTGATCTGTGACGAATGCGCGCACCTCGGCTGAGGCGTGGCATTTGCAGCAGGCCACCTGTCTGTTTTTTTGCAACGTATCGATTCGGGATCACGGTTTCCAGGGTGCTTTTATAACACCTGATGCAGTGGGGATATTCCACCAATTGCTCGGGAAAGACTGATTAGCCTCCACAGCCGTACTGCCCGGAGCATTCGTGCAATGAGTTCTGCCTCACTTACCAACCCTCCGGCCGAGAGGGTACGGGTCAACCGCGTGGTGTTCTTCACCTCCGCGCTGATGATCCTCGTTCTGACTGCCTTGCTTATCGCTGTACCCGAAACCGCCGGCCAGGTGCTGGGCGTGGCCCAGAAATGGCTGACGCGCACCTTCGGCTGGTATTACATGCTGGTAATCGGCGGTTACCTGCTGTTCGTCATCTACCTGGCCTTCTCCGACTACGGCAAGCTCAAGCTTGGCGGCAAGGATGACCAGCCCGACTTCAGCTATGGCGCCTGGGCCGGCATGCTGTTCTCCTCCGGTATCGGCATTTCGCTGCTGTACTTCGGCGCTTCCGAGCCGCTGGACCACTACTTCAACCCACCGGAAGGCACCTCTGCCAGCCTCGACGCAGCGCGCCAGGGCCTGCAGTTGACCTTCCTGCACTGGGGCCTGCATGGCTGGGCGATCTACGCCCTGGTCGGCCTGGCCGTGGGCTACTTCGCCTACCGCCACAACCAGCCGCTGGCCCTGCGCTCGGCGCTGTACCCGCTGGTCGGTGAGCGTTGGGTCAAGGGTGCTGCCGGCAATGCCGTGGACATCTTCGGCATGTTCGTCACCCTGCTGGGCCTGGTGACCAACCTGGGCATCGGTTCGATGCAGGTGGCCTCCGGCCTGGAATACCTGTTCGGCATGGACCACAGCAAGACCAACCTGCTGATGGTGATCCTGGTCATGGCCGGCGTTGCCACCGTGGCGGCGGTCTCTGGTGTGGAAAACGGCATTCGCCGCCTGTCCAACCTGAACATCATGCTGTTCAGCGGCCTGTTGATCTTCGTCCTGCTGGGCGGCGAAACCCTGCACCTGCTCAACGGCTTCGTGCAGAACATCGGCGACTACCTCAACGGCATCGTGCTGAAAACCTTCGACCTCTATGTGTATGAAGGCGAAGCCGGCAAGTCCGAGCGCTGGCTGGGCCTGTGGACCGTGTTCTACTGGGCCTGGTGGATCTCCTGGGGCCCGTTCGTCGGCATGTTCATTGCCCGTATCTCCAAGGGCCGCACCGTGCGCCAACTGGTCAGCGGCGTGTTGCTGATCCCGCTGGGCTTCACCCTGGCCTGGCTGTCGATCTTCGGCAACACCGCGCTGGACCTGGTGATCAACCAGGGCGCCGTTGAGTTGGGCAAGACCGCCCTGGAACAGCCGTCGATGTCGATCTACCAGCTGCTGGAATACTTCCCGGCGGCCAAGATCGTTATCGGTGTAGCGGTGTTCGTCGGCTTCGTGCTGTTCCTCACCCCGGCCGACTCCGGCGCGGTGATGATGGCCAACCTGTCGTGCAAAGGCGGCAAGGTCGACGAAGACGCCCCGCACTGGATGGTGGTGTTCTGGTCGGTGGTCATCACCTTGGTCACCATCGGCCTGCTGTTCGCCGGTAACTTCGAAGCGATGCAGACCATGGTAGTGCTGGCGGGCCTGCCGTTCTCGGTGGTGCTGGTGTTGTTCATGTTCGGCCTGTACAAGGCCATGAAACAGGACGTGGCGGTCGAGCAGGAGCGTGCCGAGCTGGCCGCCCGTGGCCGTCGTGGCTTCAGCGAGCGCCTGACCCAGCTGGAACTGCAGCCGACCCAGGCCGTGGTGCAGCGTTTCATGGACAAGCAGGTCAGCCCGGCGCTGAAAGAAGCCGCCGCGCAGTTGCAGACCCTGGGCTTCGAGGTGGAAACCCGGGTTGGCCAGTCGCGCAACATGATGGGCCTGCGGGTGATGATGGAAGAGGGCAACCCGTTCGTCTATGAAGTGAGCCTGGATGGCTACCTGGCCGCGCCGAGCGAAGCGCCGGTGGAAGGTGAGCCGGAAGTGCGCCAGCGCTTCTACCGCGCCGAGGTGTACCTGCACGATGGCAGCCAGGAGTACGACCTGATGGGCTTTGCGCCGGAGCAGATCGTGCGTGATGTGCTGGATCAGTTCGAAAGCCACCGCCAGTTGCTGGGGCGTGTGTACAGCTGATTCTTGAGCGATGAGGAGGCCCTGCAAGACGCAGGGCCTTTTTCATGGGCAAGCAATAATTAGCCCGGGCGTCGTACAAGTTTGCTTCAGCCTGCCGGTTTTCTTCCGGAGGCATGCTTCATGAAACGTTCCGCTATTTCCACATTCGATTTTCAGTACGCCGCAGCCAGTCAGTTCAGTGATCGGCCGACATTGCGGCAGGTGACCAGCGAGAAGCTGTGGACCGTGCTGCTGGGGAAGCTGCCCTGGCTTGCCTTTGTGAAGCCAGCGCTGTCCAACGCCGACCCTCTCATGCTGGATAGTCCCGATCCCAGTACGCCTTACTGGGGCACGCAACCGCTGGTCGACCGTGTGCTCCAGGCATTGCTCGAAGCACAGCCGCTGGACATCGAGCCTGTCGGTGAGCGGCATCACAAGCTTGCATTGACATCCTCATACCGTTTTCCTGGCTCGGAAAGCGCGTTCGACACCCGCCAACTGAGCGGCATGTCCGACGCGCTCGACGAGCTGGTAAAGCAGTTGCCACGGCTTTTCTGCGAGGCACAGCTCGAATACTGGAATGCCAAGGGTAGTGCAGGGGTGAGCCGTGACCAGTGGTTGCAACTGCTGCTCAGGACTGCACTCTTGCGTGGCCTGCCTCTGCAAGGGCTGGACGTTCAGGAGCAGGCCTGCATTCGCGGATTGATCCGCGGTGGTGCTGCTCAGCCATCGGTCTGTTTCGTGAAAGCCAGCCTGACTTGTGGGTCGATTCAATACGACCAGATGCTCAGTCACCTGCTGGTCACTGGCGATTACGATGAGCGGCAGGTGGTGCTCTGGTGCGCGCCGTCCGGTATCACGCGCAGCTTCGCTTCCTTGGCTGATTTCGGCGAAGCGTTGCGCAACGAACTGGCGCGGCACTACAGTTTCCAGAGCCTGTCGTGGACGCGTCAGCCGGTTGAGGGCAACGTCTTTGCCCAGCAGGTTTCGCTGTTGCTTGAGTCCATGTTCCAGTCTTTCGACCTGATGCGCTTCAGTGGCTTGTCCGATGTGGCGGCAATGGAGAGGCGTTTCGCCGACCTTAGCGACCCGGCGGCCTGGTTCGTACGCTACGAAGACGACACGCCAGCCACCATGGCCCCGCCAGGGCTCAGGGCCAGCGCTCCCCAGGACAGCTTTGCCTGTCGCGCCGCGTTGTTGCAGCTCGCCCTTGACCAGTTGGATGCCGGGGGTGTTTCGGTGCTGGACGGCATCCAGTCATTGACGGCGTATACCGCGCAGCAACTGGGCGAGCAGATGAAAAAGGAGCACGGGGACGAAACCTCTCCAGATCACCTGCTTCTCGACCTGTATATCGCTCGGGGTGTGCCTGGCGGCGCTGCGACAGGTGCCGGCGGCGGCGAGCCACTGGCGTTCGTGGGTACCAAGTCGCTTACCGAATTTGCTATCGGTAACCTTGCTTCGCTCAAGGGCGCGGAGATCAAAAAGGTCCGCCATCAGAAGGGCATCACGCCCCCGAAGTGGCTGGATGCCAATGCTGCGAAGCGACTGGTGACCCAGGTAGACATTGGTGGCCGTTACCCAGCCTATGTTGCCGAACAGTTCGATGATCAGGCCATGCGCGCCGAGCGCATCGTGCGTTTGGCCAGGGAATGGCGAAGCGCGTTTCTTTCCAGCGCCCTTTCGGCCAGGCTCGACGCCAAGGTCTCCGAGGTGGGTTTACAGTGCGTGGTGGATTTTTGCGCAGGTCATCAGGACCCCTTGGTTCCGCGCATGTCCCTGATCCCCCTGGCTTTCAGGCGCAGCCGTCATTCGCGCGAGGAAGACGATGTGCGCGGCATGTACTTGCTGTTCTGCGCCGAGCCGGCAAAGGTTCTGCTGTACCGCCCGCTATATCGACAGGACACGGTTCGCGAGTACGCAAGTCTTGAGGCCTTGCTTGCACATATTCGTGAGTCGGCTCTCTTCCAAGAGAGCATTCTTGACTGGATCGACCCGACCGCGCGCGACGTATATGCAGAGGGTGGTTTCAGCGAGCCGCACATTGTGAGTATTGGTATCGACCCTTATACGCTCCCGGCCAAGCCGGAGCCGGCGATGCTCGACCTGAAGCTGTGGCGCAACAAGGTTGACGAGAAAATCTACCAGGCCAATCGAGATCTGCTGGTCGAGCTGGCAGGGCTGGAATCTGTATCTGACGCCGAGAGCCGCTGGCAGCTCCTGTGCGAGGGCGCCTGGCTGTTGTTCGATGTGGTGACTCAGGCGATACGCGGTCCGGTCGCGTCTGTGGCCTGGTTAGTACAGTTTCTGGCTTCGCTGCAAAACGACTTGACCGTGTTGGAGCAGGGTGGTGAGTTCGATCGGTCCGCTGCAGTGGCCGACTTGTTGCTCAACCTCGGGATGACGCTGCTGCATGCCCATCAACCGAAGCAGGAGACAGTGCCCACAAGACGGCTGCCTGATGTTTCACTGTTCGAAGGGCCTGACCGGCAAAACGGCGCGTTTGCCGAACTTGCTATCGAGGCGCGTGAAGATCCGGAAGGCAAGCTGGGCGAACTGGGCAGCCAGGTGCTGGACTTTTCCTGGCGCGGCCAGCATGGGTTCAACTGGCTGCCCGCGCAACAGCGGCAGAGGTTGCAAGCCATGAGTTCCAGCGTCTCGGTCAATGGGTTGAGCCCTTTGACTGCGGGCGATGGTGAAGGCCTGTACCAGATCGATAAGAACTACTACGCGGCCATGGCTGGTGATCTCTATAGGGTGGAGTTGCTGGCTGAGGGAGTTCGGGTAGTCAACGCGACTGGCGGTTACGGGCCCTGGCTGGCATTTGTCGATGGGGCTTGGCGGGTGGATACGAAACTGCGCCTTGCGGGAGGGGCTCCCGACTCCAAGACTTCGGTATCGCGCCGCTTCGATAAACTTTACGAAAAAGTTTCCAAGCTGGATGAGGACGTTCCGGCGTTGAAAGCGAAGGTCCAGGCAGTTACCCAGCAGATGATGGCCTTGCACAAAAGCCTTGTGACCATGGAGACGTTGAAGGCGAAAGCGCAGTCTGAGGTGGCTTCGGCCCCTGCAGGTACTGATGTGTCAATGAAGGAGTCGCTGATAGCAAAGTATGCTCAACGAGAAATAGAGGTGAAGGAAAGCATCGCTCAGCAGCGCGAGAAAATCGTTTCGCTGCTGGAAGAGGCCATTGGCAAGATGGATGAACAGCTAAAGCTGTTGATCACGATGGCAGAACCCAAGTATGCCAAATCTCGCCATAACAAAGGGTTGGATGAAATTCTTGACCAGCATCAGGAAAGTGCTCGAATAGAGCTGATTCGTGATTGTGTGTTCGTTTACAACGAGCTGTGGAGCCTGACGGACTATCCGCAACTTGCCGCGCTGCAACGGGCTATCGATGGGAAGCCATTGGCAGAGGTCGGCGAACAATATGCTGCGTTTCGTATCAAGCTGGAGCAGGTGGTGGAGTATCAGGACCGCATGCTCGCCATACGAGTGCACCTGGACAATTTGCTGGCCGAGTCGCCGGTTGAGCTTGTCATACCTTCCAACCCCCCTGGTGACCATCGCACAGTGGGGCATCTGATCGACGAAAGACCGTTCTCGACCGTGCAGATGCGCTTCCATCAGGTGCAGAACCTGGCAGACATGGCCTTGCACCTCAATGCTCCCGGCGACCCTCAGACAGTCGCCCGCTACCGGGACGAACTGGTCAGTATGGCCTTGCGCAATGCCGCAGAGACTCATGGGGAGCTTGACTTCGCGAATCTGTCGGCAGACGACCGCATCGTGATCTTGCAAGAGGCATGGGATGAATACTCTGCCGCAATACTCAATAGTGCCCGCATTCTCCGCGAAGGTGGCGACCTTATCGAACCCGCAATGCTCGAGCGGTATCGCAACCATGTAGAGCAACTGAAGGAAGATGCGGGAAAGCGGTTGGTTGCCGCGATTTCGGAGCAGGACGGTGGAACGGTCGCGCAAAAGCGCACGCCCTACAAGGTGTCTACCAAAGAGCAGCGAGTGGTGCGCAACCTTGCTGGGCAGTTGATGATCGGGGTGGAAAGTACGGTAG
This sequence comes from Pseudomonas sp. B23(2017), assembly GCF_002113725.1. Classification (NCBI taxonomy): domain Bacteria; kingdom Pseudomonadati; phylum Pseudomonadota; class Gammaproteobacteria; order Pseudomonadales; family Pseudomonadaceae; genus Pseudomonas; species Pseudomonas sp. B23(2017). Next base: position 303,310 of record NZ_NEJM01000001.1, on the reverse strand, counting down.
ACGAAAGCCAGATCGTGGAAGTGCGCGAGACGTTCAGTGAAGAAGTACTGGCAACCTTCGACCTGGTGGATGGGGAATGGCGACAGCGGGAAAGCAAGCGCCCTTCATTGGCGGACGAAGCTACTCCAACAGACCTGCCCATGTGGGTACAGGTGCTTCTGGACGAAAGCGATTCCGTGCGGGAGCAGGCCGAGGACTATGTCAAGCACGACATCAAAGGGGCGTTGCTCGAGCAGTTGTTCGACCAGCATCTGGAAAAGCTGAATCAGGCGCTCGGAGTGGTGCGGGATGCCGGAGGAAACGACAAGTTGGTCAGGACGCTGGAGCTGGAGCTGGACAAGTTGGATGCAGAGAAAACATTGCAGATGACCACGCTTTATACCGACACCAAGTATCCGTCGGCCGAAGGCTTGCAGTATCTCCACAAAAAGGGGCTGATACAGGTCGAATATGTGGAGCGGCGCACCATGCAAGATGGCAGCGCTTTTGACGAATACCGGATCCGGCGTCTACCGAGCAAGCTGAGCCTCTGGGCTGCACACTTCCATTTACCCTCGCTGGACGCTAACGCTGATGATTTCACGGTAGGTCACCTCAAGACTTGGAAGCAGCGCAGTTTGAGTAGCCAGGCCGCTGCAGCCGCGGGCCAGCGGGTGCACAGGGGAAGACTTACGCTGGCCGAGGCCCGAGGAATCATTCCTTTCAGTTGAGCCGGCCAACGGGGGCAGTGGGGTGGTGCCTGACATGTGCAGGCATCGTCTGATTGCCCCGCTCGGCAATCATCTGTTCCAGGCCGATCAGCTCTATGCCCTGGCGCTTCAGCCGGGGCAGTTCGCGTTCGAGCACTTCGAGGGTTTGCGGATAAGGGTGGCCGATCAGCACGGCTGAGCCTTGTTTGCGAGCCAGTTCGACCCCGAGCTGCAATTCGTTGCCGATGGCCTCGACCGTACGTACGTTGTCCAGAAAGACATCGCGCGATACCTGTGCCAGGCCCTGGGCCTGAGCCTGGAATGCAGCCACCGTGGCAGCGCTGGTGCGGCTGTCGACAAAGAACAGGTGCCTGCGTTGCAGGTCGGCCATCAACATCGCCATTGCTTCGGGTTCGGCGGTCATGCGGCTGCCCATGTGGTTGTTGATGCCGACTGCGCACGGCACCTGCGCCAGGGCGGCGTCCAGGCGCCTGGCCAGCTCCGGCAGAGGCGTGCCAGGGTGCCAGGCATAGGGCCCGGTGGCCGGGTCCATGGGCATGTGCAGGATCACCGTCTTGCCAGCCTTGTGCGCCTGGCGGGCGAAGGTGGTGGCATGCGGGGTGTCGGGCATGATCGCCATGGTCACCGGGCCGGGCAGGGCCAAGGTACGGCTGTCGCGCTCGCTGCTCTGGCCCAGGTCATCGATGATGATGCTCATGTAGGCCTTGCCGGCCGGCGCCGCTTGCGCGGCCCCGGCCATCAGGCAGAACAGCAGACACAGCAGATAACGCATGGGGTGGGTCAGTCGCCCTTGGTGATGTTCAGGCCTTTGAGCAGGCTCAGGGCCTGGCTCAGCTGGAAGTCGTCATCCTGCGGGCGTTCCTTGCGCTTGCCGCTGCCGGTCGGGCGGTCGGCACCACCGTTGCCGTTGCCCAGGTGGCCCTGCAGGTCGGCTTCCTTGAAGTTGTCGGTGTCGGCTTCGGCGGTGAGCTTGGCCGGGCGCACTTCGATGTCGGGGACGATGCCCTGAGCCTGGATCGAGCGGCCGTTGGGGGTGAAGTACAGCGCGGTGGTGAGCTTCAGCGCACGGTCGTTGGCCAGTGGCAGCACGGTCTGCACCGAGCCTTTGCCGAAGCTGTCGGTGCCCATCAGTACGGCGCGTTTCTGGTCTTGCAGGGCGCCGGCGACAATTTCCGAGGCCGAGGCACTGCCGCCGTTGATCAGCACTACCAGTGGCACGCCGTCGCTGGCGTCGGCCGGGTCGGCAGAGAAGCGCAGCTCGGAGTTGGCGATGCGGCCCTTGGTGTAGACGATCAGGCCCTTGGTCAGGAAGTGGTCGGCCACTTCCACCGCCGACTGCAGCACGCCGCCCGGGTTGTTGCGCAGGTCCAGCACCACGCCGCGCAGCTTCTTGCCGTTGTCCTTGCGCAGCTTGGCCAGGGCCTTGCCTACTTCGTCGCCGGTCTTGACCTGGAACTGGGTGATGCGGATGTAGCCGTAGTCGTTCTCCAGCAGCTGGCTCTTCACGCTCTTGACCTGGATGACCGCGCGGGCCAGGGTCACGTCGAAGGGGTTGCCGCCGTCGCGCACCAGGGTCAGGGTGATTTTCTCGCCGACCTTGCCGCGCATCTTGTCGACCGCTTCGGTCATGGTCTGGCCACGAGTCGGGGCGCCGTTGATCTTGACGATCAGGTCGCCGGCCTGCACGCCGGCACGCGAGGCCGGAGTGTCATCGATCGGCGAGACCACCTTGATGAAGCCGTCTTCCTGGCCTACTTCGATGCCCAGCCCACCGAACTCGCCGCTGGTGCTTTCCTGCAGTTCCTGGAAGTCCTCGGGGCCGAGGTAGGCCGAGTGCGGGTCAAGGTTGCTGAGCATGCCCTTGATGGCATTTTCCAGCAGGGTCTTGTCCTCCACCGGCTCCACATAGGCCGCCTTGATGCGGTCCATGACCTCGGCGAAGGTGCGCAGCTCTTCAAGCGGCAGTGGCGCCTTGGCGGTCACCTCGGTGGCCGGTACTGCGGCCGGCTTGGCCGGCTCCGCGGCAGTGGCCAGGGGCGCGCCGACCGCCAGGGCGATGGACAGGGCCAGCTGGGTGAGACGAGGCGAGTGCAGCATGTCGAACGAACTCCTGATCCTGTAAGCGCTCCCTGGGGAGCATCGGCGCAGCCCGTGGGCTACCCCGTAGAAATTTGACTAGCCCCGGCACCACTGCGAAGGGTCGGTAGGCCGGCCCTGCTGGCGGATGGCGAAGTACAAGCCGGCAGCGTCCTGGCCGCCGCTGTCGCCAACGGTGGAAATGGCCTCGCCAGCCTTGACGATATCACCGGCGCTCTTGAGCAGGCTCTGGTTATGGCCGTACAGGCTCAGGTAACCGTTGCCATGGTCGAGAATGACCAGAAGCCCGGCACCGCGCAACCAGTCGGCGAACACCACGCGCCCGCCGTGCACGGCACGGACCTGGGTGCCCGGGTTGGCGCTGATCATCACCCCGTCCCACTTGGCACGGGCATCGCTGCCGCGGGCATCACCGAAACGTGCCAGCAATCGACCATTGACTGGCCAGGGAAGTTTTCCCCGTGCGGCAGAAAATGCGCCGCCGTAGTTCGCGCCGTCGCTGGAAACCAGCGGGCCCAGGGTGGTGCGGGCCTTTTTCGGTGGTTCCACCGGTTCGCGGGCCTGTTCGCGGGCGGCAGCGGCGGCCAAGGCTTCCTGCTGGCGGCGTTTTTCCGCTTCCTGCTGAGCCAGCAAGGCCTTCTTGCGCGCTTCTTCGGCCTCGCGGGCCTGGCGGGCGAGGGTTTCCTCGATGGTCTTGAGTACCTTGGACAGGTCGGCCTGATCCTGCTCGCGCGATTGCAGCTTCTGGTCGCGGTCCTTCATGTCGCTGTTGAGCTTGGCCAGCACCTGCTGGCGCTTGCCGCGCTCGGTTTCCAGGGCCTGGCGGCGGCTGTCGAGGTCGGCGCGCTGGGCCAGCAGCTGTTGCTGCTGGGTAGCGATTTCCTGTTCGACGTTGGCCAGCTGGCGCAGGGTCTCGTTGAAGGTGCGCAGTTGCTCCAGGCGCGCCTTGCTCAGGTAGTCGTAGTAGGTGAGGGTGCGGGCGAACTTCTCGGGGTTCTGCTGGTTGAGCAGCAGCTTGAGGTATTCCTCGCGGCCGTTCTGGTAGGCCGAACGGGCCTGGATGGCGATCAGTCGCTGTTGTTCAACGCGGGCGCTCTGGAGTTTTTTTTTCTCGGTATCAAGGCGCTCCAGCTCGCCCTCGGTCTTTTTTAGTTCTTGCTGCAGGGCCTCCACCTGCTTTTCGAGGTTGCCGATATCGGTCTCGGTGGCTTTGAGGTCCTTTTGCACACCGGCCTTTTCTTCCTGGAGCTTGCCCAGCGTCTTCTTGAGCTCGGCAATGTCCTGGCGGGTGGCGTCCAGTTGCTGCTGGGTCTGCGCACGCTCATCGGCAAAGGCCGGGCTGAGCAGGCAAGACAGGGCTAGGAGGATCAGGGCGCGAAGCATGGGGTTTGGCGTACCAAGGATGGAGACTGGCCTAGTATGCCCGCGCGGGCGGGCAAAAAAAACGCCTCGCTGCGGGTGCAGAGGGGCGTTTGTCTGGAATTCATGTGTTGTTGGGGCTGCTGTGCAGCCCTTCGCGGGCTCGCCCGCTCCCACAGAATCAGCGGCACAACCTGCTTTTGTGGGAGCGGGCATGCCCGCGAAGGGCCGCAGAGCGGCCCCAATATACAGAATCAGGCGTCGACCAGGATCGAGGTGCCGGTCATTTCCACCGGCTTTTCCAGCCCCAGCAGCTTCAGCATGGTCGGCGCCACATCGGCCAGCACGCCGCCGTCACGCACCTTGACGTTGCGCTTGCCGACATAGATGAACGGCACCGGCTCGGTGGTGTGCGCGGTGTGCGCCTGGCCGGTGCACTCGTCTTCCATCTGCTCGACGTTGCCGTGGTCGGCGGTGATCAGCGCTTCGCCGCCGACCTTGTCCAGCGCCTCGACGATGCGCCCGACGCAGCCATCCAGGGCTTCGACGGCTTTCACCGCAGCTTCGAACACGCCGGTATGGCCGACCATGTCGCCGTTGGCGTAGTTGACCACGATCACGTCATAACGCTGCTGCTCGATGGCCTCGACGATGCGGTCGGTAACTTCCGGTGCGCTCATTTCCGGCTGCAGGTCGTAGGTGGCGACCTTCGGCGAAGGGATCAGGATGCGCTCTTCGCCTTCGAACGGCTCTTCGCGGCCACCGGAGAAGAAGAAGGTGACGTGGGCGTACTTCTCGGTCTCGGCGATGCGCAGCTGGGTCTTGCCGTTCTTCGCCAGGTACTCGCCCAGCACGTTGTTCAGGCTGGCCGGGGCGAAGGCGGCGGGGGCCGGGATTTTCGCCGAGTACTGAGTCAGGCCGATGTAGGCGGCCAGTTTTGGCAGGCGGGCACGCGGGAATTCGTTGAAGTCGGCTTCGACGAACACGCGCGACAGTTCGCGGGCGCGGTCGGCGCGGAAGTTCATGAAGATCACCGCATCGCCGTCTTCGACCTTGACTGCTTCACCGATGCGCGTGGCCTTGACGAACTCGTCGCTCTCGTCGCGGGCGTAGGCCGCTTCGAGGCCGGCCAGGGCGGTGTCGGCGGTGTATTCGGCAGCGCTGTCGACGATCAGGTTGTAGGCGGCGCTGACGCGGTCCCAGCGGTTGTCGCGGTCCATGGCGTAGTAGCGACCAATCAGGCTGGCGATGCGGCCCTTGCCCAGCTTGGCGAAGGCGGCGTCGAGCAGTTCGATGGACGACTGTGCGCTGCGTGGCGGCGTGTCGCGGCCATCGAGGAAGGCGTGCAGGTAGATCTTTTCCGCACCGCGCTGCGCGGCCAGTTCGGCCATGGCTACCAGGTGGTCCTGGTGGCTGTGTACGCCGCCGTCGGACAGCAGGCCGAGGATGTGCACGGCCTTGCCGGCACTGGCTGCCTTGTCCACGGCGCCGGTCAGAACCGGGTTCTCGAAGAACTCGCCGTCGCGGATGGCCTTGGTCACCCGGGTGAAGTCCTGGTACACCACGCGGCCGGCGCCGAGGTTCATGTGACCGACTTCGGAGTTGCCCATCTGCCCGTCCGGCAGGCCGACATCCATGCCCGAGCCGGAAATGAGGCCATGCGGCTGGCTGGCGCGCAGGCGGTCATAGACCGGTGTGTTGGCGGCGTAGATGGCGTTGTATTCGGGGCTTTCGCTGTGGCCGAAGCCATCCAGGATGATCAGGACCAGGGGTTTGGGCGTACTCGTCATCAATCAAACTCACGGTTGTTCAAAGATGATAAAGACACGCATTTTAGGGCAAATGCGCCACCGGCGGCGAATATTCGTCCTGTTCCCTGACCAGCGTGGCCAATGTGGCAACATGAAGGTACCTTTCCGGCCGGCCCGTCGGGCTTTGGTGGCACTGGGGGGCTGTGTATACTGGCCGGCATTTTCAATCGCGTGGAACACCCCAGATGGTTGCTAACCTGATTCAATTTGCGACAAACCACTACATCCTGGTGGCGATCTTCGTTGTATTGCTGGTCGCGCTGCTGGTCAACGAAATCCGTCGCGGCGGCCAGAGCCTGAGCAATGGCCAGCTGACTGCCCTGGTCAATGCCGAGAAAGCCCTGGTCATCGACATCCGCCCGACCAAGGAATACTCCGCCGGTCACATCGTCGGTGCGGTGAACATCCCGCAGGACAAGCTGGTCAACCGCATGAGCGAGCTGGACAAGCACAAAGAGAAGACCCTGATCGTCGTCGACTCGATGGGCCAGCAGTCCGGCACCATCTGCCGCGAGCTGCTCAAGGCTGGTTACAACGCCGCCAAACTGAGCGGTGGCGTTTCCAGCTGGAAAGCCGATAACCTGCCCCTGGTGAAGTGATATGAAGCCCGTCATCGTCTATTCCAGCGACTACTGCCCCTACTGCATGCGCGCCAAGTACCTGCTCGAGAGCAAGGGCGTGGCCTTCGAGGAAATCAAGGTCGACGGCAAGCCACAGGTTCGTGCCGAGATGAGCCAGAAGGCCGGCCGTACATCTGTGCCGCAGATCTGGATCGGCAGCACCCACGTCGGTGGATGCGATGACCTTTATGCCCTGGAGCGCGCCGGCAAGCTCGACGCGCTGCTGGCGGCCTGATTTGCACTGCATTCAAAAACATTAGGATAAGGATCTGCCATGACTGACCAACAGACCAACGGCGCTGCTGCAGAAGACAACAGCCCTCAGTTCTCCATGCAGCGCATCTATGTGCGCGACCTGTCGTTCGAAGCCCCGAAAAGCCCGCAGATCTTCCGTCAGACCTGGGAGCCGAGCGTTGCCCTGGACCTGAACACCAAGCAGAAAGCCCTGGAAGGTGACTTCCACGAGGTGGTGCTGACCCTGTCGGTTACCGTCAAGAACGGTGACGAAGTGGCCTTCATCGCTGAAGTGCAGCAGGCCGGTATCTTCCTGATCAAGAACCTGGACGCGGCTTCGATGAGCCACACCCTGGGTGCGTTCTGCCCGAACATCCTGTTCCCGTACGCCCGCGAGACCCTGGACAGCCTGGTGACCCGCGGTTCGTTCCCGGCCCTGATGCTGTCGCCGGTCAACTTCGACGCCCTGTACGCGCAGGAAATGCAGCGCATGCAGGAAGCTGGCGAAGCGCCGACTGTGCAGTAATAGCTGCATTTGAAAAAGGGCGACTTCGGTCGCCTTTTTTGTTGGCCTGTTCCGGCCCTATCGCCGGCAAGCCAGCTCCCACAGGTACTGCACAGGTTTCAAGGGCGGTGCGGTCCCTGTGGGAGCTGGCTTGCCGGCGATAGGGCCAGTGCAGGCAGCGCATCAACTGCCGGCAAACCCATTCTGCCGCCACGCCTCATACACCGTCACAGCCACGGTATTGGACAGGTTCAGGCTGCGGCACCCGGGCCGCATCGGCAGGCGCAGGCGTTGTTCGGCCGGCAGGCTGTCCAGTACCTCGGTCGGCAAGCCACGGCTTTCTGGCCCGAACAGGAAGGCATCACCCGGCTGGTAGGCCACTTCGTGGAACGGGTGCGAGCCCTTGGTGGTGAAGGCGAACAGCCGTGGGTTGCCCAGGCTTTCCAGGCATCCGGCCAGGCTCTCGTGGCGCTTGAGCGTGGCATACTCGTGGTAATCCAGCCCCGCGCGCCGCAGGCGCTTGTCATCCAGTTCGAAGCTGATGGGCTCGATCAGGTGCAGGTCGCAGCCGCTGTTGGCGCACAGGCGAATGATGTTGCCGGTATTCGGCGGAATTTCTGGTTGAAAAAGGATGACGTGAAACATGCACGGCTCCAAGCGTGAAGATGACGGGCATTCTACCCCCGAACCGGACCTGCGTTCGAAGGCGTTCCCGCGGGTGATGCTGTCGCTGGCGATCGTCGGCTTGATGGTGGGGCTGATGATCGGCCGCTTGACCACACCCGACGAGCGCGAGCTGCAGCAGGTGGAGGTGGTGCAGGATGGCCTGGAGCTGTGGTTCAACGAAGAGCCTCAGCTGCATGGCGAGAATGTGGAAGGTACGGTAGCACTGTTGTTCCAGGCCCAGGGCAAGGCCCGGCAAGGGCAACTGAGCCTGCAGGGCAAGCCTGTGAGCTGGCGGGTGCAGAATAGCAAGGAAGGTCTGTTGCTGACGGTGGTGGCCGCGCGCCCCCTGCACGGCGAGTGGGCCGGTGCAGAGGACGCTGGGCGCTGGCGGTTGCAGGTGAAACTGCACGAATAAAAGAGGGGATATCCCGGCCTGCCTGTACCAGGGTCCCCGAAAGGGGTACTGCGTATAAAGGGGGGATGGCCCGGCCTGCCTGTACCGAGGTCCCCAAAACTGGCGATGTTGCGAATAAAAGAGGGGTTCACCCGGCCTGCCTGTACCAGGGCCCCCGAAACTGGATATGTATGGTTTATTGCAGGGGGCGTGCCAGTTTTGAAAAGCCCGTGAATTATGGGTTTTCAGGGTGATTTGGCCGTTTTTGCGGGGGATTTGTGCCTTCGAGAGGTGCATCGGGCACAGGATCGGTGCATCGAAGGGCTGAAATGTTTGGGGCCGCTTTGCGGCCCATCGCGACACAAGGCCGCTCCTACAGGGGATCGCATTCTCCTGTAGGAGCGGCCTTGTGTCGCGATGGGCTGCGCAGCAGCCCCAAAGAACTATGGGTTTACCTGGAACTCAGTGCTCGTCCCCTTCCTCATCATCGCCACCCGCCACATTCATCCCCAGCTCCTTGATCTTGCGCGTCAGGGTGTTGCGCCCCCAACCCAGCAACAGTGCCGCATCGCGCCGACGGCCAGCAGTGTGCTTGAGCGCCGTCTCGATCATGATCCGCTCGAAGCTCGGCACTGCGCTGTCCAGCAGGCTGGTCTGCCCACGCGCCAGCGCCTGGTCGGCCCACTGGCGCAGGGCCTGCTCCCAGTTGGTTACCGGTGCGGCGTCCTGTGGCAGGTTCAGCAGTTCTGGCGGCAGGTCGCCGATCAGCACTTCGCGGCTGGAGGCCATCACGGTGATCCAGCGGCAGGTGTTTTCCATTTGCCGTACGTTGCCCGGCCACGGCAGGTTGCGGATGAATTCCTCGGTTTCCGGCTTGAGGATCTTCGGCTCGACCGCCAGCTCCTGGGCGGCGCGGGCGAGGAAGTGGCGGGCGAGGGCGGGGATATCTTCGCGGCGGTCGGCCAGCCGTGGGATGTGGATGCGAATCACGTTCAGGCGGTGGAACAAGTCCTCGCGGAACTTGCCGGCCTGTACCAGCGACTCCAGGTTCTGGTGGGTGGCGGCGATGATGCGCACATCGACCTTGACCGGCACGTGGCCGCCCACGCGATAGAACTCGCCATCGGCCAGCACTCGCAGCAGGCGGGTCTGGGTGTCGGCAGGCATGTCGCCGATCTCGTCGAGGAACAGGGTACCGCCGTCGGCCTGCTCGAAGCGCCCCCGGCGCAGGTTGGCGGCGCCGGTGAAGGCGCCTTTTTCATGGCCGAACAGCTCGGACTCCATCAGGTCCTTGGGGATGGCGGCCATGTTCAGGGCAATGAACGGCGACGCCGCACGCGGGCTGTGGCGGTGCAGGGCGTGGGCCACCAGCTCCTTGCCGGTACCGGACTCGCCGTTGATCAGCACGGTGATGTTGGAGTGGCTGAGGCGGCCGATGGCGCGGAACACCTCCTGCATCGCCGGCGCTTCACCGATGATTTCCGGGGTACGCGCCAGGCTCTGCGGCACATCCAGCCCTTGTTGCTCCTGGGCGTGCTGGTTGGCTCGCTTGACCAGCGAGACCGCCTCGTCCACATCGAACGGCTTGGGCAGGTACTCGAAGGCACCGCCTTGGTACGATGCCACGGCGCTGTCCAGGTCGGAGTGGGCGGTCATGATGATGACCGGCAGGCGGGGGTGCTGCTCACGGATCTGTGCCAGCAGGTCGAGGCCGCTGGTGCCCGGCATGCGGATGTCGGAAATGATCACGTCCGGTTGCTGGCGTGCCAGGCGGCCCATCACGCCATCGGCGCTGTCGAAGCTCTGGGTGGTCATGCCTTCCTGTTGCAGGGCTTTTTCCAGGACCCAGCGGATGGAGCGATCATCGTCGACGATCCATACGGTTTCACTTCGGCTCATGAGGCGGTGGCTCCTTGTTCCAGGGGCAGGTAGATCGAGAAGGCAGTGTGGCCTGCATGGCTTTCACACTCGATCAGGCCCTGGTGCTGGCTGATGATGTTCTGGGTAATGGCCAGGCCCAGCCCGGTACCGTCCGGGCGGCCGCTGACCATGGGATAGAAGAGGGTGTCCTGCAGTTCCGGCGGGATGCCCGGGCCGTTGTCGATGATCTCGACCCGCGCCACCAGGCGATGGCGCACGTGGCCGATGGTGAACTGGCGCAGGGCACGGCTGCGCAGGGTGATGCGGCCCAGGCGCAGTTCGTTCTGCGAACTGATCGCCTGCATGGCATTGCGCACGATGTTGAGCACGGCCTGGATCATTTGCTCGCGGTCGATCAACACATCCGGCAGGCTGGGGTCATAGTCGCGCACCAAAGTGATGCAGCCCTGGCTTTCGGCCTCTACCAAGCTGCAGACCCGCTCCAGCACTTCGTGGATGTTGGTCATGGCCAGCGACGGCAGCTTGTTCGAACCGAGCATGCGGTCGACCAGGTTACGCAGGCGGTCGGCTTCCTCGATGATCACGTTGGTATAGTCACGCAGGCCTTCTTCAGGCAGTTCGCGTGCCAGCAGCTGGGCTGCGCCGCGGATGCCGCCAAGGGGGTTCTTGATTTCGTGGGCCAGGCCGCGCACCAGCATCTTGGTGGTTTCCTGCTTGCTCAGCTGGGCCTCTTCCTTGGTAATGCGCAGCAGCCGGTCGCGTGGGTGCACCTCCAGCAGCAGCAGGGTCTGGCCCTGATGCAGGATCGGCGTTACCGCGTAGTCGACGGTGATGGTCTGCCCGGTCAGCGAGGTGAGCTGCGCTTCGCGCTTGGTGAACGGGTGCGCCTGCTCGACCGCCTGGCGCAGCGAGCTGAGCGCCTCGGTCGACTCGGTGAACAGTTCGCTGATGAACTGCCCATGGCTGCGCTGGCCACTGACCGCCAGGAGCATTTCCGCGGCCGGGTTCATGTACTCCAGGCGCAGCTCGGCGTTGAGCAGCAGCGTGGCGGTGGTCAGGTTGTCCAGAAGCAGACGGTGCTGGGCATCGCTGATGGTCATAGGGCGTCGTCGACCTCTTTTGGCGCGTGTCGGGCATGGGCGCGGCCATGGTCGGGCGCGCGGTGGATCCGCTGATTCCAGTCTTTGGGCAAAAAATGCAAGAACCAAACCAAGGCTCCGAAAAGAAGCGGAATTTGCCGATAAAGCCCTGGAAACGGGAAAAACCGCACCAGAATGAACTGATTAAACGGTTCATGTGATCGCTTTTGGGGTGCATTCGGGGGGCGTTAGCTCTCAGAATGCACCAATATGGAGCATAGGTGGTTTCAGGTTTTATCGCACAGTTTGCTCGAGGCACGGATCATCGCCTGCTTGAGGGCAATGGGTTGAGGCCGTTTGTGGAGCTTGGTTGCCAGCTGCCGAGCACAGTCCGCCCTTCGCTCTTTGTCGAAGGCTGAGAGGGAATGCAGCAATTCGGCTTGCAGTCTGTCCAGTTCGGGTCGTAGCTCGCTTGTGAGATCGCGACGATGCGCATCCGGTGCGGCGCCTCGACGCTGCCAGCGCTCAAGCAGGGCGTATTGCACCATTTTGTGTGCTTCGATCTGGTCGGCGAAAAAGCGCGTAGCTCGCTCGGCTGGTAGCTGATGGCGCCATGCGCTGTTGCGAACCCTGGCCTGGACTTGCTGTTCCCGTTCGGTGTCCTGCACAGGCTGGTCATTGTCCCACTTGTGCAAGGCAATAGACTCGGCAGTGGCCAAGCGCTTCTCGATAGCATTGATCAGGTTGTCAAAGGCGTCTTCGCTTGTCGCGTCAAGCGGTGGGCATTCGGCTTCTGGCGTTGAAAACGCCAGGTCTTCATTGCTTGCGTGGAACACCATGACAGTGGCGGGCTGCCCAGTGGTGTGCCCGCGGTGCACTTCCCCTTGAAGTTCTGCCAGCGTCTGGCCCGCAACCAGGCTTGTGCGCTTGCCGTCGCGGGTTTCCACCTCAAGTCTGCCCTCCGCCAGATAGCCCAGATTGAGCGCCTGATGGCAGTGCCAGCCGAGGGTTGTGTGGGCGGGGATGCTGACTTTCACCAGCGATAGCACTGGTCGTCCTTCGGGGTAATTGCGATAGGGGGTGCCGTCCCAACTGCCGGTGGCGCGGTGAAGCACCTGTGACGTTGCCTGGCCTGGCGCGGTGCCATTGCTGGCGCAGCCGGCGAGGAGGGCGGATACGGTAATCATTGCAGGTAGAAGTTTGCGCATGGCGTGATGTCCGTTGACTGAAGGGACGCCTACCCTGCGTGCTGAAGGGGCGGCGAAATGTCAGCGGCATCTGCTGGTTCTGTATGAAATCGATGAGGCAGCCACGGAAACGAAAACGGCCTCCCGAAGGAGGCCGTTCGTGATCAGGTCATCGGCGCCAGGCGCCGATCAGATCAGCAGCTGTAGTACAGCTCGTATTCCAGCGGGTGAACGAAGGTGCGGACCTTGATTTCTTCTTCGCTCTTCAGCTCGATGAAGGCATCGATGAAGTCGTCGGAGAACACGCCGCCCTTGGTCAGGAATGCACGGCCCTTGTCCAGCTCTTCCAGAGCTTCCTTCAGGCTGCCGCAAACCTGCGGGATGTCCTTGGCCTCTTCAGGCGGCAGGTCGTACAGGTTCTTGTCGGCAGCATCGCCTGGGTGGATCTTGTTCTGGATACCGTCCAGGCCGGCCATCAGCAGGGCCGCGAAGGCCAGGTACGGGTTGGCCGATGGGTCCGGGAAGCGAGCTTCGATACGGCGGGCTTTCGGGCTGCCGACGTAAGGAATACGGATCGAGGCGGAACGGTTGCGAGCCGAGTAGGCCAGCATTACCGGGGCTTCGAAGCCTGGGACCAGACGCTTGTAGGAGTTGGTCGACGGGTTGGTGAAGCCGTTCAGGGCCTTACCGTGCTTGATGATACCGCCGATGAAGTACAGGGCGGTGTCGGACAGGCCGGCATAGCCTTCACCCGAGAAGGTGTTCTTGCCGTCTTTCCAGATCGACATGTGCACGTGCATGCCCGAGCCGTTGTCGCCGTACAGAGGCTTCGGCATGAAGGTGGCGGTACGGCCGTAGGCGTCGGCAACGTTGTGCACGACGTACTTCAGTGCCTGTACTTCGTCAGCCTTCTTCACCAGGGTGTTGAACTTGACGCCGATTTCGTTCTGGCCGGCAGTCGCCACTTCGTGGTGGTGAACTTCGACGGTCTGACCCATTTCTTCCAGTGCGTTGCACATGGCGGTACGGATTTCGTGGTCGTGGTCGAACGGCGGAACCGGGAAGTAGCCGCCTTTCACGCCTGGACGGTGGCCTTTGTTGCCGCCTTCCACGTCAGCGCCGGTCATCCACGAGCCTTGCTCGGAGAAGATCTTGAACATCGAGCCGGAGATGTCCGACTGGAACTTCACTTCGTCGAAGATGAAGAACTCTGGCTCCGGGCCGGCGAATACGGTGTCACCGATGCCGGTGCTCTTCAGGTACTCTTCGGCGCGCTTGGCGATGGCGCGAGGGTCACGATCGTAGCCCTGCATGCTCGACGGGTCGACGATGTCGCAGGTGATGATCAGGGTTGGCTCTTCGGTGAACGGGTCCAGTACGGCAGTTTCGTCGACCGGCATCAGGATCATGTCGGAAGCTTCGATGCCTTTCCAGCCAGCGATGGAGGAACCGTCGAACATCTTGCCGACTTCGAAGAAGTCGTCTTCCAGCGCATCACGCGACGGCATGGTCACGTGGTGCTGAATGCCTTTGGTGTCCGTGAAACGCAGATCAATCCACTTGACGTCATGATCTTTGATGAGTTGAACCGACTTCGACATGTTGTCCTCCGGATGGTCTAGAGCGCGGTGGGCCGCTGCCCTGGAAAAAGGGTGTTGCCGGGCGCGGATAGTCGGCCAAGCTTACCTGCCTCACAAGGGAGCAAATTGCATGCCAGTGCCCGAAAATGGCGAGGGCGGGATAAAAGGGGGCGTTTGCGGGCATTGGGCACAGAGTTGGCGGGTAAAAATGCACCCTTAAGATGCGAATTTTGGTAGCGGTGCACCAATAGTGTGCATTGCTTGAAATGCGTGCTTTCTTTGAGGGCCTCTTCGCGGGCTCGCCCGCTCCCACAGGTAGGGCGTAAGTCTTGAGAGCTGCGGATGGCCTGTGGGAGCTGGCTTGCCGGCGATGAGGCCGGTGCAGGCAATATAAATCCGACCTTCTGTACAAAAGTTGGTCAAATCCTGAGCAATTTCCGCTATAATTCGCGCCCCTCATTTTCGGCAGGCCCTGCGCGCGCTGTTAACCAATGAAACTTATCGTCAAAGTCTTCCCAGAAATCACCATCAAGAGCCGGCCGGTGCGCAAGCGCTTCATCCGCCAGCTCGGCAAGAACATCCGCAACGTGCTCAAGGACCTCGATCCTGAGCTCGTGGTCGATGGTGTCTGGGACAATCTCGAAGTGGTCACCCGCGTCGAAGACGAAAAAGTCCAGCGCGAGATGATCGAGCGCCTCACCTGCACCCCGGGTATCACCCACTTCCTGCAGGTAGAGGAATACCCGCTCGGCGACTTCGACGACATCGTCGCCAAGTGCAGGCAGCACTTCGGTCATCTGCTGGCCGGCAAGCACTTCGCCGTGCGCTGCAAGCGCGGCGGCCACCACGACTTCACCTCGATGGACGTCGACCGTTACGTCGGCAGCCAGCTGCGCCAGCAGTGCGGCGCCGCCGGCATCGAGCTGAAGAGCCCGGAAGTGCTGGTGCGCATCGAAATCCGCGACCAGCGCCTGTACGTGATCCACAACCAGCACCAGGGCATCGGCGGCTACCCGCTGGGCGCCCTGGAGCAGACCCTGGTACTGATGTCCGGCGGCTTCGACTCCACCGTGGCGGCCTACCAGATGATGCGCCGTGGCCTGATGACCCACTTCTGCTTCTTCAACCTCGGCGGCCGTGCCCACGAGTTGGGCGTGATGGAAGTGGCCCACTACCTGTGGAAGAAGTTCGGCAGCAGCCAGCGCGTGCTGTTCATCAGCGTGCCGTTCGAGGAAGTGGTCGGCGAGATCCTCAACAAGGTCGACAACAGCTACATGGGTGTGACCCTGAAGCGCATGATGCTGCGCGGTGCCGCGCACATGGCCGACCGCCTGGAGATCGACGCGCTGGTCACCGGCGAGGCGATTTCCCAGGTGTCCAGCCAGACCCTGCCGAACCTGTCGATCATCGATTCGGCCACCGACAAGCTGGTGCTGCGCCCGCTGCTGGCCAGCCACAAGCAGGACATCATCGACCAGGCCTACGCGATCGGCACTGCCGACTTCGCCAAGCACATGCCAGAATACTGCGGCGTGATCTCGGTAAACCCGACCACCCACGCCAAGCGCCACCGCATGGAGCATGAAGAGAAGCAGTTCGACATGGCCGTGCTGGAGCGTGCCCTGGAACGCGCCCGGCTGATCTCCATCGACCATGTGATCGACGAACTGGGCAAGGACATCGAAATCGAGGAAGTGACCGAGGCGCTGCCCGGCCAGATCGTCATAGACATTCGTCACCCCGATGCCCAGGAAGACGAACCTCTGGTGCTCGACGGTATCGAAGTCCAGGCCATGCCGTTCTATGCCATCAACAGCAAGTTCAAGCACCTGGATGCCAACCGCCAGTACTTGCTGTATTGCGACAAAGGTGTGATGAGCCGTCTGCACGCACACCACCTGCTCAGTGAGGGACATGCCAATGTGCGTGTTTATCGTCCGACATAAGACGCCAGGGCTGTATGGCGGCAGCATCCGCCATCGCCCTCCCGACCATCGGGCCCGCTGAGCCTCAAACCGTACATATTCGCCGCCTACACTGGCGGCAACCGAATCCTCTGATCGAGATACAGTTGTGATCGAAAATCTGCGTAACATCGCCATCATCGCCCACGTTGACCATGGTAAAACCACCCTGGTCGACAAACTCCTGCGCCAGTCCGGCACCCTGGAGCGTAACGAGCTCAACGACGAGCGCGTGATGGACTCCAACGACCAGGAAAAAGAGCGCGGCATTACCATTCTGGCGAAAAACACCGCCATCAACTGGAACGGCTACCACATCAACATCGTCGACACCCCCGGCCACGCCGACTTCGGTGGCGAGGTTGAGCGTGTAATGTCGATGGTCGACTCTGTGCTGCTGCTGGTCGACGCCCAGGACGGCCCGATGCCGCAAACCCGCTTCGTGACCAAGAAGGCTTTCGAAGCTGGCCTGAAGCCGATCGTCGTGATCAACAAGGTTGACCGCCCGGGCGCGCGTCCTGACTGGGTTCTGGACCAGATCTTCGACCTGTTCGACAACCTCGGTGCCACCGACGACCAGCTGGACTTCCAGGTTGTCTACGCCTCGGCCCTGAACGGCATCGCCGGTCTGGACCACACCGACATGGCCGAAGACATGACCCCGCTGTACCAGTCGATCGTCGACAACGTACCGGCGCCGAACGTTGACGTCGATGGCCCGTTCCAGATGCAGATCTCCGCTCTGGACTACAACAGCTTCCTCGGTGTTATCGGCGTTGGCCGTATCGCCCGTGGTCGCGTCAAGCCGAACACCCCGGTTGTTGCCATCGACACCGAAGGCAAGAAGCGTAACGGCCGTATCCTCAAGCTGATGGGCCACCACGGCCTGCACCGCGTCGACGTTGAAGAAGCCCAGGCTGGCGACATCGTCTGCATCAGCGGTTTCGACGAGCTGTTCATCTCCGACACCCTGTGCGACATGAACAACGTCGAGGCGATGAAGCCACTGACCGTTGACGAGCCGACCGTTTCGATGACCTTCCAGGTCAACGACTCGCCGTTCTGCGGCAAGGAAGGCAAGTTCGTCACCAGCCGTAACATCAAGGAACGTCTGGACAAAGAGCTGCTGTACAACGTTGCACTGCGCGTTGAAGAAGGCGACTCGGCTGACAAGTTCAAGGTTTCCGGCCGTGGTGAGCTGCACCTGTCGGTTCTGATCGAAACCATGCGTCGTGAAGGCTTCGAGATGGCTGTAGGCCGCCCTGAAGTGATCATCCGCGAAGTCAACGGCGTGAAGCAGGAGCCGTTCGAGAACGTCACCATCGACATCCCTGAAGAATCCCAGGGCAAGGTCATGGAAGAAATGGGCCTGCGTAAAGGCGACCTGACCAACATGGCGCCGGATGGCAAGGGCCGTGTACGTCTGGAGTACAACGTACCTGCTCGTGGTCTGATCGGTTTCCGTAACCAGTTCCTGACCCTGACCAATGGTGCCGGCATCCTGACCTCGATCTTCGATCGCTACGACACCATGAAAGCCGGCCAGATGTCCGGTCGCCTGAACGGTGTACTGGTTTCGATCGAGACCGGCAAGGCGCTGACCTACTCGCTGGAAACCCTGCAGGCTCGCGGCAAGCTGTTCATCGAGCACGGTCAGGACATCTACAACGGTCAGATCATCGGCCTGAACAGCCGTGACAACGACCTGGGCGTGAACCCGACCAAGGGCAAGAAGCTCGACAACATGCGTGCTTCGGGCAAAGACGAAGTCATCGCCCTGGTACCGCCGGTTCGCCACACCCTGGAACAGGCCCTGGAATTCATACAGGACGACGAGCTGTGCGAAGTGACTCCGAAGTCGATCCGCCTGCGCAAGAAGATCCTGGACGAAGGCGAGCGTACCCGCGCTGCCAAGAAAGCCAAGGCTTGATCGTCTAGCTTGAGCTGAAACGAAAACGCCCCCGGTCGAAAGGCCGGGGGCGTTTTTGTTTGCCTGCAGATTTTGGGGCCGCCTTGCGGCCCTTTCGCGACACAAGGCCGCTCCTACAAGGGACCGCGATCTCCTGTAGGAGCGGCCTTGTGTCGCGAAAGGGCTGCAACGCAGCCCCAGAATCTCAAATGCAAAGCAGGATCAGCGCCCGACCACCTTGGGCTTGTACGCACAATACCCCGGCCGCGGCCCGACCTTGGGGTGGTTGCGGCAGGTATCCGGCCGCTTGTCATAAATGGTGCACAGCCGGCTTTTACGATCCAGGTACAGGCAGTCATCATTGCTCATCCGGGTCAGGGTGAAGATCCCCGACTTCTGGTTGAAGCGTTCGATGATGCCGTCCTTCTGCAGGCGCTTGGCGATGTTCTTCGGCGGTTCGTCTTTCTCGAACTCGTCGACCACGCCGATACGGATCAGATCCTTGATCTTCACCTCCACCGGCAGGGTGCAGCAGGTCGAATGGCAGCCATGGCACATGTTGCTGGTATAGCGCTGCCAGGTCTCCAGGCGGTCGACTTCGGCCGCGGCGATCAGGGTCGTTTTCATCGTTATGGGGGTGTATCACGGTCTTGGGGCGCGCGATCATACCGGAATTGTTCAATTTATGAACAACCTTTTGCCGGAATCGCAGAGTGGGCATGAAAACTGCGAACGCTAACTGTCACTCCCTGTCGAAGGGTCTAGGCTCAACAGTCTCCCTCCGCTTTCGTCAACTTGCCCGAGGATGCCGCATGTCCCAGGAACCCAAAGCTCGTGACGCCGAGGTGGCCGAATTTCGCGCCGCTGTACTGGACAAGCTGACCTACGCGGTCGGCAAGGACCCGGAGCACGCTTTCGACCACGACTGGTTCGAAGCCATCGCACTGGCCGCGCGCGATCACATGGTCGATCACTGGATGGACCACACCCGCCAGGCTTATCGCCGCAGCCAGAAGCGGGTCTATTACCTTTCCCTCGAATTCCTCATTGGCCGCTTGCTGTACGACAGCCTGAGCAACCTGGGCCTGCTCGACATTGCCCGCGACGCACTGGAAGGGCTGGACGTGGACCTGGAGCGCATCCGCCTGCTCGAGCCCGATGCCGCGCTGGGCAACGGTGGCCTGGGCCGCCTGGCGGCGTGCTTCATGGAGAGCATGTCGACCCTGGGCATTGCTGCTCACGGTTATGGCATCCGCTACGAGCACGGGCTGTTTCGCCAGGCCATGGTCGATGGCTGGCAGCAGGAACAGACCGAGAACTGGCTGGACTTTGGCAACCCCTGGGAGTTCGAGCGCGCGGAGGTGATCTACCCGATCAGCTTTGGCGGCAGCGTCGAAACGGTGCACGACACCCACGGCCAGCAGCGCCAGGTGTGGTGGCCGGGCGAGACCGTGCGAGCGGTGGCTTATGACACCCCGGTTGTCGGTTGGCGCGGGGCCAGCGTGAATACCCTGCGCCTGTGGCGTGCGCGGGCGCTGGAAGAGCTGCACCTGGAACGCTTCAATGCTGGTGACCACCTGGGTGCGGTAGCCGAGGTGGCGCGGGCCGAAAGCATTTCGCGGGTGCTGTACCCGGCCGATAGCACCGAGGCGGGCCAGGAGCTGCGCCTGCGCCAGGAGTACTTCTTCGTCTCGGCTTCGTTGCAGGACCTGCTGCGCCGCCACCTGAACATGCACGACAACCTGCTCAACCTGCCGGATGCAGCGGCCATCCAGCTCAACGACACCCACCCGTCGATCGCCGTGGCCGAGCTGATGCGCCTGCTGGTCGACCAGCATGAAATCCGCTGGGATACCGCCTGGGAGCTGACCGTCGGCACCCTGGCCTACACCAACCACACCTTGCTGCCCGAAGCCCTGGAAACCTGGCCGGTGGCGCTGATGGAACGCATGCTGCCGCGGCACATGCAGATCATCTACCTGATCAATGCCTATCACATCGACGCGCTGCGGGCGAAAGGCCTGCACGACTTCGATGTGCTGCGGGCCGTGTCGCTGATCGAAGAAGACAACGGCCGCCGAGTGCGCATGGGCAACCTGGCGTTCCTCGGTTCGCACAGCGTCAACGGTGTGTCGGCGCTGCACAGCAAGCTGATGAAAAGCACGGTGTTCTCCGAGCTGCACAAGCTCTACCCGCAACGGATCAACAACAAGACCAACGGCATTACCTTCCGCCGCTGGCTGTACCAGTCCAACCCGCAGCTGACCGCCATGCTGGTCGAGGCGCTGGGCCCTGAGTTGCTGGACGATCCGGAAGGGCGCCTGGTCAATCTGGTGCCGTTCGCCGACAAGAGCGGCTTCCGCAAGCAGTTCGCCGCGCAGCGCCTGCACAGCAAGCGTGCCCTGGCCAGCATCATCCAGGACCGCCTGGGCGTTACGGTGAACCCCGAAGCGCTGTTCGATGTGCAGGTCAAGCGCATCCACGAATACAAGCGCCAGTTGCTAAACCTGCTGCACACCGTGGCGCTGTACCAGGCCATGCGCAACGACCCCGGTACCGACTGGGTGCCGCGGGTGAAGATTTTCGCCGGCAAGGCCGCGGCCAGCTATCACCAGGCCAAGCTGATCATCAAGCTGGCCAACGACATCGCCCGGGTGGTGAACAACGACCCCACCGTGCGCGGCCTGCTGAAGGTGGTATTCCTGCCCAACTACAACGTCAGCCTGGCCGAAAGCATCATCCCGGCGGCGGACCTTTCCGAGCAGATTTCCACCGCCGGTTACGAAGCCTCCGGCACCAGCAACATGAAGTTCGGCCTGAACGGCGCGCTGACCATCGGCACCCTGGATGGTGCCAACGTCGAGATGAGCGAGCAGGTGGGTACCGAAAACATGTTCATCTTCGGCCTTACCGCGCAGCAGGTGGAGGCCAGACGGCGCGACGGGGACTTTGGCGCCAGTGCGGCGATTGCCGCGTCCAGCCGCCTGAACGACGTGTTGCAGGCTGTTCGCAGCGGGGTGTTCTCACCGGACGACCCGTCGCGCTACAGCGCGCTGATCGACGGGCTGGTGGCTCATGACCGCTTCCTGGTGTGTGCCGATTTCGATGCCTACTGGGATGCCCAGCGACGGGTCGAGGAGCTGTGGCACACGCCGCAGGAATGGTGGCGCATGGCGGTGCTGAATACCGCGCGGATGGGCTGGTTCTCCTCGGACCGGACCATTCGGGAATATGCCAGCGAGATCTGGAAGGCTTTGGATTGAGGTAAGCCTGTGCCGGCCTCTTCGCGGGTAAACCCGCTCCCACAGGGACTGCACAGGCCCTGAATCTTGTGAAGATCCTGTGGGAGCGGGTTCACCCGCGAATGGGCCTCACTCCGACCACCGGCCTGGCGCACGCTGAACTACCGACCTATTGTGCCGTCTGAGAGCCGTGGCGAGTCTCATCACTCGCTAGCCCGCAACTCTCCCTGTAAACTGCGGGGGTTTTTATCCCCCCAATCCTTTCGGAGCCATACATGTCCCGCGTTACCCTGAGTCGCTATCTGATTGAGCAGACCCGCAGCAACAATACCCCTGCCGATCTGCGCTTCCTGATCGAAGTGGTGGCGCGTGCGTGCAAGGAAATCAGCCATCACGTGTCCAAAGGCGCCCTTGGTGGTGTGCTGGGCAGCATGGGCACTGAAAACGTGCAGGGCGAAGTCCAGAAGAAACTGGACGTGATTTCCAACGATATCCTGCTGGAAGCCAACGAGTGGGGCGGCCACCTGGCCGGCATGGCTTCCGAAGAAATGGACAACGCCTACCAGATCCCGGGCAAGTACCCGAAAGGCGCCTACCTGCTGGTCTTCGACCCGCTGGACGGCTCGTCCAACATCGACGTCAACGTTTCGGTCGGCACTATCTTCTCGGTACTGCGTTGCCCTAACGAATACCTGAGCCAGAACGAAACCCTGAACGAAAATGCCTTCCTGCAGCCAGGCACCCAGCAGGTCGCCGCCGGTTACGCAATCTACGGCCCGCAGACCATGCTGATCCTGACCCTGGGCAACGGCGTCAAGGGCTTCACCCTGGACCGCGAACTGGGCAGCTTCGTCCTCACCCACGAAAACATCCGCGTGCCGGAAAGCACCGCAGAGTTCGCCATCAACATGTCCAACCAGCGCCACTGGGAAGCCCCGGTTCAGCGCTACGTGGGCGAACTGCTGGCAGGCGAGACCGGCCCGCTGAAGAAAAACTACAACATGCGCTGGATCGCCTCGATGGTGGCCGACGTACACCGCATCCTGACCCGTGGCGGCCTGTTCATGTACCCACGTGACGCCCGCGAGCCGAGCAAGCCGGGCAAACTGCGCCTGATGTACGAAGCCAACCCGATGTCCTTCATCATCGAACAGGCCGGCGGCGCCTCCACCAACGGTTACGATCGCATCCTCGACATCCAGCCAGAAAGCCTGCACCAGCGTGTGTCGGTAATCCTCGGCTCGAAGGAAGAGGTCGAGCGCGTCACCGCCTACCACAAGGAGTAAGTCATGCTCGCACCTTGGCAGCCGTTGCTGGAGTGGTGGTTCGGTTGGGGCACCAGTCCCCAGGCCGTGGCTGACGAGAAGAGCACGCTGTGGTTCGGCAAGCATCATGATGCCGACGCCCATGCGCTGTTTGGCGACCTGGTCGAGCATGCCCTGGCGGGTGGGCTCGACGAGTGGCAGCAAAGCCCGCAGGGCTGGCTGGGCCTGCTGATCCTGCTGGACCAGCTGCCGCGCATGATCCACCGCGACACGCCGCGTGCCTTCGAGGGCGACCGGCGTGCCCAGGTGGTGGCGATGCAGGGTTTACAGAAAAACTGGGATTACCAGCTGCTGCCGATCCAGCGGGTGTTCGTGCTGCTGGTGCTGGAGCATGCCGAGGTGCTGGACTGGCAGAACCTGTGCGTCGAGCGCTACCAGGTGCTGCTGGACGAGCAGCCCGAAGCCAACCGCCGGTTGTTCGAAGGCTTCCTCGACTACGCCGAGCAGCACCAGCGGGTAATTGCCCGTTTCGGGCGCTTCCCGCACCGCAACCTGGTGCTGGAGCGGCCGAGTACCAGCGAAGAGATGGACTTTTTG
Organism: Pseudomonas sp. B23(2017); assembly: GCF_002113725.1. Taxonomy (NCBI): domain Bacteria; kingdom Pseudomonadati; phylum Pseudomonadota; class Gammaproteobacteria; order Pseudomonadales; family Pseudomonadaceae; genus Pseudomonas; species Pseudomonas sp. B23(2017). The sequence continues at coordinate 280,210 of NZ_NEJM01000001.1, read as the reverse complement.
CTGGAGCCTGGGTCCAGGTTCTGAGGCTTCGTGGCCTGCTGCGCAGGCCGTCGCGACGCAAGGCCGCTCCTTCACGGGGGCGGCCTTTTTGTTTGGGCGGGGTAATTCTTTGTGATTAATCGCACAGTAGTGGCCATCCGACCAATGGCGTAGGGTTAGAGGAGGGAGGTCAGGGAACCTGGGAGGGTTTTTACCGTCGAAGGTCACTGCAGGCCACTCGCCTGTATCCCCTCTCCAGGAGTGTCCTTCATGTCGTTGCGTTCCCTCGCCCTGTTGTCGCTGTGCGTCGTCCTGACTGCCTGCAGCAAGATCAACCAGGAAAACTATTCCAAGATCAAGGCCGGTATGAACAAGGCCGAGGTCGAGCAGCTGCTCGGCACGCCGACCGAGTGCTCTGGTGCGCTGGGGATGAGCAGCTGCACCTGGGGGGACGAGAAGAGCTTCATCAGTGTGCAATACGCGGCTGACAAGGTGCTCATGTATTCAGGGCAGGGTCTCAAATGAGGCACCTGTATCTGCTGATGGGGGTATGCCTGGCGTTGCTGCTGGGCGGTTGTGCCGGCTCCGTGCATGACCCGCTGGCGCCGAAAACCGCGGGCAACATCGACCTCAAGCGCTACCAGGGCAAATGGTACGAGCTGGCGCGCCTGCCGATGCGCTACCAGACCGGCTGCGAGCAGTCCGAAGCGCACTACAACCTCCGGCTCGATGGTAGCCTCGGCGTGCTCAACCGCTGCCGCACCATGGGTGACGAATGGCTGCGCGCCGAAGGGCATGCGAACATCCAGGAGCCGGGGCATACCGACAAGTTGTGGGTCGAGTTCGACAACTGGTTCACCAAGCTGGTGCCAGGGGTGGCGAGGGGCGAGTACTGGATTCTGTATGTGGATGATCGCTACCGCACGGCGGTGGTCGGCAGCCCGGACCGCAAGCACTTGTGGATCCTGTCGCGTACGCCGACGCTACCGGCCTGGGAGCGCGAGAACCTGATGTCCAAGGCCCGGCAGCAGGGGTATGACACCAATCGGCTGATCTGGCGTGCGTCGGACCAGCAGATCGTCAAGAGGCACTGAGGTTCAGAGTGGTTGTGGGTGTGGGCTTACCCGCAACCGCGATGTATGGCACCGGCTTCGCCGGTGTTCGCGGGTAAACCCGCTCCCACAGGTACTGCACCGCATCTGAGTTCAGCGCCTCACCTGTGGGAGCGGGTTCACCCGCGAATGCGATAGAACTGCAGGTAGATCAGCCCAAAAGCTGCCGCAGTACCTCGGCAAACGCCAGCGCGCTTTGCTCTTCCTGCGCATGCCGCCCCTGGCGCACCACCCACTGCCCATTCACCATCACATCCCGCACCTGGCGATCGCCCCCGGCAAACAGCCAGCGGTTGAGAATCGCATCCCCATCGGCCATGGCGATGTAAGGGTCCTGCCCGTCGAGCACCAGCCAGTCGGCGCGCTTGCCCACGGCCAGTTCCCCGACCGCCTGCCCCAGCGCCTGCGCACCGCCCGCCAGGGCAGCGTCATACAGCGTGCGCCCGACCATCGGCTGGTCGCCGCGATACAGGCGGTTACGCCGCTGATCGCGCAGCCGCTGGCCGTATTCCAGCCAGCGCAGTTCCTCCACCACGCTCAGCGACACATGGCTGTCCGAACCAATGCCCATGCGCCCACCCTGTGCCAGATAGTCCACTGCCGGGAAAATCCCGTCGCCCAGGTTGGCCTCGGTGGTCAGGCACAGCCCGGCTACCGCGCCGCTGCGGGCCATGGCGGTGACTTCATCCGGCTCGGCATGGGTGGCATGCACCAGGCACCAGCGTGGGTCCACGTCCACGTGCTCGTACAGCCACTGCAGCGGGCGCAGGCCGCTCCAGGCCAGGCAGTCGTCGACTTCCTTCTGCTGCTCGGCGATATGGATATGCACCGGGCACTGCTTGTCGCTGGCTGCCAGCACTTCGGCGATCTGCCCGGGCGTCACCGCGCGCAGCGAATGGAAGCACAGACCCAGTTGCTGCGCGGGTTGCGCGGCCAGCAGCGGGGCCAGCTGCGCTTGCAGTTGCAGGTATTGTTCGGTGGAGTTGATGAAGCGCCGTTGCCCGTCATTCGGGGCTTGGCCGCCGAAGCCTGCGTGGCTGTAGAGCACCGGCAGCAAGGTCAGGCCAATGCCGCTGTCGGCTGCAGCCGCGCTGATGCGGCGGGACAGTTCGGCCGGGTCGGCGTAGGCCTTGCCGGCCTGGTCATGGTGCACGTAGTGGAACTCGGCGACCGAGGTGTAGCCGGCCTTGAGCATCTCGATGTAAAGCTGACGGGCGATGACCTGCAGCTGCTCCGGGCTGATCTGGCCGACCAGGCGATACATCAGGTCGCGCCAGGTCCAGAAACTGTCGTTGGGGTTGCCGGCAACTTCCGCCAGCCCTGCCATGGCGCGCTGGAAGGCATGCGAGTGCAGGTTGGGCATGCCGGGCAGCAGCGGGCCGGCCAGCCGCTCGGCACCTTCGGCCGAGGCACCCGGTTCGATGCGGGCCACATGGCCATCACTGGTGACTTCGATGCGGACATGGCTGGCCCAGCCCGTGGGCAGCAGGGCGCGTTCGGCGAAGTAGGCGGACATCGGTGAAAATCCTGTTATTGTTAACTTGTATATACATATACAGGCGTTTGCCTGCCGGGTAAACTGCGGCAAGCTACCGCTCATTCCATTTGCACAAGGATCCAACGCCGTGCCGACACCACCTGTCTCCGCGCTGGTTGCCCAGATGGGCGAGGGCCCGGCTCCGCTGTACGCCCGGGTCAAACAGATGATCATCCAGCAGATCGACAACGGCAGCTGGCCACCGCATCACCGGGTACCCTCGGAGAGCGAACTGGTCAGCGAGCTGGGCTTCAGCCGCATGACCATCAACCGCGCCCTGCGCGAACTTACCGCCGAAGGCCTGCTGGTGCGCATGCAAGGGGTCGGTACCTTCGTGGCCGAGCCCAAGGGGCGTTCGGCGCTGTTCGAGGTCAACAACATCGCCGACGAAATTGCCGCGCGTGGCCACCAGCATAGCTGCCAGGTGATCACCCTCACCGAGGAAACGGCCGGTTCCGAGCGGGCCTTGGCCCTGGACATGCGCGAAGGCCAACGGGTGTTCCACTCGCTGATCGTGCATTTCGAGAACGGCGTGCCGGTGCAGATCGAGGATCGCTACGTCAATGCGGCGATTGCCCCCGACTACCTCAAGCAGGACTTCACCCGGCAGACGCCTTACGCCTACCTGTCGCAGGTGGCGCCGCTGACCGAGGGTGAGCACGTGGTCGAGGCAATCCTGGCCGAGCCGGAAGAATGCCGCCTGTTGCAGATCGAGCGGGGCGAGCCCTGCCTGCTGATCCGCCGCCGCACCTGGTCCGGCCGCCAGCCGGTGACCGCCGCGCGGCTGATCCACCCCGGTTCCCGTCATCGCCTGGAAGGACGTTTCAGTAAATGAGTCAGCTGCAGTTGTTGCGTGCGCAGGGCTACCCGCGCATGCCGTGGAAGAACGGTGGCGGTTTCACCGAAGAGATTACCCGCGACAGTGGCGAAGGCCTGGACGGCTTTGGCTGGCGCTTGTCGATTGCCGATATCGAGGAGTCCGGCGGGTTTTCCACCTTCGCCGGCTACCAGCGGATCATCACCGTGCTGCAAGGTGACGGCATGCGCCTGCTGGTCGACGGCCAGGCCAGCAGGCCGTTGCTGCCGTTCGATGCTTTCGCCTTCAGCGGCGAGAGCCAGGTCAGCTGCAAGCTGCTGGGTGGGGCGATCCGCGATTTCAACCTGATCTACGCACCGCAGCGCTACCGGGCGCGGTTGCAGTGGTTCGATGGCACCAGCCGCTTGTACAGCTCGGCGTCGACGGTGTTGCTGTTCGCTGCCAGCAGCCAGGTCGAGGTGGGTATTGCCGGGTGCGAGACGCAGCGGTTGGGGTTGTATGACTGCCTGCGGCTGGAGGGCAATGACAAGTTGCTGGGGTTGGATGTGCAGGGGCGGTTCTGCCTGATCGAACTCGTTTCACGTTGAGATAGCCGGGGGCTGCTGCGCAGCCCTTTCGCGACGCAAGGCCGCTCCTACACGCACCGCGCATGCCCTGGCTGGCGCGGTCCCCTGTAGGAGCGGCCTTGTGTCGCGAAAGGGTCGCGCAGCGGCCCCCGGTTTTTTTGGCCGCTCAGCGGAAAAGTCCAATTATTTTGGTTGTCCATGCTTGTACATACAAGTAAAGGTGTGTTTGTATATCTACCACGACATACCCGCCCGCGGACGACCGCAGAGGACCTTTCCCGTGACCGACAACAACAAATACCGTGACGTTGAAATCCGTGCCCCACGTGGCAACAAGCTGACTGCCAAAAGCTGGCTGACCGAAGCGCCACTGCGCATGCTGATGAACAACCTCGATCCACAGGTCGCGGAAAACCCGAAAGAACTGGTGGTGTACGGCGGTATCGGCCGCGCTGCCCGTAACTGGGCGTGCTACGACAAGATCGTCGAGACCCTGACCCGCCTGGAAGACGACGAAACCCTGCTGGTGCAGTCGGGCAAGCCGGTCGGCGTGTTCAAGACCCACAGCAACGCCCCGCGCGTACTGATCGCCAACTCCAACCTGGTGCCGCACTGGGCCAACTGGGAACACTTCAACGAACTGGACGCCAAAGGCCTGGCAATGTACGGCCAGATGACCGCCGGCAGCTGGATCTACATCGGCAGCCAGGGCATCGTCCAGGGCACCTACGAAACCTTCGTCGAAGCCGGTCGCCAGCATTACGGCGGCAGCCTGAAAGGCAAGTGGGTACTGACCGCCGGCCTGGGCGGCATGGGCGGCGCCCAGCCACTGGCCGCCACCCTGGCCGGTGCCTGCTCGCTGAACATCGAATGCCAGCAGAGCCGCATCGACTTCCGTCTGGAAACCCGCTACGTCGACGAGCAGGCCACTGACCTCGACGACGCCCTGGCACGCATTGCCAAGTACACCGCCGAAGGCAAGGCCATCTCCATCGCCCTGCACGGCAACGCTGCCGAAATCCTGCCAGAGCTGGTCAAGCGTGGCGTGCGCCCGGACATGGTCACCGACCAGACCAGCGCCCACGACCCGCTGAACGGTTACCTGCCAGCCGGCTGGACCTGGGAACAGTACCGCGACCGCGCGCAGACCGAGCCGGCTGCAGTGGTCAAGGCCGCCAAGCAGTCGATGGCCGTGCACGTGCAAGCCATGCTCGACTTCCAGAAGCAGGGTGTCCCGACCTTCGACTATGGCAACAACATCCGCCAGATGGCCAAGGAAGAAGGCGTGGCCAATGCCTTCGACTTCCCGGGCTTCGTGCCGGCCTACATCCGCCCGCTGTTCTGCCGTGGCATCGGCCCGTTCCGCTGGGCGGCGCTGTCCGGTGATGCCGAAGACATCTACAAGACCGACGCCAAGGTCAAGGAACTGATCCCCGACGACGCCCACCTGCACCGCTGGCTGGACATGGCTCGCGAGCGCATCAGCTTCCAGGGCCTGCCGGCACGTATCTGCTGGGTTGGCCTGGGCCTGCGCGCCAAGCTGGGCCTGGCGTTCAACGAAATGGTACGCAGCGGCGAGCTGTCGGCACCGATCGTGATCGGCCGTGACCACCTGGACTCCGGTTCGGTGTCCAGCCCCAACCGTGAAACCGAAGCCATGCGCGACGGTTCCGACGCTGTCTCCGACTGGCCGCTGCTCAACGCCCTGCTGAACACCGCCGGCGGTGCTACCTGGGTTTCGCTGCACCACGGTGGTGGCGTGGGCATGGGCTTCTCCCAGCACTCTGGCATGGTCATCGTCTGCGACGGTACCGATGAAGCCGCCGAGCGTATCGCTCGCGTGCTGACCAACGACCCAGGGACCGGTGTGATGCGTCATGCCGATGCCGGTTACGACATCGCCATCGAGTGCGCCAAGGAGCAGGGTCTGGACCTGCCGATGATCACTGGCTGATCGCCACGCTTTGGATCGCACCCCACAAGGGGTGATACTGAACAACAAGAAGGAGCACGCAGGCACTCACAAACGGGCCTGCGGCTCCACGCGATTGGAGTAGTGAAGTGACCGAATTGACCCTCAAGCCCGGCACCCTGACCCTGGCCCAGCTGCGCGCCATCCATGCCGCGCCCGTGCGCCTGCAACTGGACGCCAGCGCCGCGCCGGCCATCGACGCCAGCGTTGCCTGCGTCGAGCAGATCATTGCCGAAGACCGTACCGCCTACGGCATCAACACCGGTTTCGGCCTGCTGGCCTCGACCCGCATCGCCAGCCACGACCTGGAAAACCTGCAGCGCTCGCTGGTGCTGTCCCACGCCGCCGGTGTCGGCGCGCCGCTGGATGACGACCTGGTGCGGCTGATCATGGTGCTGAAGATCAACAGCCTCAGCCGTGGCTTCTCCGGCATCCGTCGCAAGGTCATCGACGCGCTGATCGCCCTGGTCAACGCCGAAGTCTACCCGCACATCCCGCTGAAGGGTTCGGTGGGCGCCTCCGGCGACCTCGCCCCGCTGGCGCACATGTCGCTGGTGCTGCTGGGTGAAGGCAAGGCCCGTTACAAGGGCCAGTGGCTGCCAGCTACCGAAGCCCTGGCCGTGGCCGGCCTCGAGCCGCTGACCCTGGCCGCCAAGGAGGGCCTGGCCCTGCTCAACGGCACCCAGGCGTCCACCGCCTATGCCCTGCGTGGCCTGTTCCAGGGCGAAGACCTGTACGCCGCTGCCATCGCCTGCGGCGGCCTGAGCGTCGAAGCCGCACTGGGCTCGCGCTCGCCGTTCGATGCGCGTATCCACGAAGTGCGTGGCCAGCGCGGCCAGATCGACACTGCTGCCTGCTTCCGTGACCTGCTGGGCGACTCCAGCGAAGTGTCGCTGTCGCACAAGAACTGCGACAAGGTCCAGGACCCGTACTCGCTGCGCTGCCAGCCGCAGGTCATGGGCGCCTGCCTGACCCAGCTGCGCCAGGCCGCCGAGGTACTGGGCATCGAAGCCAACGCCGTGTCGGACAACCCGCTGGTATTCGCTGCCGAAGGTGACGTGATTTCCGGCGGTAACTTCCACGCCGAGCCGGTGGCCATGGCCGCCGACAACATCGCCCTGGCCATCGCTGAAATCGGCTCGCTCAGCGAGCGCCGTATCTCGCTGATGATGGACAAGCACATGTCCCAGCTGCCGCCGTTCCTGGTGGAAAACGGCGGGGTCAACTCGGGCTTCATGATCGCCCAGGTCACCGCTGCTGCCCTGGCCAGCGAGAACAAGGCCCTGTCGCACCCGCACAGTGTCGACAGCCTGCCGACCTCGGCCAACCAGGAAGACCACGTGTCGATGGCCCCGGCAGCCGGCAAGCGCCTGTGGGAAATGGCCGAAAACACCCGTGGCGTGCTGGCCATCGAATGGCTGGGCGCCTGCCAGGGCCTGGACCTGCGCAAGGGCCTGAAGACCTCGGCCAAGCTGGAGCAGGCGCGCCAGGCGCTGCGCAGCGAAGTGCCGCACTATGACCGTGACCGTTTCTTCGCGCCCGACATCGAAAAGGCCGTGGAACTGTTGGCCAAGGGTCGCCTGACCGGCCTGCTGCCGGCTGGTGTGCTGCCAAGCCTGTAATGCCCCCAGGGGCCGCTGTGCGGCCCATCGCCGGCAAGCCGGCTCCTACAGATGGAGATGCGACACACCATCTCTGTGGGGGCTGGCTTGCCGGCGATTGGGCTGCAAGGCAGCCCCCCTCGATCTCACGACCACAAAAACAATTTAAGGACGTGACATGCAACAAGCTCAAGGTCTAAAGCGCGGGCTAAGTGCCCGCCACATCCGTTTCATGGCCCTCGGTTCCGCCATTGGCACCGGGCTGTTCTACGGCTCCGCCTCGGCCATCCAGATGGCCGGCCCGGCCGTGCTGCTGGCCTACCTGATCGGCGGCGCCGCTGTGTTCATGGTCATGCGCGCCCTCGGCGAAATGGCTGTGCACAACCCGGTCGCCGGCTCGTTCGGCCACTACGCCAGCACCTACCTCGGCCCCATGGCCGGCTTCATCCTCGGCTGGACCTACGCCTTCGAGATGGTCATCGTCGCCATCGCCGACGTCACCGCCTTCGGTATCTACATGGGCTTCTGGTTCCCGGAAGTGGCCCGCTGGATCTGGGTGCTGGGCATCGTCTTCCTGATCGGCGGCCTCAACCTGTGCAACGTCAAGGTCTTTGGCGAAATGGAATTCTGGCTGTCGCTGCTCAAGGTCGGCGCCATCGTGGCGATGATCCTGGCCGGCCTCGGCATCATGGCCTTCGGCTTCAGCCAGGTTGGCACCGGACAGGCCGTGGGTGTCAGCAACCTGTTCGACCACGGCGGCTTCATGCCCAATGGCGTGGGTGGCCTGATCGCCTCCTTTGCCGTGGTGATGTTCGCGTTCGGCGGCATCGAGATCATCGGCGTCACCGCCGGTGAGGCCAAGGACCCGCAGCGGGTCATCCCCAAGGCGATCAACGCCGTGCCGCTGCGCATCCTGCTGTTCTACGTGCTCACCCTGTTCGTGCTGATGTGCCTGTTCCCATGGCCGCAGATTGGCAGCCAGGGCAGCCCGTTCGTGCAGATCTTCAGTAACCTGGGCATCGGCTCTGCCGCCGCGGTGCTGAACATCGTGGTGATTTCTGCCGCGATCTCGGCCATCAACAGCGACATCTTCGGCGCCGGCCGCATGATGTACGGCCTGGCCCAGCAAGGCCACGCGCCGCGCGGCTTCAGCAAGCTGTCGAAGCACGGCGTGCCGTGGATGACCGTGGTGGTGATGGGGGCTGCGCTGCTGATCGGCGTGCTGCTCAACTACCTGATCCCGGAGAACGTGTTCCTGCTGATCGCCTCGATCGCTACCTTCGCCACCGTGTGGGTGTGGCTGATGATCCTGCTCACCCAAGTGGCCATGCGCCGCAGCATGAGCCGTGAGCAAGTGGCCCAGCTACAGTTCCCGGTACCGTTCTGGCCTTACGGCCCGGCCATGGCCATTGCGTTCATGGTGTTCATCTTTGGCGTGCTCGGTTACTTCCCGGATACCCAGGCGGCACTGCTTGTCGGCGTGGTCTGGGTGGTGTTCCTGGTGGCGTCCTACCTGCTGTGGTGCAAGCCGCGCGCAGGGCAGGGCGAACCGGTAGCGGAACCGGCCGAGCTGCACCGCTAAGTACAGGAGTCAATGTATGAGAACCGTCTGGCAGCACTGCCATGTGGCAACCATGGCCGAGGGCCGTTACTCGGCCATCGAGGACGCGGCCATCGTCACCGACGCCGGGCTGATCGAGTGGATCGGCCCACGCGTCGAGCTGGCGTCGGTCGATGCCGTGCGTACGGTGGACCTGGGCGGCGCCTGGGTCACCCCGGGGCTGATCGACTGCCACACCCACGCGGTGTTCGGTGGCAACCGCAGCGGCGAGTTCGAGCAGCGCCTGCAGGGTGTGAGCTATGCCGAAATCGCCGCACAGGGCGGTGGCATCGCCAGCACCGTGCGGGCCACCCGCGCGGCCAGCGAAGACGAGCTGTTCGCCAGTGCTCGCCAGCGGGTCCAGGTGCTGATGCGCGATGGCGTGACCACCATCGAGATCAAGTCCGGCTACGGCCTGGACCTGGCCAACGAGCGCAAGATGCTGCGCGTGGCCCGGCGCCTGGCCGACGAGTTGCCGCTGGCGGTGCGCGCCACCTGCCTGGCAGCCCATGCCTTGCCGCCGGAATACGTCGGCCGGGCTGACGACTACATCGCGCACATCTGCGATGAAATGCTGCCGGCCCTGGCCGCCGAAGGCCTGGTGGACGCAGTGGATGCCTTCTGTGAACACCTGGCGTTCTCCCCGGCCCAGGTCGAGCGGCTGTTCATCAAGGCGCGCGAGCTGGGCCTGCCGGTCAAGCTGCACGCCGAACAGTTGTCGTCGCTGCACGGCTCCCGCCTGGCGGCGCGCTACCAGGCGCTTTCGGCTGACCATCTGGAATTCATGACCGAGGAAGACGCCATTGCCATGGCAAAAGCCGGCACGGTCGCCGTGCTGCTGCCGGGCGCGTTCTACTTCCTGCGCGAAACCCAGCTGCCGCCGATGGACGCCTTGCGCCGCCACGGCGTGAAGATTGCCCTGGCCAGCGACCTCAACCCCGGCACCTCGCCAGGGTTGTCGCTGCGGCTGATGCTGAACATGGGCTGCACCTGCTTTCGCATGACCCCGGAAGAAGCCCTGGCCGGTGTCACCGTGCACGCCGCCACGGCGCTGGGCCTGGGCGACAGCCACGGCTCGCTGGAAGTGGGCAAGGTCGCCGACTTCGTCGCCTGGCAGATCGAACGCCCCGCCGACCTGGCCTACTGGCTGGGCGGCGACCTGCCCAAGCGCGTGGTGCGCAAGGGCCACGAGATTTCCAACTGAGTGAGGCACGATGGACAAGGTACTGAGTTTTCATCAGGGGCGCCTGCCGCTGCTGATCAGCATGCCCCATGCCGGCCTGCAACTGTCGTCGGCGGTACGAGACGGCCTGGTCGACCAGGCGCGCAGCCTGCCGGACACCGACTGGCATATTCCACGGTTGTATGACTTTGCCCGTGACATGGGCGCCAGCGTGGTGGCGGCGGAGTATTCGCGCTTCGTCATCGACCTGAACCGGCCGGATGACGACAAGCCACTGTACGTTGGTGCCACCACCGGCCTGTACCCGGCCACGCTGTTCGATGGCGAGCCATTGTTCAAGGACGGGCTGGTGCCGACAGGCGAGGAGCGCAAGCAGTATCTGGAGCAGATCTGGCGCCCCTACCACGACACGATTCGTCGCGAGCTGGCGCGGCTGCGCGAGCAGTTCGGCTACGCCCTGCTGTGGGACGCCCATTCGATCCGTTCGCTGATCCCGCACCTGTTCGACGGCAAGCTACCGGATTTCAACCTGGGTACCTTCAACGGCGCCAGTTGCGACCCGGCTCTGGCCGAACGGCTGAAAGAAGTGTGCGCCCAGGCCCAGGGATACAGCCATGTGCTCAATGGCCGCTTCAAGGGCGGGCATATCACCCGGCATTACGGCGATCCGGCCAATCACATCCATGCGGTGCAGCTGGAGCTGGCGCAGAGCACCTACATGGAAGAAAGCGAACCGTTCGCCTACCGCGAAGACCTGGCTCAGCCGACTCAGCAGGTATTGGGGCAGCTGCTGCAGGCGCTGCTGGCGTGGGGCAAGGAACGGTATGGGCGGTGACGTTCGCCGGTGAAAACGGCGACGCGCTGTTGGCCATGCGCGTCGCCAGTCACCATGGGTCAGTTGTTGTTGATCTGCTTGATGGTAAGTTCGCGCAGTAGCTCCTTCTCTTCCTGGTCCTTGTCATCTTGCAGGCCTTGCTGCAAGTTCAACTCGTCCTGAAGCGAGTGGTCCTTGCTGGCCAGCTCGAGCACCCGCAGGCGGAAACGTGCGTCTATTTCGGCGAAGCGGTCGGCACACTCGGCGCGCAGGCGCGTGGTCCAGTCCGTATTCGCCAGCATGTAGTCGACCAGTGCATCGCTCAGTTCACTTTTCCGGACCTTTTCCAGCACACTGGATAGCTCATCGCGCGCCAGGTTCGCAGCACCTCGAAAACGCATGCTGTCGGCGATCGGCAGGTCCAGTTCCCTGGCCAGTTCCCGGCGGTAGGCCAGGCGTACCGAGACCAGGTCACCCGAGCCGGTCCGTTGGTTGGCCAGCAGCTCCAGCTGTTCGATCCGGAAAAGCTGCAACAGGCGACGACGCAGTGCTTGCAGGGAATCGCCGGCGTCGACCAACAGGCGTTGGCTCATCAGGTACAGTTCAATATTGTTGAACTCCTGCAGCGCTCCGTCATGGCAGGTCTGCGAGCCGGTTACCGGGTCTGGCAATGCCGCTGCGGCGATGCTCTCCATGATCGGGCGTTCGCTTTCGTTGCTTGCAGCCACCACCAGCATCAAGCGCACCCGTTCGCAGAAGGTGGCTCGCGTATTCGGGTCAACGTATGGGGCGGCATTGTGCAAACGGCCCGCCAGACGCAACAGATCACTGCCTTCGAGCCGCTCCCAGCAGTCCTGCAATGCGGCATTCTGTGCTTCGCTACCCAGCATCCAGTCCTCCAGCCTGGGCGTATCATCGCCCAGCAGTGGGAAGTGAGGGTGGTCGAGAGACCCTTCGCTGGAAGAATCGAAGAACATCAGGTCGTCGGGGATATCCAGGGCAAAGGAATAGCTGTGCTGGCTGTCCGAGAAGGTGCGTACCCGCAGGATGGTTTCAAGGGGCAGTGGGTTGTCGAACAAGGCGATCGACGAGATTGGCATGGGATTGTTCAGGTTCGTCAGGATGTGCTCGGGCAACTGGGTGATGTTGTTCGAGCTCAGGTCCAGAAGTTCCAGTGGCAGCAAACTGTCACACCAGCTGGGCCAGGCTTGCAGGTTCATGTTGGTCAATGCGAGTGACTGCAGGTTGCCGGCCAGTGATGCGGGCACATGGTCGATGCTGCCTGCACGGTTGCCCGACAGGTCCAGCGAGGTCAGGTTTCGCAGCCCTGCGAAAATGTCCATCATGGCCTGGTCGACCTCCAGCCCCATGTTGCGAAACTCCAGGTAGGTGAGTTGGGGAAGGCGAGCCAGGGCGGATGCCAGCGATGGCATGGCGGCCTGGTGTTCATCGATGGTCAGCCGGCTGATGTTAGGGAACCGGCTGAGTAGTTCATCGAGCTGTGAGGTGCTGCCTCGCAACCGCGTCAGGCTGAGTGCACGTACGCGGGCGCCGAAGAACGCTGGAAGCCGCCTGGGGAAATGCTCGATGGCCACGTCCTCTAGTTGCAGGCGCAGGTATGACTGGCCCTGCTCCTGCTGTTCCCAGAATTGATCGATCGCTGACGCGATACGTTGCCTGTCCGCCAGTGCGGCTTGGGTCAATGGGTTGCTCGAACTGGATGCCTGGGCCCAGCCATCGATCGCATCGCGCATCTGCCGTCGCTCATCGCGAATGCGTGCTAGCTGTTCGGAAAGTGCTGCTGGCTGGTCCGTGGTGATACCCGAGGTGTCGACGTGTTCGTTCAGCAACAAGCGCTGCAGATGGGATTCATTGATGCTGTTGCCTTCCAGCGAGATCACCGGTGGCGTGGTCAGCATGTCCGCTTCATGAAGCAGGAACGTGGGCAACGACCTGAGATTGTTGTGGCGCAATGACAGGTGGGCAATGCGCGCCAGGGCGTCGCTGCCAATCCCGACCGGCCATTGGGCCAATTGCATCTGGTCCAGGCCCAGGTAATCCAGGGTCAATTCATGGAAGCTTGGCCTGTTGCTCTGCGCCAGCCGGTTACCACTCAGGTCCAGGTATCTCAATTGGCGAAGCCCTGACAGCAGGTTCAGGTCGCTTTCGGAAAGCGTCATGTTCTGGTTGGTGAGCACCAATCGTTGCAACCCTGGCAGGCACTCGGTGATGGTGGGCACGCTGAACAGGAAGGGCGAGGGCGTTGCCCTGGGGTCAAACGGACGGCTGATTTCCAGCGACTCGATCTGCGGCATCTGCCTGAGCAGGCGTTGCAGCAGGCGCTCGTTTTGCGCCCAGCCCGCCAAGGACCCTGACGGTAGGTCGATCAGGCTCAGGCTGCGCACGCGTGCGTTGAAAAAAGCGGGCAAGGTGAGGGGCACGTCGGCAAGGGGGACGCGGGCGATACGCAGTTCTGTGGTGGGCCCGGTGCTTTCGTCCAGCGCAGTGTCGTACCAATGTTGCATGATCGAGTCACGCAGGCTGTCGTAGTCCTGTGCTGCCTGGTCGCTTGCCGGCGAAATGGCTTCGCTCCAATCGTCCAGGCTGCTTTGCAGCTCGTTGCGTTGCTCCAGCAGCGTCTGCAAATGTTCGAATATCTGCAGCTGTGTACGGCCGCGGCTGGCAAGTGCCAGCAGAATCTGATCCGCCGAGCGGCCGGTGCGTGCGGCGAGCCCTGTGGCTTCGATAGCTTCGAACAGCTGCTGGCGGGTGATGCCATGGGTGGCCGGGCCGCCGCCACTGAGTGGGTAGCCCAGGCGGCCATCGGCCAGGCGCATGGGAGAACGGTAGCCTGGGCGTACGGGCTGCATGCCCAGCAGCACCCTCAAGGCCGGGCGGGGCAGCAACGGGCTTTCCTGTACAAGGCGCTGCAGCGCTTGCTGATCGGCGACGTCCATGTTTGCCATGGCCGCTGGCAGTGCCTCGTACAATGCAGCGTAAAGGCTTGAATACACCTTGACCGCCGCACTGGGCAGGCGTTCGTCGTGGACGATGTACCCTGCCTGGGCATGGGTGATGGTCTTGAATGGGCGGGTGTCCAGTGTGCCTATGGCATGATCCTGGGTCGGCCAGGACATGCGCTGGAGCAGCCGGAGCCTGGCCTGTGCAGGCCAGCCTGGCAAGCGTTCGAGCGTATGCATGATCAACAGGTCGCTATCCCAGTTCGGCACGCTGGACAGGTACAGCCCTTCGCAGGCGCGGGCAAGGCGAATTTGTTGCTGGTAGATGCGGGCCTCTTCGGCAAGGCGCAGTGGTACCTTGCCGTTGTCGACTATCTGCAGTTCGTTGGCACTGGCCTCGCGCGCCAGCTCATTGGCGACTGCTGACGGCAATTTCGGATACGCCCTCTGGAGGGCCTCGGCGCCCGGCGCCAGGTCACGCGAAAGGCCGGCGTAGGCCCTGGCAAACTCAGCGGGCCGAGTGCTCTCGTCCGCCAGCTGGCGGACCGTTTCGTCCAGCTTGAAGCGTTGCAGGGTGTCTTCCAGCAAGGCCGGCAGCCGCTGGCTTTCGGCCAGGGCCCGGCGCAGCTCGTCTTCGTGTACGCCGCTGACGGCGATAATCCGTTGCAGCGTCTGCTCGTCGAAGTGCCCACTCAAGTGGCCGATGCGGCGCAGGAGTGTCATGCCCGACCAACTCAGTGGCTTATCGGTAACGTGCAACCATGCTCCGGCACCGTTGTGCCGCACTGGCGGCTGGTAACGGCGGGGACTTGCAGGGTGTTGCAAACGATATTCACCAGTCGTTGGCGTTTGGCTGACGATGTACTGATTGCCCTGCAGTATCAGCCAGCGCTTGCCTTGGTGATGCCGTAGGCCCAGTTCGTCCGGTACCAGGTCATGGGGCAGTGTCTCGAAGCTCTGGTAAGGCGTGAGGTCGGGTTTCCACAGCCTCATCTGACCATCGGATGTTTCCACGTCTTCCAGTTCTTCGATGAATGAAGGCGTTTCTACAGGAATACGGGCTATCCCTGGCTCCTCATCCTCTGGTTCTTCAATCTCCGGCCCTTCCGAAGCCATGCCGGTTTCGCTGCCCTGCGAGCCTCTCAATGCTTTGGCTGCTGCGCTGAGGGCGGCCATGACGGCCACGTTTTCGATCACATTGAGCAGATAGCCATAGGCAGTATCACGCTCGTCGTTTTCCCAGGCGTCGATCCCTTCATACACCTCATGGGCCAGCTGGGCCAGGCAAACGGCAAGCATTGCCTCGCCAAGCCCCGGCACGAAGAAGCCGGCGATGTTCAAGGCCGTAAGCACACGGCCGGCGATCAGTTCCCGATGGGCTTGCGCGGTGCGTCGGTCGACGATTTCGGTGGGAGTGGCATGGAACAGCACATCCTTTTCATGACGCTGGGCCTTCTGGAAAGCCATCACGCCTTGGAAGGCGTGGCTGAAGGGCTTCATGACCGGATACAGGGTGGCGTGCGGGTCCGGAACACGTTCATGCAAGCCGCGGGCACTCCAGGCGAGAGGCATGAGCCGGTCCTTCAGGCGGGTGGTTATCGGCGCCTTGTCGCGGTCGGCGAGGTGGCTGTCCAGGTAGCCGATATCGGCCTGGAGCCTGTCGCGCAATTCGTCGTGCATGGCTTGCTGGCTGGTGAACTCCTTGAGGGGCGTGGTGCTGTCTTCAGGGATGTACAGCGCCACGGCCTGATGCCCTTCAGCTTGCAGGGTAATGAGCACAACGCCGGTCAGCTCGGCTTCCCACAACTCGAGCAAGCTGAATGTCACCGGCGAAGAGGGCGATGGCGCCTGGTCAAGTGGTGTGGCGAGAGCGGCGGAATATAGCGCTTCGCTGATATCGCCCTTGAGGCGCGCGAAATGCAGGGATTGCCGGAATGCCGATACCTCGGCGCGCCCCAGGGTTTCATAAACGGCCAGTGCGGCTTCATCGGCGCCGAGTGACGGCGTGGCCGCCGGGTAGTAGATGGCATGTACCTGTTCGTGATACTTGCCGCCGATATCCAGCGTGCGACACAAGTCGGCGAAGTCTTCGGCGGCGATATCCAGTGCATTGGTGATCGGCACGGTGCCCATGAAGCGCCGGTGATCGACGATGACCGAACTCTTGAGCAGGGAGGCGGGCGCGTCCATGCCATGTTCGGCAGCGGCGGCCTGGTCGAAGTTGTGCAAGGCGCAGTGCAGCAGCGAGCGTGTAGCCCGGTCGACGGCCTGGCGGCTGTCGATGGCGTCGGTCGTTTCGATCAGGCGGGCATCGACGAGGTAGGTGTTGCGCACATCCAGGTCAAGCCTGAATCGCTGCTTGATGGCTTCGGTGAGTGCCTTGGTGGCGTAGGTTTCCAGGGTTGGAAGCTGTTCGAACAGCTTGTGCACCTGCATCTGGTGCTCGCGGTGGCGTGCGTGCTCTTCCTGCCATGCCTTTGCGACTTCCGGTTGTTGCTGGAGTGCCGTCACCAGCCAGGCAGGGGGTTGATGCCAGTTGCGCATCGCAAGTCGGGTTTCTGATGGAGCCTGCTTGAGCCAGGTGGGGATTCTGCGCTCGATGGTGGCGTAATGGACACTAGGCACGGAAGTGACTGCAGTTGGCATGGCGAGGCCCTTGCTTGATTTGGGGCGAGGGACTATCGCGGGCCTGCCTGAACTGCTGGAGGTAGATATATGTGCCCTTGAGGTGCGGCGGCATCAGCGCGGGCAGTGCTCAAAGCGCAATTCAGGTTTATGATGGCCCACGGCCGAATAATCCTCACACGGAGTGCGCAATGCAGACCCTGTACCCGCAGATCAAACCCTACGCCCGGCACGATCTGGCCGTGGAAGCGCCGCATGTGCTGTATGTCGACGAAAGCGGCTCGCCAGAAGGTCTGCCGGTGGTATTCATCCACGGCGGCCCGGGCGCCGGTTGTGACGCCCAGAGCCGCTGCTACTTCGACCCGACCCTGTACCGCATCATCACCTTCGACCAGCGCGGCTGTGGCCGCTCCACGCCGCACGCGAGCCTGGAAAACAACACCACCTGGCACCTGGTCGAAGACCTCGAGCGCATCCGCGAGCACCTTGGCATCGACAAGTGGGTGCTGTTCGGCGGCTCGTGGGGCTCTACCCTGGCCCTGGCCTACGCCCAGACCCACCCCGAGCGGGTGCATGGCCTGATCCTGCGCGGCATCTTCCTGTGCAGGCCCCAGGAAATCCAATGGTTCTACCAGGAAGGCGCCAGCCGCCTGTTCCCCGATTACTGGCAGGACTACATCGCGCCGATCCCGCCGGAGGAGCGCGGTGACCTGGTCACGGCCTTCCACAAGCGCCTGACCGGCAACGACCAGATCGCCCAGATGCACGCGGCCAAGGCCTGGTCCACCTGGGAAGGCCGTACCGCCACCCTGCGTCCCAACCCGCTGGTGGTCGACCGCTTCTCCGAGCCGCAGCGTGCACTGTCGATCGCCCGTATCGAATGCCACTACTTCATGAACAACGCCTTCCTCGAGCCGGACCAGCTGATCCGCGATCTGCCGAAGATCGCACACCTGCCGGCCGTGATCGTGCATGGCCGCTATGATGTGATCTGCC
The DNA here is from genome assembly GCF_002113725.1 of Pseudomonas sp. B23(2017). Taxonomy (NCBI): domain Bacteria; kingdom Pseudomonadati; phylum Pseudomonadota; class Gammaproteobacteria; order Pseudomonadales; family Pseudomonadaceae; genus Pseudomonas; species Pseudomonas sp. B23(2017). Next base: position 262,448 of record NZ_NEJM01000001.1, on the reverse strand, counting down.
CTTTGGACAACGCCTGGGCGCTGCACCAGGCCTGGCCGAACAGCGAACTGAAGGTGATCCGTGACGCTGGCCACGCGGCTTCCGAGCCGGGCATCACCGATGCCCTGGTGCGTGCCGCCGACCAGATGGCCCGGCGCCTGCTCGACCTGCCCCTGGAAGAAGCATGAGGGGCCTGCTGCAGCGCGTGCGTGGTGCGCGGGTGGAAGTAGCGGGGGAGGTGGTAGGTGCCATCGACCAGGGTTTGCTGGTGCTGGTGGCCGTCGAGCCTGAAGATTCCCGTCAGCAGGCCGACAAGTTGTTGCACAAGCTGTTGAACTACCGGGTGTTCAGCGACGAGCAGGGCAAGATGAACCTGTCGCTCAAGGATGTGGGGGGAGGTTTGTTGCTGGTGTCGCAGTTCACCCTGGCGGCAGACACCCGCAACGGCATGCGCCCGAGTTTCTCGACGGCAGCGCCACCGGCCCTCGGCGCCGAGTTGTTCGACTATCTTTTGCAGCAGGCGAAGGCCCAGCACGCCGATGTGGCAAGCGGGCAATTCGGTGCAGACATGCAGGTGCACCTGGTCAATGATGGCCCCGTAACATTTATGTTACAAATGTGAGTGTAAAAAACCCCTTGTTCACAGGAAAACAAGGGGTTTTGTACGATAAATAGTTGTTCCAGCCTGATGCGTTGTCACGCGACCTGCTGGATAATCGCGCGCTGCATGGACCTGCGTTCGCAGGTTCGTTTCACTCTGACTCGAGCATTGTCTGGATCCGTTTGGGGAATCATTACGCCCTCACGGGGTCCGAACAGTGCTCGCCAACCCGGCATTTGTCGCTGGCCGTTGGTTTCATGATCTGTTTTCGGCGAGGGTTGCTCGTGATTGTTAGTCCCCAAAAAGCATCAAGAATCCCCGGTACCGGGCTGCGCAAGGCCCTGATGGCCAGTGTGGCACTGGTCGGCCTGATGAGCGCGGGCCAGCTGTGGGCATTCAATCTTGACGATGTTGCAGCCAAGGCAAAGGATCTGGCCGGCCAGAAGTACGAAGCACCGAAAAGCAACCTGCCGGCCGTATTCCGCGACATGAAGTTCGCGGACTACCAGAAGATTCATTTCCTGCAGGAAAAGGCCGAGTGGGCCAAGGACAAGACCCCGTTCAAGCTGTCGTTCTATCACCAGGGCATGCACTTCGACACCCCGGTGAAGATCAACCAGGTCACCGCCACCAAGGTCGAGGAAATCAAGTACGACCCGAGCCGTTTCGAGTTCGGTGACGTGCCACACGACCCGGAAACCACCAAGAACCTGGGTTACGCCGGTTTCCGCGTGTTGTACCCGATCAACAAGGCCGACAAGCAGGACGAGATCATGACCCTGCTTGGCGCCAGCTACTTCCGCGTGGTCGGCAAGGGCCACGTGTACGGCCTTTCGGCCCGTGGCCTGGCCATCGACACCGCACTGCCGTCGGGCGAGGAGTTCCCGCGCTTCACCGAGTTCTGGGTCGAGAAGCCCAAGCCGGCCGACAAGCACCTGGTCATCTACGCCCTGCTGGACTCGCCACGCTCCACCGGTGCCTACAAGCTGATCCTGCGTCCAGGCAACGACACCGTGGTCGACGTGCAGTCCCGCGTGTTCCTGCGTGACCATGTCAGCCGCCTGGGCATTGCCCCGCTGACCAGCATGTACCTGTTCGGCCCCAACCAGCCGTCCAAGGTCCTCAACTACCGCCCGGCCCTGCACGATTCCGAAGGCCTGTCGATCCATGCCGGCAACGGTGAATGGCTGTGGCGCCCGCTGAACAACCCGAAACACCTGGCCGTGAGCAACTTCAGCGTCGAGAACCCGCGTGGTTTCGGCCTGATGCAGCGCCAGCGCGCCTTCAGCGACTACGAAGACCTCGACGACAACTACCAGAAGCGCCCGAGCGCCTGGATCGAGCCGAAGGGTGACTGGGGCAAGGGCACCGTCGATCTGGTCGAAATCCCGACTGCCGACGAGACCAACGACAACATCGTGGCCTTCTGGAGCCCGGAGAAGCTGCCTGAGCCAGGCAAGCCATTCGAGTACGCCTACCGCCTGCACTGGACCATCGACGAGCCGAAGTTCCAGGCTTCCGAGCTGGGCTGGGTCAAGCAGACCCTGCGTTCCACCGGCGACGTCAAGCAGTCCAACCTGATCCGCCAGCCAGACGGCAGCGTGGCCTTCCTGGTCGACTTCGCCGGCCCGGCGCTGGCCGCCCTGCCGGAAGACACCGCCGTGCGCAGCCAGATCAGCGTGGGCGACAACGCCGAGGTGGTCGAGAACAACCTGCGCTATAACCCTGAGACCAAGGGCTGGCGCCTGACCCTGCGTTTGAAGGTCAAGGAAGCCAACAAATCGACCGAAATGCGTGCCGCGCTGGTGCGTGACGTGCCGGTCGAAGCCGCCAAGCCTGCCAAGGACGCCAAGCAGGACAAGGCTGCTGCCAAGCAAGCCAAGGCCGAGAAAGCTGCCAAGGCCGAACAACCTGCCGCCGATGCGGCGCCCACCAACGGGACCCCGGCCACCACCGAGAAGGTGCTGACCGAGACCTGGAGCTATCAGTTGCCTGCCGATGAGTAACTCAAGCGCAAGGCCGGAATCGCTTCGCGAGTACCTGGCCCACCTACCACTGAGCGACGAGCAACGGGCGGAACTCGCCAGCTGCACGTCATTCAGTGAGCTGCACCAACGCCTGGCGGCCAACCCGGCCGCCAGCTCTGCCGAGGCCGTGCAGGCCTCGGTGGGCCCGCGCCTGACTGTAGGCAGCGCCGCCGAGCTGGAAGACGCCGAGATGCTTGGCGTCGACGGCAGCGGCCGCCTGTGCCTGAAGATCGCTCCGCCGATCAAGCGCACCAAGGTCGTGCCCGAGCCATGGCGTACCAACGTGCTGATCCGCATGTGGCGGCGCATGACTGGCCGCACCAACGCCCCGCAGCCGCCCAAGCGCGAGCTGCCGCCAGCTCGCTGGCGTACGGTCGGCTCGATCCGCCGTTACATCCTGCTGGCGCTGATGATCGGCCAGACCATCGTTGCCGGCTGGTACATGAAGGGCATCCTGCCGTACCAGGGCTGGTCGTTCGTGGACTTTGACGAAGTCGTCAACCAGCCGCTGTGGGACACCGTGGTGCAGGTTTGGCCGTATGCCTTGCAGACGTCCATCCTGGTTCTCTTCGGCATCCTGTTCTGCTGGGTATCGGCGGGCTTCTGGACCGCGCTGATGGGCTTCCTCGAGCTGCTCACCGGGCGTGACAAGTACAAGATTTCGGGTAGCAGCGCAGGCAACGAGCCGATCGCGCCCGAGGCGCGTACCGCGCTGGTGATGCCGATCTGCAACGAAGACGTGCCGCGCGTGTTCGCCGGCCTGCGCGCAACGTTCGAGTCGGTGGCCGCCAGCGGCAACCTCGATCGCTTCGACTTCTTCGTGCTCAGCGACACCAACGACACCGACATCGCCGTGGCCGAGCAACAGGCCTGGCTGGACGTGTGTCGCGAAACCAAAGGCTTCGGCCGCATTTTCTACCGCCGCCGTCGGCGCCGGGTGAAGCGCAAGAGCGGCAACCTCGACGACTTCTGCCGTCGTTGGGGCGGCGAATACAAGTACATGGTCGTACTCGACGCCGACAGCGTCATGAGCGGCGAGTGCTTGAGCAGCCTGGTGCGCCTGATGGAGGCCAACCCGGACGCCGGCATCATCCAGACCGGGCCGAAGGCCTCGGGCATGGACACCCTGTATGCGCGCCTGCAGCAGTTCGCCACCCGCGTGTACGGCCCGCTGTTCACCGCCGGCCTGCACTTCTGGCAGCTGGGCGAGTCGCACTACTGGGGCCACAACGCGATCATCCGCATGAAGCCGTTCATCGAGCACTGCGCCCTGGCGCCGTTGCCGGGCAAGGGTGCGTTCGCCGGTGCAATCCTCTCCCACGACTTCGTCGAAGCCGCGCTGATGCGCCGTGCCGGCTGGGGCGTGTGGATTGCCTACGACCTGCCGGGCAGCTACGAAGAACTGCCGCCGAACCTGCTCGACGAGCTCAAGCGCGACCGCCGCTGGTGCCACGGCAACCTGATGAACTTCCGCCTGTTCCTGGTCAAGGGCATGCACCCGGTGCACCGGGCGGTGTTCCTCACCGGGGTGATGTCGTACCTGTCGGCACCGCTGTGGTTCCTGTTCCTGGTGCTGTCGACCGCGCTGCTGGCGACCAACACGCTGATGGAGCCGCAGTACTTCATCGAGCCGTACCAACTCTACCCGCTGTGGCCGCAGTGGCACCCGGAGAAGGCCGTGGCGCTGTTCTCCACCACCATCGTGCTGCTGTTCCTGCCCAAGCTGCTCAGCGTCATCCTGATCTGGGCCAAGGGCGCGACAGAGTTTGGCGGGCGTATCAAGGTCACCCTGTCGATGCTGATGGAGATGCTGTTCTCCATGCTGCTGGCACCGGTGCGCATGATCTTCCACACCCGCTTCGTGCTGGCCGCGTTCCTCGGCTGGGCCGCGACCTGGAACTCGCCGCAGCGTGACGACGACTCCACGCCGTGGAGCGAAGCGGTGCGCCGCCACGGCCCGCAGACCCTGTTGGGCATTGCCTGGGCGGCGCTGGTGGCCTGGCTGAACCCGAGCTTCCTGTGGTGGCTGGCGCCAATCGTTGGTTCGCTGGTGCTGTCGATCCCGGTTTCGGTGATCTCCAGCCGCACCCGCCTGGGCCTGGCGGCCAAGGACGAGAAGCTGTTCCTCATCCCCGAGGAATACGCCACTCCGCAAGAGCTGCTGGCCACCGACCAGTACACCCACGAAAACCGCTGGCATGCCCTGCATGACGGCTTCGTGCGGGCTGTGGTCGACCCGCGGCAGAACGCCCTGGCCTGCGCCATGGCCACTGCCCGTCATGGTCAGGCGGCGCCGATCGAGGCACTGCGCGTCGAGCGCGTGGCCAAGGCGATGGAGGTCGGGCCGCAAGGGCTGGACCTCAATACCCGCCTGGCCCTGCTCAGCGACCCGGTGGCGCTGACCCGCCTGCATGAGCAGGTCTGGGCCGAGCACAATGCGGCGTGGATCAACGTGTGGCGTGCATCGATCAAGAACGACCCGCATTCGCCGCTGTTGCCGCTGCATCCGGAGAATGAAGGCCAACCGGCACTCGTCGGCGCCTGATCGGGCCTATTCGCGGGTGAACCCGCTCCCACAGGTACAGCACAGCCTTCAAGGTGTGCGCCGTACCTGTGGGAGCGGGTTCACCCGCGAAGCTTTTAGGGCCCTCCCTCGATTTTGGCCAACAAAGTCCCCCCCGGCTCTAGGTCCCCGAGCCGCCATGCGTTAGCATCCCTCTCCGATATGACGCATCGGCCGCCACGGCCATGCCAACAATAAGATTCGCTACTTTTCTTGCTAGGGGACTTGGTGATGATCAAGAAATACCTTTCGCGACTGCTGGTCGGTGTCACCGCCCTGGTCGCCGTGACGGCAGCCCAGGCGGGCGCGATCGATGACGCGGTCAAGCGCGGCACCCTGCGGGTGGGCATGGACCCGACCTACATGCCGTTCCAGATGACCAACAAGCGCGGCGAGATCATCGGCTTCGAAGTCGATATCCTCAAAGCCATGGCCAAGTCCATGGGCGTCAAGTTCGAGCCGGTATCCACGGCCTATGACGGCATCATCCCGGCCCTGCTGACCGACAAGTTCGACATGATCGGCAGCGGCATGACCCTGACCCAGGAACGCAACCTGCGCCTGAACTTCAGCGAACCCTTCATCGTGGTTGGCCAGACCCTGCTGATCCGCAAGGAACTGGCGGGCGAGATCAAGTCGTACAAGGACCTGAACAACGAGAAGTACCGCATCACCTCCAAGCTCGGCACCACCGGCGAAATGGTTTCCAAAAAGCTGATCGCCAAGGCCAAGTACCACGGCTACGACAACGAGCAGGAAGCGGTGATGGACGTGGTCAACGGCAAGGCTGACGCCTTCGTCTACGACGCGCCGTACAACGTGGTGGCAGTGGACAAGGCCGGTGCCGGCAAGCTGCTGTTCCTCGAAGAACCCTTCACCTACGAGCCGCTGGCCTTCGGCCTGAAGAAAGGCGACTACGACAGCATCAACTTCATCAACAACTTCCTGCACCAGATCAAGCATGACGGGACCTACGATCGTATTCACGACAAGTGGTTCAAGAACAAGGACTGGCTGAAGGAAATGGAATAAGGCCCAGGCCACAAGCCGGCTTTATGACCCCGACGCGCAGGCAAACCCTGCGCGTTCGTATTTACGGAAGTACCCCACGTGATCAAACACAAGAAAGCCCAGTGGCCCTGGCACGGTTTGACTGCCCTGGTCCTGGTGGGCCTGGCGTTCAGCCTGTACATGGCCACCTCGATGATTTCCTACGAGTGGCGCTGGAACCGCGTACCGCAGTACTTCGCCTACAAGGCCGAGGAAGCACAGCGCGCCGCCGGTTACGGCACCGTGCAGGACATCGTCATCTCTGGCGACAATGCCCGTGTCACGCTGAAAGACGAGAGCGGTGCCGAGCAGGTGCTCGATGTGGACAAGGACAGCCTGCAGCTGGCCCGCGGCGACGATGTTTCCGAAGGCGACCAGATTGGCGTCACCCGCCACTGGGCGGCCGGCCCGCTGGCCTGGGGCCTGTGGACCACGCTTTGGATTTCGGTGGTATCCGGTGCCCTGGGCCTGTTGATCGGCCTGTTCGCCGGCCTCTGCCGCCTGTCCAGCAACCCTACGCTGCGCGACCTGTCGACGGTGTATGTCGAGCTGGTGCGCGGTACACCGCTGCTGGTACAGATCTTCATCTTCTACTTCTTCATCGGTACCGTGCTCAACCTGTCCCGCGAGTTTGCCGGGGTGGCTGCACTGGCGCTGTTCACCGGCGCCTACGTGGCCGAAATCGTTCGTGCCGGCGTGCAGTCCATCGCCAAGGGCCAGAACGAAGCGGCCCGCTCGCTGGGCCTGAACGCGGGCCAGTCGATGCGCCACGTGATCCTGCCGCAGGCCTTCAAGCGCGTGCTGCCGCCTTTGGCCGGCCAGTTCATCAGCCTGGTCAAGGACACCTCGCTGGTCTCGGTGATCGCCATCACCGAACTGACCAAGAGCGGCCGCGAGGCCATTACCACCTCGTTCTCGACCTTCGAGATCTGGTTCTGCGTGGCAGGCCTGTACCTGCTGATCAACCTGCCGCTGTCGCACCTGGCCAGCCGGCTCGAGCGGAGGCTTGCGCAAAGTGATTGAAGTCCGTGACCTGCTGAAAGTCTTCGACACCCGTGGCCACGTGGTACGGGCCGTGGATAACGTCACCACCCAGGTCGCCAAGGGCGAAGTGGTGGTGGTGCTCGGCCCGTCGGGTTCGGGCAAGTCGACCTTCCTGCGCTGCCTCAACGGCCTGGAGCATTTCGACGAAGGCCATGTGGCCATCGACGGCCTGCAACTGGCCGACCCGAAGACCGACATCAACGCCTACCGCCGCGAAGTCGGCATGGTGTTCCAGCACTTCAACCTGTTCCCGCACATGACCGTGCTGGAGAACCTGTGCCTGGCACAGAAGGTGGTGCGCAAGCGCAACAAGGCCGACCGCGAGGCCAAGGCCCGGGCGCTGCTGGAGAAGGTGGGCATTGCGCAGAAAGCCAACGAATACCCGTCACGCCTGTCCGGTGGTCAGCAACAGCGGGTGGCGATCGCCCGTGCCCTGGCCATGGACCCGAAAGTGATGCTGTTCGACGAACCGACCTCGGCGCTTGACCCGGAAATGGTCGGCGAGGTGCTGGACGTGATGAAGACCCTGGCCCAGGAAGGCATGACCATGGTCTGCGTTACCCACGAAATGGGCTTTGCCCGTGAAGTGGCGGACCGGGTGCTGTTCTTCGATCATGGCAAGCTGCTGGAAGATTCGGCGCCGGCCGCGTTCTTCGCCTCGCCGAAGGACCCGCGCGCGCAGGCGTTCCTGCGTCAGGTGCTTTAACCCGCACCGGCCTCTTCGCGGGCACGCCCGCTCCCACAGGTCCACCACTGCCTTGAAGGAGGGTGATATACCTGTGGGAGCGGGCATGCCCGCGAAGAGGACGACTCGGTTTCAGATGTTGAACCGCCCCACCATCCCCCGCAGCTGCTGCCCCAGCTGCTCCAGTTCCCCACTAGAAGCCGCCGTCTGCTCACTGGCCGCACTGGTCTGATCCGACACATCGCGCACATTCAGCACACTACGGTTGATCTGCTCGGCGACCACGCTCTGCTCTTCGCTGGCCGTGGCAATCTGCTGGTTCATGCCCTGGATGCTGGACACCGTGTCGGTGATCTGGCTCAACGCATGCCCCGCCTTGCGGCTCAGCTCCACACTCTGCTCGGTCAGGTTCTTGCTGTTGTCCAGCAGGCGGGTCACTTCGTCGGTGCCGTTATGCAGGCTGTCGATCAGTTGGCCGATTTCCTCGGTCGCCGTCGAGGTGCGCTGGGCCAGACCGCGCACTTCATCGGCCACCACGGCAAAACCACGCCCGGCTTCACCCGCCCGTGCTGCTTCGATCGCCGCGTTCAGGGCCAGCAGGTTGGTCTGCTCGGACACTGACTTGATCACATCGAGGATGCTGCCAATGCGCTGGCTCTCGCCCGCCAGGTGCTGCATGGCCGCCAGACAATGGTCCATCTGCCCGGCCAGCTGTTCGATACGGCCAATAGCTTCGGCCACCACCTGGTCGCCGATCTGCGCCTGCTGGTCGGCGTTGGTCGCCGCCAGCGAGGCCTGTTCAGCGTTCTGCGCCACTTCCTGCACGGTGGCGCTCATCTGGTTCATGGCTGTGGCCACCTGGTCGGTTTCCTCGCGTTGCTGGTTGATGCGCAGCTTGGTGTCTTCGCTGCTGGCCGCCAGCTGTGTGGCGGCCTGTGACAGGTGGCCGACGCCCCGGTCGATGCCACCGATCAGCTCGCGCAGGCTCAAGGTCATTTCGCGCATGCTGGTTTGCAACTGGCCCATCTCGTCGCGGCGTTGCACCGGTTCGACCTGGCTCAGGTCGCCCTTGGCGATGCGCCCGGCCACGGCCAGGGTCTGGCGCAAAGGCTGGGTGATCTGCAGGGTGATCAGCCAGCCGGCCACGACGCCTACGACCAACGCCAGCAGGGCTACAGTGGTCAGCAGCGAACGGGCTTCAAGGGCTTCCCTGTCGCGCTGCTCGACCTTGCGTTTGCCAAGTTCCAGGCTTACCGCGCGCAGCTCGTTGCCCATGTTCTCCATATTGTTTTGCAGCTGTTCGACACGCACCGCAGCCCGACGATACTCATCCAGGCTGGCTCGGTACTTGGCCAGCTGCTCGCCGGGCTGCTGGGTGAGCGCACGGGGCAAGCCAAGTGGAGCAAGGCCTTTGAGCAGTTGTGCAAGGCTGCTGGCGGCGGCATCCAGGGAGCTGTCGCCGACCTTGGCGAAGCTTTCCACAGGGGAGAAGGTATAGGCCGGAACCAGGCTCTGCTGGTTGGCACCGTCGACATGACGGCCAAGCGTGTCCATCAGCCCCAGCACACCGCCTTGCTGGCTGTCGGCAGGCATCCTCAGCAAGGCCTGGGTCTGGAGATCGTCGATCACTTCGGTGAGCTTCTGCTCATGGGCCTGCATGGCCTGGCGCAGGGCGATACGCTTGGCGACAGTATTCTCCAGCTCGCTGAAATCGTCGCGCAGGCGCTGCAGCAACGCGAGCTTTTCGGTCAGCATCTGCCGGGATTCATCCACGCTGCTACGTTGTTGCAAGGTGCTCAGCATGCTGTTGAGCTGGTCGAGAATGTTGGCTATCCGCGTTCTACTGGCGTTGTCGTTGAGTACGCGGTAAGTGATGCGCTCTGCGCGCAAGTCTTTGGTCAGGTCGTTGATCAGGCCGATTTCGCTGAGTTGCTGCGAACGCACAATGGCGTCATCCAGTGCACGCCAGCCACTGACGGTGGTGGCCAGGGTAAGCAGCAGGACTACGGCAAAGCCGAGGGCGAGCTTGGCTGCGACACTGATGTTGCCGAGCTTGCGGTTGAGGTAGCCGAGCATGAGGAATCTCCGTGCGATTGGGGGCGAGGATGCAGGCGCATTGCTGGCATCACACCTTTGCCAATCGGCAGCGGAGCTGTAGGACTTGACCTGATAATTAGGTAGGAAATTTCACTTCAACAGGTAGGAACACTCCACCTGCGCCGGCCTCTTCGCGGGTAAACCCGCTCCCACAGGTACTGCACAGATTTTGAGAACTGTGCGGTACCTGTGGGAGCGGGTTTACCCGCGAAGAGGCCAGTACAGGCGACCTACATATCAGCCTAGAGCCTGAACCTCCCCACCAACCCTTGCAGGTGGGTACCCAACCGCGCCAGCTCCACGCTGGAACTGGCCGTCTCTTCACTGGCCGCCGAGGTCTGGTCAGAAATATCCCGCACGTTCATCACGCTGCGGTTGATCTCTTCTGCCACGGCCGTCTGTTCTTCAGCTGCCGTGGCAATCTGCTGGTTCATGGCCTGGATCGACGATACGGTCCGGGTGATGGTCTCCAGCGAGCTGCCGGCACGGCGGGTCAGTTCGACGCTGCTGTCGGTCAGCTGGCGGCTGCTGTCCATCACGCTGGCCACGCGCTGGGTGCCGTTCTGCAGGCCGGCAATCAGTTCTTCGATCTCTTCGGTCGATTGCTGAGTGCGCTGCGCCAGGCTGCGCACCTCATCGGCCACCACGGCAAAGCCACGCCCGGCCTCGCCGGCACGGGCCGCTTCGATCGCTGCGTTGAGGGCCAGCAGGTTGGTCTGCTGGGCCACCGATTTGATCACGTCGAGCACGCTGCCGATCTTGTCGCTTTCGGCCTTGAGCTGGTTCATCGCTTCGCTGGAGTTGACCACTTCGCCGGCCAGGCGCTCGATCTGCACCACTGCCTCGCCCACCACACGGTCGCCTTCGCGGGCTTGCTGGTCGGCCATCAACGCAGCTTCCGAGGCCTGCTCGGCATTGCGCGCCACCTCATGCACGGTGGCGGTCATCTGGTTCATGGCGGTCGCCACCTGATCGGTCTCGACCTTCTGGTTGTTGACCCCGGCACTGGTCTGCTCGGTCACCGCCGACAGCTCCTCGGCAGCACTGGCGATCTGCGTGACGCCATCACCGATGCCGCTGATCAGTTCGCGCAGGCCCTGGGTCATGCGATGCATGCTGGCTTGCAACTGGCCCAGTTCGTCGCGGCGTTGTACCTGCAGGTTCAGGGTCAGGTCGCCACTGGCCACGCGCTCGGCGGCGTGCAAGGTCTGGCGCAGCGGGACGATGATCTGCCGGGTGATGGCCCAGGCCGCCAGCAGGCCGAGGGTCAGGGCCAGCACGGTGGCCACGGCGAGCACGGTCTTGGCCTGGGCCGCCCCGGCGTCGCGCACAGCGGTTTGCGAGGTGGTCATCGCCTGGCTGGTCTGCAGCAGTACGGTGCCGTGCTCGACCATGCTCTGCAGGGCCTGCTCACTGGCGACCTGGGCACTGCCGAACTGGGTGACCGCGTCGCGGTAGCCTGCCAGGGCGGTGGTGGCATCGTCCAGGCTGGCAGCATGCTCCGCCGGCACTTTGGCCGGTAGCGCGCGCAGTTCGGCCAAGGCCTGGTCGATAGCTTTCAGCGCCGTCTGCTGATAGTCGGCGTTGCCGCTGTAGGTGTAACCGCGTACCTGGAACCGCGCCTGTTGCAACAGGGCGCTGACTTCCACGGCGTGCTGGTACTGGCTGATATCGCCACCCTGCAGCAGGCCGCGTTGCACCCGGCCAATCAGCTCCGCGGCTTTGTCGGCAGTGTCGCCTAGCACGGCGCGGCTGGCCTCGCGGCGTTGGCCGGCCTGTTTCAGCTCGTTGAACGCCTGCTGGTAGCCGCGCACGGCCTCGCGCTGCTGCTCAAGGCGCTGGCTGTCAGCGGGCTGCTCGATCTGCCCGAGCATAAGCTGCACCTGGCGCTCGAGATTGCCCAGGGCTTTTTCCAGCTCTGCCACCGAGGCTTCGTCAGGCTGGCGCTGGTAATGCTGGCGGGCGATGCGCAGTTCCTGGGTGTACTGCTGGATGACCGAGATGTTTCCCAGCTTGTCGCCACGGTTGATGATGCTGTCCATGCCGTGCCAGCCCGCCAGCGTGATGGCCAGGGTCAACAGCAGCACCAGGCCGAAGCCCAGCCCCAGTTTGCGATTGACGCTCACATTGCCCAATGATTGGGCGAACCATTGATACATGTACGACTCCCCGGCGCCTTGGCAGCACGATTAACTGTTGTGTTGCCAAGACAATCGGCCTGGGGAGGGGAAACTTTATGGGTAAAAGTTGACTTCAGTGTCAGAAAATTCGTGAAAGCATCGCTGTCACCGCTGTCTCTACCCGCAGGATGCGGTCGCCCAGCTGGACCGGAGCCAGGCCTGCCTTGCCCAGCAGGTCCACCTCGTAGGGGATCCAGCCGCCCTCCGGGCCGATGGCCAGGGTCACGGGCTGCTCCACGGCGCGCGGGCAGGCGGGGTAGGGGCCGGGGTGGCCGACCAGGCCCAGGGTGCCTGCGGCGATGGCCGGCAGGCGGTCTTCGACGAATGGTTTGAAGCGCTTCTCGATGATCACTTCGGGCAGTACGGTGTCGCGGGCTTGTTCCAGGCCCAGGATGAGGTTCTCGCGAATGCTGTCCGGGTGCAGGAACGGTGTTTGCCAGAAGCTTTTCTCGACCTTGTAGCTGTTCAGCAGGATCAGCCGCGGCACGCCAAGGGTGGCCACGGTCTGGAACAGCCGGCGCAGCATTTTCGGCCGAGGTACGGCCAGCACCAGGGTCAGCGGCAGCTTGGCCGGTGGCTGCTGGTCAAAGGCGACTTCCAGTTCGGCTTCGTGCTTTTCCAGGCGCAGCACCGTGGCCTTGCCCATCAGGCCGTTGATACGGCCCACGCGCAGGTTGTCGCCCACCGCCACACGGTGGATGTCCTGCATGTGGGTGAAGCGCCGGTCTGCGAGAACGACGCGGTCGGCCGAGACGAAGTCGGCCTCTTCAAGGAGCAACAGGTTCACGGTTGGGTCGCTGGTGGCTGGTCGTTGTGGTCGTTGGCGGTTTCGTCGTGGGCGCTGCGCTTGCGGATCAGGCTGCCGCACAGCACGCCGATCTCGAACAGCAGCCACATGGGTACGGCCAGCAGGGTCTGGGAGAAGATGTCCGGTGGGGTGAGGACCATGCCGACCACGAAGCAGCCGATGATCACGTAGGGGCGAATCTTCTTCAGGTACTTCACGTCGACCACGCCGATCCATACCAGCAGCACCACCGCCACCGGGATTTCGAAGGCCACGCCAAAGGCGAAGAACAGCGTCATCACGAAGTCGAGGTAGCTGGCGATGTCGGTCATCATCGACACGCCTTCCGGCGTGGCGCTGGCGAAGAAGCCGAAGATCAGCGGGAACACCAGGAAATAGGCGAAGGCCATGCCGGCGTAGAACAGGAAGATGCTCGACACCAACAGCGGAATGGCGATGCGCTTTTCATGGCGGTACAGCCCGGGTGCGATGAAGCCCCAGATCTGCTGGAGGATGAACGGTATCGCCAGGAACAGCGAGACGATCATGGTCAGCTTGAACGGCGTGAGGAACGGCGAGGCCACGTCGGTGGCGATCATCGTCGCATTGGCCGGCAGGTGCTCGCGCAGCGGCGCGGAGACCAAGGTGTAGATCTGCTGGGCGAAGGAGAACAGCCCGGCAAAGATCAGGAAAATGACGGCAACGCAGCGCAGCAGGCGGGTGCGCAGTTCGGTCAGGTGCGAAACCAGCGGCATTGGCTGGTCGTGTTCCGGATTTTCGCTCATGGGGCTCGCGGCGGTTGAGGCGGTTCAGAAGGCGTGGCCGGGGTGGCAGCGGTCTCGACCGGCCTGGCTTCGAGCCCGGCGGGGGGCTGAACGGTTGCGGTGGTGACAGGTGGCTGCGCCGGTGGCGTCATCGGGTTGAGGATGCGCTTGGCTTCCTCTTCCATCTGCAGGATGTGCTCGTTGTGCAGCTGGCGGCGGATTTCGTCGGCGCCGATTTCGCGCTCCACTTCCATCTTGATGCTGTTGAAACTGCGCTTGAGCCGGCCGATCCACAGGCCTGCCGTGCGCGCGGCACCGGGCAGGCGCTCGGGGCCGAGCACCAGCAGGGCGACCAGGCCGACGAGCAGCAGCTCGCTGAAACTGATGCCGAACATGGGTCAGTCTTTCCGCTGCGGCTCTTGAGCCGGCTGGGCCTGGCCTTCGATGGTGTGGCCCTGGTTCTGCTGGGCAGTGTTCTGCACCGGTGGAACGGGTTGGGCAGGCGGCGGGGTCTGCTCGGCCGGCTTGTTCTCTTCGTCGCTCATGGCCTTGCGGAAGCCCTTGATCGACTCACCCAGGTCACTGCCGAAGTTCTTCAGCTTCTTGGTGCCAAACACCAGGACCACGACCACCAGCAGGACGATCCAGTGTTTCCAGTCAAAGATACCCATTTCGTACTCCTGAAATTTACAGGTAAAGCGAATTGTTCTGGCAACGCGGCCCCTGTGGGAGCGGGTTCACCCGCGAACACCGGCTTAGCCGGTGCCATACACCGCGTCGCATTCTTCGCGGGTGAACCCGCTCCCACAAAAAAGAGAGGGGCCCCGCACACCTGAATTACATCAGGCAGACGGCTGTCGAGCCGCCTTCTCATCATGCCCGGAAAGTCCGAAGCGGCGTTCCAGCTCATCGAGCACGGCTTGCGGATGCTGGCCCAGCGCGCTGAGCATTACCAGGCTATGAAACCACAGGTCGGCGGTTTCGTAGATGACATCGCTGTAATCCTTGCTGACCGCGGCATCCTTGGCGGCAATGATCGTCTCGACCGACTCTTCGCCGAGCTTTTCGAGGATCTTGTTCAGGCCCTTGTGGTACAGGCTGGCCACGTAGGAGCTGTCGGGCGCCGCTTGCTTGCGTTCTTCAAGCACTTCGGCCAGGCGGTTGAGGGTGTCGCTCATGTCAGTGTCCTGCGCTGTAGATGGCATGCGGGTCTTTCAGGACCGGGTCGACGATTTTCCACTGGCCGTCTTCGAAGACGCGGTAGAAGCAGCTTTCACGGCCGGTATGGCAGGCGATATGGCCCAATTGCTCGACCATCAGGATGATCACGTCGGCATCGCAGTCCAGGCGCATTTCATGCAGCTTCTGCACATGCCCGGATTCCTCGCCCTTGCGCCACAGCTTGCCACGCGAACGCGACCAGTAGATGGCGCGTTGCTCGGCGGCGGTCAGGGCCAGCGATTCGCGGTTCATCCAGGCCATCATCAGCACGCGTCCGGTCTTGTGGTCCTGGGCGATCGCCGGTACCAGGCCCTCGCTGTTCCACTTGATCTCGTCCAGCCAGTCTTTCATCGTCGACTCCAAAGCGGGCCCGCTCCTGTGCCGGGCCCTTTGCGCTAGTGTGCCAGCCATGGGCGCGGCTGGCTATTGGCGCACGATCAGGTAAAGGCCGGCGGCCAGCATCAGCCAGGCCGGCCAGGCGGCAGGGGCGGCCAGGCTGGTGGCCGCGGCGGCACCAGCGGCCAGTACCGCACCACCGCCGAGCAGGCCGGCGCCGAGCAGGCGCAGCGCCCAGCGGTCGCCCTGGCGGCGCCGCTCCGGCAGTTGCGGATCGTGCAGGTGCGGTTGCGACAGGCGCTCGAGCAGGTCGCGGGTCATGTCGGCCAGGTGCGGCAGTTGCTCGACCTGGCTGTGAATGTTGCCGAGCACGGCCTTGGGGCTCATGCGGTCTCGCATCCAGCGCTCGAGGAATGGCTTGGCGGTGCTCCACAGGTCCAGCTCGGGGTACAGCTGGCGGCCCAGGCCCTCGATGTTGAGCAGGGTCTTCTGCAGCAACACCAGCTGCGGCTGCACTTCCATGTTGAAGCGCCGGGCGGTCTGGAACAGGCGCATCAGCACCTGGCCGAAGGAAATATCCTTTAACGGTTTTTCGAAGATCGGCTCGCACACGGTGCGGATCGCCGCTTCGAACTCGTTCACCTTGGTGTGCGCCGGCACCCAGCCCGAGTCGATGTGCAACTGGGCGACGCGGCGGTAGTCACGCTTGAAGAAAGCGATCAGGTTGCGCGCCAGGTAGTCCTGGTCCTCGGCGGTCAGGCTGCCGACGATGCCGCAGTCGATGGCGATGTACTGCGGGCTCCATGGTTTGACCGTGCTGACGAAGATGTTGCCGGGGTGCATGTCGGCATGGAAGAAGCTGTCGCGGAACACCTGGGTGAAGAACACCTCCACACCCCGTTCGGCCAGCAGCTTCATGTCGGTGCGCTGGTCGGCCAAGGTGGCCATGTCGGTCACCGGCACGCCGTAGATGCGCTCCATCACCAGCACCTTGGGGCGGCACAGGTCCCAGTACACCTGGGGTACGTACATCAGCTCGGAGCCTTCGAAGTTGCGCCGCAGCTGGCTGGCGTTGGCCGCTTCGCGCAGCAGGTCGAGCTCGTCGTAGATGGTTTTTTCGTAGTCGCCGACGATTTCCACCGGGTGCAGGCGACGGGCGTCGGCCGAAGCGCGCTCGGCGGCCTTGGCGATCAGGAACAGCCAGGCCAGGTCCTGGGCGATCACCGGCTTCAGGCCTGGGCGCACCACCTTGACCACCACTTCCTCGCCACTTTTCAGGCGCGCAGCGTGCACCTGGGCCACCGAGGCCGAGGCCAGTGGCTCGACGTCGAAGCGGCTGAACAGTTGCGTTACCGGGGCGCCCAGCTGCGCCTCGATCAGTGCCACGGCCTGCTTGGGGTCGAACGGCGGCACGCGGTCCTGCAACAGCATCAGCTCATCGGCAATGTCGTTGGGCAGCAGGTCGCGGCGGGTGGACAACAACTGGCCGAACTTGATGAAGATCGGCCCCAGGTCCTGCAGGGCCAGGCGCAGGCGCGCGCCACGGCTGAGCTCGGACGGCTTGCGCGGCAGCCAGCGCCACGGCATCAGCAGGCGCAGGCTCATCAACCACCAGGGCAGCGGCAGGTCGAACAGCAGGTCATCGAGACGGTAGCGGATCACCACACGCTGGATGCGAAAAAGACGGCGGACGGCGAGCAGCTTCATGCGTTATCGCTGGTATCAAGGGTTCGGGAAAGGCGCTTGAGGCGCGCCTCGAGGCGTTCTGTATCGAGCTTCAGGGCATCGAGCTCGCTGAAGGCGGCTTCGGCTTCGCGCTTGCCGACCAGGGTACGGGACTCTTCGGCCAGGTACTCGGAAAGGTTCTGGCTGAAGCGCGCCAGGCCCTGGCGGG
Organism: Pseudomonas sp. B23(2017); assembly: GCF_002113725.1. NCBI lineage: Bacteria > Pseudomonadati > Pseudomonadota > Gammaproteobacteria > Pseudomonadales > Pseudomonadaceae > Pseudomonas > Pseudomonas sp. B23(2017). Next base: position 245,220 of record NZ_NEJM01000001.1, on the reverse strand, counting down.
TCCAGCGTGCACGCAGGCGGATGTGGCCCGCCAGCAGCGCCGTGGCGACCGGGCCGAGCCAGCGTTGCAGCTCGTGCTCCCAGTCCAGCTCCAGGTCCTGCAGCACACCGAACAGGTCGAGCAGCACGGCGCTGTCGCCATGCAGTTCGACTTGCGGGCTGTGCAGCACGGCGGTCTTGTCCCTGGCCAGGGCCAGCTGCGCCAGGCTGCCGGCCGGGGCGCGCAGGCTGCAGTCGACCTCGCCTTGCCAGTGGGCGGCGAGCATCAGGCCCTCTTCATCGGGCAGGATGAACACCTGCAAGGCCGGCTGGCGGCAGTCGATCTCGATGACCTTGCCCTCCAGCGCGGCCAGCCGCGGCAGGGCCGTGCTGTCCATGCGCAGGACGCGGTTCAGGCCATGTTCGGCGCTGGCGAGCAGCCCGGCCAGCAGCATCAGGGCTTGATCCCCCGGTGCACGGCAACGATGCCGCTGGTCATGTTGTGGTAGGTGACGCGGTCGAAACCGGCCTCGACCATCATGGCCTTAAGGGTTTCCTGATCGGGGTGCATGCGGATCGACTCGGCGAGGTAACGGTAGCTCTCCGAGTCGTTGGTGATCAGCTTGCCGGCCAGCGGCATGAAGGCGAACGAGTAGGCGTCGTAGGCCTTGGACATCAGCTTGTTGGTCGGCTTGGAGAACTCCAGCACCAGCAGGCGACCGCCCGGCTTGAGCACGCGCAGCATCGAGCGGATGGCTTCGTCCTTGTGGGTGACGTTGCGCAGGCCGAAGGCGATGGTCACGCAGTCGAAGTGGTTGTCCGGGAATGGCAGCTTCTCGGCGTCGGCCTGGACGAACTCGATGTTGCCGGCCACGCCACGGTCGAGCAGGCGGTCACGGCCGACCTTGAGCATCGACTCATTGATGTCGGCCAGCACTACCTGGCCGGTCGGGCCGACCAGCCGCGAGAACTTGGCGGCCAGGTCGCCGGTACCGCCGGCGATGTCCAGTACACGGTTGCCGGCGCGTACGCCCGACAGCTCGATGGTGAAGCGCTTCCACAGGCGGTGCATGCCGCCGGAAAGCACGTCGTTCATCAGGTCGTACTTGGCCGCTACCGAGTGGAACACCTCGGCGACTTTCTTCGCCTTCTGGCTTTCAGGGACGTCCTGGTAACCGAAATGGGTGGTGGGTTCGGCGTGGTCGCCTTTGCGCTGGTCGTTCATATCGCTTCACCGGAAAAAATTACCGCCATTCTAGGGCGAACGGGCGGATTTGTCTTGGCGGGGTGTGCCAGTGGGCAGGGGCGGGCATAATGCCCATTATGTCTTCATCTTCAGGAACACCCGCATGACCCAGATCAGCGTCGAACGCAAACATTCCCTCGGCCGTGATGCCGCCCGTGCCAAGGCTGAAGCGCTGGTCGACAAACTGACCCGCGAGTACGACCTCAAGGCCACCTGGAACGGTGACCGGGTCGACGTGGCGCGCAGCGGTGCCAACGGCAGCGTGCACATCTTCGATGACCGCATCCGCGTCGAATTGAAGCTGGGCATGATGCTGTCGATGATGAGCGGCACCATCAAGGGCGAGATCGAGCGGGCGCTGGACAAAGCCCTGGCCTGACACCCCTTCCCGGGGCCATGCTCGTTCACCTTAGGGTGAAGATTCTAATTTCCCTCTCTACCTTGTGCTCAAGCCCAACCTCCATGGGCGGTTCCTCCTCCACTCATGAGCATGAGGTACAGAGCATGGCCAAAGTGACTGTGAAGAAAAAGGACGACGCCCCGGGTACGCTGGGCGAGGTGCGCGGCTACGCGCGCAAGATCTGGCTGGCGGGCATCGGCGCCTATGCGCGTGTGGGCCAGGAAGGCTCCGACTACTTCAATGAGCTGGTCAAGGCCGGCGAAGGCGTCGAGAAGCGTGGCAAGAAGCGCATCGACAAGGAGCTCGATGCTGCCAACAACCAGATCGACGAAGCGACCCAGGAAGTCAGTCGCGTACGCGGCAAGGTCGAAGTTCAACTGGACAAGATCGAAAAAGCTTTCGACGCGCGGGTAGGTCGCGCCTTGAATCGCCTTGGCATTCCGTCTAAACATGACGTTGAGGCGTTGTCCATCAAGCTTGAACAGCTTCACGAGCTGCTCGAGCGCGTCGCGCACAAACCATAAGGAGAGCAGGATGGCTGGCAAGAAGAATTCCGAGAAAGAAGGCAGCTCCTGGGTCGGCGGGATCGAGAAGTACTCCCGCAAGATCTGGCTGGCGGGGCTTGGTATCTATTCGAAGATCGACCAGGACGGCCCGAAGCTGTTCGACTCGCTGGTGAAGGATGGCGAGAAGGCCGAGAAGCAGGCGAAGAAGACCGCAGAAGATGTTGCTGAAACTGCCAAGTCGTCGACCACTTCGCGTGTGTCGGGCGTGAAGGACCGTGCGCTGGGCAAGTGGAGCGAACTCGAAGAGGCCTTCGACAAGCGCCTGAACAGTGCCATCTCGCGCCTTGGCGTGCCGAGCCGCAACGAGATCAAGGCCCTGCACCAGCAGGTGGACAGCCTGACCAAGCAGATCGAGAAACTCACCGGCGCTTCGGTTACCCCGATTTCGTCGCGCACTGCAGCCAAACCGGCTGCGAGCAAGGCGGCGGCCAAGCCACTGGCCAAGACGGCAGCGGCCAAGCCTGCGGCAAAAACCGCGGCAGCCAAGCCGGCAGCCAAGGCCGCAGCGGCTAAACCTGCTGCGAAGACTGCGGCGGCCAAGCCTGCGGCGAAACCGGCAGCGACCAAGCCGGCAGCGGCCAAGCCGGCTGTGGCGAAGAAGCCTGCTGTGAAGAAAGCACCGGCCAAGCCGGCAGCCGCCAAGCCGGCAGCTCCAGCGGCCAGCGCCGCTCCGGCCGCTAGCGCAGCTCCGGCGCCCACTGCGGCTCCGGCCAGCAACCCGCCTTCGGCACAGACAGGCACCGGTACCCTGATCTGATACCGCGTCGCCTTCTTCGCGGGTAAACCCGCTCCCACAGGTACTGCGCCGCTTGTAAGCTCTGCAAGGTACTTGTGGGAGCGGGTTCACCCGCGAATGCGTCGGCTGCTGCATTACATCCCAGTCAGGCTTACCCCTCCAGATACCGCACCGCCAACTGCTCCGCTGCCCCCCGCGCCTGGGCCTGCAGATGCGGCGCCACCAGCATCATCACCTGGTACACCACAATCCCCACATCCCCCTCGCGCCCCAGTACCCGCTGATAATCCAGCGAGAACATCAGTGTCAGGGTGATCTGCTCCACCAGTTGCCCCAGCGCCTGGGTCTCGCTCTCTACCAACCCTTGGCCCTTGAGGCTGGCCAGCAACGCCGCCAGCGTGCGCTTGAGCGCGTTGATCAGGTTGCGCATGCCGCGGGCCAGTTTGGGCAGGCGTCCGGTCAGGTTCGACAGGTCCTGGAACAGGAAGCGGTACTGCGCCATGCGTTCGACGATCAGGTGCAGGAACAGCCAGTAATCTTCGGCGTCAAGGCGTACCTCCAGCGGCGGGTCGAGCAAGGGCATCAGCGCTTCTTCAAAGCGCTCGAACAGCCCCAGCACCAACGGCTCCTTGCCGTGGAAGTGGTAGTAGAGGTTGCCAGGGCTGATGCCCAGTTCGTTGGCAATTTCCAGGGTGGATACGTTCGGCTCGCCCTGCTGGTTGAACAGCTGCAGGGCACATTCGAGGATACGGTCGCGAGTCTTCATCCAGTCGGCATGCTCATCGGGTCAGCACGTAGGTGCCCGGCGCGGGGCCCAGCGGTGGGTAGGTGGCATTGCCCAGTTCGCTGCGCGGTGCCTTGAGCGGGCCGGAGCGCGGGGTGATCCACTCCAGCCACAACGGCCACCAGCTGCCTTCGCTGCGCTTGGCATCGTGGAACCAGGCGCGGGGGTCGCTGGACAGCTTGGGGTTGGCCAGGTAGTAGGCCTTGGGGTTGCCGGGCGGGTTGATGATGCTCTGGATGTGCCCGCTGTTGGCCAGCACGAAGCGTCGGTCGCCACCCAGCAGCAAGGCCGAGCGGTACACCGCATCCCACGGGGTGATGTGGTCGTTGCTGCCGGCCACGGTGAAACTGTCCAGCTCGACCTTCTGCAGGTCGATGGGTGTGCCGCATACCTCCAGGCCGGCGGGGTGGGTCAGCGGGTTGAGCTTGAAGAAGTCCAGCAGGTCGCCATGCAGCGCGGCGGGCAGGCGCGTGCTGTCGGCGTTCCAGTACAGGATGTCGAAGGCTGGTGGTGTCTTGCCGAGCAGGTAGTTGTTGACCCAGTAGTTCCAGATCAGGTCGTTGGGCCGCATCCAGGCGAAGATCCGCGCCACCTCGGCGCCATCCAGCACACCGCGCTGGTAGGAGCGGCGCTTGGCGGCCTCGATGGTCTGCTCGTCGGCGAACAGGCTGGCGGGGCTTTCGAACTTGCTGTCCAGCAGGCTGACCAGGTAGGTGGCGCTGCGCACCCGGCGCAGCTGGTGCTTGGCTTGCAGGTGGCCCTGCAGTGCGGCCATGGTCAGGCCGCCGGCGCAGGCGCCCATCAGGTTGGGGTCGCGGTTGCCGCTGATGCTGCGGCAAGCGTTGAGCGCTTCTTCCAGGGCCTGAACGTAGCTGGACAGGCCCCATTCGCGGTGGCGCGGGTCGGGGTTGCGCCAGCTGATCATGAACACCTGCAGGCCATTCTTGAGCATGTACTGGACGAAGCTGTTGGTCGAGCTGAGGTCGAAGATGTAGAACTTGTTGATCTGTGGCGGCACCACCAGCAGTGGCCGGGCGTGCTGCTTTTCGCTCATCGGCTTGTACTGGATCAGCTCCAGCAGCTCGTTGCGAAACACCACGGCGCCAGCGGTCGCGGCCAGGTTGCCGCCCACTTCGAAGGCGCGCTCGTCGACCTGGCGTGGCAGGCCGTCGTTGTGGCGCAGGTCATCGAGCAGGTGGGCCACGCCGCGCAGCAGGCTCTGGCCACCGCTGTTGAACAGTTCCTTGACCGCCAACGGGTTGAGCAGCGAGTTGCTCGGCGCCAGGGCATCGTTGATCAGGTTGAACAGGAAGTGCGCACGGGCCCGGTCATCGTCGTCCAGGTGGCTTTCCTCGATCCACAGGCGGGTCTGCTTCTGCCAGGCCAGGTAGGCCTGCAGACCGCGACGGTAGAACGGGTTCTGGCTCCATGTCGGGTCATTGAAGCGCGTATCGCGCGGGTTCGGCTGAAGCGGTGCGTCACCCAGTATCACCCGGCCCAGCTGGCCACCCAGGGCCAACAGGTGATGTGCGGTGTGCAGCGGGTGACGCAGGCTTTGGCGGCTGACATTGCGCAACGTGGAAATCAGGTCACGACCGCGCAGGCCGAGGATGGCGTTCTGCACGTTCATGCTGGTGGCGGGAAGCGTTGGCGTTCCTTTGGCCGGTTTGTCTTTCATGGCAACACTCCCTCGTCCTGACCTGGTGCCTCATGACTAAACATATTCACTGATCTAGCAGGGTCTCTGTGGGAGCGGGTTCACCCGCGAACACCGGCGAAGCCGGTGCCATACACCGAGTTGGATTCTTCGCGGGTGAACCCGCTCCCACAGGGCCCCAAATCGCCTTCACACACCCGAAGCCGGGCGAGGGTGCATGACGGCGCGCTGTCGTTCTTGCTGAAGGAACTTCATGATGATCGGGGCGACGGCCTCGGCCCGGGTGATCAGGAACAAATGACCGTCGTCGATAATGTGTAGCTGGGCATTGGGAATCCGCCAGGCCAGCAGGCGCATGTTGATCAGCGGGATCAGCGGGTCGTCGTCGCCGGCCAGCACCAGGGTCGGTTGCTGGATCTTGTGCAGCCAGTGGATGCTGGTCCAGCCGAGCCCGGCGAACAGCTGCCAGTAGTAGCCCATCTTGCCGCCGGAGCGCACCTTGGCGGCGTGCTGCATGGCCAGTTCGGGGTCACGCCGGAAGCCGCCGCCATAGATCGTCGGCGCAATGCGGATGACATGCGACGGCTGCACGTAACGCCGTGGGCTGGCCATCATCCACAACACCTTGGGCTTGCCTGGCACCATCACCGCACCGGCTGCGGTGGCGGCCAGCACCAGTTTCTTGCAGCGTTCGGGGTAATCGTGGGCGAACTGCTGGGCCAGGGCGCCGCCCCAGGACACACCGATGACATTGACCTGGCCGTAGTCGAGGTAGTCGAGCATGCGTGCCGTCAGCTTGGCCAACCCGGGGAAGCGGTACGGGTGGCGTGGCGTGGACGAGCCGCCGACCCCGGGTACGTCAAAGGCAATGACTTCCAGGTCCGGGTCCAGTGCTTCGATGAACGGAAACACCAGCTCCAGGTTGGCACCGATGCCGTTGAAGATCAGCAACGGCGTCAGGTGCGGCTTGCCCGGGCGGACGGCGGTGCGGATGGACTGGTTGTCCAGCTCGACGGTCCTGAAGATGTAGGGTTGCGGCATGCGCGTGACTCATGGGGTGAAATGAACACCGTGGCGCCCCGCAGGGGGCCACGGCGCTGCAGCTCAACGCTCGTGAACGTAGGTGCCCGGGGATGCCTCGCCAGCGGCATAGGCACGGTTGCCCAGGCGGGTTGGCGCCTTTTTCAGCTCGCCGGCACGCTCGCCCAGCCAGCTTTGCCAGTGCAGCCACCAGGAGTCGGCATGCTTGGTGGCGTTTTCCTGCCAGGCCACCGGGTCACCCGGGCGATCGGCACCGGTCATGAAGCGCGCCTTGGGGTTGCCTGGCGGGTTGAGGATGCTCTGGATGTGGCCGCTGTTGGACAGCACGAACTCTATCTTGCCGCCGAACAGGTGCGCCGAGCGGTAGCACGACTGCCACGGGGTGATGTGGTCGTTGGTGCCGGCAAGGCTGTAGATGTCGCATTTGACCTGTTTCAGGTCGATCGGGGTGCCGCACACTTCCAGGGCATCCGGGCGGGTCAGCGGGTTGCTCTTGAACATTTCGATCAGGTCGCCGTGGAAGGCGGCCGGCAGGCGCGTGGTGTCGTTGTTCCAGAACAGGATGTCGAACACCGGCGGCTCGTTGCCGAGCAGGTAGTTGTTGACCCAGTAGTTCCAGATCAGGTCGTTGGGGCGCATCCAGGCGAACACCTTGGCCATCTCGCTGCCTTCGAGCACGCCGGCCTGGTAGGAGTGGCGCTTGGCGGCCTCCAAAGTCTGCTCGTCGACGAACAGGGCGACCTGGTTGTCCATGGTGGTGTCCAGCACGCTGACCAGCAGGGTCAGGGCATTGACCTTGTTTTCGCCGAGGGCGGCATAGTGGCCGACCAATGCCGTGCAGGTGATGCCGCCGGAGCAGGCACCGAGCATGTTCAGGTCCTTGCTGCCGGTAATCGCCAGCACCGCGTCGACCGCCTCCTTGAGCGCGTCGATGTAGGTGGACAGGCCCCATTCGCGCTGGGCTTTGGTCGGGTTGCGCCAGCTGATGATGAAGGTCTGCTGCTGCGAGCGCAGGCAGTAGCGCGCCAGGCTCTTTTCCGGGCTCAGGTCGAATACGTAGAACTTGTTGATCTGCGGCGGCACCACCAGCAGCGGGCGGGCATGCACCTGCTCGGTGATGGGGCTGTACTGGATCAGTTCCAGCACATCGTTGCGGTACACCACGGCGCCTTCACTGGTGCCCAGGTTCTTGCCCACCTCGAAGGCGTCCATGTTCACCTGGCTGGGCATTCCACCGTTGTTGACCAGGTCCTTGGCCAGGTTGGACAGGCCATCGAGCAGGCTCTTGCCGCCGGTTTCGAAAAAGCGTTTGACCGCTGCCGGGTTGGACAGGGTGTTGGTCGGAGCCATGGCTTCGGTCATCAGGTTGATGACGAACTGGCCGCGGCTGATGTCCTGGGGCGACAGGTCGCTGTTGCCGATCCAGTCCTGCAGCTCCTTGCGCCAGGCCAGATAGGTTTGCAGGTAGCGGCGGTAAAGTGGGTTGTTGCTCCATGCCGGGTCATTGAAGCGGCGGTCGTCGCTTTCCGGGGCAAGGCTGGACTTGCCCAGCAGCACGTTCTTCAGCTCCAAGCCAAAGTGGGCCACATGTTTGGCGCTGTGCAGCGGTTGGCGCACGGCCTGGCGCAGCACGGTGCGTGCCGAGCTCAACAGGTCTTTGCGGCGGATACCGATGACCGGGTTCAGCCCCAGGGTGTTTTCCGAGGCCTGCCGCTGCAGCTCATCGTTGCTCTTGTTACTCATCTACGACGCTCCGTTGTCCTGAGACGAGTACCGGTTGCTGTGGCGGGTGCACAGTTCTGAGCCCGGTACTGCTACTCGGGTGACCAGTGATAAGGAACAGCGGTGCTGCGAGGGTTCTGACTACCTGCAATTTGATGCAGGGAACTTGCCACCCCCCATTGGTTACCCGACTTTCATGTAATGCGCAAGACAGCCCGTCACTGGGCTGTCTGTAAGTCATTCAAACAGATGATTTTAGAAAATGCGCTCTAAATCCTGCAGGCCTTGCGCTAGAGCATGAGTTTGACCACCGACTCGGCAGGGTCGCGGGATTTCCCGGCCTTGTGCAGTTCGTCGAGGTACTCGGCCCACAGCTGTTCCTGGCGCAGGCACAGCTGCTCGAGATATTCCCAGGTGAACAGGCCGCTGTCATGGCCGTCGTCGAAGGTCAGTTTCAGTGCGTATTGGCCGGCAGGTTCCAGGCCGCTGAGGCCGACGTTGATCTTGCCGAACTGGAGGATGGGGTTACCGTGGCCCTGGACCTCGGCGGAGGGGGAGTGCACGCGCAGGAATTCGGCGGGCAGGTGGTAGACCTCGCCGGGGGCGTAGGTGAGGCTGAGGGTTTTCGAGGCTTTGTGCAGGTTGATGGCGGTGGGCAGGCGGGCCATGGGCGGAATCTCTCGGGAGCTGATGAAGCAAGCTTCCAGCTTATGATGGAGGGATTCAAGGGCCTCTTCGCGGGCGCGCCCGCTCCCATAGGATCACCACATGCTTTGGGTCTGTGGTGATCCTGTGGGAGCGGGCGTGCCCGCGAAGCAGTCGACGCCGGTTTTACAGGATGTAACGCGACAGGTCTTCGTTCTGCGCCAGCTCACCCAGGTGGCTGTTCACATACGCCGCGTCGATCTGGATCGGCGCTTCGTCATGGGTGCTGGCCAGGTCGCCAGCGCTGAACGACACCTCTTCGAGCAAACGCTCGAGCAGGGTGTGCAGGCGGCGGGCACCGATGTTCTCGGTCTTCTCGTTGACCTGGTAGGCAATCTCGGCCAGGCGCTTGATACCGTCGGCGAGGAACTCGATGTTCAGGCCTTCGGTCTTGAGCAGGGCCTGATACTGTTCGGTCAGCGACGCGTGCGGCTCCTGCAGGATGCGCTCGAAGTCTTCCGGGGTCAGGGCCTTGAGCTCCACACGGATCGGCAGGCGGCCTTGCAGTTCGGGCACCAGGTCGCTCGGCTTGCTCAGGTGGAACGCACCCGAGGCAATGAACAGGATGTGGTCGGTCTTGACCATGCCCAGCTTGGTGTTGACGGTGCAGCCTTCGATCAGCGGCAGCAGGTCGCGCTGCACGCCTTCACGGGACACGTCGGCGCCGCCAACGTTGCCTCGCTTGGCAACCTTGTCGATTTCGTCGATGAACACGATGCCGTGCTGCTCGACAGCTTCGAGGGCCTTGGCCTTGAGTTCTTCCTCGTTGACCAGGCGGCTCGCTTCTTCATCGCGAACCATCTTCAGCGCCTCTTTAACCTTCAGCTTGCGCGCCTTGCGCTTGCCTTTGCCCATGTTGGCGAACAGGCTCTGCAGCTGGTTGGTCATTTCTTCCATGCCGGGCGGCGCGGCAATTTCGACGCCCACGGCATCGGCCACTTCGATCTCGATTTCCTTGTCGTCCAGCTGGCCTTCGCGCAGGCGCTTGCGGAACAGCTGGCGGGTGTTGGAGTCGGTGCTGGTCTGCGCGGCTTCCTCGGCGAAGCTGCTGACCCGCGCCTGCGGCAGCAGGGCGTCGAGGATGCGGTCTTCGGCGGCGTCTTCGGCGCGGTGGCGCACGCGGATGATCTCTTGCTCACGCAGCATCTTCAGCGCGGCATCGGCCAGGTCGCGGATGATCGACTCGACGTCGCGGCCCACGTAGCCCACTTCGGTGAACTTGGTGGCTTCGACCTTGAGGAACGGCGCGTTGGCCAGCTTGGCCAGGCGGCGGGCGATTTCGGTCTTGCCGACGCCGGTAGGGCCGATCATCAGGATGTTCTTCGGGGTCACTTCGGCGCGCAGCTCGGCGGGGAGCTGCATGCGCCGCCAGCGGTTGCGCAGGGCGATGGCCACGGCGCGCTTGGCGTCGTCCTGGCCGATGATGTGGCGGTTGAGTTCGTGGACGATCTCGCGGGGGGTCATGGACATGATGAAAATGGTCCTCGGGCGGAATGAATCAGCGTGGAAAAACCCCATCACCGGGATGAGGCGCCAGAACAGCTGATCAGTCGGCCAGGTCCTGCTCCTCGATGGTCAGGTTGTGGTTGGTGAACACGCAGATGTCGCCGGCGATGTTCAGGGCGGTCTCGGCGATTTCACGGGCCGAGAGGTCGGTCTTGTTCAGCAGGGCGCGGGCTGCGGCCTGGGCGTAGGCGCCGCCGGAACCCATGGCGATCAGGCCGTCTTCGGGTTCGACCACGTCGCCGTTGCCGGTGATGATCAGGGAGGCGTCCTTGTTGGCCACGGCCAGCATGGCCTCCAGGCGGCTCAGGGAACGATCGGTACGCCATTCCTTGGCCAGCTCCACGGCAGCGCGGACCAGGTGGCCCTGATGTTTCTCGAGCTGGCCTTCAAAGCGCTCGAACAGGGTGAACGCATCGGCGGTGGCGCCGGCGAAGCCCGCGATGACCTGGCCGTGGTACAGGCGGCGCACCTTCTTGGCGTTGCCTTTCATCACGGTGTTGCCGAGGGATACCTGGCCGTCGCCGCCCATGACGACTTTGCCGTTACGGCGGACAGAAACGATGGTGGTCAAGGGGAGAGTCTCCACGCAGCGGGGCGAAAGTGCCTGATGCAGACTCATATGGGGGTGGGGGGAAGGATTTCAACCGTGGGGGATGAATGGTCGGCTCGGTCTCTTAACCGTACTCGGTCGATGTAGGAGCGGCCTTGTGTCGCGAAAGGGCTGCAAGGCAGCCCCAGGATCTCGGCATCATGCAAGATTAGCTGGGGCCGCTTTGCGGCCCGATCGCGACACAAGACCGCTCCTACACAAAGCGAGTGTGCGCTTTGTCAGGCCTCGTGGCAGACATGCCCATCGACCAAGGTATAACGCACCGCACCCGGCAGGCAGTGGCCGATGAACGGGCAGTTCTCGCCGCGCGAGAACCACTGCTCGCCGGCCACGGTCGAGGCTTGCGGGTCGAACAGCACCAGGTCGGCCGCGCCACCCACTTTCAGCTCGCCGGCCGGCAGGCGCAGGGCCGCCGCCGGGCCGCTGCTCAGGCGGGCCAGCAAGGTTGGCAGGTCGAGCAGGCCGTCCTGCACCAGGGTCATGGCCAGCGGCAGCAGCAGCTCGACGCTGCTGATGCCCGGCTCGGTGGCGCCGAACGGGGCCAGCTTGGCGTCGCGCTCGTGCGGCTGGTGGTGGCTGGAAATCGCCTGGATCACCCCCGACTTCACCGCCTCGCGCAGGCCGTCTCGGTCAGCGGCGGTGCGCAGCGGCGGCTGCACGTGGTACAGGCTGGAGAACTCGCGCAGCGATTCGTCGGTGAGAATCAGCTGGTACAGCGCCACATCGGCGGTCACCGGCAGGCCCAGGGCCTGGGCTTGGGCGATCAGGCGCGCGCCGCGGGCGCTGGTGATCTGGGTGAAGTGCGCACGCACGCCGGTCTGTTCCACCAGCAGCAGGTTGCGCGCCAGGGCCACGGTCTCGGCGGTTTCCGGAATGCCCGGCAGGCCGAGGAAGCTGGCCATGGCGCCTTCGTGGGCCAGGCCGCCCTGGGCCAGGTCGCGGTCCTGGGAGTGGAACACCACGGTCAGGTCGAAGGTGGCGGCGTATTCCAGGGCGCGGGCCAGGGTACGGTTGTTGGGGATCTCCTTCAGGCCATTGCCGAAGGCCACGCAGCCGGTGTCGCGCAGGGCCACCAGCTCGGCCAGTTGCTCGCCTTCCAGGCCCTTGGTCAGGGCGCCGATCGGGTAGACCTTGCTGTTGGCAGCCTCGCGGGCGCGGTCAAGGATAAGCTCGGCCACGGCCGAGGTGTCCAGCACCGGCTTGGTCTGCGGCGGGCAGCACAGGCTGGTGACACCGCCGGCGACGGCGGCGCGGGTTTCACTGGCGATGTTGCCTTTGCGGCTGTAGCCCGGCTCGCGCAGGGACACGCCGAGGTCGACCAGGCCGGGGGCGGCGACCAGGCCATCAGCCTGGATCGTGCGGCTGGCGCTGAAGCCGGCCGGGGCGGCACCGATGGCGGCAATGCGGCCGCCGTCCAGGTGCAGGTCGGTGACCTGGTCCAGGCCGCTGTTGGGGTCGATGACCCGGGCGCCGAGAATACTGATGGTCACTGGGCGTTCTCCTGGTCGAATTGACGTTGCGCGTTCTGCCCGCTCATGGCCATGGACAGCACGGCCATGCGCACGGCGATGCCGTAGGTGACCTGGTTGAGGATCACCGAGTGCTTGCCGTCGGCCACCGCCGACTCGATTTCCACGCCGCGGTTGATCGGGCCCGGGTGCATGACGATGGCGTCGGGCTTGGCCCCGGCCAGGCGCGCGGTGGTCAGGCCGAACAGGCGGTAGAACTCGCCTTCGCTGGGCAGCAGGCCACCGGCCATGCGCTCACGCTGCAGGCGCAGCATGATCACCACGTCGACGTCCTTCAGGCCTTCGGCGAGGTCGGTGTACACCTTCACGCCGTACTGCTCGATACCGATCGGGATCAGGGTTTTCGGGCCGATCACGCGGATGTCCGGGCAGCCCAGCGCTTTCAGCGCCAGCATGTCGGAGCGGGCCACGCGCGAGTGCAGGATGTCGCCGACGATGGCCACCGACAGGTTCTCGAAGCTGCCCTTGTGGCGGCGGATGGTGAGCATGTCGAGCATGCCCTGGGTCGGGTGCGCATGGCGGCCGTCACCGCCGTTGATCACGGCAACTTCCGGGCACACGTGCTCGGCGATGAAGTGCGCGGCCCCGGAATCGGAGTGGCGCACCACGAACATGTCGGCGGCCATGGCTTCGAGGTTGCGCAGGGTGTCGAACAGGGTCTCGCCCTTGCTGGTCGAGGAGGTCGACACGTTCAGGCTGATCACGTCGGCCGACAGGCGCTGGGCCGCCAGTTCGAAGGTGGTACGGGTACGGGTGGAGTTCTCGAAGAACACGTTGCACACGGTCTTGCCGCGCAGCAACGGGACTTTCTTCACGGCCCGGGCACCGACTTCCAGGAAGGAGTCGGCGGTGTCGAGGATCTCGGTGAGCAGTTCGCGGGGCAAACCGTCGAGCGAGAGGAAGTGGCGCAGCTGGCCCTGATCATTGAGCTGCAGCGGGCGCTTGGCGTCGATTGGCGTCATCGCGGGGGACTCTTAAAGGGCGGAAGCGGAGGCGAGGTCCTGGCGCTCGAGAGCGAGCGGTGCGGGTCCGGTCAATTTTACCCGTTCATGGGCGGCCAGCGACAGGGTGGCGCCGAGTACATTCGGGCGGATTGGCAGTTCGCCGGCATCCAGGTCCAGCAGGCAGACCAGGGTGACGCTGGCCGGGCGGCCATAATCGAACAGTTCGTTGAGCGCGGCGCGCACCGTGCGGCCGCTCATCAGCACGTCATCCACCAGCACCAGGTGCTGGCCCTCGACCTCGAACGGCAGCTCGGACGGGCGCACTTGCGGGTGCAGGCCGTTCTGGCTGAAGTCGTCGCGATAGAACGACACGTCCAGAGTGCCCATGGGGCTGGTGTCGCCCATGGCTTCCTGCAGGGCCTGGGCAACCCAGACGCCGCCGGTGCGGATGCCGATGTAGCGTGGTTCGGTAATTGCCCGGCGGGCCAGGTGGGCGCGAAGGTCGACGGCCATCTGCCGAATCAGTTCGGCTGGATCGGGTAGGCTCATTGCAGGCTCCTCGGAAGGGTGCGCCGGGCGGGCCCGGCGGCAAAGATGATCAGGTATTGGCCTCCAGCCAGCCTTGCAGCAACAGGGCGGCGGCGATGGCATCGACCGGGTTGTCGCGGTAGCTGCCGCGCTGGCCGCCACGGGCCATGCGCTCGCCCTTGGCCTCGAAGGTGGTCAGGCGTTCGTCGTGGGTGTGCACGGGCAGGTTGAAGCGGCCGTTCAGGCGGCGGGCGAACTTTTCTGCGCGGGCGCTCATTTCGCTGGGGGTGCCGTCCATGTTCAGCGGCAGGCCGACGACGATGGCGTCGGGCTTCCATTCGGCAATCAGCTTTTCCACCTGGGCCCAGTCCGGCACGCCGTTCTGTGCCTTCAGGGTGCAAAGCTCGCGGGCCTGGCCGGTGACCACCTGGCCGACGGCCACGCCGATCTGTTTGCTGCCGTAGTCGAAGCCCAGCAGCAGACGCAGTTCAGGGTGCAGTTCGGCCATCAGGCGTGGCCCGCCTGGCTGGTCAGCAGGTTCAGGTTGATCCCCAGGCTGGCCGCGGCGGCCTCCAGGCGCAGGTCGCTGGTCAGGCCGAAGATGATTTCCGGGTCGAACGGGCAGTTGAGCCAGGCGTTGTCGGCAAGCTCCGCTTCCAGTTGGCCCGCTTCCCAGCCGGCATAGCCCAGGGTGATCAGGCTCTGTTTCGGGCCTACCCCGGCGGCGATGGCAAGCAATATATCCTGCGAGGTGGTCAGCGACAGCCCCTCCAGCGCCACGGTGGCCTGGAAACTGCATTCGCTGCTGTGCAGCACGAAGCCACGGTCGGTCTGTACCGGGCCACCTTGGTAGATCGGCACCTGCAAGGTGCTGGCCGGTGGCATTTCGTCTGGGCGCAGCTGCTCGAGGATGTCGGCCAGGTTCAGCTCCTGCGGCCGGTTGACCACCAGGCCCATGGCGCCATGGGCGTTGTGCTCGACGATGTACGTGAGGGTCTGGGCGAAGTTCGGATCGGCCATGTGCGGCATGGCGATCAGGAACTGATGCTTGAGGTAGCTCGGCGTGAGGGTTTTCATGGGGGATAGTGTGGCGCCAGGTGGCGAGGCTGACAAGGTGCGTAACGAGGCTTGCGCGTTCCCTGTGGGAGCGGGTTTACCCGCGAATGCGCCAGATCAGGCAATGATGTCGCTTAGTCGGACGCTTTCGCGGGTAAACCCGCTCCCACAGGGACCGCGTAATGCCGCAGGTCAGTTACTGGACAAACGGTCCCCACGGGCAAAGCGCCAGGTGCGGATGATCTCCAGCCGGTCAAACTCGGCCAGGTCCCCGGTAAACGGCGCAAACGGCGCCGCCAGCCGCACGATGCGCTGCGCCGCCTGGTCCAGCACCGGTTGCCCGGACGACTCCAGCACCAGCACCTCGTACAGCGAGCCATCGCGGTTGATCGACACCATCATGCGCAGGTTGCCGTAGATCTGTTGCCGGCGCGCTTCGTCGGGGTAGTTCAGGTTGCCCACCCGCTCGACCTTCTTGCGCCACTCTTCCTTGTACCAGGCCCCCTTGTCGCGCATGGTCGAGGCGGCATTGAGCCGATGGATGCGCGGGCGCTTGGCGTACATCTGCTGTTCGTTGGACAGCTCCGCCTCCAGGCTGGCGATCTGGCTGGACAACTGCGAGCTGTCGAAGTCCGGTGCCGGGGCTGCCGGCTTGGGCTGCGGCTTGCTTTCCCTGGGCTTGGGCTCGACCTTCTGTGGCTTGGGCGCCGTGGTCACTACCGCCGACTTCTGCGGTACAGGGGGCGGTACCACCTCGGGCTTCGCGGCGGGTGGCGGGGTGATCTTGTTGATCTTGCTGTCCTGGAACGGGGCCAGTTCGGTGGTCTTGGGCACCGCTTTCTTGTCCAGGGTGCCGCTGCCCTGCTGGTTGTCCTGGGCCTGGAAATCGGCCTTCTCCGGCGGTTTCTCGCTCTTGAAGGTGGCCAGGGTGATGTCCATGGTGTGGCGGATTTCGGCAGGCTTGACCACGCTGAAGCCGACGCCGAGGATCAGCGCCAGGTGCACCAGGGCAGCCAGGAACAGGGTAAAGCCGAGCCGGTCCACCGGGCGAACACGGGGGGGCAGCAGGTCGGCGGGGATGTCAGCGGGCAGCGTCATCAGGTTTCCAGCAACCGCAGGGCGGGGTAGCAGGCCAGGCCAAAAGGACCCGCATCATACCCCACTCTGGGTTGTTGCCGTGCGTCGGCGGTCAGCGTGCCTTCAGCTGGCGATCAATGGCATCCATCAATTGCCCGCCGATATCGGTGTTGTAGGCGGCATCGATCTCGCGGATGCAGGTGGGGCTGGTGACGTTGATTTCGGTGAGGTAGTCGCCGATCACGTCCAGGCCCACGAACATCAGGCCCTTCTCGCGCAGGGTCGGGCCGACCTGGGCGGCGATCCAGCGGTCGCGGTCGGTCAGCGGGCGTGCTTCGCCACGGCCACCGGCGGCCAGGTTGCCACGGGTTTCGCCGCTGGCCGGGATACGCGCCAGGCAGTAGTCCACCGGCTCGCCGTCGATCATCAGGATGCGCTTGTCGCCGTCGACGATCTGCGGCAGGTATTCCTGCGCCATGATCTGCTGGTTGCCGTGCTGGGTCAGGGTTTCCAGGATCACCGACAGGTTCGGGTCGTCCTTGCGGTGGCGGAACACCGAGGCGCCGCCCATGCCGTCCAGCGGCTTGAGGATCACGTCACCACGGCTGTTGGCGAACTCGCGCAGGATGTCGACACGGCGGCTGACCAGGGTCGGCGCCATGCACTGCGGGAACTGGGTGGCGAACAGTTTTTCGTTGCAGTCGCGCAGGCTCTGCGGGCGGTTGACCACCAGCACGCCTTCGCGCTCGGCCTGCTCCAGCAGGTAGGTGCTGTAGACGAACTCCATGTCGAAGGGCGGGTCCTTGCGCATCAGGATCACGTCCAGCTCGGCCAGCGCGCTGTCCTGCTCCTCGCCCAGCTCGAACCAGCGGGCCGGGTCGGCGAACACTTTCAGCGGGCGCATCTGCGCACGCGCCTGGCCGGCGCCCAGGTACATATCGCGCTGTTCCATGTAGAACAGGCTCCAGCCGCGTGCCTGGGCGGCCAGCAGCATGGCCAGCGAGCTGTCCTTCTTGTAGGAGATGGACGCGATGGGGTCCATGACAATGCCGAGGCGAACGCTCATGGGGTGGTTCCTCTTGGCGGCGCGTGGCCGCGATGGATCGAAAGAAAAGTGGCTCAGGGTGGCGCCGTGAACGCCGCCGGTCAAGGGGCGCCGCAGATGGAACGGCCACCCGGAGTGTGCTAAAAATGCCAGTCATAGTGCTGAATGACAGGCCCATGGGGGCTGCTGCGCAGCCCTTTCCGACCGGTCCGGCGCCCCGGCAAGGCCGCTCCCACAACGGCCCCAGGATTTCGGCAAATGGTAGCCCAACAGATGGAACAACCCCTGAAGGTGATGGTGATCGACGATTCGCGCACGATCCGCCGCACCGCGCAGATGTTGCTCGGTGAAGCGGGCTGCGAGGTGATCACCGCCAGCGATGGCTTCGATGCCCTGGCCAAGATCGTCGACCACCAGCCCAGCATCATCTTCGTCGATGTGTTGATGCCGCGCCTGGACGGCTACCAGACCTGCGCGGTGATCAAGCACAACAGTGCCTTCAAGGACACCCCGGTCATTCTGCTGTCGTCACGTGACGGCCTGTTCGACAAGGCCCGCGGCCGGGTGGTCGGCTCCGACCAGTTCCTGACCAAACCGTTCAGCAAGGAAGAACTGCTCGACGCGATCCGCGCCCACGTGCCCGGTTTTGCCGCAGCCCAACAACACGCACCCTGACCGCGCCCCGCCATGGCACGGTCTTTCTTTCCTGATGGGGAACCAGCATGGCCCGAGTTCTGATTGTCGACGACTCGCCGACAGAGATGTACCGATTGACCGAATGGCTGGAAAAGCACGGCTACCAGGTGCTCAAGGCCAACAACGGTGCCGATGGCGTGGCCCTGGCCCGGCAGGACAAGCCCGACGCGGTGCTGATGGACATCGTCATGCCCGGCATGAACGGCTTCCAGGCCACCCGCCAGCTCAGCAAGGACCCGGAAACCAGCGCCATCCCGGTGATCGTGGTCACCACCAAGGACCAGGAAACCGACCGTATCTGGGCCACGCGCCAGGGCGCTCGTGACTTCCTGACCAAACCGGTGGAAGAGGACGCGCTGATCGCCAAGCTCAAAGAAGTGCTGGGGGCTTGACCACCCGCCCGCAGGGCGCGTCGCTGACCGCCTTCGAGTTGTTGCTGGACATCGACCGGCGCTGCCGCCTGCTGGTCGCCGACCAGCCGCCGCAGGACAACCGACTGCAACAGTGGAGCGGCATCGGCTTTCGCATTGCCGGGCAATGGTTCGTCGCGCCCATGGGCGAGGTGGCCGAGGTGCTGCGCGAGCCGCGCAGCAGCCGCGTCCCCGGCGTGCAGCCGTGGGTGTGCGGGGTAGCCAACCTGCGCGGCCGGCTGTTGCCGGTGATGGACCTGAGCAGCTTCTTCGGCCTGGGTCACGCCGCCCCGGGCAAGCAGCGGCGGGTGCTGGTGCTGGACCACGAGGACCTGTTCGTCGGCCTGCTGGTGGACGAGGTGCTGGGCCTGCAGCACTTTGCCCTGGACAGCCTGCAACTGTCGCCACCACAGCCGCTGATTCGCGCCGCTGCACGTTTCGTGCAGGGGCACTTCCCGCGTGAACGCAACTGGGCGATCTTCAGCCCCTTCGCCCTGGCCCAGGCGCCGGGCTTTCTCGATGTGGCGTTATAGGACCTGCGAACGTGAACAAGCCTGCCACCCCCGTCACCACCGTGACCCCACGTACCCGCAGCATCGCGCAGATCACCGTGCTGTTCCTGATCCTGATCCTGTCGATCATCCTGCTGTTCGCCAACTTTGCCTACCTGAACACCCAGTCCAACTACGACAAGCAGTACATCGGCCACGCCGGCGAACTGCGGGTGCTGTCGCAGCGCATCGCCAAGAACGCCACCGAAGCCGCCACCGGCAAGGCCCTGGCCTTCAAGCTGCTGTCGGACGCGCGCAACGATTTCGAACGGCGCTGGGGCTACCTGCGTGAAGGTGACAAGTCCACCGGCCTGCCACCCGCGCCGCCCATGGTGCGTGACGAGATGGAAGCGGTACGCCGCGACTGGGAAAACCTGCGCAAGAACACCGATACCATCCTGGCCAGCGAGCAGACCGTGCTGTCGCTGCACCAGGTGGCGGCGACCCTGGCCGAGACCGTGCCGCAATTGCAGGTGGAATACGAGAAAGTGGTCGAGATCCTGCTGCAGAGCGGCGCCCCGGCCAGCCAGGTGGCGGTGGCCCAGCGCCAGTTGCTGCTGGCCGAACGCATCCTCGGCTCGGTCAACACTGTGCTGGCCGGTGACGACACCGCGGCCCAGGCGGCGGATGCCTTTGGCCGTGATGCCGGGCGCTTCGGCCAAGTGCTGGAAGGCATGCTCAGTGGCAGCGCGGCGATCCAGGTGACCCGTGTCGAGGACGCCGACGCCCGTGCGCGCCTGGCTGAAATTGCCGAGCTGTTCCAGTTCGTTGCCGGCTCGGTGGATGAAATCCTCGAAACCTCACCAGAACTGTTCCGCGTACGCGAGGCTGCCGGCAACATCTTCAGCCTGTCGCAAACCCTGCTCGACGAGGCCTCGCACCTGGCCAACGGTTTCGAGAACCTGGCCGGCGGGCGCACCCTCGACACTGTCGGCGGCTATGTCCTGGGCCTGCTGGCGCTGGCTTCGATCATCCTCATCGGCCTGGTCATGGTGCGCACCACCAACCGACAGCTGCGCGAGACGGCGGAAAAGAACGAACGCAACCAGCAGGCGATCATGCGCCTGCTCGACGAAATCGAAGAGCTGGCTGACGGCGACCTGACCGTGACCGTATCGGTGACCGAAGACTTCACCGGCGCCATTGCCGATTCGATCAACTATTCCGTGGACCAATTGCGCGACCTGGTCGCCACCATCAACCACAGCGCCGTGCAGGTCGCTGCCGCCGTGCAGGACACACAGAACACCGCACGCCAGCTGGCCAAGGCCTCTGAACACCAGGCCGAGCAGATCAGCGAGGCATCCGAGGCGGTCGGCGACATGGTCGAGTCGATCGACCGGGTTTCGGCACATGCCTACGAGTCGGCCAAGGTTGCCGAGCGCTCGGTGGCGATCGCCAACAAGGGCAACGAGGTGGTGCACAACACCATCAACGGCATGGACAACATTCGCGAGCAGATCCAGGACACCGCCAAACGGATCAAGCGCCTCGGTGAGTCTTCCCAGGAAATTGGCGACATCGTCAGCCTGATCGACGACATTGCCGACCAGACCAACATCCTCGCCCTCAACGCGGCGATTCAGGCCTCGCTGGCCGGCGAGGCCGGCCGTGGGTTCGCCGTGGTCGCCGACGAAGTGCAGCGCCTGGCCGAGCGCTCGTCGTCGGCCACCCGGCAGATCGAAGCGCTGGTGCGCACCATCCAGGCCGACACCAACGAGGCGGTCATCTCCATGGAGCAGACCACCGCCGAAGTGGTGCGCGGTGCCCGCCTGGCCCAGGATGCCGGGGTGGCGCTGGCCGAGATCGAAGGCGTATCGCAGAACCTCGCCGACCTTATCCACAGCATCTCCGATGCCGCCCAGCTGCAGACTTCGTCTGCCGGGCAGATCTCCCACACCATGGCAGTCATCCAGCAGATTACCGCGCAGACCTCCGCCGGCTCCGGCGCCACCGCCGACAGCATCCGCCACCTGGCACGCATGGCCAGCGAGATGCGCCGTTCGGTGTCCGGGTTCACCCTGCCGCCACCAGCAGAGCCCAAGTGAATAGCCCTACTGATGAGCTCTACTGAAAAGCCGCGCCGAGGAGTGCCCATGGCTGTAGCAGCTGTAAGCCCCGAGCGCCACGACACAGTGGCGCTGGCCTGGACCAAGGCCGCCATCCTCGACTGCCTGGGCCAGGCGCGCCAGGCGCTGGAGCGCTTTGCCGGCGAGCCTGGCGACCTGTCGATGCTGGCATTCGTGGTCGACAACCTGCACCAGGTGCACGGCTGCCTGCGCATGCTCGAACTGCGCGGCGCCACGCGCCTGGCTGAAGAACTGGAGCTGTTCGCCAGGGCCCTGGCCGATGGCCAGGTCAGCCCCCGCGGTGATTGCCTGGGCGCGTTGTTCCGCGGCCTGGAGCAATTGCCGTCGTATCTGGAGCGCCTGCGCGGCGCCCGCCACGACCTGCCACTGGTGATGCTGCCGCTGCTCAACCAGCTGCGTGCCTGCCGTGGCGAGGAGCCGTTGGCCCAGGCCAGCCTGATCAGCGGCGCCACTCAACGCTTTGCCGGTGCCGACGACCTGGCCAACCTCGACCTGTCGCTGGGCAACTGGCGCGAGCAGTTGCAGGCCGGGCCGGGCCGCGATGCCCTGCGCTCGGTGGTGACCGCGCTGTGCGACGACCTGATGCGCATCAAGGAGCGCCTGGACCAGTTCGTACGCAGTGACCGCCAGCACAGCGAGCAGCTCGATGCCCTGCTGGCACCGCTGCGCCACGTGGCCGACACCCTGGCGGTGCTTGGCTTCCAGCAGCCACGCCGGGTGATCATCGACCAGGTGCTGGCGTTGCAGGCCCTGGCCCAGGGCGAGCGGGCCGTGGACGACGCGGTGTTGATGGATGTAGCGGGGGCCCTGCTGTACGTGGAGGCCACGCTCAATGGCATGGTCGGCCCGCTGGAGGAAAACGGCCAGGGCGGCCTGCCGGGCTCGGACCTGGCCGAAATCCGCCAACTGGTGTTGAACGAGTCGCTGAACGTGCTGCAGCAGGCCAAGGACCTGATCGGCGATTGCCTGGAGTCCGGCTGGCCGCGGCAACGCCTGCAACCCTTGCCAGGGCTGTTGCAGCAGATTCGCGGTGCGCTGGCGATGTTGATGCTGCCGGCCGTGGCCGAGCTGTTTGCCGGTTGCGCCAGCTATGTACAGCGCTGGCTGCAGCACCTGGAAGTGGAGCCGCCAGCCGACGATCTGACCCACCTGGCCGAAGCCCTGAGCGCCGCCGAATGCTACCTGCAATGGCGGGTGGCGGACCCATTGGCGGATGGCCAACCCTTCATCGACATGGCGCGCGCCAGCCTGGCGACGTTGGGTGTGCACTGCTCGCTGGTCGAGGCCACCGCAGGTCACGATGGCAGCGCTGATGGCATCGATGACGAGTTGCGTGAAGTGTTTCTCGACGAGGCTGGTGAGCTGCTGCCGGAAATCGAGCGCCACTGGCTGCGCTGGCGTGCCGACAACCAGCAGCGCGAGGCACTGGGAGAAGTGCGCCGCGCCTTGCATACGCTCAAGGGCAGCGGCCGCATGGTGCATGCCGAGGCGGTGGCCGAGCTGGCCTGGGGCGCCGAGCACCTGCTGAACCGGGTACTCGAGGGCCGTAGCGTGCTCAGCCCGGAAGGCGTGGTGGCCCTGCAGCAGGCATTCGTCTACCTGCCCGACCTGCTGGCCGACTTTGCCGCCGGCCAGCTGCCACAACTGACGGAAATCGAGCAACTGGCCGGGCACCTGCATGCCCTGGCCGAAAACGATGCCCCGGTGGCGGCCGACATCGACGGCCTAGACCCGCAATTGCTCGACATCTTCCGCAGCGAGGCGCAGGGCCACCTGGCCAGCCTGGATGCTTTCCTGCAGGGCGCCGACGGCCACGATACGCAGGTCAGCGATGGCCTGCAGCGCGCCCTGCATACGCTCAAGGGCAGTGCCGCCATGGCCGGGGTGATGCCGGTCGCCGAACTGGCCACCGCCTTCGACCGCCTGGCTCGTGAATACAAGGGCCACCAACTGCCCCTGCAAATGGCTGAGATCGAATGGCTGGAAGCTGCTCGCTCGCTGTTCCACCTGGGCCTGGCGCAACTCGACAGCACGCCGCTGGCGGCCATCCCCGGTGCCGCGGAGCTGATCGAGCAGGTCGGCCAGGCGGTGGACGCGCACCTGGCCAGCTTGCATGACGACCCGCAGCATGCGCGGCGCAGCAAGCGCGACCCGCAGTTGATCGCCAGTTTCCTGGCCCAGGCCATGGATATCCTGCTGGATGCCGAGTCGTTGCTGTCGCGCTGGCAGGAACAGCCCGGCCAGCGCGATGCGCTGGACACCCTGCTCGACGAACTGACCACCCTGGGCCATGCCGCACACTTGGCCGACCTGTGGCAGATGGATGACGTGTGCGAGGCCTTGCTCGACCTGTACGGCGCCGTGGAGGAGGGCAGCCTGCCCGCCGATGCGCGCTTCTTCGCCCACGTGCAGCGGGCCCATGAAGCCCTGCTGGACATGCTCGACGAAGTGGCGGCCGGGCAGGACATCCCGCCAAGGCCGGAGCTGGTCGACAGCCTGCGCAACCTGCTGGGCCAGGCTCTGGCACCGGAGGCCACTGGCCTGGTGGGCATCGACACGGTCACGCCGCTGCACCCGGACATGGACCTGGCCGATACCCTTGGCCTGGGGCCGGCGCACAACCCTCTGCTGCCGGCTGTGGCCGAGCCGCTGATCGAAGAGCCGGAAAGCCCAGGCGAAGAGCTGCTGGAAGTCTTCCTCGAAGAAAGCTCGGACATCGTCGAGAGTGCCGCCGCAGCTTTGGCGCGCTGGCAGGCCGACCCGCGCAACAGTGTGGAGGTGGACAACTTGATGCGCGACCTGCACACCCTAAAGGGTGTGGCGCGCATGGTCGAAATTGCGCCGATCGGCGATCTGGCCCACGAACTGGAGTTCCTCTACGAGCTGCTGGCCGCTGGCCGTATGCCGCCGAGCGCGCCACTGTTCGCCTTGCTGCAGAACTGCCATGACCGCCTGGCGCACATGCTCGATGCCGTGCGCCTGGGGCAGCCGTTGCATGCCGCCACTGCGCTGATCGACTACATCCGTAACTTCAGCTTCTCGGCCCTGGCCGACAGCGCCGCGGGCCAGGGGCCGGTCGAGGCCGCGACCAGTGAGGCGCCGGCGGCGGCGCCGGAGCGGGCGCCGGGCGACATGGTGAAGGTCGATGCCGAGTTGCTCGACGAGCTGGGCAACCTGGCCGGTGAGCACTCGATCATCCGTGGGCGCATCGAGCAGCAGGTCAACGATGCGCAGTTCACCCTCAACGAGATGGAAACCACCCTCGAACGCATGCGCGACCAGTTGCTGCGCCTGGATATCGAGACCCAAGGGCGGATGTCCAGCCGGCAGCAGTTCGAAGGCGATGCCTATGACGACTTCGACCCGCTGGAAATGGACCGCCACTCGCAACTGCAGCAGCTGTCGCGGGCCCTGTTCGAGTCTGCCTCGGACTTGCTCGACCTCAAGGAAACCCTGGCACAGCGCGCCCAGGAAGCCTACAGCCTGCTGCAGCAGCAGGCGCGGGTGAACAGCCAGCTGCAGGAAGGCCTGACCGCGACCCTGATGGTGCCCTTCGAGCGCCTGGTGCCACGCTTGCAGCGCGTGGTACGGCAGGTGGCCAGCGAACTGGGCAAGCAGGTGGAGCTGGTGGTGGGCAATGCCGAGGGCGAACTGGACCGCAGCGTGCTCGAACGTATGGTGGCGCCGCTGGAGCACATGCTGCGCAACGCCGTCGACCATGGCCTGGAAAGCCGCGAAATGCGCCTGGCCGCCGGCAAGCCGGAGCAGGGCACCATTCACCTGAATCTGCTGCACGAAGGCGCGGACATCGTTATCGAAATGACTGACGACGGTGCCGGCGTGCCACTGGAAGCGGTGCGCCGCAAGGCTATCAAGCGCGGCCTGCTGGACCCGCAGGCGCAATTGAGCGATCACGAGATCCTCCAGTTCATCCTGCGCCCGGGCTTTTCCACTGCCGAGAAGATCACTCAGATTTCCGGGCGTGGCCTGGGCATGGACGTGGTACACGAAGAGGTCAAGCAACTGGGTGGCTCGATGAGTATCGAGTCGGCCCAGGGCAAGGGCGCGCGCTTCCTGATCCGCCTGCCGTTCACCGTGTCGGTCAACCGTGCGCTGATGGTGCACCTGGGCGAAGAGCAGTACGCCATTCCGCTGAACACCATCGAGGGCATCGTCCGCGTGCCGCCGGCCGAACTGGCGGCGTGCTACCAGCTGGACGCCCCGCGTTATGTGTACGCTGGCCACGAATACGAGCTGCGCTACCTGGGTGAACTGCTGCAGGGCATGCCGCGCCCGGCATTGCTCGGGCAGAGCGTGCCGCTGCCGGTGCTGCTGGTGCATTCCCAGGAGCAGTCGTTCGCCATCCAGGCCGACAGCCTGTCGCCCAGCCGCGAGATCGTGGTGAAGAGCCTGGGGCCGCAGTTTGCCGCGGTTGCCGGGTTGTCGGGGGCAACGCTGCTGGGCGATGGCCGGGTGGTACTGATTCTCGACCTGCTGGGCCAGTTGCGTGGCCAGCAGCGGCGCCTGGCGCGCCTGCCGGGTGGCGGTGCGGCCCGGCGCCAGGTGTTCGGCCCGGCGCCACGGCGGGCGTTGCTGGTAATGGTGGTGGACGATTCGGTGACCGTACGCAAGGTCACCAGCCGCCTGCTGGAGCGCCACGGCATGAGTGTGCTGACGGCCAAGGACGGGGTCGATGCCATGGCACTGCTGGAAGAACACCGCCCCGATGTGTTGCTGCTGGACATCGAGATGCCGCGCATGGATGGCTTCGAGGTGGCCACACGCATCCGCCGTGACGAGCGCTTGAAAGACTTGCCGATCATCATGATCACCTCGCGCACCGGGCAGAAGCACCGCGACCGTGCCATGGCCATCGGCGTCAACGAATACCTGGGCAAGCCGTACCAGGAGTCGGTCCTGTTGCAGAGCATTGCCCACTGGAGCCAGACCCATGCTTGAACTGATCGCCGGCCAGCGCAGCAGCCTGACCGGGCTTTTGCTGCCGTTGGGCGACCGTACCCTGGTGTTGCCCAACGTGGCGGTGGCCGAACTGAGTGGCCAGCGCAACCTGGTGTGCCAACGCGGCGAGCCGGCCTGGCACCTGGGCTGGATCGACTGGCGCCAGCAGCGCCTGCCGCTGATCGGCTTCGAAGCCGCGTGCGGTGGCGAGACGCCCTGCGGCGAGCGGGCCCGCGTGGTGGTGCTCAATGCCCTGGGTGATACCGGCCTGCGTTACCTGGCGTTGTTGCTGCAGGACATACCGCGCTCGTGCAAGCTCGACAGCCAGCTGAACTACGTGGACGTGGCGCTGGGTCGCCTGGAGCTGGCGGCGGTGCAGGTGGGTGAGCAGGTGGCACGGGTGCCGGACCTGGCTGCGCTGGAACGGCTGGTGCGTGACGCGGAACTGCAACCTGAGCTTGGGTAGGATGCAAGGCACAGGGCCTCTTCGCGGGTAAACCCGCTCCCACAGGTAGGGCACCGCCCTCTGGCATTGTGGGATCTCTGTGGGAGCGGGTTTACCCGCGAAGAGGCCGGAACAGAAGGACGCAGGAACCCAGCCCACCTCAGGAGGTCTGTGTTTGCATGTACTACGGTGAACGCTTCAACGCCTGGACCCACCTGGTCGGTGCCGTCCTGGCCTGTATCGGTGCCATCTGGCTGATCGTGGTCGCGGGCCTGCAGGGCGACCCGTGGAAGATCGTCAGTTTCTCCATCTACGGCAGCACCTTGCTGTTGCTGTACAGCATTTCTACCCTGTATCACAGCACTCGCGGGCGGGCGAAGGTGATCATGCGCAAGCTCGATCACCTGTCGATCTACCTGCTGATCGCCGGCAGCTACACGCCGTTCTGCCTGGTCAGCCTGCGCGGCCCCTGGGGCTGGAGCCTGTTCGGGGTGGTGTGGGGGCTGGCGGTGATCGGCATGCTGCAGGAGATCAAGCCGCGATCCGAGGCGCGCATCCTGTCGATCATCATCTATGCGGTGATGGGCTGGATCGTGCTGGTGGCGGTCAAGCCATTGCTGCACTCGCTCGGCAGCGCAGGCTTTGCCTGGCTGGCCGCCGGCGGGGTGTTCTACACCGTCGGCATCATCTTCTTCGCATTCGACAGCCGCTTCCGCCACTGGCATGGCATCTGGCACCTGTTCGTGATCGCCGGCAGCCTCATGCACTTCGTGGCGGTGTCGTTCTACGTGCGTTAGTTAAAAGTCGCCCCACAGTTGCTGTGCCACCGACAGTGCCACCACCGGTGCGGTTTCGGTGCGCAGCACGCGTGGGCCGAGGCGTGCGGCGTGGAAACCGGCAGCTTTGGCCTGGTCGACCTCTGCTTCGCTCAGGCCGCCTTCGGGGCCGATCAGGAAGGCCAGGGTGGCCGGCTTGGCATGGCTGGTGAGCGGTTCGGCCACCGGGTGCAGGACCAGTTTCAAGTCGGCCTTGGCACTGTTCAGCCACTCGGCCAGGGTCACTGGCGGGTGGATGACCGGCAAGGTCGAGCGGCCGCATTGTTCGCAGGCGCTGATCGCCACCTGGCGCCAGTGGGCCAGGCGCTTGTCGGCGCGCTCGTCCTTCAGCCGCACTTCGCAGCGTTCGCTGACGATCGGGGTGATTTCGTTGGCGCCCAGTTCGGTGGCTTTCTGGATCGCCCAGTCCATGCGCTCGCCACGGGACAGGCCTTGGCCGAGGTGCACGTGCAGTAGTGAATCGGCCTGGCCGGCGAGGGCCTGGTCGAGGCTGACGCGCACGGTTTTCTTGCCCACTTCGAGCAACTGGCCGCGGTATTCCTGGCCACTGCCGTCGAACAGCTGCACGGCGTCGCCGGGGGCCATGCGCAGAACGCGGCCGATATAGTGGGCCTGGGCTTCGGGCAGGTCATGCTCGCCAAGGCTCAGGGGGGCGTCGATGAAAAAGCGGGACAGTCTCATGGTTGAGCTCAAGCTAAAGGGAGAATGTGGTCCCTGTGGGAGCGGGTTCACCCGCGAATGCGGCGGTGACTCCACTATTGCATTCGCGGGTGAACCCGCTCCCACAGGGTACGCGGCGGGCTTCCGGGCTTAGCCCGGGTCGCGGAAGTCGGGGTGGAAGTTGGCCGGTACGGCCACGCTGACGCTATCGCGGGTGGCAATGTCGATGCCTTCGCTGGCCACTTCTGCCAGGAAGTCGATCTGCTCTGGCGTAATCACATACGGCGGCAGGAAGTACACCACGCTGCCCAGCGGGCGCAGCAGGGCGCCACGCGTCAGGGCATGCTCGAACACTTTCAGGCCACGACGCTCTTGCCACGGGTAGGCAACCTTGCCGGCCTTGTCCTGGACCATCTCGATGGCCAGAGCCATGCCGGTCTGGCGAATCTCGGCCACATGCGCGTGGTCGGCCAGGTGCGCGGTGGCGCTGGCCATGCGGGTGGCCAGGGCCTTGTTGGCCTCGATCACGTTGTCCTGCTCGAAGATGTCCAGGGTCGCCAGCGCCGCGGCGCAGGCCAGCGGGTTGCCGGTGTAGCTGTGCGAGTGGAGGAACGCGCGCAGGGTCGGGTAGTCGTCGTAGAACGCCTGGTACACCTTGTCGGTGGTCAGGCAGGCGGCCAGCGGCAGGTAGCCGCCGGTCAGGGCCTTGGACAGGCACAGGAAGTCCGGGCGAATGCCGGCCTGTTCACAGGCGAACATGGTGCCGGTGCGGCCGAAGCCCACGGCGATCTCGTCGTGGATCAGGTGCACGTCGTAGCGGTCGCAGGCCTCGCGCAGCAGCTTGAGGTACACCGGGTGGTACATGCGCATGCCGCCGGCACCCTGGATCAGCGGTTCGACGATCACCGCGCTGATCGAGGCGTGGTGCTCGGCCAGGGTCTGTTCCATGGCCTGGAACATGGTGCGCGAGTGCTCTTCCCAGCTCGTGCCCTCGGGGCGCAGGTAGCAGTCGGGGCTGGGCACCTTGAGGGTGTCGAGCAGCAGCGCCTTGTAGGTTTCGGTAAACAGCGGCACATCGCCGACCGACATGGCGGCGATGGTTTCGCCGTGGTAGCTGTTGGTCAGGGTGACGAAGCGCTTCTTGCCCGGCTTGCCGACGTTCTGCCAGTAGTGGAAGCTCATCTTCAGCGCCACTTCGATGCACGACGAACCGTTGTCGGCGTAGAACACCCGGTCGAGGCCGGCCGGGGTCATGGCTACAAGGCGCTCGGACAGCTCGATCACCGGCTGGTGGCTGAAACCGGCCAGGATCACGTGCTCCAGCTGGTCGACCTGGTCCTTGATGCGCTGGTTGATACGCGGGTTGGCGTGGCCAAACACGTTGACCCACCAGCTGCTCACCGCATCCAGGTAGCGCTTGCCTTCGAAGTCTTCCAGCCACACGCCTTCGCCGCGCCTGATCGGGATCAGCGGCAGCTGCTCGTGGTCTTTCATCTGGGTGCAGGGGTGCCACAGGACCTTGAGGTCGCGTTGCATCCACTGATCATTGAGGCCCATGGGCACTTCTCCTGGCTTTGCGGCTTGGTTCGACCGCGTAAGCCTAAGCAATGCCGCAGGGCAGGACAACCGCCGCTTCTCATCGGCTTGCCAGCTGCGCTTGCCACCGCGTGGAATCGCTGCAGGCAAAAATGTCAGTGACGAAAAGGACTTGATGTCACTGCGCTGGCAGGGTCGGCGGACCTGACGTATTCTTAACGCATCTCTCCCGGGGCATTCCTGCCTCTCCCCGTTTCTGTAACCCCCTGACTCGGAGTTCGCCGACATGGCTGCTGCTTGGGTGCGCCTGTGCGCGTTGGTATTGATTGGTGTGTCCAGCGGCGCCGCGCTGGCAAAGGACAAGACACCTTCGGCGATCGTCGTGGGTGGCGGCCTGGCGGGCCTGACGGCCGCCTACGAGCTGCAGAACAAAGGCTGGCAGGTGACGCTGCTGGAAGCCAAGGCGGGCATGGGCGGGCGCTCGGGCCTGGCCACCAGCGAGTGGATCGGCAACGCCAAGGCGCAGCCGGTGCTCAACCAGTACCTCGACCGTTTCAAACTTGAAACACTGCCGGCACCGGAGTTCGTGCGTACCCCCGGTTACCTGATTGACGGCGAGTATTTCAGCGCCACCGACCTGGCCACCAAGCAGCCGGCTACTGCCGATGCGCTCAAACGTTACGAGAAAACCCTCGATGACCTGGCCCGTTCGATCGACGACCCGCTGAACCCGCAAGCCAACAGCACGCTGTTCGCCCTCGACCAGATCAACGTCTCTACCTGGCTGGACAAGCTGCAACTGCCGACCACCGCCCGTCAGCTGGTCAACCAGCAGATCCGTACCCGCTACGATGAGCCATCGCGCCTGTCGCTGCTGTACTTCGCCCAGCAGAACCGCGTGTATCGCGGCGTCAGCGACCGTGACCTGCGTGCCGCGCGCCTGCCCGGCGGCAGCCCGGTGCTGGCCCAGGCGTTCGTCAAGCAACTGAAGACCATCAAGACCAGTTCGCCGGTGACCTCCATCGTTCAGGACAAGGACGGTGTCACGGTCAAGGTCGGCAGCGTCGGCTACCAGGCGGATTACCTGGTCATGGCCGTGCCCCTGCGCGCCCTGGCCAAGATCCAGATGACCCCGGGCCTGGACAGCCAGCACCTGGCGGCGTTGAAGGGCACCAACTATGGCTGGCGCGACCAGCTGATGCTCAAGTTCAAGAAGCCGGTGTGGGAAAGCCGCGCGCGCATGTCGGGCGAAATCTTCAGTAACGCAGGCTTGGGCATGCTGTGGATCGAACCCGCGCTCAAGGGTGGCGCCAACGTGGTGATCAACCTGTCGGGCGACAACGCCCGTCTGCTGCAGGCGTTCGGCGACAAGCAGATGGTCGATCAGGTACTGATCCGCCTGCATGCGTTCTACCCACAGGCCCGTGGCTCGTTCACCGGCTACGAGGTCAAGCGCTACAGCACCGACGCCGGTACCGGCGGCGCCTACCTGGCCTATGGCCCGGGCCAGATCAGCAAGTACTGGCGCCTGTGGGAGCGCCCGGTGCAGCGCATCACCTTTGCCGGTGAGCATACCGACGCCCTCTACCCAGGCACCCTGGAAGGCGCCCTGCGCAGTGGCCAGCGCGCGGCCAGCCAGGTGCAGGACCTGCTGGCCGGCAAGTCGTTCGACCCGGCCAAGGCGGCACCGGTGGCGGCGGCAGCAGCAGCAGGCGCCGTGGCGGCCAAGGAGAGCAAGGGCGGGTTCTTCTCCAACATGTTCGGTGGTTCTTCCGACAAGGGCGACAAGGCTGACAAGGCACCGGTCAAGGCCGAGCCGAAGCCGGTCGATGAGGCCAAGCAGGACAAGCCGGGCTTCTTCAAGCGCCTGTTTGGTGGGGCGGACAAGCCTGAGGTGAAGGCCGAGCCGATTGCCAAGGCCGAGGAAGTGGCGCCAGCACCTGTGCCAGCCCCGCAAGCTGCGCCGGCCCCGGTTGCACCAGCACCAGTGGTCAAGGAAGCGGCGGCCAAGCCTGCTGCTACCAAGGCTGCATCTGGCAAGCATGCACCGGCGCACAAACCGGCCCACAAGCCTGCCGAGGCCAAGAAAGCGACTGCCAAGTCCGAACCGGCCAAGAAAGCTGTAGCCAATACCCAAGCCAAGGCCGGTTGATTTATTGACAGTGCCGGCCCTTTCGCGGGTAAACCCGCTCCCACAGGTCCGGCACATGTATCAGGAACTGCGCCGACCCTGTGGGAGCGGGTTTACCCGCGAAAGGGCCGGCACTGGCATCCGCTGATTACCCAACTATCGTTAATGTTTCCTTAATGGGAAGCTTACAGAATACATATCGGATTTCTCGATAAACCAAAGCAATTTTTTACGCTTTTATTCGATGCGTTACGCGTTAGTCTGTGCACAGCTTTCACGGGGAAACACGTCAACATGCAACTGCGCAATTCATCTTCTCGCTACGGCGTGGTCAGCATCGTCCTGCACTGGGGCGTGGCTCTGGCAGTCTTCGGCCTGTTCGGCCTGGGCCTGTGGATGGTCGGCCTCGACTACTACAGCCCTTGGCGCAAGGCCGGCCCGGACCTGCACAAGAGCATCGGCCTGGTGCTGCTGGCGGTGATGCTGCTGCGGGTGGTCTGGCGCTTCATCAGCCCGCCACCACCGGCACCGGCCAACCACGGCGCACTTACCCGCCTGGCAGCCAAGTTGGGCCACCTGGCCCTGTACCTGGGGCTGTTCGCGGTAATGATTGCCGGTTACCTGATTTCTACCGCCGACGGTGTCGGCATTCCGGTGTTCGGCCTGTTCGAAGTGCCGGCACTGGTCAGCGACCTGCCCGACCAGGCAGACCTGGCTGGCGTGATTCATCTCTGGCTGGCCTGGGGCTTGGTGATTTTTGCCGTGCTGCATGGCTTGGCAGCGCTCAAGCACCATTTCATCGACCGTGACGCGACCCTGACCCGCATGCTGGGCCGCAAAGCTTGACTCTCAACCTCAATTGCATAGGAAGGAAGTAAGGATGTTGAAAAAGACTTTTGCCGCTCTGGCGCTCGGTACCGCTCTGCTCTCCGCCGGCCAGGCCATGGCTGCCGAGTACAAGATCGACAAGGAAGGCCAGCACGCGTTCGTTGACTGGAAGATCAGCCACCTGGGCTACAGCTTCATTCACGGTACCTTCAAGGATTTCGACGGTAACTTCACCTGGGACAGCGCCAAGCCTGAAGCCAGTAAGATCAATGTCGACCTGAAAACCGCCAGCCTGTGGTCGAACCACGCCGAGCGTGACA
This sequence comes from Pseudomonas sp. B23(2017), assembly GCF_002113725.1. Classification (NCBI taxonomy): domain Bacteria; kingdom Pseudomonadati; phylum Pseudomonadota; class Gammaproteobacteria; order Pseudomonadales; family Pseudomonadaceae; genus Pseudomonas; species Pseudomonas sp. B23(2017). The sequence goes on along the minus strand of NZ_NEJM01000001.1, from coordinate 212,628 downwards.
AGCACATTGCCAGCGCCGACTTCCTCGATGTGAAGAAGTACCCGGAAGCCAAGTTCGTCTCCACCAGCGTCAAGTCGACTGGCGACAAGACTGCTGACGTGACTGGCGACCTGACCATGCACGGTGTGACCAAGCCGGTCACCTTCAAGGCCACCTTCAACGGTGAAGGCAAGGACCCATGGGGCGGCGAGCGCGCTGGTTTCAACGCCACCACCACGCTGAACCTGAACGACTTCGGCATCAAGGGCCCGGGGGCTACCTCGCAGACCCTGGACCTGGATATCAGTGTTGAAGGTGTGAAGCAGAAGTAATTCTTACCTGCTGAAAACTGAGGGGGCCGCTTTGCGGCCCTATCGCGACACAAGGCCGCTCCTACAGGGAATTACGTAACCCTGTAGGAGCGGCCTTGTGTCGCGATAGGGCTGCGAAGCAGCCCCCTCATACTTTTTGTCAGCCCTTGCGGGTCAACAGCGCCGGGCGCTCACCGCGCGGGCGGCTCGGCAGGTCATCCAGTTGCTCTGGCGTCGGATAACGGTCGAGCTTGGATTCCTTGCGGATGATCACTGGCTGTTTTTCCGGCTGGCGCGGGTTGCGCACGGCCGGTTCCTGCCGGGCAGCATCGTCACGGGCCGAGCGACCGCGGCCACCACCATCACGACGGGCGCCGCCACCATTGTTGGCGCGGGCCGGACGTTTCTCGCCGCCACCGCCACCGCCACCGCCACTGCGCGGCTGGCCGCTATTGCGACCCTGGCCACCGGCGTTGCTGCGCTGGCCATTACCCTGGGCCTGACCTTGGCCGGCATTGCCACCCGGGCGGCGATTGCGGCCCTGGTTCTTGCCCTGGTACGGGCTGACATAGTCGGCACGGTTGCCGAAGTTGTCGATATCGTCGTCCAGGAACTCTTCCGGATCACGGTCGACAGGCACTTTCGGCGCGCTGCTGTTGCTGGCCTGTTGCTGCTGGCGCGGCTTCTTGTCACGCGGCTTGCGTTGCTGCTGTTGCTTGTCGCCGCTCTTTTCCTTGTCGGCCGGCTTGTCAGCAGCCTGTTGCTTGGCCTTGCCTTTATCCTTGCCCTTGTCCTTGCGGCCGCCGTTGGCGTCTTTGCCGCCTTCGCCGCGGGCCTGTTGGTTGCGGCCACCACGGCCGTTGTTCTGCTGGCGTTCGCGTACTTCAGGCTTTTCAGCCTCTACCTGGCTGGCGTCGAAGCCCATCAGGTCGCCGTCCGGGATCTTCTGCCTGGTCACCCGCTCGATGCTCTTGAGCAGCTTCTCTTCATCCGGCGCGACCATGGAAATGGCCTCGCCCGAACGCCCGGCACGGCCGGTACGGCCGATACGGTGGACGTAGTCTTCCTCGACGTTCGGCAGCTCGAAGTTGACCACGTGTGGCAACTGGTCGATGTCCAGGCCACGGGCGGCGATGTCGGTGGCGACCAGCACGCGCACGCTGTTGGCCTTGAAGTCGGCCAGAGCCTTGGTGCGGGCGTTCTGGCTCTTGTTGCCGTGGATCGCGGCGGCGGTCAGGCCGTGCTTTTCCAGGTACTCGGCCAGGCGGTTGGCGCCGTGCTTGGTGCGGGTGAACACCAGTACCTGTTCCCAGGCACCCTGGGTGATCAGGTGCGCCAGCAGCGCGCGCTTGTGGCTGGCGGGCAGGCGGTAGACGCGCTGCTCGATACGCTCGACGGTAGTGTTCGGCGGGGTGACCTCGATACGCTCCGGGTTGTGCAGGAGCTTGTCGGCGAGGTCGGTGATGTCCTTGGAGAAGGTGGCCGAGAACAGCAGGTTCTGGCGCTTGGCCGGCAGACGGGCGAGGACCTTCTTGACGTCATGGATGAAGCCCATGTCGAGCATGCGGTCGGCTTCGTCCAGCACCAGGATTTCCACGTGGGCCAGGTCAACCTTGCCTTGGCCGGCCAGGTCGAGCAGGCGGCCCGGGCAGGCGACCAGCACGTCCACACCCTTGGCAATGGCCTGGATCTGCGGGTTCATGCCGACGCCGCCGAAAATGCAGGCGCTGACCAGTGGCAGGTCACGGGCATAGACCTTGAAGCTGTCATGCACCTGGGCTGCCAGTTCGCGGGTCGGGGTCAGGACCAGAACGCGAGGTTGGCGCGGGCCATGGCGCTGCGACTTGTCGGGGTGGCCGGCCGGGAACAGGCGCTCGAGGATCGGCAGGGCGAAACCGCCGGTTTTACCAGTACCTGTCTGTGCGGCGACCATCAGGTCGCGGCCTTGCAACACGGCGGGAATCGCCCGCTGTTGCACGGGGGTCGGCTGGGTGTAGCCCGCAGCCTCGATAGCGCGGACAAGAGCCTCGGAGAGACCGAGGGAAGCAAAGGACATGGGCAATCCTGTTCTCGTGTGGGCTGGGCCCGTTTGGGATGTTCTGCCTGGCGCGACGGGCATCGGTGGGATGCGATCGCGTCCGGTCCAGCTGGGCTTTCACTGCACATCCGGTTAGCGGAGGGTGGACGCGAAGGCGCGTCGATGCCGATCGGGATGCCTGTTGCGAGGCCGAGCGTCCGGGCGTGAGCCGGGCGGGAAGGCCCGAGTATAACAGAGCTATCGCGCTGTGCTGCTTTCCTGCTGCTCAACGGCGTTGAGAATGTTTCCGATGTCGCCTGTGTAGCGGCTGCTGATCGCTGCATAGGCCGGTTCCTGCTTGAAGCGCCGCAGTTCCACGGCGAAGGCCTGGGCCAGTGCCTCCCGCCCCGGCTTGCGCGCCAGCCCCAGGTACTGCGCCTGGCGGCTGATCACCAGCGGCAGCTCCTCGACCTGCTGTTGCAGGCCCAGATGCCGCAGCAGGTAATGGCCGACCCTGCGGTCGGTGATTGCCAGGTCGATGCGGCCCAGCATCAGTTTGCCGAAGTTGGCTTCATGGGTAGGCGCGGCTTCGCGCCTGAAATGTGCGGCCTCGTTGAACGCGGCACCATAGGCGTAGCCGGGTGAGGTGCCGACGGTGAGGCCGGCAAGGTCATCCAGCGCCTTGACGGCATGGGGACGTGCGCGGGCCTGGAACAGGACGAACTCGACCTCCGACATGGGCTCGGGGGCGTACACCAGGTAGGGCTGGCGCGACTCGGTCTGGAAGATATCCATGATGCCGTCGGCCAAGCCCTGCTCGATCATTGCCAGGCAGCGCTTCCATGGCAGGAACTCCCACTCCACCTCGACGCCAAGGCGTTCGAACACCTGGGTGGTGACTTCGTAGTCGATGCCGCGCGGCTGGCCGTCGTGCTGGTACGCATAGGGTGCCCAGTCGTCGGTCACCAGGCGCAGGCGCTCGCCCAGGGCCAGCGGGCTCAGGCAGGCGAGCAACAGGATCCAGAACAGACGGGCGACGTGTGGCATGGCCGGAGATTACGCGCTCGGCCTGTTCAAGGCCAGTGAGGATGATGTTCTCCTGTGCTGGCCTCTTCGCGGGTAAACCCGCTCCCACAAGTACAGCACGAGCCTGCAAGCCAGCAGAGATCCTGTGGGAGCGGGTTTACCCGCGAAGAGCCCGGCACAGGTTCACTCAAGTGTGGGATGACCTCAGCAGATGCGCTTCGATATCCTTGCGCCGCTCGCCCAGTGACAGGCGCAACCCCGGGTGACGCAGGCACTGGCGCAGTTGCTCGGGCTCCATGTGGCCATGGCGGGCGTTGAGGTTTTCCAGGGCCTTGTCCCACCAGGCCGGCGCGCAGGCACGGTCGAACTCATTGGGGTAGGGGTAGCAGCCATACAGCAGCTCGCGGGCGAACTGGCGCTCGTGGCTGGGCAGGGTCATGCTCAGCGCCTTGTAACCCAGGCGTTGCAGGGCCGGCGGCCGTGGCAGCTGGTCATTGACCAGGGACACGTCGGCCAGCGCCGCGTGACTCAGCGGGTCATGGCCGTGCTTGCGCAGCCAGGCCTGGATCTTGGCGCGGAACTGCGCCTTTCGGCTCCAGTAGTGGTGGATGACATCTGTGCATTCGGCCAGTTCCAGCGTGCGGTAGGCTGCCACCGCCAGGCAGAACTCCTCGAGGGTATAAGCCTCGCGAGCCAGGGGGTGGAACTCGTCCATCATGGCGATGGAGCGGTCCAGGGTGCCGGCGTCTTCGGCGCTGAGGCCGATCACCCCCGAGTTGACCAGTGGCATCTGGCAATCGGCCAGTCCCCTGGACTCGAGGATGGCCAGCAGGTTCTTGTACAGCAGGCACTTCTGGTTGCTGCCGTAGCGCGCACCGATGGCATTGCACAGCAGGCGGCCTGGGGCCACCCGGGCGAACAGCTCCAGCGGCGACTTGCGGAAGAAGGTGTCGGTGTCGATCAGCACTGCCAGCGGGTGTTGCTGCAGCACCTGACGCAACAGCACATGCTTGCTGCGAAAGTGATAACCGTGAGGGGCGTTCCATGCCTGACGCGTGGCTTCGTCCAGCAGGTGTACGGTGACCGGCAGTCCGGCATAGGGCTGCGGGTTGTCGGTGTAGACCTGGATGTCCATGGCTTCGCCTGCTGCCGTGCCCAGATGGGCGAGGGCGCTGACGATGCTGAAGCAGGCTTCCTGATGGTAGGTTGCCGGGCCAAAAGCCAGGTAGACGAGCTGTGGACGCGATGGCTGGAGGGGCTGCATGGCAGGCAAGACCTGTGTAACCGGAAAATGATTAAGGCTTTAGTCTATGACCAAAGCCTTAATCAAATCTTAAACAGATTTTGCAAAAAATTTCAGCGCGGCAGCTTCAGATTGTTCCAGATCGCCAGGCTCGGCTCGGTCTGGTTCAAGGTGTAGAAGTGCAGGCCCGGTGCGCCGCCTTGCAGCAGCTGTTCGCACATGCGGGTGATCACTTCTTCGCCGAATGCCTGGATGCTGGCGGTGTCGTCGGCATAGGCTTCCAGCTGCTTGCGGATCCAGCGCGGGATCTCGGCGCCACAGGCGTCGGAGAAGCGCGCCAGCTTGCTGTAGTTGGTGATCGGCATGATGCCGGGTACCACCGGGATGTCCACGCCCAGCTTCTGCGCGCGCTCGACGAAGTAGAAGTAGCTGTCGGCGTTGAAGAAGTACTGGGTGATGGCGCTGTCGGCACCGGCCTTGACCTTGTGCACGAAGTTGGCCAGGTCAGCCTCGAAGTTGCGGGCCTGGGGGTGCATCTCCGGGTAGGCGGCCACTTCCAGGTGGAAGTGATCGGCGGTTTCCTGGCGAATGAATTCGACCAGGTCGCTGGCGTAGCGCAGTTCGCCACTGGCCATGCCCATGCCCGATGGCAGGTCGCCACGCAGGGCGACGATGCGCTTGATGCCTGCAGCCTTGTATTCGGCCAGCAGGGCGCGCAGTTCGGCCTTGGTGTCGCCTACGCACGACAGGTGCGGTGCGGCAGGTACCTTCACTTCGCTTTCCAGCTGCAGCACGGTGTTCAGCGTGCGGTCGCGGGTCGAGCCACCGGCACCGTAGGTGCAGGAGAAGAAGTCCGGGTTGTAGGCGGCCAGCTGGCGGGCGACGCCCATCAGCTTTTCGTGACCGGCATCGGTCTTGGTCGGGAAGAACTCGAAACTGTAACGGCGTTCCTGGGACATCAGGCGTTCCTCTGGCAGCAAGCTTCAAGCGGCAGGCTGCAAGTAAAAGCCAGATCGGTTATGGCCGGCCTGGCTTGGGCATCGTTCAAGATCCTTTATGCTTGAGCTGCAAGCGGCAACGGCATGGTCTGCCTTTGATTGCCGCTTGAAGCTTCAAGCTGGCCGCTTAGTAGCGGTAGGCGTGCGGCTTGAACGGGCCTTCGACGGTGACACCGATGTAGTCGGCCTGCTGCTTGGTCAGCTGGGTCACCACGCCGCCGAAGCCGCGGACCATTTCCAGGGCCACTTCTTCGTCGAGCTTCTTCGGCAGTACTTCAACGGTCAGGCGCTCGGCTTTCTTCTCGGCCGACAGGTCGGCGAACTTCTGCTCGAACAGGAAGATCTGCGCCAGTACCTGGTTGGCGAACGAACCGTCCATGATGCGGCTTGGGTGGCCAGTGGCGTTACCCAGGTTTACCAGGCGGCCTTCGGCCAGCAGGATCAGGTAGTCGTCGTTCTGCGGGTCGAAGCTGCCAGCGCCGGTGCGATGGATCTTGTGCACCTGCGGCTTGACCTCTTCCCAGGCCCAGTTCTTGCGCATGAAGGCGGTGTCGATCTCGTTGTCGAAGTGGCCGATGTTGCACACCACGGCACGCTTCTTCAGCGCCTTGAGCATGTTGGCGTCGCAGACGTTGACGTTACCGGTGGTGGTCACGATCAGGTCGATCTTGCCCAGCAGGGCCTTGTCGATGCTGGCTTCGGTGCCGTTGTTGATACCGTCGATGAACGGCGAAACCACTTCGAAACCGTCCATGCAGGCCTGCATGGCGCAGATCGGGTCGACTTCGGTGACCTTGACGATCATGCCTTCCTGACGCAGGGACTGGGCCGAGCCCTTGCCCACGTCACCGTAGCCGATCACCAGGGCCTGCTTGCCCGACAGCAGGTGGTCGGTACCACGCTTGATGGCGTCGTTCAGGCTGTGACGGCAGCCGTACTTGTTGTCGTTCTTGCTCTTGGTAACCGAGTCGTTGACGTTGATCGCCGGGACTTTCAGCTCGCCCTTGGCCAGCATGTCCAGCAGGCGGTGCACGCCGGTGGTGGTCTCTTCGGTCACGCCGTGCACGCGCTCCAGCACTTGCGGGTACTTCTTGTGCAGCAGCTCGGTCAGGTCGCCACCGTCGTCGAGGACCATGTTGGCGTCCCATGGCTGGCCATCCTTGAGGATGGTCTGCTCCAGGCACCACTCGTACTCTTGCTCGGTTTCACCTTTCCAGGCGAACACCGGGATACCGGCGGCGGCGATGGACGCGGCGGCCTGGTCCTGGGTGGAGAAGATGTTGCAGGACGACCAGCGCACTTCGGCACCCAGGGCAACCAGGGTTTCGATCAGCACGGCGGTCTGGATGGTCATGTGGATGCAGCCCAGGATCTTCGCACCCTTGAGCGGTTGCTCGGCCAGGTACTTGCGACGCAGGCCCATCAGTGCAGGCATTTCCGATTCGGCGATGATGGTTTCGCGACGACCCCAGGCGGCCAGGGAGATGTCGGCGACTTTGTAATCGGTAAAACCAGCAGGCATGTTTGCAGCGCTCATGAGAGCCTCCATTCGTAGTGTGCGAATGGGCGCCGTTGTGCGTTAAGCGCCCGCGAGAGCGAGCAACGCCCCATCCGAGCCTGACAGGCCTAGCCTGCTGCAGCGCCCCTCGGACGGGTGGCGGGCATGGCGCCGCTGTGGGCGGCCATGTGAAGCGGCGGAGATTATAGCCGCGCCCGCCGGCTTGCCCAAGGTTTTCTGTCGATTAATCGCGACGATAGTCGATGTTCAATGGAGCGACAGCGGCCGCTCTGCCATCATTGCTACACGTTAGCCAAGCAGGTCAGGAGTACAGATGAACTTTCATACCCGCAAGTGGGTTAAACCCGAAGACCTCAACCCAAACGGCACTTTGTTCGGTGGCAGCCTGTTGCGCTGGATCGACGAAGAGGCGGCGATCTACGCCATCGTCCAGCTGGGCAACCAGCGCGTGGTGACCAAGTACATATCGGAAATCAACTTCGTCAGTGCCTCGCGCCAGGGCGACATCATCGAGCTGGGCATCACCGCCACCGAGTTCGGCCGCACCTCGATCACCCTCAAGTGCGAAGTGCGCAACAAGATCACCCGCAAGGCCATCCTCACGGTCGACAAGATGGTCTTCGTCAACCTTGGCGAGGATGGGCTGCCGGCGGCGCATGGGCGGACCGAGATCAAGTTCATCCAGGACCAGTTCCCGGATTCGGCAGTGGAATGAACATTCTGGGGCTGCTTTGCAGCCCTTTCGCGACACTCCCACAGGAGATCGCATACATTCTGTGGGAGCGGCCTTGTGTCGCGAAAGGGCCGCAAAGCGGCCCCAGGATCTCAAGGCTGAGTGCTGACTTTGCGCACCACTCGCCCGATGCTCAACCCCTGCACCAGGATCGACGACAGCACCACGATGTAGGTGATCGACAGCAGCAGGTCACGTTCCTCGCCCAGTGGCAGCGACAGTGCCAGGGCAACCGACACCCCACCGCGCAGGCCACCCCAGGTCAGCACCCGTACCGTGCCCTTGGGCACCGGGCGCCAGCGCCGCAGCAGCACGATCGCCGGGGCCACGGTCAGCAGCCGCGACAGCAGCACCGCCAGCGCCAGCACGCTGCCGGCCGCCAGGTGCATCCAGTTGAATGGCAGCAGCAACAGTTCCAGGCCGATCAACGCGAACAGCAGGGCGTTGAGCATGTCGTCGATCAGTTCCCAGAAACCGTCCATGTAGCGACGGGTCATGTCGTTCATTGCCAGGTTGCGCCCCAGGTTGCCGATGATCAGCCCGGCCACCACCATGGCGATCGGCGCCGAAACGTGCAGCTCGTAGCACATCGCCGAGCCGCCGATGACCAGCGCCAGGGTCAGCATCACTTCCACCTGATATTGCTCGACGCTCTTGATCATGCGGTAGGTGGCGTAGCCGATCAGGCCGCCGAACACCACGCCGCCGATGGCCTCGCGGGCGAACAGGATCGCGGTGTCTGTCATGCTCGGCGTCTCGCCCAGCTGGATGATGCCCAGCAACACGGTGAACACCACCACCGCAGTGCCGTCGTTGAACAGCGACTCGCCGACGATAGTGGTTTTCAGCGGTTTGGAGGCATTGGCGGTACGTAGCGCGCCCAGCACGGCAATCGGGTCGGTGGGCGAGATCAGCGCACCGAACAGCAGACAGTAGATCAGCGGCACCTGCCAGCCGAACAGGGCGAACACCCAGTGCGACAGGTAGCCGATGACCACGGTGGCAATCAGTACGCCGACGGTGGCCAGCAGGCCGATGGGCCAGCGGTAGCTGCGCAGGTCGGAGAGGTTGACGTGCAAGGCGCCGGCGAACAGCAGGAACGCCAGCATCCAGTGCATCAGCAGGTCGTTGAAGTCGATCTGGTTCATCAGCCCTTCGACGCGCGCTTCCAGGCCAGGGAAGCCGATCAGGCTCAAGCCCTGCAGCATCAGGGAAAACAGCAGCGCCGTGACCATCACGCCGATGGCAGGGGGCAGGCCGATGAAACGGTAATTTACATAGGTGAGGAGGGTGGTAAGGCAGATAAACGCGGCAACTAGTTCAAGCATCCCGAATCCTGTAACAGTGGCTTCCAAGTCGTAACCCGAATGGCTCGGGCAGTTCTTTGATGACCTGGCGCGGGGTTCGGGACACACTATTTGACTGTGTAGGTAGACCGCGGTTCTGTTGTGAGGTTTCCACCGGTTTTTTTCATGCTTCGGTTCTTGCTGTCGAGCACTCGTGGCTTTCTGGCTCGACTGGTTGGTGCTGCAAGCCGGAGCCCGGTAGGGCGACCTCGGCGATTCGTGTCGAGAAATACCTGTCGAAAGGCTCCCAGTCGGGATATTCCTCGGGCGAGACAGCCATTGCCATCAAGCGACCTACAAGGCCGCAGATCCAGTCTGCGCATTGCAGGGTCTGGAAGAGGTGGCTTTCGCCCTGCAGCGGCGGCTCTATCAGGCTCCGACATTTTTCTGCGGGGTCCTCGAACATTGCCAGGGTGCAGGCTTCTACATTTTGCTCGCGCCACTCGTTGCCAGCACGCTGTTCATCCAGCAGGAGCATGAAGGTTGAGCGGGACTGCGTGCAGTAACGATCGATCGTTCTCACCGCATGCAGCAGTTGGCGTCTGAATGTCTTGGTCGCGTCGTGCTGCCTGGCCGGGCCGGTCTTGTGTTCACCCGCATAAATGACATACCCACCAATCTTTCTGATGTGGTTGAGCAGGCGAAACGTTGCCTGTCTCAATGATCGATATTGTATGACGTTACGTGTCGTGAATAACTTTGAGCCCTTCTTTTCCCATTGATAGGGAGGGAGGCTTCTGGGGTTTTCATGGTTTATGTCCCAGGCAAGTAACTGGCATTTCAGCTGATAGAAGAAGATGGCGAACTCCCGTACTTCTTCTGCAGGTAGTAGCACCCCACCCAGCCCGAACACTGGACTGGTCTTGAATTGGGTATGAGTGCGCGAGATGTATTGCCCGACATGGCCGAATTCGTCGAGGTAGGCCACATAATGCGTCATGATTTCTGGGTGTCCTTGGCCCAGAAACACGAAAGCCCGCATGCTTGCGCATCGCGGGCCTCGGAAGGTAGGCACGGGTAACCCCATGCGTTACGGCGATCCTAATCCTGCAAAGCCTGAAGCGTCAATCGCGTTTCGTAAGCGAGTGTGTTTCCGTTTGGGTAGCCGCCTTGAGGTATCACTCGTTTCCATGCGGCACAGCGAGCGATGAGTGTATTGCGTTTTGGGGAAAGCCCCGGCTTGCAAGGCGTATTGAAACTTCCACAGAGTTTGTAGTCTTTTTCCTTAGTCGTACCTTTTACCCAAGGTATAGTGCTGCAAACGAATCTGACTCGAAGGCAAGGACGATTTCGCGTGCTGGCAACTTCCCTGGTGTTGGTCGCTGCCCTGCTGCATGCGACCTGGAATACCCTGATCAAATTCAGCGGCGAGCGCCTGCTGGTGATCGCCAGCATGGATACGGTGGCGTTGGCCTTCGCGGTGCTGGCGGTGCCCTTCGTCGAGGTACCGCCGGCCAACATCTGGCCCTGGCTGCTGGCGTCGGCGCTGGCCGAGCAGCTGTACCGCTTCCTGTTGATCCAGGCCTACCGCGTGGGCGACCTGGGGCTGGTCTATCCTCTGATGCGCGGGCTGTCGCCGCTGGTGGTGCTGGGACTGACCCTGGCCTTTGCCGGCGAATCGCTGAGCCAGCAACAGATCATCGGCATCCTGTTGATCCCCTGTGGCATGGCCTGCCTGTTGTGGCAGGGCGGTGGCGGTGACCGGCTGCCCTGGTCGATGCTGCCGGTGGTTGCCCTGATCGGCCTGTGTATTGGCTGCTACACCTGGTTCGACGGCCAGGCCGTGCGCTTGTGGGGCAAACCCTGGGATTACCTGGTATGGCTGACCTTGCTCAGTGCCTGGCCCTTCCCGTTGCTGGCCAGCGTGGCGCGGCGTGCGCCGTTCGTGTTGTTCTGGCGCCTGCAGTGGCGCCTGGGGCTGGCAGTGGGGCTGTGTGTATTGCTCAGTTACGCGCTGGTGCTGTGGGCCATGCACCTGGGGTCGGTGGCCGAAGCGGCGGCGTTGCGGGAGTTGAGCGTGATCCTGGTGGTGCTGCTGGGCATGCGCTACCTGAAAGAACCTTTTGGCGGACCGAGACTCCTAGCTTGCGGGCTGGTGTTGGCCGGCATGCTGGTAATGAAGCTTTGACCCGAAGACTGAACAAGGAGTCCTGTCCATGACTGTTGCCCTGTGGTGCATCCTGATTGCGCTGTTCTTGCCACCACTGTGTGCGTTGATCGCCAAAGTCGGTAGTGGCCGCTTCCGCTTGCGCGACAACCACGACCCGCGCGCCTTTCTGGATACCCTGTCGGGGTTGCCGCGGCGCGCGCATGCTGCCCAGCAGAACAGTTTCGAGGCCTTCCCGGCATTTGCCGCGGCGGTGCTGGTGGCGGATATCGTCGGCAATGCCGAGCAGGTGACCCAGGATGTGCTGGGGGTGATGTACATCACCAGCCGGCTGCTCTACATCATCTGTTACCTGGCCGACTGGGCCATGCTGCGATCGCTGGTGTGGTTTGCCGGGATGGCGATGATCGTGGCCTTCTTCGTGGTTTCCATCTGAGACCGCGTCGCCTTCTTCGCGGGCTCGTCGGACCGCCGCACCGCCGCTCCCACAGGTACATCACAGCCCTTGAATCCTGTGGTGTACCTGTGGGAGCGGCGGTGCGGCGGTCCGACGAGCCCGCGAAGAATCCACCGCCGATCAAGGCACTTTCGGCACCTCAGGCAGCGGCTTGCCCTTGGGCCACAGCATCCAGATCTGCCCCTGTTGCTTCATGTTCCCGGCCAGTTCTCCGGCTTGCGGCCCGGTGCCCCAGAACAGGTCCGCGCGCACCTCGCCGGTAATTGCCCCACCGGTATCCTGAGCCCCCACCGGGCGTACCACCGGCGTACCGTCCGGGCGAGTGGTGGATAGCCACAGCAAGCTGCCCAGCGGAATCACCTTGCGGTCGATGGCCACGCTGTAGCCAGCGGTCAGCGGCACGTTCAGCGAACCCCGCGGCCCTTCGTTGCTGTCCGGGCGGGTGCTGAAGAACACGTAGCTGGGGTTGCTGGCGAGCAGTTCCGGCACCCGCTGCGGGTTGGCCTGGGCCCAGGCATGAATGGCGCCCATGCTCACTTCTTCCTTCTTCAACTGGCCTTGTTCCACCAGCCAGCGCCCGATCGGCCGGTAGGGGTGACCGTTCTGGTCGGCGTAACCCAGGCGCAGCTGGCGGCCATCTTCCAGTTGTACCCGGCCGGAACCTTGGATCTGCAGGAACTGGAGGTCCATCGGGTCGGTCAGCCAGGCCAGCACCGGTGCCTTGACGCCGTCACGGTTGATCACCTCGGCGGTGTCGTAAGGCTTTAGCACCCGGCCATCGAGGCGACCGCGCAGGCGCTTGCCCTTGAGTTCGGGGTACACGCTGGCCAGGTCGACCACGATCATGTCGTCGGGGATGCCGTAGACCGCCACGTGGTTGGTTGCCGATTGGCTCAGGCTGCCAGGGTAGACCGGTTCGTAGTAACCGGTGATCAGGCCGTTGGCATTGTTTTCGGCCGAACGCAGGCCGTATACCTGCAGGTTCTGTTGCAGGAAGGCGCGCACTTGCAAGGCATTGTCGGGCACGCTGGCGGCTGCTTCGCAGGTGCTGGCCCAGACGGTGTCGCGCTTGAGCTTTTCACAGCCGTTGCGCCAGGACTGGAAGCCCGCCACCAGGTCGCTGTCGCTGACGGCAGGCAGGTCCTGCCAGGTGGCATTGGCGTAGGTGGCGATGGCATGGGGCTCGGGTTTGGCGCTTTCGCCACCGTTGCAGCCGGCCAGCAGGGCCAGCGCCGGGAGTGTCCAGGCCAGATGGCGCAGGGCAGATTTCATGAGTACGTTCCTGTCATGGGTGAACACGGATATTCGCCCCTGTTTTTTATGTGGCTATTGGTCTTTGGCCGCTGGGCAGCGATACTGGCCGCCCATTTGAGTAGGCCGAAGTGACCGTGATGTTGAAGCGATTGACCGTTGTTCTGCTGGCAACGCTGGCCCTGGGTGGTTGTGACCGGGTTGACCCGAACTCCCCGCTGGGCAAGCGCAAGGTGATCTTCAAGGACATGCTCAAGACAAGCGAAGACCTGGGCGGCATGTTGCGTGGGCGGTTGCCGTTCGACGGGGTGAAGTTTGCCGACGGTGCGCTGAAGCTGGACAACCTTTCGCACCAGCCCTGGCAGCACTTCCCACAGGCGCGTGATGGTGGCGACAGTAGCGCGCGTGCCGAGGTATGGGAGCGTCAGGCACGCTTTCATGACCTGGCCCGGCAGCTGGAAGGCGTCACTGGCGAACTGGTCGATGTCACCCGCAGCCAGCCGCTGGACGCTGATCAGCTGAAGGTGCCAATGGACAAGGTCGAAGCGGCTTGCAAGGCCTGTCATACGGAATTCCGCAATCATTGATGGACTGCATTGCCCTGTGTAGGAGCGGCCTTGTGTCGCGATAGGGCTGCGCAGCGGCCTCAGGATTTCAGCTGATGCACAAATCGCCGGGGCCGCTTTGCGGCCCATCGCGACACAAGGCCGCTCCTACAATGATCGCGTTTGCCCGGTCGGGGCCTCAGCGATCCAGATCTTCCACCGCTTCCTGCAGTTCCTTGCGCGACTCTGCCAGCTTGTCCTTGCGCTTGTTGATCTTCTCCGAATCGCCTTTCTTCTCGGCTTTCTTCAAGTCCTTTTCCCGCTGCGCCACTTCGTGACGGGCGTCGAGCACCTTCTGCTCACGTTCCTTGCGCAGGCCGGCATCGGTGCAGTTGTCGACCCCTCGCAGTGCCTCTTCAAGCCCCGCGGCCTGATCGTTGTTGCCGTGGTCACGGGCAATCTTCAACTGGTTCTCGATGGCGCTACGCTTGGCGGCGCAACCGGTCAGGCCGGCATCCGGCTGGGCGGCTTGTACGGCGCCAGCGGCCAGGCCCAGTGTCGCGAGCAGGAAAAGGGTCGAAATACGTTTCATGAAAAGCCTCCTTGACGGGGCGGGGCAGCAAAAGTTGGGGGAAATCCTGCCTTGGTTTTGCCCATTTAGAAACCCTTGTTCGGGTTTTCCGGATTAATCTCGGGATTTTCCTACAGGTAAATTGGTAAACAATCATTGCTCGATGCTTTGCCTGTCGATCCGGAATCCGTCGATCCCTGCCGTGGCCAGCTGCGTTGCAATGGCTTGAACCTCGGTGGCCGCAAAAAATCCTGCAAGCTGTTGCCCGCGCTTTTCGCCGATACCGGGCATGGCTTGCCATTCAAGGTTTGTGCGGGCAGCAAGCTCCAGCCAGTCGCCTGTCACCTGCATGCCGGTGGGCGTGGGTGCGCCCAGCCCGCGCAGCCACTGGGCAAAGGGCCGTGAGCGGGCTTGCTCGAAACTGCCCAGCAACTGCGCAGCCGTTGCGTCACTGATACCCGCTACCTGGCCCAGGCGCTCGGCATCCAGATGCAGCCAGTCGGTCATCGAGGTCACCAGCCCGGCAGCCACCAGTCGGCGCCAGGTGCCGGGGCCGGTGCGCGGCAGGGCCAGCCCATGCTTGCCGCTGAGCCAGGTGAGGCGGGCAATGAATTGGTCCTCGCAGCCTTCGCTGGCCTGCCAGCAACTGTGGGCATGATGTTGGCCGGGCGCTGGTGCGGTTACCGGTTGGCGTTCGGCGGCGCGGTGCACCACTTGCTCCAGGCGCGGGATGGTCAGCCCGGCAAGGCTGACGGCCACCTGGTCACCGGGGCGGATGTCGAGCTTGAGCCAGCGAGCCAGCGAGCCCAGGCTCACCTGGGTGATTCGCCGGTCATCCAGGGTAACCGGCAGCACGTGCAACACTGGCGTGACCCTGCCTGTGCGGCCAACGCGGAAGCGTACTTCGCGCACTTCGGCCAGGGCCTGCGTGTACGGGTGCTTCCACGCCGCGATCCAGTAGGGTGCCTTGGCCTGCCAGCGCTCGGCCGGCGGCCGGACGCCTTGGCGCAACACCACGCCATCGGTGGCGAAGGGCAGGGGTGAGCGGTACCAGTACTCACGCCAGTGCGCGGCATCGTCCGCTGTTTCTATGGCGACGCTGTAATCCTGGCTGTGCGCAAAGCCCAGTTCCGCCAGCTTCGCGAGGCGTTCGGCCTGCTGCTCGGGGCCTTGCGGCCAGTCCCACACGAACAGGCCGATGCGCTCGCCTTGCTCACGGCCCAGTTGCTTGCGAGCCAGCAGCCCGGCAACCGTCCCTCGGGCGTTGGCGCTGCCTGCCTGGGCTTGCACATGCGCATCCAGGCGCAGGTAAAGTTCGCCCTGCAGTTGCAGGTCGATGGCCTGGGGCAGCTGCCGGTTGATTGCGTCGAGCAGGGGGATGTGGCGGCTCCAGTCGTGCCCCTGCACGCCGTCCCCCCGGCTGATCAACTGCACCAGTCGGCCCTGTCGGTAGATGAGGGATACCGCTACGCCATCGACCTTTGGCTGCACCCATACACCTGCCTTGCCGGCCAGCCAGCGTTCTACAGCCAGGCGGTCGGCCAGCTTGTCGACGCCGGTATGTGGCACCGGATGCGGGATTGGCCCGCCAGCGCTGGCCAGCGGGGACGGGGTGGTCGCGATGCCAAAGCATTGCTGCAGGTGCGCCAGGCGCTGGCGGCTCTGGTCATAGAGCTCATCGGGTACGAGCGCAATGCCCTGGCGATGGTAGTGGTCGTCCCAGTGGGCGAGCGTGGCACGCAGTTGGGCCACTTCAGTTTCAACTTGTTGCGGGTTCCAGTTGGGGCATTGGCTGGCCCAAATCAATGGGGCCTGGAGTGCGAGCAGTACGGCGAATAGCAGCATAAGCGGCATGGCCAGCATCCTTGCATGGCGGGTGGGAGCCCTCAGCCTAGGCAGGTAGCGTGCGGGTCGCCATGCAGCGTTTGTCAGCCCATATGTCACAAAAAAGCCCCTGCCGATTGTTCGGCAGGGGCTTTCGTCCAGCGCGGTAGGAAACTTACAGGCCGGCAGCGTCACGCAGCGACTGGGCGCGGTCGGTGCGCTCCCAGGTGAAGGTGGTGAAGGTGTCGTCGCCGACCGTCTTCTGCTGCGGGGTACGGCCGAAGTGGCCGTAGGCAGCGGTTTCCTGGTACATCGGGTGCAGCAGGTCGAGCATGGTGGTGATGGCGTAAGGACGCAGGTCGAAGCACTCGCGCACCAGCTGGATGATCTTGTCGTCGGAGACCTTGCCGGTACCGAAGGTGTTGATCGAGATGGAGGTCGGCTGGGCCACGCCGATGGCGTACGACACCTGGATCTCGCAACGCTCGGCCAGGCCGGCGGCGACGATGTTCTTGGCCACGTAGCGGCCGGCGTAGGCGGCGGAACGGTCGACCTTGGACGGGTCCTTGCCGGAGAACGCGCCACCACCATGGCGGGCCATGCCGCCGTAGGAGTCGACGATGATCTTGCGCCCGGTCAGGCCGCAGTCACCCACCGGGCCACCGATGATGAAGTTGCCGGTCGGGTTGATGTGGTACTGGGTGCCCTTGTGCAGCAGTTCGGCAGGCAGGGTGTGCTTGACGATCAGCTCCATCACGGCTTCCTGCAGGTCTTTCTGCGAAACCTCAGGGTTGTGCTGGGTCGACAGCACCACGGCGTCGATGCCGACCACCTTGCCATTTTCGTAACGGCAGGTGACCTGCGACTTGGCGTCCGGGCGCAGCCATGGCAGCAGCTTCGATTTGCGCGCTTCGGCCTGGCGCTCGACCAGACGGTGCGAGAAGCAGATCGGTGCCGGCATCAGCACGTCGGTCTCGTTGCTGGCGTAGCCGAACATCAGGCCCTGGTCGCCGGCGCCCTGGTCTTCCGGGCGGGAGCGGTCTACGCCCTGGGCGATGTCCACCGACTGCTTGCCGATGATGTTCATCACGGCGCAGGTGGCGCCGTCGAAACCGACGTCGGAGCTGTTGTAGCCGATGTCGATGATGACCTTGCGCACCAGCTCTTCCAGGTCGACCCAGGCGGAGGTGGTGACTTCGCCGGCGATGATGGCGACACCGGTCTTGACCAGGGTTTCGCAGGCTACGCGGGCGTATTTGTCCTGGGCGATGATGGCATCAAGGACGGCGTCCGAAATCTGGTCGGCGATCTTGTCCGGATGCCCTTCGGACACGGACTCGGAGGTGAAAAGGGAGTATTCGCTCATCTCGAAGGTTCCTGAAATTTACCGATGTTGTATGTCGCCAGCCGTCCGCTGGAAATGGCGGACCTGAATCTGGAAACCGTTACGCAAGCCCACGTACAGGCTGTCCCCGGGGGCCAGCCCGGCGGCGTTGGCCCAACGGGCCAGGTCGTCCTGTTCGAAGCCAAGCCACAGGTCGCCGCAGGCTTCGCGCGCCCACCCCTGGTCATGGCTGCACAGTTCGGTTACCAGCAGGCTGCCGCCTGCCTTCACCCGTTTGGCCAGCTGGCGCAAGGCCAGGGCCGGGTCGCTGAAATGGTGCAGCACCATGTTCAGCACAACGCAGTCGGCGGCCACATCCGTTGCACCCAGTGCATCGGCCAACTGCAGGTTCACGTTGTCGAGCCCTTCGCGCTGGCACACCTGGCGCGCCAGTTCGAGCATGGTCGGGCTGTTGTCCAGGGCGGTGACCTGGGCGAAGCGCCGGGCCAGGTCGGGCAGGAAGCCACCGTCACCGGGGCCGACCTCCAGGGCGCTGGCGGCCGGGTCGAAATTCAGTTTGTCGAGCAGCGCCAGCAGGCTTTCGCGGTACTGCGGCAGGCCGGCGATCAGGTCTTGCTGGGCGCGGAATTTCTCTTCCACGCGCTGGAAGAAGTCCTGGCTGGTGGCTGCGCGGCGTTGCTGCACCTGGGCGATGCGCGCCTGCACGTCAGGCGGCAGGGCCAGGTCGTCCACTTCTTCGAGCAGCGCCGCGTGCAGCCGACCGCCCAGGCGCAGGCTGTCGGGCAGGGCGCGGCGGTAGAAGATGGCATTGCCCTCGCGGCGGGTCGCCACCAGCTCGGCCTGGGCCAGCACCTTCAGGTGGTGGCTCATGCCCGACTGGCCCACGTCGAAGATCTGCGCCAGCTCCAGCACGCCGAACGAGTCGTTGGCCAGGGCGCGCAATACGTTCAGGCGCAACTCGTCGCCACTGGCTTTGCACAGGGCAGCCAATGCTTCGCGTTGCTCGGGGATCGATTGCGCACGGAGGTTCATGGTGCGGCAGTCTAGACAGGCATCGTTGCCCTAGCAAGGCCAATATCAAAAAGTTTTGATATTGGCTGATGGGCGGAGTGCGGGGTTGCCATTGCTGGCTTCTTCGCGGGCTCGCCCGCTCCCACAGGTTCGGCACAGCTCCCAAGCCCCGTGATGAATCTGTGGGAGCGGGCGAGCCCGCGAAGAAGCCAGCACCGTTCCCCGGATTTTTACCCGAAATCAGTGCCAATCAGAGGAAAATCCCCCGACTGCGACCATACGTCATTGCCCCAAGCCCCCCCAGTGGGCGAAAATGGCCGCCTTTTTTCGTGACACCACCTATTCAAGCCCCCCAGGAGATCAGCGATGCCCAGCCGTCGTGAACGTGCCAACGCCATTCGTGCCCTCAGCATGGATGCCGTGCAAAAGGCCAACAGCGGCCACCCAGGTGCCCCCATGGGCATGGCGGATATCGCCGAAGTGCTTTGGCGCGACTATCTGAAGCACAACCCGAGCAACCCGAGTTTCGCCGACCGTGACCGCTTCGTGCTGTCCAACGGCCACGGTTCGATGCTGATCTACTCGCTGCTGCACCTGACCGGCTACGACGTCACCATCGATGACATCAAAGGCTTCCGCCAGCTGCACAGCCGCACCCCGGGCCACCCGGAATACGGCTACACCCCAGGCGTCGAGACCACCACCGGCCCGCTCGGCCAGGGTATCGCCAACGCCGTGGGCTTCGCCCTGGCCGAAAAAGTGCTCGCTGCCCAGTTCAACCGTGACGGCCACAACATCGTCGACCACAACACCTACGTGTTCCTCGGCGACGGCTGCATGATGGAAGGTATCTCCCACGAAGTCGCCTCGCTGGCCGGCACCCTGGGCCTGAACAAGCTGATCGCCTTCTACGACGACAACGGCATTTCCATCGACGGCGAAGTGCACGGCTGGTTCACCGACAACACCCCGGCGCGCTTCGAAGCCTACAACTGGCAGGTGATCCGCAACGTCGACGGCCATGACGCCGACGAGATCAAGACCGCTATCGAGACCGCTCGCAAGAGCGATCGCCCGACCCTGATCTGCTGCAAGACCATCATCGGTTTCGGCTCGCCGAACAAGCAGGGCAAGGAAGACTGCCACGGCGCACCGCTGGGCAACGACGAAATCGCCCTGGCCCGCAAGGAACTGAACTGGAACCACGGCCCGTTCGAAATCCCGGCCGAGATCTACGCCGAGTGGGACGCCAAGGCTGCCGGTGCCAAGGCCGAAGCCGACTGGAACCAGCGCTTCGACGCCTACGCCAAGGCCTACCCGGAGCTGGCTGCCGAGTTCAAGCGCCGTGACAGCGGCGAGCTGCCGGCCGACTTCAGCGAGAAGGCCCAGGCCTACATCAACGAAGTGGCCGCCAAGGGCGAAACAATCGCCAGCCGCAAGGCCAGCCAGAACGCCCTGAACGCCTTCGGCCCGCTGCTGCCAGAGTTTCTCGGTGGTTCGGCCGACCTGGCCGGTTCCAACCTGACCCTGTGGAAGGGCTGCAAGGGTGTCGAAGCCAACGACGCCAGCGGCAACTACGTGTTCTACGGCGTGCGCGAGTTCGGCATGACCGCCATCATGAACGGCGTTGCCCTGCACGGTGGCCTGGTGCCTTACGGCGCGACCTTCCTGATGTTCATGGAATACGCTCGCAACGCCGTGCGCATGTCGGCACTGATGAAGCAGCGCGTGATCCACGTCTACACCCACGACTCCATTGGCCTGGGCGAAGACGGCCCGACTCACCAGCCGATCGAGCAACTGACCAGCCTGCGCAGCACGCCGAACCTGGACACCTGGCGCCCAGCCGACGCGGTGGAATCCGCCGTGTCCTGGAAAAACGCCCTGGAGCGCAAGGACGGCCCTTCGGCGCTGATCTTCTCGCGCCAGAACCTGCAGCACCAGGACCGCGATGCCCAGCAGATCGCCGACATCAGCCGCGGCGGCTACGTGCTCAAGGACTGCGCCGGCGAGCCTGAGCTGATCCTGATCGCCACCGGTTCCGAAGTGGGCCTGGCTGTTCAGGCGCACGCCAAGCTGACCGAACAAGGCCGCAAGGTGCGCGTGGTTTCCATGCCGTGCACTAGCGTGTTCGATGCCCAGGACGCTGCCTACAAGCAGTCCGTGCTGCCGCTGGAAGTAGGTGCGCGTATCGCCATCGAAGCCGCTCACGCCGACTTCTGGTACAAGTACGTCGGCCTGGAAGGTCGTATCATCGGCATGACCACCTACGGTGAGTCGGCGCCGGCTTCGGCACTGTTCGAAGAGTTCGGCTTCACCCTGGAGAACATCCTCGGGACTGCCGAAGAGCTGCTGGAAGACTGATGAATCAATGGAGGGCAGTGACGCCCTCCAGGTCGTGCAAGGGGGAGGGCTTCGCCCTCCATCGCGACACAAGGCCGCTCCTACAGGGTACTGCGCATGCAGCTCCTTGTAGGAGCGGCCTTGTGTCGCGATGGGCCGCAACGCGGCCCCAACAGCCATCATGCGTTAGCGAGCCAACGAATGCCCCACCTGCGTCCCTACAAAGTTGCACTCAACGGTTATGGCCGTATCGGCCGCTGTGTCCTGCGCGCGCTGTTCGAGCGGGGGGCAAAGGCCGGTTTCGAGATCGTCGCGCTGAACGACCTGGCCGACCAGGCCAGCCTGGAATACCTGACACGCTTCGACTCCACCCACGGGCGTTTCCCCGGTGAGGTGAAGGTCGATGGCGACTGTCTGCATATCAATGGCGACTGCGTGAAGGTGATGCGCAGTGCCACCCCCGAAGGCATCGACTGGGCCGCCCTGGACATCGACCTGGTGCTGGAGTGCTCCGGCGCCTACCACACCCGCGCCGATGGCCAGCGTTTCCTCGACGCCGGCGCGCCGCGGGTGCTGTTCTCGCAGCCAATGGCCAGCGAGGCCGACGTCGATGCCACGGTGGTCTACGGCGTCAACCAGGCCTGCCTGACCGGCAACGAGCGCCTGGTGTCCAACGCCTCGTGCACCACCAACTGCGGCGTGCCGCTGCTGCGTGTGCTGGACCAGGCATTCGGCATCGAGTACGTGCAGATCACCACCATCCACTCGGCGATGAACGACCAGCCGGTGATCGACGCCTACCACCACGAAGACCTGCGCCGCACGCGCTCGGCCTTCCAGTCGGTGATCCCGGTGTCCACTGGTCTGGCGCGTGGCATCGAGCGCCTGCTTCCGGAACTTGCCGGGCGAATCCAGGCCAAAGCGGTACGCGTACCGACCGTCAACGTCTCGTGCCTGGACATCACCCTGCAGACCGCCCGCGATACCAGCGCGGCCGAAGTCAACCGGGTGCTGCGCGAGGCGGCGCTGGAAGGCCCGCTGAAAGGCTTGCTGGCCTACACCGAGTTGCCCCACGCCAGCTGTGATTTCAACCATGACCCGCATTCGGCGATCGTCGATGCCAGCCAGACCCGTGTTTCCGGCCCTCGCCTGGTGAACCTGCTGGCCTGGTTCGACAACGAATGGGGGTTCGCCAACCGTATGCTCGACGTTGCCGAACACTATCTGCACGTCGTCCACCCAACCCGCAACAAACAGCCCTGAAGGACTGCATTCATGACCGTGTTGAAGATGACCGACCTCGACCTGCAAGGTAAGCGCGTACTGATCCGCGAAGACCTCAACGTGCCTGTGAAGGACGGTGTGGTAGCCAGCGACGCGCGTATCCTGGCAGCGCTGCCGACCATCAAGCTGGCCCTGGAGAAGGGCGCGGCGGTAATGGTCTGCTCGCACCTGGGCCGCCCGACCGAGGGTGAGTTCTCTGCCGAGAACAGCCTCAAGCCGGTCGCCGACTACCTGAGCAAGGCCCTGGGCCGCGAGGTGCCGCTGGTTGCCGACTACCTGGACGGTGTCGAGGTCAAGGCTGGTGACCTGGTGCTGTTCGAGAACGTGCGCTTCAACAAGGGCGAGAAGAAGAACGCCGACGAGCTGGCGCAGAAATACGCCGCCCTCTGCGACGTGTTCGTCATGGACGCTTTCGGTACTGCCCACCGTGCCGAAGGTTCGACCCATGGCGTTGCCAAGTTCGCCAAGGTCGCTGCTGCCGGCCCGCTGCTGGCAGCCGAGCTGGATGCCCTGGGCAAGGCCCTGAAGGCCCCGGCCAAGCCGATGGCAGCCATCGTTGCCGGCTCCAAGGTCTCCACCAAGCTGGACGTGCTGAACAGCCTGAGCTCGGTCTGCGATCAGCTGATCGTCGGTGGCGGCATTGCCAACACCTTCCTGGCCGCAGCCGGCCACCCGGTGGGCAAGTCGCTGTACGAGCCTGACCTGGTCGACACCGCCAAGGCCATCGCCGCCAAGGTCAGCGTGCCTCTGCCGGTCGACGTGGTGGTTGCCAAGGAGTTCGCCGAGAGCGCCGAAGCCACCGTCAAGGCCATTGCCGACGTTGCCGCTGACGACATGATCCTGGACATCGGCCCGCAAACCGCAGCCAATTTCGCCGAGCTGCTGAAGTCGTCGAAGACTATCCTGTGGAACGGCCCGGTCGGCGTGTTCGAATTCGACCAGTTCGGCAACGGCACCAAGGTGCTGGCCAAGGCCATCGCCGACAGCGCCGCGTTCTCCATCGCCGGTGGCGGTGACACCCTGGCAGCCATCGACAAATATGGCGTTGGCGCCGATATCTCCTACATTTCTACCGGTGGTGGCGCCTTCCTCGAGTTCGTCGAGGGCAAGGTCCTGCCGGCCGTGGCAATCCTGGAAGAGCGGGCCAAGGCCTGATGACGTCGGCGCTTGGCAAAGGGAGCGGCCTGATGGTCAAGCAATTGCCTGTGATGATGCTGGCTGGCCTGCTGAGCGCATGCGCCGGCGGCCCGGCCTCGGATGCCGACCCGGCGCAGCCGCCCAGGGGCGGTTGTTACCAGTCCGAGTGGCAGGCCGAGACCGTGCCGGTCATCAGCAAGCGCGTGGGCCCGGAAGGCCTGGAAAAATACGACGAAGACCACCAGCGCAAGGCGCCGGGTTGCCCTTGATCGGGTAACAGGCAACCTGAAGGCTGATTTGTGGTCTTGAGGTAGGGGCCGCTGTGCGGCCCTTCGCGGGCTTGCCCGCTCCCACAGGTACAGCGCTTGACCTGTGGGAGCGGGCAAGCCCGCGAAGGGCTGCACAGCAGCCCCCAATCGAGGAAACTGAATGAAAGCGCTTTTGGCCGTGACGGCCCTGGCGACACTGGCAGGATGCTCGCTGCTGAAGCCGGCGCAACCCGCCCCGGCAGACGACTGGACCCGTTGGGTCTGCGACACCCAGGCTGAAGTGCTGTGGCGCTTCGCCGATGCGCAGCGCGACCAGGTCGATGTGCGCCTTGGTGGCGGCGACCAGGTCTACCGGCTCAAGGCCGAGCCGGGTGCCTCGGGTGCGCTGTACAGCGATGGCATGCTGGCCTTCCATACCAAGGGCGAAGAAGGCCTGGTGTACTGGGTGGCAACCAACGATCTGATTGGGCGGGGCTGCAAGGCACCGTGACTGGCCGGGCCGCGAGGGTGGCCCACACTACTTGAACAGCAACCGCCCCTGCGGCAGGCTTGCACGAAACAAACGACGCTTGTCGGGAGAGAGATACACAATGGCACTCATTAGCATGCGCCAGATGCTGGACCACGCCGCCGAGTTCGGTTACGGCGTACCAGCTTTCAACGTCAACAACCTCGAGCAGATGCGCGCCATCATGGAAGCGGCCGACAAGACCGACTCCCCGGTGATCGTCCAGGCTTCGGCCGGTGCCCGCAAATACGCCGGTGCCCCGTTCCTGCGTCACCTGATCCTGGCGGCCATCGAAGAATTCCCGCATATCCCGGTGTGCATGCACCAGGACCACGGCACCAGCCCTGACGTCTGCCAGCGCTCGATCCAGCTGGGCTTCAGCTCGGTGATGATGGACGGCTCGCTGGGTGAAGACGGCAAGACCCCGACCGACTACGAGTACAACGTCCGCGTTACCCAGCAGACCGTTGCCATGGCCCATGCCTGCGGCGTTTCGGTAGAAGGCGAGCTGGGCTGCCTGGGTTCGCTGGAAACCGGCATGGCCGGTGAAGAAGACGGCATCGGTGCCGAAGGCGTGCTGGACCACAGCCAGATGCTGACCGACCCGGAAGAGGCTGCCGACTTCGTCAAGAAGACCCAGGTCGACGCCCTGGCGATCGCCATCGGTACCAGCCACGGTGCCTACAAGTTCACCAAGCCACCAACCGGTGACGTGCTGGCCATCGACCGCATCAAGGAAATCCACAAGCGCATCCCCAACACCCACCTGGTGATGCACGGTTCGTCCTCGGTACCGCAAGAGTGGCTGGCGATCATCAACCAGTACGGCGGCGACATCAAGGAAACCTACGGTGTACCGGTCGAGGAAATCGTCGAAGGTATCAAGTACGGCGTGCGCAAGGTCAACATCGACACCGACCTGCGTCTGGCTTCCACCGGTGCCATGCGCCGCCTGATGGCGCAGAACCCGAGCGAGTTCGACCCGCGCAAGTTCTTCGGTGAAACCGTCAAGGCCATGCGTGACGTGTGCATCGCCCGTTACGAAGCCTTCGGCACCGCTGGCAATGCCTCGAAGATCAAGCCGATCTCCCTGGAAGGCATGTACCAGCGCTACCTGAAAGGTGAGCTGGCCGCCAAGGTCAACTGATCTTCTGGCATTAATGAAAAGCCCGCAGCGATGCGGGTTTTTTCATTTTTGGGTGTTAGAACCTTGCATCTGTGATGGCCTCTTCGCGGGCACGCCCGCTCCCACAGGGAGCATGCAAACCCTCCATGTGGGAGCGGGCATGCCCGCGAAGAGGGCGGCACATATTCCCGGCAAAGCGACCGTTAGTCGGCTACCGTATAGTTGAGGCACTGATAGCGTTCTGATTGCATTGCGTGTTATCCGCTCAGGTCTAGAGTACTAGTGGATCCAACCGTATCTTGAAGTCGGTCACATAATAGAGAAGCAGCATGGATGGCGCTCACCCTCACCCCCAACCTCAGCCACTGGATGGCAGCTCGGTTCTTCTGGTGGTAGACGATTACCCCGAAAACCTCATCAGCATGCGGGCATTGCTGGCCCGTCAGGATTGGCAGGTGCTGACGGCAAACTCGGGGATGGAAGCCCTGAGCGCGTTGCTCGAGCACGATGTCGACCTGGTCTTGCTGGATGTACAGATGCCGGAGATGGACGGCTTCGAAGTCGCCCGGCTGATGCGCGGCAGCCAGCGTACCCGGCTGACCCCGATCATTTTCCTCACCGCCAACGAACAGTCCGAAGCGGCCGTGCTCAAGGGCTACGCCAGCGGCGCCGTGGACTACATGTTCAAACCGTTCGACCCGCAAATCCTCAAGCCCAAGGTCCAGGCCCTGCTCGACCAGCAGCGCAACCGGCGCATGCTGCAGCGGCTGACCCGCGAGCTGGAAGCGGCCAGGGCCTTCAACGCATCGATCCTGGAGAACGCCGCCGAGGGCATTCTGGTGGTGGATGCCCAAGGCATCATCAGCTTTGCCAACCCGGCCATTTCCCGTTTGTTGTCAGCGCCGGTGCAGGAGTTGCAGGGCGCCCATCTGCTCGACCTGGTGCAACTGACCAGTGCCAGCCTGTGGAACGAATCGGACTTCTACCAGGCCTACCTGGGGCGGCGCATCTTCCGCGTGCATGATGCCCAGCTGCGCACCCTGGGCGGCGAGCTGGTGCCGGTGGCGTTGTCCTGTGCGCCACTGCCGGCAGAACAGCAGGCCATGGTGGTCACCGTGCTGGACATGTCGGTGGTGCGCAACCTGCACCAGCAGCTGGAGTACCAGGCCGTCACCGACCCGCTTACCGGCCTGCTCAACCGCCGCGGGTTCTACCAGGCCGCCGAAGGTGCGCTGCTGCGCAACGAGCGTTCGGACAAGGCGCAGGCGCTGATGTACATGGACCTGGATGGCTTCAAGCGCATCAACGACTCGCTCGGCCACGACGCGGGCGACCGGGTGCTGCACTGGGTAGCCGAACAGCTCAAGGATTGCCTGGGCAGTGAAGCGCTGCTGGCGCGCATGGGCGGGGACGAGTTCACCGCACTGTTCGACAGCCTGCCTTACCCGGAGCAGGCCGGGCGCTATGCCGAGCGGTTGCTGGAACGTATTTCCATCAGCCACCAGGTAGAAGGGCTGGATGTGAGCCTTGGGGTGAGCATCGGCATCGCCACCTATCCGGATTGCGGCGCCAATGTCGAAGGCCTCTTGCGTGCGGCCGATGCGGCGATGTACGCGGCCAAGCAGGCGGGGCGCCAGCAGTATCGCTTCTACGATCAGGAGCTCAACGGCCGGGCGCGTTCGCGGCTGATGCTCGAGGACAGCGTACGCACGGCCGTGGAGCAGCAAGACTTCACTCTGGTTTACCAGCCGCAGGTTGGCTTCAACGATGGCCACCTGCGTGGCTTCGAGGCCTTGCTGCGTTGGCAGCATCCCAGTGTCGGCGACGTGCCGCCGGGGCTGTTCATCCCGTTGCTGGAAGAGGCGCGTCTGATCAACCGCCTGGCCAGCTGGATCTACCGCCAGGGCGCGGCTCAGCGCCAGGCCTGGTGCCAGCATTTCCCGGCGGACCTGGTGCTGGGTATCAGCCTGAGCCGAGCGCAGTTCGCCATGCCAAGCCTGGTCGACGAACTGCACCGGGTCATCCAGCTTTACCAGCTGGACCCGGCGCAGCTGGAAGTGGAGGTGGCGGAAACCTCGCTGATGTACAACATCGATGCGGCGGTGAAACAGATACACCGCTTGCGCGAGCTGGGTGTGCGGGTGGCGCTGGATGACTTTGGTGCGGGCGACTGCTCGTTGCGCATGTTGCGCGACCTGCCGATCGATACCCTCAAGCTCGACCGCCACCTGGTCGCGCGCCTGCCCGACTCGGCGGTGGATGCCGCGCTGGTGCGCAGCGTCATCGGCCTGTGCGCCGACTACAGCATCACGGTGATCGCCGAGGGGGTTGAAACCCCGGCCCAGGCGGCCTGGCTCAAGGCCAATGGCTGTGAGTACGTGCAGGGGTTCCTGGTGGCATACCCGATGACCGCCACGGATGCCAGCAGCTTCCCGGTGATTTTCTCCTGGCCGGGGCCATGATTGGCTAGAATCGGCATTCGTTACACCGAATGCAGCGCCATGACCGTATTACGATACTTGCAAGCCTACCCCCCGCACCTGCAGCAACAGGTGCGGGAGATGATCGAAAGCGACCGCCTGGGCGAGTACCTGCAGCGCCGCTACCCCGACCGCCATGACGTGCAGAACGACAAGGCGTTGTATGGCTATGCCCAGGATTTGCGCCAGCAATACCTGCGCAGCGCGCCGAACCTGGACAAGGTGCTGTTCGACAATCGTCTCGACCTGACCCATCGGGCCCTGGGCCTGAATACGGCGATATCGAGGGTGCAGGGCGGCAAGCTCAAGGCGAAGAAGGAAATCCGCATTGCCTCGCTGTTCAAGGAGGCCGCGCCGCAATTCTTGCGCATGATCGTGGTGCACGAACTGGCACACCTGCGCGAGCGCGACCACAACAAGGCGTTCTACCAGCTCTGCCAGCACATGGAGCCGGACTACCACCAACTGGAATTCGACCTGCGCGTCTACCTGACCTATCGGGAGCTGCCGGGCAACTGTTAAGGACCACGCAGCATGGAAGTGAGCAAGACCAAGAGCAGCTTCTACCGCCGCCTGTACGTGGCCTGGCTGATCGACAGCCAGACCGCGACCAGCGTGCCGGCCCTGATGGAGGCCACCGGCATGCCCCGGCGCACCGCCCAGGACACCATTGCGGCGCTGGCCGACCTGGATATCGTCTGCGAGTTCGAACAGCAGGAAGGCGCGCGCAACCACGCCGGGCATTACCGCATTCATGACTGGGGAGCGATCGACAAGCAGTGGATCATCCGGCACCTGCGGCAGGTTCGCGAAGTGCTGGGGTATCCCTGATCCACTGGGGGGCGGCTGCTACAGGTGATCGCATTTCCTTGTAGGAGCGGCCTTGTGTCGCGAAAGGGGTGCCAAGCACCCCCGGCGATCTCAACCCTTGCGCATCCCGATATGCGGAATGTCATCCTCAAGATATTCCTCGCCCACCACAGCGAACCCATGCCGGGCATAGAACGCCTGCAAATGCGCCTGCGCCGACAGGTAAACCGGTACCCCCGGCCAGCAGTGCTCCGCTGCCTCCAAGCCCTTGAGCAGCAAGGGGTGCCCCAGCTTCAGCTCGCGCGCCGCAGGTGCAGTCACCACCCGCCCGATCACCACATCCCCACCCTGGGATTGCGGGTCGAGCAGGCGCAGGTAGGCCACCAGCTTGTCATCCTGCCAGCCCATCAGGTGCAGGGTATCGCCGGTCAGGTCCTGGCCATCGACTTCTTGGTAGGCGCAGCGCTGCTCGACCACGAACACTTCAGTGCGTAATTGCAGAATGGCGTAGAGCTGATCCTTGCTGAGATCGGTGTGGTGCTTGCAGAGCCAGTCGATGGACATTGGCGCGAACTCCTTGAGTGGGCCGTCGATCATCGCATGATGTATGTGTCACGGCCAAAATAGAGGCTAAATGACACTATTGGCCGCTGCCCTCGGCGACGGCTTTGTGTAATCTCGTCGGCAATGTGTGCCCTCCATTGCGAAAGGACGTGAGCATGCGGCCACTGCTTTGTGTTCTAGGGTTGCTGGCAATGATGCTTGCAACACCCGCCCCGGGTTACGAAAAGCTACGCCTGGTGGCCGACAATTGGCCGCCTTTCACGGATGCCAGCATGCCGGGCGGTGGCCTGGCGACCAGCATCGTCACCACGGCGCTGGCCCGGGCCGGGTACACCAGTGGGGTCGAAGAGGCACCGTGGGCGCGGGCCCTGCTGGGGGTGAGCGAGGGGCGTTACGACGTGTTGATCAACGCCTGGTACAACGACTCGCGCGCCAGCATCGGGCAGTTTTCCAAAGCCTACCTGGTCAACCGCATTCGCCTGTTGCAACGCAAGGGCGAGGCGTTTCGCTACAAGCGCCAGTCAGACTTGTACCCCTACAGCATCGCTGTGGTGCGTGATTACGCCTATTCCCCCGAGTTCGACCGCGACACCCGCCTGCACAAGGTGGCGGTGCGCAACTTTCCCTCTGCGGTACGCATGCTGGCGGCGGGGCGGGTGGACCTGGCGGTGGAGGACGAGTACGTGGCCCGTTACAACTTGCAGCGCGAACTGCCGGAGGTACGCGATGGGGTGATGCTGGTGGAGCCGCCGTTGGGGGAGAACACCCTGCATATCCTGGTCAGCCTGAAAAACCCGGAGCATGCGCGGATCGTCGAGCGGTTCGAGCAGGCGATAGCGGCGATGAAGGCGGATGGCAGCTATGCGCGGCTCATGCGCCAGCATGGCTTCTGATCTATATCGCCTGTTCTGGCCTCTTCGCGGGTAAACCCGCTCCCACAGGTATTACACAGGTCTTGAAACTTGTGGGGTTCCTGTGGGAGCGGGTTCACCCGCGAAGAGGCCGGCACAGGCGATAGTACAACTCAGGCCGGTGCACCTTCCTTGATCAAATGCGCTGCCAGGGTCCGCAGCGGTCCCAACTGTCGGCAGATCAATGCCAACTGCGTCTGCACCAGCCGCTGGTGCTCGTCCAGCTCTTCCGGCATCTGCTCCAGGGCATTGGCCAGCGCTTCTTCGGCATCACTGTGAATCGCCACCGGCAGCCGCGCGGCCAGGCCGTTGGCAATCTCGTCCAGGCTGCTGGCCAGGCTTTGCCCGGCACCTTCGATCAACTGTTCCTGCACCTCCGCCGGCAAGGCCGTGTCGCGGTGCGCGCCCAGCCCCGAGAGGTAGCTGAGCAAGGTATGCGACAGCACCAGGAAGCGGAAGCCGACGTCGGCCTCCTTCCGGAAATGCCCCGGCTCCATCAGCATGTTGGCCAGGGTGGTGGACAGCGCCGCGTCGGCGTTGTGGGCGTTGCGCCGGGCCAGGCGGTAGGCCAGGTCATCGCGCTTGCCGTGGGCATACTGCTGCATGATCTGTCGCAGGTACACGCTGGCGCAGGCCAGGGTATTTGCCAGCGCCTTGTTCAGCCGCCGCCCCTGCCAGTCGGGGAGGAACAGGAACACCGCGAGGATGGCGATCAGGCTGCCGACCAGGGTATCGAACAGGCGCGGCAGGAACAGGCCATAGCCATCGCCGATCTGGTTGAAGCAGAACAGCACCATCAGGGTGATCGCGGCCGTGGCCAAGGTGTAGCGGGTGGTGCGGTTGACGAAGAACACCACCCCGGCGACCACGGCGAACAATGACTGGATGACCGGGTTGGGGAACAGGTCGAACAATGCCCAGCCCACCGTCAGGCCGACGGCGGTGCCGGCTATCCGCTGCACCAGCTTGCGCCGGGTCGCACCGTAGTTGGGCTGGCACACGAACAGCGTGGTGAGGATGATCCAGTAGCCCTGGGTGGGGTGGATCAGGTGCACCATGCCATAGCCGATCGACAGCGCCAGCGGCAGGCGCAGGGCATGGCGGAACAGCAGCGAAGTCGGAGTCAATTGGGTGCGCAGGCGGGTCCACACATCCTTCAGCGAGCGTGGCGAGCGGTCGAGCAGGCTGCTATCGCTGGTGTCGGCAAGGCTGTCCGGGTTGCTGGCGGCGCTGAGCAGGCGGTCGAGCGTCGCCAGGTTGGCCGCCAGCGCGCGCAGCGAGCGAAGCAGGCTACGCCAGGCCGGGTTGTTCTGCATGCGCAGGTGTTCCAGCGATGCGTTGAGGTCTTCGAGGGCTTCGGGATAACCGCTGGCCAGCACGAACGGCTGGCGCAGGCGGATCGAGCGGGCCAGTTCCTGGCAGGACGAGCCCTGCTTGCGCAGCAGGCGCTGGCAGCGGAACATCACGTCGCTATGGAAAAAAGCCTCGGTCAGGGCGTTGTAGGGATAGTGCGAGGCACTGACCCGTTCATGGATGTCCTGGGCCAGGAAGTACAGCTTGAGGTAGCGGCTGACCTTGGAGTTCGGCTGGCTGTTGCCCACCCGGTGCAGGATGATTTCCTTGGCCGCGTTGAGCGCCGCTACCACCTTGCCGTTCTGCTGGGCCAGCTCCAGGCGCCGGGCTTCGACGTCAAGGGTGCGGACGGGTTCGAACAGGCTGGCCTTGAGCTTGAGGTAGCTGCCCAGCTCGAAGAACAGCTTGGCCAGGCTCTGCTGCACCGGCTGATTGGAAAACAGCGCCTGCCACAGCACCGACAGCAGCCCGTACCAGGCCGCACCCGCCACCAGCAGCAGTGGTTCGTGCCAGAAGTCGGTGACCTGGCCGCCGCGCTGGTCCACGCCGATCATGGTGTACACCGCAGTGATCAGGGTCGCTGAAGCGATGGCGCCATAGCGCTCGCCCAGGGCACCGAGCATGGTCAGGCCGAAGGCCGCCAAGGCCAGGGCAATGACGAATGCCCACGGGTAGGGGAACAGCAGTTCGACCGCCAGTGCGGCGATGGCAAAACACACCAGGGTGACGGCCAGGGCGCTGAGGCGGCCCTGCCAGCTGTCATCGGTTTCGGCCAGGGCGCTGGCGATGATGCCGAGGAACAGCGGAATCAGCAGGGCCATTTCGTTCTGGTACCAGCACAGGGCCAGGCTGCCGGTGAGGGCGATGGTGACCCGGATGCTGTAGCTGAACTTGTCTTGACCCCACAGGCGACGCAGTGACTGACGGAACGAGCTCGATGACATGATGGCCTGCTAGGCAGTGATCAGAGAAATACCTTTCAGAGACGGTTACCGGGGCCGCTTCGCGCCCCTTCGCGGGCACGCCCGCTCCCACAGGGGATACGCGGAACTCTGTGGGAGCGGGCGTGCCCGCGAAGGGGCGCGAAGCGGCCCAAATTCCGACACTGAGCACGGGCCAGCAAGAAGCGTTCCGTGCTGCTGAATGGATTCTACTCTACACGAACTGCGCCGCGGCGTTGGCGGAGGCCCAGGCCCACTGGAAATTGAAACCGCCTAGGTGGCCGGTCACATCGAGCACTTCACCAATGAAATACAGCCCGGGGCTCTTCAGCGATTCCATGGTCTTGGACGACACCTCGCGGGTATCCACGCCGCCCAGGGTCACTTCGGCAGTGCGGTAGCCCTCGGTGCCGGCCGGCACCACTTGCCAGTTCGCCAGCTTTTCGGCGATCTGTGCCAGTTCCGCCGGGGTGTACTGCTTCATCGGCCTGGACTCGAACCACTGCTCGGCCAGCAGGTTGGCCAACTTGCGGGTAAACACCTCGCCCAGCACGGTCTTGAGCTCGGCGTTGGCGCGTTCGGCCTGCATCTGTTGCAGCCAGGTCAGTGCATCACGGTCGGGCAGCAGGTTGATCTCGACCGTGTCACCGGCTTCCCAGAACGACGAGATCTGCAAAATCGCCGGGCCGCTGAGGCCGCGGTGGGTAAACAGCAGGTTCTCGCGGAAGCTGGTGCCGTTGCAGCTGGCGGTGCAATCCAGCGAGGTGCCGGACAACTCGGTGCACAGTGCCTTCAGTTGGGGCTCGGTGATGGTGA
Organism: Pseudomonas sp. B23(2017); assembly: GCF_002113725.1. Taxonomy (NCBI): domain Bacteria; kingdom Pseudomonadati; phylum Pseudomonadota; class Gammaproteobacteria; order Pseudomonadales; family Pseudomonadaceae; genus Pseudomonas; species Pseudomonas sp. B23(2017). Next base: position 179,803 of record NZ_NEJM01000001.1, on the reverse strand, counting down.
ACGGCACCAGCCCGGCGCGGGTTGGCAGCAGGGTATGGCCGAACTGGCGGGCCACCTGGTAGCCGAAGCCGGTGGCACCCAGGGTCGGGATCGACAGGCCGCCGGTGGCGATCACCAGCGACTGGCAGGCGAACTGGCCGCCGCTGGTCTGCAGCAGGTAGCCGCCTTCGGTCTTCTCGATCTGCTCGATGCTGGTGTGCATGCGGATCTCTGCGCCGGCCTCATCGCATTCGGCCAGCAGCATGTCGAGGATGTCACTGGCCTTGTTGTCGCAGAACAGCTGGCCGAGCTTCTTCTCGTGGTAGGCCACGCCGTGCTTGCACACCAGCTCGATGAAGTCCCACTGGGTGTAGCGGGCCAGGGCCGACTTGCAGAAGTGTGCGTTCTGCGAGAGGAAGTTGCCCGGCTCGGTATACATGTTGGTGAAGTTGCAGCGGCCGCCGCCGGACATGAGGATCTTCTTGCCCGGTTTGTTGGCGTGGTCGAGCACCAGTACCCGGCGGCCACGGCGGGCGCTGAGCTGGGCGCACATCAGGCCGGCGGCGCCGGCGCCGAGGATGATCACGTCGGTGGAGTGCACGGTGTAAACCTTATAAGAAAGAAACACAGAACCCTGTGGGAGCGGGTTCACCCGCGAAGGCGGCAGTGAGCCCACTATCGCATTCGCGGGTAAACCCGCTCCCACAGGGACCTTGCATGGCTTTAGATAATGCGGACTTTCAGGGAGCGCCCCTTGATCTTGCCGCTGTTCAGACGCTGCATGGCCTGCTTGGCCAGCGGTCGCTCCACGGCCACGAACGCCTGGAAATCGAAGATCGCAATCTTGCCCACCTGCTTGCCGGGGATGCCGGCATCACCGGTCAGCGCCCCGAGGATGTCACCCGGGCGCAGCTTGTCCTTGCGCCCGGCGGCGATGCACAGGGTGCTCATCAGCGGCAGCAGCGGCTCGCCGCCCTTGTGCTTCAGGCTGTCCAGCTGGTCCCAGCGCAGCGGGCTCTTCTGCAGGTCTTCGATGGCCTGGGCGCGGTGGCCTTCGGCCGGTGCCACCAGGCTGACCGCAATACCTTTCTCGCCGGCACGGCCGGTGCGGCCCACACGGTGCACATGGATTTCCGCATCACGTGCCAGTTCGACGTTGATGACCATGTCCAGGCCATCGATGTCCAGGCCGCGCGCGGCCACATCGGTAGCCACCAGCACCGAGCTGCTGCGGTTGGCGAACATGGTCAGCACCTGGTCGCGGTCGCGCTGCTCCAGATCGCCATGCAGGGCCTGGGCAACGATGCCCTTGGCGGTCAGGTGGGCGACCACATCCTCGCACTGCTGCTTGGTGAAGCAGAACGCCACGCAGGACTGCGGGCGGTAGTGGCCGAGCACGCGGGTGACGGCCTCGAGGCGCTGTTGCGGGTCGATTTCGATGAAGCGCTGCTCGATCTGGTTGTCGGCGTGCAGGCTCTCGACCTTGACCTGTTGCGGGTTGCGCATGAAGTCGGCTGCCAGTTGCTTGATGCCGGCCGGGTAGGTGGCCGAGAACAGCAGGGTCTGGCGGCGCGACGGGGTCTTGCCGATGATGCTGGCGATGGCATCGAAGAAGCCCATGTCGAGCATGCGGTCGGCTTCGTCCAGCACCAGGGTGTTCAGCCCGTCGAGCACCAGGGTGCCCTTGTCCAGGTGCTGCTGGATGCGCCCTGGGGTGCCGACGATGATGTGTGCGCCATGCTCCAGCGAAGCGATCTGCGGGCCCAGCGAAACGCCGCCGCACAGGGTCAGGATCTTGATGTTGTCCTCGGCGCGGGCCAGGCGGCGCAGCTCCTTGGCCACCTGGTCGGCGAGCTCGCGGGTGGGGCACAGCACCAGCGCCTGGCAACCGAAGTAGCGCGGGTTGATCGGGTTGAGCAGGCCGATGCCGAAGGCGGCGGTCTTGCCGCTGCCGGTCTTGGCCTGGGCGATCAGGTCCTGCCCCTTGAGGATGACCGGCAGGCTCTGGGCCTGGATTGGTGTCATCGAGGCATAGCCGAGGGCGTCCAGGTTGGCCAGCATGGCAGTGGACAGCGGCAAGGTGGCAAAGGCGGTGGATTCGGTGGTCACGAGGCGGGCCTGCGTTGCGAAGCGAAAAATGCCGCACAGTCTACCAGCCTCGTGGCCATTCGCCCTACGACTCCATGTGTTGTTCCGGACGACGGGCACGCCTTCCGTCCGTCGGCGACAGTTGCAGGAAGATCGCCGCCGCCAGCATGGCCATCACGCCGATGGTGACGAAGGTCAGCTGGAATGCGCCCAAGGTGGTTTCCACGCCGTCGGCGCTGCCGGCTGCGGTAAAGCCGCCGAGCAATGCACCGGCACATGCCACGCCCAGGCTCAGGGCCAGCTGCGCGACCACCGACAGCAGGCTGTTGCCGCTGCTGGCGCTGGCATCGTCGAGGTCGATCAGGGTTACCGTGTTCATCGCGGTGAACTGCATCGAGTTGACCGCGCCGAGCAGGCCCAGCTGAATCAGCAGCACGGCATAGGGTGTCTGCTCGTCGACCAGCCCGAGGCTGGCCAGCAGCAGGCCCAGCAGCAGGGTGTTGCCGGTGAGGATGATGCGGTAGCCAAAGCGCTCGATCAGTGGTCGGGCAATGGACTTGGCCAGCATCGCCGCAGCCGCCAGCGGGATCATGCTCATGCCGGCCTGGGCCGGCGAGTAGCCCAGCGCCACTTGCAGCAGCAACGGCACCAGGAACGGCAGGGCGCCGCTGCCCAGGCGGGCGAACAGGTTGCCGAGGATACCAATGGCAAAGGTGCGCACGCGGAACAGGCTGGGCGAGAACAGCGGCTCCGGGTCGCGCCCGGCGCGCAGCCAGTAGGCCGCCAGGCAGGCCATGCCTGCGAACAGCAGCAACATTACCCGCAGGTGCGGCAGGTGCAGTTCGCCCAGCCCTTCCATGGCGATGGTGATCAATACCATCGCTGCGCCAAACAGCAGGAACCCTGGGCCGTCGAACGTGGTGCGCTCGGCGCCGCGCAGGTCGGGGATGAACTTCCACACGGCGTAGCAGCCGATCAGGCCGACCGGCAGGTTGAGCAGGAAGATCCAGTGCCAGCTCAGTATTTCCACCAACCAGCCGCCAACCGTAGGGCCCAGTAGCGGCCCGAGCAGGCCGGGGATGGTGATGAAGCTCATGATGCGTACCAGCTCGGTGCGCGGGTAGGCGCGCAGGACCACCAGCCGACCGACCGGCAGCATCAGCGCACCGCCCAGCCCTTGCACGACACGGGCAAAGATCAGGAAACCGAGGCTGTTGGCGGCGGCGCACAGCAGCGAGCCGAAGCTGAACAGCAGGATGGCGCTGAAGAAGATACGCTTGGTGCCGAATCGGTCGGCGATCCAGCCTGAGGCGGGGATCAGCAGGGCTACTGTGAGCATGTAGGCGATGATCACGCCCTGCATGCGCAGCGGGTCTTCGGCCAGCGAGCGGGCCATGGCTGGCAGTGCGGTGTTGAGGATGGTGCCGTCCAGGGACTGCATGAAGAAGGCGATGGCCACCACCCAAGGGATCCAGCGGGCGGTGACAGGGTCCAGCGGGGTGCGTTCGGGCATGACTTCCTCGTTTGTCAGTGCCGGCCTTTTCGCGGGTGAACCCGCTCCCACAGGGATATCACCACATTCAAGGGCAGTGGAGATCCTGTGGGAGCGGCTTTAGCCGCGAAAGGGCCGGTAAGTCCAGTCACAATGTCAGGGTCAGGCCTTTGACCAGTGCACCTGGCAAATGACTCGATCCGGTACTGCGCTGTCCATAGGTACTGGTCGACAGAATCATCTCGCGCTCCTGCGTCAGGTCCTCCAGTTGGCTACCCAGCAAGCTGTACAGGCTGTCATCGAAGCGCATGGTGCTCACCGGGCCCTGGATCTGCCCGTTCTCCACCCAGAAGGTGGCGAAGCGGGTCAGCCCGGTCATGCGTGCCGCCGGCAAGTCGGAATAGTTCAGGTACCACAGGTTGCTGATGTACAGCCCGGTACCGAGCCGCTCCAGGATCTGCTCGCTCGGCAGGCTACCTGCTGCCAGGCTCAGCGCACACGGCGACTCGTAACTATCGGCGCCATTGGCCAGCAGCTCGAACTCGGCCGCACTGCGCGCACTGATCAATCGCTGCCGGGCCTCGCCTTGCTGGATCAACGGCACATCCAGGCGCGGCGAGCCTTCATCGGAAAACGCCGGGCTCAGCGAACCGCTGACCTGCTCGGTGAAGCTCACCAGCGGGCTCAGCCGCGCATCGCCGTTGTACAGGCGCTGCAGGGCGCTGTTGCCAGTGGCCAGGGCCTGTGCGGAAAAACCGCCCCAGCACAGCATGCCGGCTATTTCGTCCATGGCCGCCGGGGCCAGGTAGGCACGGTAGCTGCCAGGTTTCAGCGTGACGGCAGGGCGGCCAAGGAAACCCAGCTGTTCCCGCGCCTGGCGCAGGCGTGCGGTGAAGTCGTCGGCACTCCACACTTGCCCGGCGTAATTGGCCTTCACCGCCTCGCCGTTTTCGTGGAACAGGCTCCAGTCGAAGTTGAAGCTGTTGGCCTGGTGCCAGCCGAAGGCCCCGAACGAGCTGGCGAAGCCCCGGCAGATGGGGCCGGCGGCGTAGATGCCGACAAGGTCCAGGTCGCCGGCTTCGCGCTCGAGCAAGGTCAGCACATCGCTCAGTTCGGGCAGCGGCTGCTCCTGCTGGCTGTGGCTTTGCCAGGCGCTTTCGTCCAGGCGCAGGTACGGATCGACCGCCAGCAGTGGCAAGGTCTGGCGCAGTTGCTCCAGGGCCGTGAACAGGCGCTGGCTATCCAGTTGCGTGTCACCACTCAAGGTCACCTGTTGCTCTGCCTGGCGGCCATCGCGGATCAGCCGCAGTTGCGCGCCGGCCTGGTTCACGGTGCCGGCCTGGCGAACCTTGGCATGGTTGAAACGCACGAATTGCGACTGTTCGGCGCTGTAGCCGAGGGTGAACTGTTCGCCCGTCTGCAGGGCTTTGCGTACATCCCCGACCAGGGTTTCGAAAGCGTGTTTCATCAGGCGTCTCCTCCGAATACGTCGATCTGGCGGAACACGCAGGCCGGCGAGGCGTGGCCGACCCGCACCACCTGGTTGGGTTCGCCCTTGCCGCAGTTGGGCGTGCCCAGCACCTGGAAGGTACTGCTGTCGCCGACCGCCGCCAGGTTGCGCCAGAACTGCGCGGAGATGCCGCGGTAGTTGGGGTTCTTGACGATGCCCTTGAGCTCGCCGTTTTCGATCAACTGCCCCCATTCACAGCCGAACTGGAACTTGTTGCGCGCATCGTCGATGGACCAGGAACGGTTGGTGCGCATCAGGATGCCATGCTCGATGCCCTTCACCAGCTGATCCAGGCTCTGGCCTCCCGGCTCGATGTTGAGGTTGGCCATGCGGTCGATCGGCGCACGGTTCCAGCCGCAGGCGCGGCTGTTGGCCACGCCGTCGAGGCCGGAGCGGAACTGCGACAGCGCACCACCCAGCGGGCGCAGCAGCAGGCCATCGCGGATCAGGAACTGCTTGCTGGCCGGGGTGCCGTCATCATCGAAGCTGTAGCTGGCCAGCTCTTCGCCGATGGTCGGGTCGAAGGTCACGTTGAGCAGCGCGGAGCCGTACTGCAGGTGGCCGAAGTCACCGGCCTTGACGAAGCTGGTGCCGGCGTAGTTGCGCTCGTCGCCGAGAATGCGGTCCATCTCCAGCGGGTGGCCGATGGATTCGTGTATCTGCAGCATCATCTGGTCCGGCATCAACAGCAGGTCGCGCGGGCCGCTGGGGGTGTTCGGTGCCAGCAACAGTTGCAGCGCCTCGTCGGCCACCCGGCGGGCAGCGCCGACCAGGCCACAGCGCTCGATGATCTCGAAGCCGCCCTGCTGGCCGAAGTTGTCGCGACCCAGGCTGCGGCTCTGGCTGTCCTGGCCATCGCTGGCGGTCACGCCCAGGCCCGGGAACAGGAAGCGCTGGGCGTGGCGCAGCTCGGCGCCGGCCGAGTTCAGGTAGGTCTGCTCGACCAGGCTCAGGCCCAGGCTGGCCTGCCAGTCCACCAGGCGGCTGTCCTTGGGCACGCTGGCCGATTCGGCAGCGAGCAAGCCAAGGCAGTCGGCGAGGTTGGGCACGGGTTGGTCGAAGTTGGGCGAAATGTGGTCGTGGCGTGCGCTGGTCACCGGTTGCTCGCGCAGGTCCAGCAGGTTGTATTGGGCGATCTGCCGGGCCAGCGCTTCGGCGTGCTCCAGGGCGCGCTGCAGGCCGGCCTGGGACAGGTCGGCGGTGGCGGCATAGGCTTCCACGCCATTCACCCGCACGGTGAGCATGGCGCCCTCGTCCTGGCTGAAGAAGGGTGGTTCCGCGACGTTGCGGCGAACCGACAGCGCCTGGTGCGACTGTTTCACATGGCGCAGGGAAAACAACTCGGCCGTACTGCGCAGCGCGGCAAAGCGCTGGCGCAGCAGGGCGCTGGTATCGAACATGTGGAAGCCTCCGTGTACACGGTGGCTCCCCCTTAGAACCACTCGTCCCGCATGGTGAGGCAAGTGTCGTCGCGTGCCTCGAGCAATGCCAGCTCATTATGGCAGCCAGGTACTTCCCAGGTCAGGAAATAACGTGCGGCCTGCAGCTTGCCAAGGTAGAAGTCGCGGTCGGCGGGGTTGCCCTTGAGCAGGCCGAGTTCGGCATGAATCGCCTGTTCCAGCCAGCGCCAGCCGATCACGCAGTGGCCGAAGGCCTTGAGGTACAGGGCCGAGTTGGCCAGTGCTCCGGCGACTTTGCCCTGGGCCAGGTCACCCAGCAAGGCCAGGGTCACACCTTGCAGGCGGTTGACCAGTTGCTCCAGCGGCTGGCGCAGCGGGTCGAAGTTCGGATGGTGGCTGGCGCGCTCGCCGGTGGCGGCGATCGACCGGATCAACTGCTTGAGGCCGGCGCCATTGTTCTGCGCCAGCTTGCGGCCCAGCAGGTCGAGCGACTGGATGCCCTCGGTGCCTTCATGGATCGGGTTCAGGCGGTTGTCGCGGTAATACTGTTCAACCGGGTATTCGCGGGTGTAGCCGTGGCCGCCGAGGATCTGGATCGCCAGTTCATTGGCCTTGAGGCAGAACGTCGAGGGCCAGGATTTGACGATCGGGGTCAGCAGGTCGAGCAGCTCCTGCGCCTGCTTGCGGGCGCTGTCGTCGCTGGCAGTCTGGGTGTCGTCGAACAGGCGCGCGGCATACAGGCCCAGGTCGAAGGCACCCTCCACGTAGGCCTTCTGTGCCAGCAGCATGCGTTTCACATCGCTGTGCTCGATGATCGGCACCGCGGGGCTGTGCGGGTCTTTGTTGTCCGGCAACCGACCCTGCGGGCGCTGGCGGGCGTACTCCAGCGAATACAGGTAGCCGGCGTAGCCGAGCATCACTGCGCCCATGCCGACACCGATGCGTGCCTCGTTCATCATCTGGAACATGCAGGCCAGGCCCTGGTGCGGCTGGCCGACCAGGTAGCCGACGCACTGGCCGTTGTCGCCGAAATTCAGCGCGGTGGAGGTGGTACCGCGCCAGCCCATCTTGTGGAACAGCCCGGCCAGCAGCACATCGTTACGCGGGCCACGGCTGCCATCTTCGCTGACCAGGTACTTGGGCACGATGAACAGCGAGATGCCCTTCACGCCGGGCGGAGCATCCGGCAGCTTGGCCAGCACCATGTGCACGATGTTTTCCGACAACTCGTGATCACCGCCGGAGATGAAAATCTTGTTGCCCTTGAGCCGGTAGCTGCCGTCACCGGCAGGTTCGGCGCGGGTGCGGATATCGGCCAGTGACGAGCCAGCGTGGGGTTCGGTCAGGGCCATGGTGCCGAAGTAGCGGCCTTCGATCATCGGCTGCAGGAACAGGCGTTTCTGTTCATCGCTGCCGAAGCTCTCGATCAGGTTGGCCGCGCCCATGGTCAGGAACGGGTAGGCCGTGGTGCCGGCGTTGGCCGCCTGGAAGTGGGCGAAGCAGGCCTGCGAGACCAGGCTCGGCAGCTGCATGCCGCCGGCTTCGAAGTCGCGGTTGGCGTTGAGGAAGCCGGCTTCGAGAAAGGCGTCGACGGCGGGTTTCACTTCGGGGATCAGTTCGGCGCGGCCATCCACGTAGCGCGGCTCGTTTTCGTCGGCCTTGCGGTTGTGCGGGGCGAAGAACTTTTCGGCGATGGTGCGGGAAGTTGATAGCGCTGCATCGAAGGTTTCGCGGCTGTGCTCGGCGAAGCGCGGGCGCTGGGTCAGGGCCTCGGCGTCGAGGACTTCGTAGAGTTCGAAGGCGAGGTTGCGGGGGCTGAGCAGGGTCTCGGGCATGGTCGCGGTCCAGAGGCGGGATGCTGCGAGTGTAGGAGGGTGGTGGGGTGGGGGACAGGTTAATAGGTTTGGGTGATATGGGTTGAGAACACAGGGATGTCTGGTGGTTGGTCGCACAGCTCACGCGGGGGCAGTTGTTGTTTTGCCTGTTCGGGCCCTTTCGCGGGTAAACCCGCTCCCACAAGTACTGCGCAGCCCCAGCCATCAACGCTGCACCTGTAGGAGCGGGTTTACCCGCGAAAGGGCCGGAACAGGCGCAGGAAAAATGTAGAGACGTTTCCTACAAGTCATAGCGGAACTGGACTACTGCGGATCGAATGCCATTTGGCCTTGAATGCGTGCTTTGGTGTTCGCAATGAGGCTTTTCTGATGAGTGATGTCCACAAGAACGACTTGAATGATTTCGAGGGCAAGCAATTTCCCTTCTTCGTAGTCTCGCCCCTGAAGTTTGGCGTAATGACCTTCTTCACCCTTGGTTTTTACTGGCTGTATTGCTTTTATCAGAGCTGGAAGCTGCATGGAGTGAGGACAGGAGAAAAGGTCAGCCCATTCTGGCGAAGCGCTTTTGCAGTGTTCTTCATCTACCCGTTATTGAGAAGGGTGAATGATCATATTCGCGGGTCAGGCAGAACCTACCCTTGGTCCATTCTGCGGCTCACGCTGGGCTACTACGGTATGTGTGCTGCCTGGGTGGCTGCCAGTGTGATTCTGGATGATCAGTTGTGGGCGGCGTATTTTGCGGGTGTAGTGATTCAAGCAGCTTGGTTGGTCATTCTGGTGCCCATGCAGAAAGGCGCCAATTTCAGCGCGGGGGATGAGGCAGGGGTGGCCAACAGCCGTTTCACGCTGGCCAATTGGTTGTGGATGCTGCTGGCTGCCGTAATTACAGCAACACAGCTGTTTGCTTTGGTCACACTTTCGTCCATGGTTTGAGCAGCGTCGCAGCAGAATTTGCCGGGGCCGCTTTGCGGCCCTTTCGCGGCGCAAGGCCGCTCCTACAAAGCTCGGTATTCCGGCGCGGTTCGAAGAGGGAGCATATTGAAGAACTCGAACTTGAGCTGGCATGCGATCGCTTTCCTGTTTTGGGGAGGCATGGACGCGTTCTACATCTGCCTTTATGTCTTCCGCAGTACGGAGCGAGGTGCCATACCTTTCTGGACGGATTTCAAGGACGCATTGAGCAACATGCAGATCTGGGGAGGAGGGCTAGAGCTAATCGTCTGGCTAGGCCTGGTTCTGCAGCTTTCGTTGATAGCGACCTGCGCGTTGTTTCTTATGCGTTGCCGGTTGGCTGTCTACTTGGCGATGGTGCAGATCCCCTTTCGCATCTTTTTTATCGTTCCTTCGATATCCATACTCCTGTTGTTGCCGATGCTGGCTTCCGGTATCAGTAACTCGGTGTGGATTGGGCTGATGCTGACTTCGGAGGCTGGGAAAGGCTGGTGCCTATTGTGGCTCTGGCGAAAGCGCGGGTAACGGTGTGCGCCGGGTTTTCTGGATTTTCCTACCGGTCTGTCAACCCATGGACAGCTGCCACCCTCTTGTTTGACAGCAGGTGGTGATAGTTCCTGATCCACCCCTGAACGCAGATTCACTCGAAGATCCTAATCTAAGTCGCGAACTTCGCACTGAGGCTTAATGATGTGTCGCCTGAGCCGGCCCTTTCGCGGGCATGCCCGCTCCCACAGGTACGGTGCAAGTCATGAAGCTTGTGGTGATCCTGTGGGAGCGGGCGCGCCCGCGAATAGGCCCGGCCAGGCACTCGAGAATTATCAGGGGATTGAACAATGACAACAGAAGACACCCAATCCGCATCGAGCCTGGCATCCCGTGCAGGGACGCCCTTGAGCAGTCTTCGGAGTTGATGGGTTATGTGCGCGAACTGACTATCACCGGGTTGATGGATGAGAAGCCGATGATGATCTGGGCTGCCCATTACCTGAGTGCGATGGCCAAGGCACTGATGGATGATGCTGAGTTGGGGATGAAGCAGTGAGGGTTTGGCTTCAGGTTGAATGAACACCTGTCAGCCCAACCCCAGCCCCCAAAAAAAAAGGAGAGCCGAAGCTCTCCTTTTTTCGTTAACAACCCTCAGCGTTAGCCAATGGTCATCAGGCTGGCATTACCACCGGCAGCAGCAGTGTTCACACTCACTGCCCGCTCGATCACCAGACGCTCCAACGCAATCTGGTGGTCGCCGCTGGACAGCCCGTGCACACCCACGATCGCCCCGGCACGCTTGGCCACCTGCTGGCACACGCCACGCAGTTGATCCGAGTCGCCATGGTGGATCACGGCGTCGAACGCCACTTCATCCTTGTTCCAGTCCGCCACCAGCTTGACCTTGGCCTGCAGCTCTCGCGGCAGGCGGGCACGCAGGGCTTTGCCCGGCTCGCCGTCCGCCCATACCGCCGAGCTGCCAACGGCCAGCACTGCGGCGAACTGCGCCAGCAGGTCGGCTTCGTTGTCGGCCAGGCACAGCACGTGTTCACGCGGCAGGATGGTGTAGCTGTTGCGCTCGCCGGTCGGGCCTGGCAACAGGCGGGCGATGCCGCTCTGCGACTGGCTGGCGAACTGGCTGCACAGCGCGGCCAGGTCGGCCAGCTGGTTGCTCTCGGCCCAGGCCTTCAGGCCATGCAGTGGCTTGATCAGCTGTTCGTGCAGGGCACGGTCAGGCTTGCCTTCGCCGTCCTGCTGCTGGAAGTGGCGGCCAATCGCGTCGGCCGGGCGGGTCGACAACAGGCGGTACAGGTACAGCGGGCCGCCGGCTTTCGGGCCGGTGCCGGACAGGCCTTCACCACCGAACGGCTGCACACCCACCACTGCACCAACAATGTTGCGGTTGACGTACATGTTGCCGGCGTTGGCGGTTTCCACCACTTTGGCGATGGTCTCGTCGATGCGGGTGTGCACGCCGAGGGTCAGGCCGTAGCCGGAGTTGTTGATCTGCTCGATCAGCTGGTCCAGGTTGCGACGGTTGTAGCGCACCACGTGCAGCACCGGGCCGAAGATTTCACGCTTGAGCTCGTCGAAGCTTTCCAGCTCGATCAGGGTCGGCATGACGAAGGTGCCGCGCTTGAGCTCGGCAGCATCGGCAATGGCCACCTGGTAGACCGAGCGACCTTTCTCGCGCATGCCCTGGATGTGCTTCTCGATGCCGGCCTTGGCTTCGGCGTCGATCACCGGGCCAATGTCCACGGCAAGGCGGTCCGGGCAGCCCAGGCGGCTTTCGGCCATGGCGCCCTTGAGCATTTCGATCACGCGGTCGGCGGAGTCTTCCTGCAGGCACAGCACGCGCAGTGCCGAGCAACGCTGGCCGGCGCTGTCGAAGGCCGAGGACACCACATCGATCACTACCTGCTCGGTCAATGCCGAGGAGTCGACGATCATCGCGTTCTGGCCGCCGGTTTCGGCGATCAGCGGGATCGGGCGGCCCTGGTTGTCCAGGCGGCCGGCGACGTTGCGCTGCAGCAGGCGGGCCACTTCGGTGGAACCGGTGAACATCACGCCCTTGACGCGCTCGTCACCCACCAGGCCGGCACCGACGGTTTCACCGCGGCCTGGCAGCAGTTGCAGCACGCCTTCAGGGATGCCGGCTTCCAGCAGCAGGCGCACCGCCTGGGCAGCGATCAGTGGGGTTTGCTCGGCCGGCTTGGCCAGTACCGGGTTGCCGGCGGCGAGCGCTGCGGCCACCTGGCCGGTGAAGATCGCCAGCGGGAAGTTCCACGGGCTGATGCACACCACCGGGCCCAGAGGGCGGTGGGCGTCGTTGCTGAAGTCGTTGCGTGCCTGCACCGCGTAGTAGCGCAGGAAGTCCACGGCTTCACGCACTTCGGCGATGGCGTTGGCGAAGGTCTTGCCCGCTTCGCGGATGAGCAGACCCATCAGCGGCTGGATTTCGGCCTCCATCAGGTCGGCGGTGCGCTCCAGAATGGCAGCACGCTCGGCTGGTGGGGTGGCCTGCCAGATCGGTGCTGCATTCAGTGCGCACTGGATGGCGTTGTCGACGTCGGCGACAGTGGCTTCCTGAACATGGCCGACCACGTCGCGGTGGTCCGCCGGGTTCAGCACCGGTGCGGCTGCGCTTTCGCTGGCAGCGCAGGCCAGCAGTGGCGTGGCTTTCCAGTCGTTGTGAGCGGTGGCCAGCATGGCGCAGGACAGCGACGCCAGGCGGTGTTCGTTGGCCATGTCGATGCCGGCCGAGTTGGCCCGCTCGCTGCCATACAGTTCACGCGGCAGCGGGATGCGTGGGTGCGGCAGGCCGATGCTGCCTTCCTGAGTGCCCATGCGCTCGATGCTGGCGACCGGGTCGGCGACCAGTTCCTGGATGGAGATCGAGTGGTCGGCGATGCGGTTGACGAACGAGGTGTTGGCGCCGTTTTCCAGCAGGCGACGTACCAGGTAGGCCAGCAGCGTTTCGTGGGTGCCGACCGGTGCATAGACGCGGCACGGACGGTTCAGCTTGCCTTCGGAAATCTTGCCGACCACCTGCTCGTACAGTGGCTCGCCCATGCCGTGCAGGCACTGGAACTCGTACTGGCCCGGGTAATAGTTCTGACCGGCAATGTGGTAGATGGCCGACAGGGTGTGGGCGTTGTGGGTGGCGAACTGCGGGTAGATGGCTTCTGGCACGGCCAGCAGCTTGCGGGCGCAGGCGACGTAGGACACGTCGGTGTACACCTTGCGGGTGTAGACCGGGTAGCCTTCCAGGCCTTCGACCTGGGCACGCTTGATTTCGCTGTCCCAGTAGGCGCCTTTCACCAGGCGGATCATCAGGCGGTGGCGGCTGCGCTTGGCCAGGTCGATGACATAGTCGATCACATACGGGCAGCGCTTCTGGTAGGCCTGGATAACGAAGCCGATACCGTTCCAGCCGGCCAGCGAAGGCTCGAAGCACAGGCGCTCGAGCAGGTCGAGCGACAGCTCCAGGCGGTCGGCTTCTTCGGCGTCGATGTTCAGGCCGATGTCGTACTGCTTGGCCAGCAGGGTCAGGGACAGCAGGCGCGGGTACAGCTCTTCCATCACGCGCTCGTACTGGGCGCGGCTGTAGCGCGGGTGCAGCGCCGACAGCTTGATCGAGATGCCCGGGCCTTCATAGATGCCACGGCCATGAGAGGCCTTGCCGATCGAGTGGATGGCCTGCTCGTAGGACGCCAGGTACTTCTGTGCGTCGTGCTCGGTCAGTGCGGCTTCGCCGAGCATGTCGTAGGAATAGCGGAAGCCCTTGGACTCGAAGCGGCTGGCATTGGCCAGGGCTTCGGCGATGGTTTCGCCGGTGACGAACTGCTCGCCCATCAGGCGCATGGCCATATCGACGCCCTTGCGGATCATCGGCTCCCCGCTCTTGCCGATGATGCGGGTGAGCGAGGAGGTGAGGCCGGATTCGTTGTGGGTGGATACCAGCTTGCCGGTCAGCAGGAGGCCCCAGGTGGCGGCGTTGACGAACAGCGACGGGCTGTTGCCCAGGTGCGGCTGCCAGTTCCCGGTGCTGATCTTGTCGCGGATCAGCGCGTCACGGGTGCCTTTGTCGGGGATGCGCAGCAGGGCTTCGGCCAGGCACATCAGTGCCACGCCTTCCTGGGACGACAGCGAGAATTCCTGCAGCAGGCCCTGAACGATGCCGGCACGACCGCCAGCGCTCTTCTGGTTACGCAGTTTTTCGGCGATGCCGGCGGCCATCTTGTTGGTCGCTTCGGCCAGCGGGGCGCTCAGGCGCGCCTGCTCCAGCAGCATCGGTACCACTTCCTGCTCGGGACGGCGGTAGGCGGCGGTGATCGCCGAGCGCAGCACCGACTGCGGCAGGATGCTCTCGGCGAACTCGAGGAAGCACTGGTGGCTGTGGTCGGGTTGGACCTCACCGGCGTCGTCGGCCAGGTTGCTGGCATGGCCGTTGAGTTCGGTCAGGGTGGCACCACCCTCGAGCTTCTCCAGGTAGTTGAAGATCGCTTGCTTGATCAACCAGTGCGGGGTGCGGTCAATCGACTGCGCAGCTGCCTTGAGTCGCTCACGGGTCGGGTCATCGAGTTTGACCCCAAGGGTGGTCGTCGCCATTTCTTATCCTCGTTATTGCCACGGTTGTGGCCTAAGCTGGCGCCAAGAGTAGCTGTAGGACAATTCGGGTGCAACCAGGTGCAACCCTAATTTTTCATGGAAAAGGTGCAACTCGTCCGACCGTCATTTCCATGCCCGGAAAAGGGTCGTTTTCGGTGCGTTTTATTCTGAAAAGCGGGGGTGTTGCTCCCAAAAGGAGCAAAAAATCAGATTTGTCTGAAAATGCACGAGAAGGTGCAACTTGCAAATGAAAAATGGTTGCACCCGCTTTGCGTTGTTGCATAGGATTCGCCGCCTGGGTGCAACCGCCATGGCTGCGGTTGTGCATGACATAAAAACAAACGCCAGGGCACACGCATGGGCAATCCACTAACGATCACTTTCGTGGTCTATATCGCGGCAATGGTGCTGATCGGCTTCGCCGCCTATCGCTCCACCAATAACCTTTCCGACTACATCCTCGGCGGTCGCAGCCTGGGTAGCGTGGTCACCGCGCTTTCCGCCGGCGCTTCCGACATGAGCGGCTGGCTGCTGATGGGCCTGCCGGGCGCCATCTACTTCTCAGGCTTGTCCGAAGCCTGGATTGCCATCGGCCTGACCGTCGGCGCCTACCTGAACTGGTTGTTCGTCGCTGGTCGTCTGCGCGTGCAGACCGAGCACAACGGCGATGCACTGACCCTGCCGGACTACTTCTCCAGCCGCTTCGAAGACAACAGCGGCGTGCTGCGGATCATCTCGGCCATCGTGATCCTGGTGTTCTTCACCATCTATTGCGCCTCCGGCATCGTTGCCGGTGCCCGTCTGTTCGAGAGCACCTTCGGCATGCCGTACGAAACCGCCCTGTGGGCCGGTGCCGCCGCGACCATCGCCTACACCTTCGTCGGTGGTTTCCTGGCGGTGAGCTGGACCGATACCGTGCAGGCTTCGCTGATGATCTTTGCGCTGATCCTCACCCCGGTGATCGTGCTGATCTCCACCGGCGGCTTCGATACCACCTTCGCTGCCATCGATGCGGTCAACCCGGCCAACTTCGACATGCTCAAGGGCGCCACCTTCATCGGCATCATCTCGCTGATGGGCTGGGGTCTGGGCTACTTCGGCCAGCCGCACATCCTGGCGCGTTTCATGGCCGCCGACTCGGTGAAGTCGATCGCCAACGCCCGCCGTATCTCCATGACCTGGATGATCCTGTGCCTGGCCGGTACCTGCGCCGTGGGCTTCTTCGGCATCGCCTACTTCTCGGCGCACCCTGATCTGGCGGGCCCGGTCACCGAGAACCACGAGCGCGTGTTCATCGAGCTGGCCAAGATCCTGTTCAACCCATGGATCGCCGGTGTACTGCTGTCGGCCATCCTGGCGGCGGTGATGAGTACCCTGAGCTGCCAGCTGCTGGTGTGCTCCAGCGCCCTGACCGAAGACTTCTACAAGTCCTTCCTGCGCAAGAACGCTTCGCAGGTCGAGTTGGTGTGGGTCGGCCGCCTGATGGTGCTGGCCGTCGCCCTGATCGCCATCGCCATGGCCTCCAACCCGGAAAACCGCGTGCTGGGCCTGGTGGCTTACGCCTGGGCCGGCTTCGGTGCTGCCTTTGGTCCGGTGGTGCTGATTTCGGTACTGTGGAAAGGCATGACCCGTAACGGCGCACTGGCCGGTATCGTGGTGGGTGCACTGACCGTGATCCTGTGGAAGAACTTCGACACCCTCGGGCTGTACGAAATCATCCCGGGCTTCCTGTTCGCCAGCATCGCCATCTTCGTGGTGAGCAAGCTGGGCAGCCCGTCGCAGGCAATGGTCAAGCGCTTCGAGACTGCTGATGCGGCGTATCACGCTGACAAGTAATACCCGTTGAGTCGGCGGCGCCTGCTTCGCGGGTGAACCCGCTCCCACAGGGATTGCACAGAACTCAAATTCTGTGAGGTGCCTGCGGGAGCGGGTTTACCCGCGAAGATGCCGTCGCCGATCAGCAGCCAGGCCTGACTCCGCCTGCAAGGCAAGGTAAACTTGCCACCCCCGCAGGAGTTGCCATGAACTATCGTCACGCCTTCCACGCCGGCAACCACGCCGACGTCCTCAAACATATCGTGCTGACCCGCCTCATCGCCCTGATGTCGCGCAAGGAGCAGCCGTTCGCCTATATCGATACCCATGCAGGGCTTGGCCTTTACGACCTGCAGGGCGACCAGGCAACCCGCACCGGCGAGTACCTGGAAGGTGTCGCTCGCATGTGGAATCGCGATGACCTGTCGGCCATGGCCGACGACTATCTGCGTATCATCAAGCGCCTGAATGCCGATGGCGAGCTGCGCTACTACCCTGGTTCGCCCGAGCTGGCCCGCCGCCTGATGCGCCAGCAGGACCGCGCCCTGCTCAACGAGAAGCATCCCGAGGACGGGCCGCTGCTCAAAGAGAACATGAAGAAAGACCCACGCGTGGTCGTGCACCTGGGCGAAGGCTGGCATGTGCCGCGGGCCTTGCTGCCCGTGCAGGAAAAGCGCGCGATCATGCTGATCGACCCGCCGTTCGAGCAGGCTGACGAGCTCAAACGCTGTACTACCGCCATGAAAGAGGCGATCAGTCGCATGCGCCAGACCGTCGTGGCCATCTGGTACCCGATCAAGGACCAGCGTTCGCTGACCCGCTTCTACCAAGACCTGACCAGCACCGGCGCACCGAAACTGTTGCGGGTCGAGTTGTATGTGCATCACCAGGACAGCCCGCAGGGGCTCAATGGCTCCGGTCTGGCCATCGCCAACCCGCCGTGGGGGCTGGAAGAAGAACTCAAGGAGCTGCTGCCATGGCTGGCCAAGGAGCTGGCGCAAACCGCCGGCAGCTTCCGCATGGACTGGCTGATCGCTGAATAATATTGCTTGCCTGTACCGGCCCCATCGCCGGCAAGCCAGCTCCCACAGGTACAGCGCGGGCCTCAAGGTCGGCGGTGTCCCTGTGGGAGCTGGCTTGCCGGCGATGAGGCCAGTACAGGTTGCCGCGTTGCGCACATGTTTGCGTTATAATCCCGCCCTTTAGCCGCCACCCGCCCAAGAGGCCGCTGGCGCATTTCTACCGAATGAAGAGGCTAATCCCTTGGCATTGACGATTCTTGGCCTGTCCGGCGCCCTTAGCCATGACCCTTCCGCGGCCTTGTACATTGACGGCAAACTGATTGCCGCCGCCGAAGAAGAGCGCTTCGTGCGTGACAAGCATGCGAAGAACCGCATGCCCTACGAGTCGGCGAAGTTCTGCCTGGAACAGGCAGGCATCAAGCCATCCGACGTCGACGTGGTAGCCATCCCGTTCGCCCCGATCAGCCTGTTCGGCAAGGCGCGCTGGCACTATGCCAAGCGCTACTGGTACGCCCCGGACCGCGCCCTCGACGCCATCCTGATGGGCAACCGTCGCTACAAGCGCTACCGCAAGAAGATCGTCTGGTGCCTGGAGCAACTGGGCTTCGACCCAAAAAAGGTCAAGATCGAGCCGGTCGAGCACCACCTGGCCCACGCGTCCAGTGCCTACCACTGCTCCGGCTTCAAGGAAAAAACCGCAATCCTCGGCATCGACGGTAAAGGCGAATACGCCACCACCTTCTTTGGCTACGGCGAAAACGGCAAGATCCACAAGATCAAGGAGTTCTTCGACCCGGACTCGCTGGGCGGCCTGTACGGCGCAATCACCGAGTTCCTCGGCTTCGAGATGCTCGATGGCGAGTTCAAGGTCATGGGCATGGCGCCGTATGGCGACGCCAGCAAGTACGACTTCTCGCGCCTGGCCAGCTTCGAAAACGGCGAGCTGGTGATCAACACCGAATACGCCAACGTCATTGGCCTGCGCCGCTATAAAGAGAAGGGCAAGGGCTTCTACTTCTCGCCGAAGCTGATCGAATGGCTGGGCCCCAAGCGCGAAGGCGACATCGCCGACGAGCCGTACATCCATTACGCGGCCAGCATGCAGGCGCTGTTCGAGAAGATCGCCCTGCAGATGATCGATCACTACCTGGGCGACGTCCTGCGTGAAACCGGCAAGCTGGCCTTTGCCGGCGGTTGCGCGCTGAACGTCAAGCTCAACCAGAAGATCATCGCCCGCCCAGACCTGAAAGAGCTGTTCGTCCAGCCTGCTTCCGGTGACGCCGGTACCGCCGTGGGTGCTGCCGCCTACGTTTCCCACGCCCGTGGCGTGCCGGTCGAGAAGATGGAACACGTCTACCTCGGCCCTTCGTACTCCAACGAAGACGTGATCGCTGCCTGTGCCCGTCACCCGAACGCGCCGAAGTGGCGCAAGCTCGACGACATGCCGCAGCGCATCGCCAAAATCATGGTCGATGGCAACCCGGTGGCCTGGTTCCAGGGCCGCATGGAATTCGGCCCCCGTGCCCTGGGCGGCCGTTCGATCATTGGTTGCCCGAGCGTGCCTGGCGTAGCCGACCGCATCAACGAGCAGATCAAGTTCCGCGAACGCTGGAGACCTTTCTGCCCGTCGATGCTCGACACCGTCGCCCCGCAAATGATCAAGGTCGACCACCCGGCGCCGTTCATGACCTTCACCTTCGAAGTGGCTGAAGAGTGGAAGACCCGCGTGCCGGAAGTGGTCCACGAGGACGGCACTTCGCGTGCCCAGGTGCTCAAGCGCGAGTACAACCCGCGCTACTACGACATGATGAAGGCGCTGGAAGACCTGACCGGCAACGGCGTGTCGCTGAACACCTCACTGAACCGCCGTGGTGAACCGATGATCTGCTCGCCGACCGACGCCCTGAACATGTTCTTCGGCTCGGACCTGCAGTACTTGATCATGGAAGACATCCTGGTTGTGAAGGACGGCGCGGCCCCGTATGACCAGCCGCTCTGAACCGCGCATCCTGCAGTTCTGCCATGGCTATGACGGGCCGTTCCTGGACTGCGCCCGTCAGTACGCCAGCCTGTTTCAGGGGCGTGGCTACCAGGTCACCACGGTGTTCCTCACCGGCGCCGCCGACCCGCAGGTAGCGGCTGGCTGCGCGTCGGACGAGGTGCTGTTCCTGGAGTTCAGCTCCAAGGCCGTGCGCGGCCTGAAACTCGGCGCCATCCGTGCGTTGCGGCGGATCGCGGCCGAGCGCAATTTCGCCTTCTGCATTGCCCATCGCTTCAAGCCGATCTACGTGGCATTGCTGGGCACCAGCTTGCCGGTGATCGGCGTGCACCATGCTTTCGGTGATTACGAGCGCAAGGGGCGACGCATCTTCGCCAACCTGTTCGGCAAACGCCTGAGCTTGCTGGGCGTGTCGGATGCAGTGCGTGACGACATGCGCCGCTGTCTGCCGCAGTGGCCGGCAGAGCGTATCCAGACCTTGTACAACCGCATCGACATCGACGCCCTGCAAGCGGCCCTGGTGCCACGCGCCGAGGCCCGCCAGGCCTTGGGCCTGGATGCGCAGGCGTGGATTGTCGGTAACGTCGGGCGCCTGCACCCGGACAAGGACCAGGCCACCCTGCTGCGTGGCTTTGCCGAAGCGCTACCGGGGCTGCCGGCGGGCGCCCGCCTGGCAATTCTTGGCAAGGGGCGCCTGGAAGCCAAGCTCAAGGCCCTGGCCGCCGAGCTGGGCATTGCCGGGCAAGTGGACTTCCTTGGCCAGGTGCCGGATGCGCGCCGTTACTTCCAGGCGTTCGATGTATTCGCACTGAGCTCCGATCATGAGCCGTTCGGCATGGTCCTGCTCGAAGCCATGGTCGCCGGTGTGCCGGTACTGGCCACCGCCTGTGGTGGTGCCCGCGAAGTGGTCGAGGGTGTTGGCGTGCTGTTCCCGCTGGGCGATGCAGGGCAACTGGCCCAGGGCCTGAAACACATGGTTGTGCTCGATGGGCAGCAGCGTCAGGCCTGTGCCGAGCACATGCTGCAGCGCCTGCGTGAGCGCTTCTCCGACCAGGCGGTGCGCGAGGCCTTCTGGCAGCTGCCGCAAGTCCGTGCGTTGGTGGGGCAGGCCTGATGTTCAACCGTATCCAGGCCTTCCGCGAACGCGGTTGGCAAGTTATCGACGCCAAGGCCTACGCCGAGGCATGGGCCCGCTTTGGTGGCAGTGTCGCCACCCATCCTTTGGTGGTCGAGCAGCTGGCGGACCTGGCACAGATCCCGGTGCGTTACCTGGGCTGGCACCAGGCCGGCGAGCTGAAGGCCACCATCCCCACCTGGGGGCGCCACCTTGCGCTGTCCAAGGATGTGCTCAAGCGTGCCGGCAAAAAGGCCCTGTTCGACCTGGGCAACGCCGAGATCATCCTGCCGGCGGCGGCCGATGCCGCTGCACCGTTGCGCCATGCCGCGCGCTACCTATCCGAACTGAACCAGGGGCGCTTCAGCGGCCTCAAGGCGCAGAAGGAACAGTTGGCCATGGCCCGCGCCCACGAAGACCTGTCGAAGAAGTTCCGCTACAACCAGCGCCGCGAACTGCGCCTGCTGGAAGAGGCGGGCGGTGTGGTGCGCCCGATCAGCGACTTCAGCGCGCAGGAAATCGCCAGCATGTACTGCGACCTGTTCCTGCGCCGCTGGGGCTTCCCTGCCACCGGCGCCGAGCGCATGGCCGAGGTGCTGGAACGCCTGCGCGAGCTGCTGATCGGCTCGGTGCTGCTGTTGGACGGCAAGCCGATTGCCATCCAGCTGGTATACCGTGTCGAAGCGCCGGAATGGATCAGCGTCGAGTACATCAATGGCGGTGTCGACCCTGAAACCAAGGCCTTCAGCCCCGGCAGCGTGCTGAGCTTCCTCAATACCCAGGCCGCCTGGGAAGACGCCCGTGCGCGCAACAAGCCGCTGCGGTTCTCGTTCGGCCGTGCCGACCGCGAGTACAAGGACCGCTGGTGCAACCCCGTGCCGGTGTATCAGGCGTGAGTCGCAAGCAGCAGCTGCTCAAGCGCCACCGGCGCAACAAGCGCCTGGGCCTGCTGGCGGGCCTGGTAGCGCTGGTGGCCGTAGGTGTGTTCAGCTGGTGGTGGTTGCCACTGTTGCTGTTGCCGCTGCTGTGGGCGGCCCATGAAGCCTGGTTTGCCGACCACCTGTTCTATGCGCCTGGCGAGGACTACGCCTACGACTTCGGCGAGCAGACCCGGCAAGCCCCTGCCAGCCTGAGCGGCGGCCTGCTCAAGGCTGACTGCGTGCTGCAGGGCAACGAAACCCTGATTCTCGAACTACGGGTAAAAAGCAGCTGGCTGGGGCGCTTCCTCGACCCGCAGGTCGAGCTGATGGCTGGCGAGCAGGCCGATCGGCAAACCTTCGAGCGCGGCGTCGATGGCGTGCGCTTCCTCAACTTGACCGGCCTCGCCGCACCTCTGCAGGCTGGCGCGTTGCGCCTGCGTGGCCGGCATTGCCGGCTGTCGGGCCAGCCGCGCTTGTGGATAACCCCGGCGGTCGAGCTGCAACGGCGCCGGGTGATGGTGATCGCGCCGCATGCCGATGATGCCGAACTGGCCGCTTACGGGCTCTACAGCCAGGCCGACGAAACCTGGGTAGTGACCCTGACCGCCGGTGAGATCGAGGCCGAACACTATCAGCAGATGGGCCTGGCAAAGGCCGAAGCCGCGCGCCTGAAGGGCCGCCTGCGGGCCTGGGACAGTATCGCCGTGCCACGCTGGGCCGGTGTGGCGGAATCGCGTTGCGTGCAGCTGGGCTACTTCTGCCTGCAACTACCTGCCATGCAGGCTGCGCCAGACCAGCCGGCCGCTTCCCGGGAGGCCGAGCTCGCCGACATTCGCGTATTCCGCCGGTTCAACCCGTTCCCGCTGCCGGCCGACGACGATGGCGCGCCGACCTGGTGTAACCTGCTCGCCGACCTGCGGGCCTTGCTGGAAATGGCCAGGCCAGAGGTGCTGGTGATGCCGCACCCGCAGCTCGACCCGCACCCTGACCACATATGTGCCCAGGCAGCGGTGCTGGAAGCCTTGCAAGGCTTGGCCTGGCAGCCGCAAACCCTGCTGTGCTACGCCAACCACCTGCATGACAACGACCGCTGGCCGATGGGCGACAGTGGTGACGGCGTGGCCTTGCCGCCGCAGCTGAGCGCTGTCCAGGCGTGGGCACCTTGCAGCCTGGTACTGGACCTGGCAACCCAGCGCGACAAGGCCATGGCCCTGGGCATGATGCACGACCTGCAGCCGCCGGCGCCGTTCAAGCGCCGCCTGCGCCGCTTGTTGCAGCGCTGGCTGGCCGGGCGGCGGCCGTCGCCTTACGGCGAGAACGAATTCTTCCGCAAGGCCGTGCGCCGACATGAACTGTTCTGGCGGCGTGAGCTGTAGCCGCGCCCCATGGTTGACCGCGATGGCGCAGAGCGCCCAAGGAACCCAATGAAAGTCCTATTTCTGGTGCAGAAGGAACAGCGGGCGATTCTCGACCGCCTGTACGATGGCGTCGCGGCCAACTGCGAGTGCGACCTGCGCTGGTTGACCAGCGAAGACCAGCGCAACCTGCGCCGCTATTTCAAGCGTGAAGTGCAGGTCGAGCGCTATGACCGCATTGTCTTCTTCCTGCGTTTCAAGCAGGAGATCCGCCAGGCGGCGTTCATCCGTACCGTGCCGAACCTGGTAATCCTCGAGCACGATGCCTACCAGAACTACATCCCGTGCAAGTACACCGGCAAGTTCAGCGCCCATTACCGCAAGCTGCCCTGGGCGCGGGTGATCAGCTCCGGCTACATGGTCAGCGAGCGCCTGCGCCAGGAAGGTTTCGACGCCGTGTTCGTGCCCAAGGGCTACGACGAGCAGTTGCTGGCCGACCAGGGGCGTGAGCGCGACATCGAACTGGCCTTCGTCGGCAGCACCAACAGCGTGGCCTACAGCGGCCGCAAGGCATTGCTGGACGAGCTGGGCCGGGTCGAGAACCTGGTGGTGACCCGTACCAAGTCGGGTGAGGACTACTGCAACACGCTCAACCGGATCCGCTTCTTCGTCAGTGCCGACGTCGGCATGGGCGAATACATGATCAAGAACTTCGAAGCCATGGCCTGTGGCTGTGTGTTGCTGGCGTATGATCAGGGCGAGGAAGAGAACCGCGCGCTGGGCCTGCAGGACATGCACAACGTGGTGTTCTATGACAGCATCCCGACCCTCCAGGAAAAGCTTCGCCACTTGCGTGCGGAACCTGAACTTGCCCGGCAGATTGCAGAAAATGGCCGCCACCTGGCGGTTTCCCGTTTCAGTTTCGGCGCAGTTGGACGTAGCATCGTCGACCACATGCGCCCGGCGCTCAGGCCCCATCCGCCGTTGTCTGCATGGCAGCGGCTGCGCCTGAAGCTGGGCATCTAACATAAGAACTTTCGCGCCTGCGGAGCGGGCGTTGAAAGTCGATAGTCGCAATGCGGAGGGAGTCCGGTGCGCTTTTCAAATGAGAGTGACGTCACGCTCGTCGTGACCAGTTGTGGGCGGTTCGATCTGCTCAAAGATACCCTTGAGAGTTTCGATCGCTACAATACCGCGCCCATTCGCGAAGTATTCATCACCGAAGACTCCGGTGACGATGCCGTGCATGCCGCTGTGCCTGAGCACTGGAAACCGCACTGCAAGGTGTTCGTCAACCGGCCCAAGCTGGGCCAGCTGCCGTCTATCGACCTGGCCTACAGCCACGTCAAGACGCCCTACATCTTTCACTGCGAGGACGACTGGCACTTCTATCGCCAGGGCTTCGTCGAAGACTCCCGGGCCATCCTGGAGGTCAGCCCCGACCTGTTGCAGGTGTGGCTGCGCAGCCATGCCCATGACCTGGCCGTCCACAGCCCTTACATCCACCTGGGCGATCGCCAGGTGATCGCCGGGGTGCCTTGCTACCCGCTGCTGTCCGACAAGGCCGAGTGGCAGGCGTTTTCGCTCAACCCCGGGCTGCGTCGTTTGAGCGATTACCAGCGTTGTGCGCCATTTGCCGCCTATGCTGGAGAGAAGGCACTTTCCCGGCGCTATTCTGAGTTAAACCTGACAGCGGTCACCTTGGAGGGTGATGCAGTATTGCACACTGGATTTGGTAATCACGTGACCTTGCCCATCGAAGTGGAGCGCAAGGCCAAACGTCGTAAACGTGATCGGATAAAGTTGGCATTGACGCTGGTGGCGGGTGCCGTGATTGGCATGGGAATCACCATTTTTGTTCAATGAAGTGTCCCACCTGACATGAGCGGGAGAGGGCCCATGAACATCGTCAATATGATGTGGGCGGGTGGAACGCCGTACATGTCCATCCACAAGGTGCATCGGCAGGTGCTGTCGCATGCGGGTGCCGATGCCCGGATCAGTAACTGGCTGCTGCTGGGTAGCGGGCTCTGCTGTGGGCTTGGCTCGACCCGGGAGTGGCATATGCCGTCACGGGCGCTGAAAGGGCGGCACTTCTGGCGCCTGTTGCGCCCATGGTTGCGCATGCGCTTGCGCAAGGCGCTGAACGAGGCCCAGGCTGAAGTCGTGCTGCTCGACGGTGTCGGTGTGGCGCGGTTGGTGTTGCCGTTGTTGCAGCAGGTTCCGCAGGTGCGTGCCAAGGTGCTGTTCCACGGCAAGACGCGCCTGAGTGCCAGCGACGTTCGCCTGTTGCGCATGTTCCCGGCCGAGCGGCTGAGCATCGCCGCCGTTTCGCAGACACTTGCCACGTCACTCGAACACGACCTGGGCAGGCCGGTGCAGACCTTGCGCATGGCCCTCGACCCGCTGGCTTTCGCCGAACCGTTGTTGAGTCGGGACGCAGCCAGGCAGGCCCTGCAGTTGCCACAGGTAGCAGGAGTGATGCTGGGCGCGGTCGGGCGGCTGGTGGAGAGCAAAGGTTTCGAGATGCTGATCGAGGCGTTCGCCAAGGCCAGTGCGCGCCAGTCGGACCTGCAGTTGGCAATCATCGGCGAAGGCCCTCTGCGTGCGGTGCTGCAGGCTCGTATCGATGCGCTTGGCCTGGCTGGTCGTGTTCACCTGAGTGGTCACCGAGACGACCTGCAGCAGCTGTACCGGGCATTCGACTGGCTATTGGTGCCTTCGCGCTCCGAAGGCCTGGGGCTGGTGGTGCAGGAGGCGGTCATGGCCGACGTGCCGGTGGTGTGCAGCGACCTGCAGGTGTTCCGTGAGCAGTTGCAGGACACCGGTGGCTACCTGCCCGTTACCAATGAAAATGCCTGGGCCGAGGCAATCGAGCGTTGTGCGTCGCTCAGTGCCCCGGCGGTAGCCGCGCGGCAGCGCCAGGCGCTGGCCCCGGAGCAGGCCTGGCAGGCATTCTGCAGCGGTTCGCAGAGCCTGCTGCGCAGTTGACGCTCAACGCGCCAGCAGGGCTGCCTCGAAAGCGGCAAGGGGGAAGCGGTCGCCCAGGTTCTCCCGCTCGATGTAGCGCACCATATGCTGCACATTGCGCCGAATCATGCGCGCCGACAGCGGCGGGCGCAGGAAGCGCATGTCGGCCACGTCGATCAGGCCCAGTTGCTGGTCGGGGGTGACTACCACATTACCCAGGTGCAACGAGCGGAAGTACACGCCGCTGCGATGCAGCTGGCGGATCAGTTCGATCAGGCGCGGCAGGTAGGTGTCCCAGCTGAAACCCTCATCGCGCGACATCTGCAGCAAGGTGCGCCCTGGCAGCGGGCGGTACAGCACGGCGGTACGCCCTGGCAGGTCGAGCTTGTGCTGGCTGATCACCTCCAGGGTGGGGATGCCCAGTTGTGCAAGGCGTGCGGCGTTGTCGACGAAGCGCTGCGAGTACGGGCGTAGCAGTGCAGATGAAATCAGCCGCTTCCTACGAAAAACCTTGAGGAAATTACCATCCGCGAGCAGGTAGACTTTGGCGCCATGGCTATCTGCCTCAAGCACCTGTGCGCCTTGTGTCAGCTGATCGAAGTCGACCTGGGGGAGCCGGGAGCATTGCATGAATAGAGCCTTGTCGTCGGGCGAACAGAATGACCGGCAATAATGCCGAAAATAATGTTGTAGCACCATTGGATGGTGTCTTTGATTCATCGGGGGAAAGGATGTTGTATCAAAAAAACTGGGCGCAAGCCTGGTTGGGGTTTGGTCTGGTCTGGTTCCTGGCAGCGATTGCCCTGGCACCGAGCAACAAGGTCTATCAGCAAGGCCTGGTGCTGTTCCTGTGGTTGCCGACGCTGGTAATGGCGTGGTCCGCAAGGCAAGTAATAGTGCAGGCCTGGCGGCGTCAGCCGGCCTTGTGGGGGAGTGTGTTGTTGCTGCTGGCCTGGAGCGGGCTCAGCCTGGTCTGGTCGGCCGCAGAAAACCCGGGGCGCGAGGCCAAGCGCCTGCTCTACATCCTGGTATTCCTGCTGGCGTTCCCGCTGCTGGGCCAGCTTGGCCAGGCCCGCATTCGTCAGCTGCTGCTGGCCGGTAGCGCCTTGCTGGCCGTTGCCGCGCTGGTCTCGGTCATCCATTTCTACGGCGTGCTGGGCATGCCTTTGCTGGCCCGCCTGGAGGGCATCGGCGAGATATCGCACCCGATCCTGGGCGCCTACGTCATCGGTGCGGCCGTGCTCTTCCTGCTTTACGAGCCGCCGCGGCAACGTGGCCTGCAGTTGTTGTGGCTGGCAGCGCTGGCGTGCCTGGGGTTGTTTGCCATGCTCAGCCAGAGCCGTGGGGCAATCCTGGCCCTTGTGCTCACCGTGATCCTGGCCCCGCTGTGGTTCCGTGACCGCCACAGCCGGGTGTTTGCCGTGCTGGCGGCCATCGCCACCGGCCTGGCCTTCTATCTCGTGTACGACCTGATCGCCCAGCGCGGTTCGTCCTACCGGCCGGAAATCTTCCATGCCGTGGTCGACATGATCGCCGCGCATCCCTGGACCGGCCTTGGCCTGGGCGCTGCCTACGACGTGAGTGCAGTGGGCAAGCACTTCGACCATACCCACAACATGTTCACGCACATCGCAGTGGAGATGGGCCTGCCCGGTATGCTGCTGTGGGTCATGGTGTGGCTGTACACCCTGGGCGAAATCGTCCGCGCACGCGGCACGCTGTTCGGCAAGATCCTGCTTGGTTTCTGGGTGTACTCCACCCTGGCCATGCAGTTCGATGCCGCCAGCCTTACCGGTACGCCACGTGCCGAATGGTTCATCAGCTGGCTGCCCGTGGGCCTGGCCATGTTGCTGCCATGGGGGCGTGCCGAAAATGATGCCTGTGGTAAAATTTCCGGTTCAACCTGAACAGCGAGCTTGATAATGGCCGAAACACCGCGACCGGCGGAACACACCTCCAGCCTGAAGATCTACTTCCGGCTGCTGA
This sequence comes from Pseudomonas sp. B23(2017), assembly GCF_002113725.1. Lineage (NCBI taxonomy): Bacteria > Pseudomonadati > Pseudomonadota > Gammaproteobacteria > Pseudomonadales > Pseudomonadaceae > Pseudomonas > Pseudomonas sp. B23(2017). The sequence goes on along the minus strand of NZ_NEJM01000001.1, from coordinate 152,267 downwards.
GCTATGTGAAACCCTATGTCGGCATTTTCCTGCTGAGCATCATCGGTTTCGTGATCTTTGCCTCGACCCAGCCGATGCTGGCCGGGATCCTGAAATATTTCGTCGATGGGCTGAGCAACCCCGAAGCGGTGTTGTTCCCCAACGTCCCCTACCTGCGCGACCTGCAACTGCTGCAGGCTGTACCGCTGCTGATCATCCTGATCGCCGCGTGGCAGGGCCTGGGCTCGTTCCTCGGCAACTACTTCCTGGCCAAGGTTTCCCTGTGCCTGGTGCACGACCTGCGTGTGGAACTGTTCAACAAGCTGCTGGTGCTGCCTAACCGCTACTTCGACAACCACAACTCCGGGCACCTGATCTCGCGCATCACCTTCAACGTGACCATGGTCACCGGTGCCGCCACCGATGCGATCAAGGTGGTGATCCGCGAAGGCCTGACCGTGGTGTTCCTGTTCGGCTACCTGCTGTGGATGAACTGGCACCTGACCCTGGTGATGGTCGCCATCCTGCCGGTGATTGCAGTGATGGTAAGCGTCGCCAGCAAGAAATTCCGCAAGCAGAGCAAGAAGATCCAGGTGGCCATGGGCGACGTCACCCACGTTGCCTCGGAAACCATCCAGGGCTACCGCGTGGTGCGCAGCTTTGGCGGCGAGGCCTACGAAGAGCAGCGTTTCGGCAAGGCCAGCCAGAGCAACACCGACAAGCAGTTGCAAATGACCAAGACCGGCTCGCTGTACACGCCGATGCTGCAACTGGTGATCTACACCGCCATGGCCGCGCTGATGTTCCTGGTGTTGTTCCTGCGCGGTGACTCCACTGCCGGTGACCTGGTGGCTTACATCACCGCTGCCGGCCTGTTGCCCAAGCCGATTCGTCAGCTTTCGGAAGTCAGCTCGACCATCCAGAAGGGCCTGGCCGGTGCCGAAAGCATCTTCGAGCAGCTGGACGAAGCGCCTGAAGTGGACAGCGGCACCGTCGAGAAGGAGCGGGTGGAAGGGCGCCTGGAAGTGCGCAACCTGAGCTTCACCTACCCGGGTACCGAGCGTGAGGTGCTGAGCGATATCAGCTTCGTGGCCGAGCCGGGCCAGATGATTGCCCTGGTCGGCCGCTCCGGCAGCGGCAAGTCGACCCTGGCGGCGCTGATCCCGCGCTTCTATCACCACGACCAGGGGCAGATCCTGCTCGATGGCGTGGAGATCGAGAACTATCGCCTGCGCAACCTGCGTCGTCACGTTTCGCAGGTGACCCAGCATGTCACCCTGTTCAACGATACCGTGGCCAACAACATCGCCTATGGCGACCTGGCCGGCGCCCCGCGCGCCGACATCGAAGCCGCTGCGGCCGATGCCTACGCCAAGGAGTTCGTCGACCGGCTGCCAAAAGGCTTCGATACCGAAGTGGGTGAAAACGGCGTGCTGCTCTCCGGCGGTCAGCGCCAGCGCCTGGCCATCGCCCGGGCACTGCTGAAGAACGCGCCGCTGCTGATCCTCGACGAAGCCACCTCGGCGCTGGATACCGAGTCCGAGCGGCATATCCAGGCTGCCCTGGACCATGTGATGCAGGGCCGTACCACGCTGGTGATCGCCCACCGCCTGTCGACCATCGAGAAGGCTGACCAGATCCTGGTCATGGACCAGGGCCGGCTGGTCGAGCGCGGCACCCATGCCGAGCTGCTCGCGGCCAATGGCCATTATGCCCGCCTGCATGCCATGGGCCTGGATGAGCCGGCCAAGGCCGATATCACCTGACCCCTCGTTGATCGGGGCCATCGCGGCCCCGATTGTCACGGGAATTTTCCTGGGGTGATCTGGCCATAAAGCCGTCGTCTACCCTGTGCTAATATCCTGCCCCTGTTCATTATTTCCATATGGGTTGCCCATGAAGTTGTCCATGCCGCGTTTCGATCAAGCCCCGGTACTGGTGGTCGGCGATGTCATGCTCGACCGCTACTGGCATGGGGGTACTTCGCGTATCTCGCCTGAAGCGCCAGTCCCGGTGGTCAAGGTCGATCAGATCGAGGATCGCCCCGGCGGCGCGGCCAACGTTGCCTTGAACATCGCCGCCCTGGGCGCGCCGGCTTCGCTGATTGGCGTCACCGGCCAGGACGAGGCCGCCGACAGCCTGGCCAACAGCCTGCAGGCTGCAGGCGTGCGCTCGGTGTTCCAGCGCATCGCGCACCAGCCGACCATCGTCAAGCTGCGGGTCATGAGCCGTCACCAGCAGTTGCTGCGCATCGATTTCGAAGAACCGTTCGCCACCGACCCGCTGTCGCTGGGTGCGGAGGTCGACAGCCTGCTCGAGGGCGTCAAGGTGCTGGTCCTGTCCGACTACGGCAAGGGCGCACTGAAAAACCACCAGAGCCTGATCCAGGCGGCGCGGGCCAAAGGTATTCCGGTGCTGGCCGACCCCAAGGGCAAGGACTTTTCCATCTACCGTGGCGCCAGCCTGATCACCCCCAACCTCAGCGAGTTCGAGACCATCGTCGGCCGTTGCGCCGATGAGGCCGAGCTGGTCGCCAAGGGCCTGCAGCTGCTGCAGGACCTGGACCTTGGCGCCTTGCTGGTGACCCGTGGCGAGCACGGCATGACCCTGCTGCGCGTCGGCCAGCCGGCGCTGCACCTGCCGGCGCGGGCGCGTGAAGTGTTCGATGTGACCGGTGCCGGTGATACCGTCATCTCCACCCTCGCCGCGGCCATCGCTGCCGGCGAGGACCTGCCCCACGCCGTGGCCCTGGCCAACCTGGCGGCGGGCATCGTGGTCGGCAAGCTGGGTACGGCTGCGATCAGCGCCCCCGAGCTGCGCCGGGCGATCCAGCGTGAGGAAGGCTCCGAGCGCGGCGTGCTGGGCCTGGAGCAACTGCTGCTGGCCATCGACGACGCGCGGGCGCACAAAGAGAAGATCGTCTTCACCAACGGCTGCTTCGACATCCTGCATGCCGGGCATGTCACCTACCTGGAGCAGGCGCGGGCCCAGGGCGATCGCCTGATCGTCGCGGTCAACGACGATGCCTCGGTCAGCCGCCTGAAAGGGCCGGGCCGGCCGATCAACAGCGTCGACCGGCGCATGGCCGTACTGGCCGGGCTGGGGGCAGTGGATTGGGTCATCAGCTTCCCCGAGGGCACGCCGGAGAACCTGCTGAGCCAGGTCAAGCCGGACGTGCTGGTCAAGGGTGGCGACTATGGCATCGATCAGGTGGTGGGTGCCGATATCGTCAAGGCCTATGGCGGTACCGTGAAGGTGCTGGGGCTGGTCGAGAACAGCTCGACCACGGCGATCGTCGAGAAAATTCGCAAGAACTGATCGACCCCGGGGGCCGCTTTGCGGCCCATCGCGACACTAGGCCGCTCCTACACCAGGCCACGCAACTTCAAGGCTTGCGCGATCCTTTGTAGGAGCGGCCTTGTGTCGCGATGGGCTGCGAAGCAGCCCCAGAGTCTTACTTGTGCAATGAGGTCCGCGCCCGCTCCAGCAGTTCCCGCGCCTTGTCGCCAAACCGCTGCAGGTGCGATGCCCGCACCGGCTTGTTCTCCACCAACCCCTGCTGCTTCACCCAATCCTTCCAGCGCACCCGCTCGTCCGTGACCACCCAGCCTTCCTGCCTTGCAAAACTTTCGGCCAGGTACAGCCCGCGCGTGCTCGCCGGCACCAGTTCATCCTTCTTTACGGTATACAGCTCAGCCAGTGGCTGGCCGTCCTTCAATGGCATCAGGTACAGGTCTGGCCGTTTGCGGTTTAGCCGCGCCACCAGTTGGTCGCCCTCCAGCCGCTCATCAACGTGGAACAGGCTGAGCTTCTTGGCGTCCCGGGGTACCTGCAGGCGCATGTCGTAGATCAGTTGCAGCGAGGCGGTGGGCAGGTGCACATACGCCCGTGGCCGTTCCAGCAGCATCAGCTTGCCGCAGTGCACCGGGCGCGCGGCACCGGACTCCGGGGCCAGCACGAAGTGCGGCGTTTCGCGGTAGTGCAGGGCGGCAGCGTAGGGCACCGGCAACCAGGTGTCGTTGAAGCGCCCGCCCAGCCAGCCTTCCGGGGTTTCCAGCAGGCATTCCTCGGCCACTTCCTGCACGGCCGTGTGCAATGGCAGGTTCAGCTCCTGCGCCGGCACATAGCCGGAAATCAGTTTCAGCACCACATCGCCACGGTCTTGCCGGCGCTGACGTACCAGCACCCAATAATCGCGGTTCTGCCAATGCAGGGTCAGCCGCACCGACACGCCCAGGTTGGCCAGTTCGATCACGAAGCGCTGCACGTCGGGCAACTGGATGGCCTTGCGCCGTTGTTGGATCTGGGCAAAGTTCAGCGGCATGCCGATGCTCTGATAGATCAGCCCTTCGGGCGTGGCCTCGACATGCAGCGGCAGTGTCTTGAAGTTGCTCGGGTTCTTGCGGATCAGCGTTCGCGCCACGAGGCTCCTCCTTGCGTCGGGTCAGTCCAGGCCCGCGGGCCTGGGGCAACTCAATGCTGGCCCAGGATACGGGCGACGGTGGCCACGTTGTGGGCCAGGTGCAACGGATTGATGGTGCCGACGATAGCACTGCTGACGCCGGGGTGTGCGAACAGCAGCTCGAAGCTGGCCTGCACCGGGTCAACGCCGGGGGCCAGGCAGATATGCCCGCTGGCCAGGGCCTTCTTCACCAGGATGGCCTTGCCGTGTTCGGCAGCGTAGTCCAGCACCGGGCGTTCTGCCTGTTCGTTGAGGTTGTAGGTGACCATGGCGCAGTCGCCTTGCTCCAGCGCCTTCAGGCCGCCGGCGACGGTCTTGCCGGACAGGCCGAAGCCGAGGATCTTGCCCTCCTGCTTGAGCTCGGCAAGGGTCTGGTAGACCTCCTGCTGTTCCAGGATCGCCAGGTCGTTGCCGTCGGAATGCACCAGCACCAGCTCGATGCGGTCGGTTTCCAGGCGCCGCAGGCTGCGCTCCACCGAGCGGCGGGTGTGGGCGGCGCTGAAATCGAAGTGCGATTGGCCATTGTCGAATTCTTCGCCAACCTTGCTGACGATCACCCATTCATCGCGCTGGCCGCGCAGCAGCGGGCCCAGGCGCTCTTCGCTTCGGCCGTAGGCCGGGGCGGTGTCGATCAGGTTGATGCCCAGCTCGCGGGCCTGGGCCAGCAGCAGGCGGGCTTCGTCATCGCCGGGGATGGTGAAGCCGGTGGGGTACTTCACGGCCTGGTCGCGGCCCAGCTTGACCGTGCCCAGGCCGAGCGGCGAAACCTTGAAACCGGTGTTGCCCAAGGGGCGATGGAAGTCGTGCAGGGTCGGCAGGCTCATGGCAGCAGTTGCTCCCAGGCCGGTACGCCCAGCGGTGGGCGTGGCAGGTCGGCCAGGTCGGCCTGCGCCTGTGGGCGGATACCGTCGCGCTCCAGGTGGCTGATGACCCGGTCGCTGAAGTCCGGTGCCAGGGCCAGCTTGGTCGGCCAGCCGACCAGCAGGCGTTGCTGATCGGCGAGGAAGGCGTTGTCCGGGCGTACCAGGCCCGATTGCGCCGGTTCCGCACGGTTGACCCGCAGGGTGGCCCAGCGCACCTGGCTCTGGTCGACCCATGGCAGCAGGCTGGCGATTTCTTTCTGTGCCGCGGCGATTTGCGCAGCCGGCTCGCGGGCAACGCCTTCGGCTTCGGCCAGGTCGCCGCCCAGGTACCAGACCCACTGGCCATCGGCGGCGGGGTGGGTGGTAACCGTCATCCGTGGCTTTGGTCCGCCACCCAGGCAATGGGCGTAAAGCGGTTTCAGGTTGGCACCCTTGGCCATCACCATATGTAGCGGGCGTGTCTGCATGGCTGGCTGGTTCAGGCCCAGGGCATGCAGCAGCTCTTCGGTGCCGGCGCCGGCGCTGAGCACGATGCGCTGGGCGCGGATGTCGCGCTCGTCGACGCGCAGGCCGACCAGGTCGTCTCCCTCGCGCAGTGGCTCGATGCGCTCACCGGCCAGCAGGCTGTCGCCTGCCAGTTCGGCCAGGTTGGCCAGCAGGCTGGGTACGTCGATGACCAGTTCGGCCAGGCGATAGACCTTGCCCTTGAAGGCGCGGTCCTGCAGCGCCGGCGGCAGTTGCTCGCCCTTCACCTGGTCGACCCGGCCGCGCACGGCCTTGCTGGCGAAGAAGCTGGTGAGGTTGCCGGCCAGGGTGCCTGGTGACCACAGGTAGTGGGCGTCGGACAGCAGGTGGGTGCGGGTCAGGTCCAGCTCGCCGCTGCCGCTCAGCGCTTCGCGCCAGCGTCGCGGCATGTCGGCGATGGCTTCCGAGGCGCCGGTCAGGGCACCGTGCAGGGCGTACTTGGTGCCGCCATGGATGATGCCTTGGGACTTGATGGTCTGCTCGCCGCCAAGGCTGGCGCGTTCCACCAGTACTGTCGAGTAGCCCAGCCGGCGCAGGCGGGCATTGAGCCAGAGGCCTGCGACCCCGGCGCCGACGATCAGCACGTCAGTGGAAATGGCGGATGGCATGGCGGTACCTCGAAGACTGGGACAGCTGGCAAGTATACAGGGTCGGGCCGATGTGGGCTTTGCGATCCTGGGGCTGCTGCGCAGCCCTATCGCGACACAAGGCCGCTCCTACAGGCCCCGCGTATGCCTCGGTCCCTGTAGGAGCGGCCTTGTGTCGCGATAGGGCCGCGAAGCGGCCCCAAAATCCATCAGGCAAACATCAATGCCCAGCAGTCTTCGAAAACAGCTGAATCACCACCACCCCACCCACGATCATGGCCATCCCCAGCATCGCTGGCACATCCAGCTTCTGCCCATAGATCACCAGCGCCGCCACACTGATCAGTACAATCCCCAGCCCCGACCAGATGGCATAGGCGATCCCCACCGGAATGCTGCGCACCACCAGGGTCAGCATCCAGAACGCAATGCCATAGCCAACCACCATCAGCAGCAACGGCAAGGGCGTGCTCAAGCCTTTTACCGCTTTCATGGAAGCGGTGGCGATGACTTCGGCGCAGATGGCGATCGCGAGGTAGGTGTAGGCATTCATGGCGGGATCCTCCGGTAACTGGTCGGGCATTCTAGACGTAACCTGGATGGGGTAAAGTCATTACCTATCACTATTGGAGATAGGTCGATGGCCGAGCAGTGGAGCCTTGAACAGTTGCGTACCTTCCTGCGCGTTGCAGAACTGCGCTCGTTCTCTGCTGTGGCCCGCGAGCAGCGCAAGGCCCAGTCGGCGATCAGCAGCGCGATCGCCCTGCTCGAAACCGACCTGGGGGTCACCTTGTTCGAGCGCAGCAGTGGCCGGCAACCCAAGCTGACCGAGAACGGCAGCGCCCTGCTGGAAGATGCCCACGAACTGTTGCGCCAGTGCGAGCGCCTGGATGGTCGTGCGTTGGCGCTGATGCGCGGGCAGGAGGCCTTGTTGCGGGTCGCCCAGGACGAAGCCATGCCCTACCAGCCGGTCATTGACAGTCTCGACGAGCTGGCCAGCCGCTACCCGTTCCTGGAGGTGCAGCTGGCCAGCGGTGCCCAGGGCGATGTGGCGCGCAAGCTGGTGGAGCGGCGCGCCGATCTTGGCCTGTTCTTCCACCACGAGAGTATCCCGGCCTCGCTGGAACGGCGCGCCCTGGGCAGTGTGGAAATGGTCACGGTGTGCGCGGTCGGCCACCCGCTTGCCGGCGAAGGCCGGGTTACTCGGCAGCAATTGGCGCGTCACCGACAATTGCTGATTGCCCCGCAGCAAAGCGGCTACCCCGGCGGCGAAGCGATCAGCCCGCAGGTATGGCGCGCCGACAGCTTCTATGCCATGGCCGAACTGCTGATGCGCGGCCTGGGCTGGGCCTGGTTGCCGCGGCACGTGGTGCAGTATCCGACCTATCAGGCGCACATGGTCGAACTGGACAGCGAGTGGCGGCCACCGGCCTTGGTGGTGGAACTGGCCTGGCGCCGCGACGAGCCACTGGGGCCTGCCGCGCAGTGGCTGGCCGAGCGCTTTGCGGTGCACCTGCGCGCGATCGGGTAAACTCCGCGGCCATGAACAGAACTCTCTATACCTTGTTGTTTCACCTGGGCCTGCCGCTGGTTGCGCTGCGCCTGTACCTGCGCGCGCGCAAGGCGCCGGCCTATGGCCAACGCATCGGCGAGCGCTTTGCTCTCAGGCTGCCGGCCATGCACCGGGGCGGCATCTGGGTACATGCGGTATCGGTGGGCGAGAGCATTGCGGCGGCACCGATGGTGCGTGCCTTGCTCAAGGCCTACCCGGAATTGCCGATCACGCTTACCTGCATGACCCCGACCGGTTCAGAGCGCATTCGCGCCATGTTCGCTGACGAACCTCGCGTGCAGCATTGCTACCTGCCCTACGACCTGCCTTGGGCGGCAGGGCGCTTTCTCGACCATGTGCAGCCGAAGTTGGGCATCATCATGGAAACCGAGCTGTGGCCCAACCACATTCACCAGTGTGCGAAGCGCGGCATTCCAGTAGCGCTGGCCAACGCACGCTTGTCTGAGCGCTCGGCCCGTGGCTATGGGCGCTTTGCCAGGCTGACCCGGCCGATGCTGGCCGAGATGAGCCTGATTGCCGTGCAGACCGAAACCGAGGCCCAGCGTTTTCGTGACCTGGGCGCGCGTCCGGAGTGCGTGCAGGTCACCGGTTCGATCAAGTTCGACCTGAAGATCGATGAGCAACTGTTGCCGCGTGCCAAGGCATTGCGTGAACAGTGGGGGGCCGAACAGCGCCCGGTGTGGATCGCCGCCAGCACCCACGAAGGTGAAGATGCGTTGATCCTGCAGGCACATCGGCAGTTGTTGCAGGTGCATGGCGATGCCCTGCTGATCCTGGTGCCGCGCCACCCCGAGCGATTCGCAGCGGTGCATACGCTGTGCAGCGAACAGTTCACCACCGTGCGGCGCTCTGCCGGCACGCCGGTTGATGCGCAGACTCGCGTATTGCTCGGCGATACCATGGGCGAACTGCTGTTCCTCTATGCCCTGGCCGACATTGCCTTCGTCGGTGGCAGCCTGGTGGCGACCGGCGGGCACAACCCGCTGGAGCCCGCGGCGCTGGCCTTGCCGGTGCTGATGGGGCCGCATGTGTTCAACTTCCTCGAAATCAGCGCGATGCTGCGCGAGGCGGGGGCGTTGCAGCAGGTGGACGATGCCGACGGGCTGGCCGAAGCGGTGCGGCGGCTGGTCGAGTTGCCGCAGGACGCGCAGCGCATGGGCGAGGCGGGCAGGGCGGTAATGCGGGCCAATCAAGGGGCTTTGCAGCGGTTGCTCGATGGGTTGGGTGCCTTGATCCGTTGATTACCGACATATCCACTCAAATGCCCATTCTAGAGTGGATATGATTAATTTTAGTCATTCTTTCCTACGACGCTAGGTATAACTTCCTACATTGAATCTATTGTCGATAGGAAATTTCCTACGAATATTGCTTTAAAGTCAGAAGTGTCCCACGCATCTGTCGGAGCCTTGTAGGACGCTTGTCCTATTGCTTCAGGCTAGTATCGCCTCATGTTCAGTTTTTATATGAGGTGGCGTGGTGCCTGATTTGTCTTATGGGTGTAATACCAGCGCTATTGAAAGTGGGCTGGTCTGTCTGATCACGCTGGCGCGTTATCATGATATAGCCGTCTCTGCCGAGCAGTTGCAGCACGACCATGCACCAGCGGGTGAGCGATTCTCGACTGGCGCAATACTCCGGGCATTTCAGCAACTAGGTCTCAAGGCCAAGCATCGCAGCATCGATCCGAATCGGCTTAAGCATGCGCCATTGCCTGCCATAGCCGTGGATACGCGTGGTGAGTATTTCATCATTGCTCGCGCGGAAGGTGAGCAGGTTCTGGTGCAAGACCCAGGTTCCCGTGCACCACAAGCGCTGACCTTGGCAGAACTTGCCATGCGCTGGTCGGGAGAACTCATTCTGGTTCGCTCCGATGCCCAGTTGCCGCATGGGCTGTCGCGTTTCGATCTGACCTGGTTCATTCCGGCCGTGGTGAAGTACAGGCGGCTATTTGGCGAAGTGCTTGTTGTCTCCTTGGTCATTCAGATATTGGCGTTGCTGACACCTCTGTTCTTCCAGGTGGTAATGGACAAAGTACTGGTGCATCGTGGGTTGACCACACTGGATGTTATCGCCCTGGGCTTGTTGGTCGTGGTTCTATTTGAAACATTGCTGAGTGGTTTGCGTACTTATGTGGCAGCTCATACAGCGTCAAGGATTGATGTCGAACTAGGTGCAAGACTGTTCAGGCACTTGATCGATCTTCCCGCCGCCTACTTTCAGGCCAGGCGAGTCGGTGACTCGGTTGCCCGAGTACGAGAACTGGAGAACATCAGAAGTTTCCTGACCAACAACAGTGTCACGCTGTTGCTGGATGCAGTGTTCACGGTGGTCTTCATCGCTGTCATGTTCCTTTATAGCGGCTGGTTGACGTTGGTGGTCGTCGGCTCATTGCCTTTATATTTTCTCGTATCCTTGGTCGTTACCCCACTGTTGCGGGCGCGGATCGATCAGAGTTTCCAGCGCGGCGCCGAGAATCAAGCATTTCTGGTGGAGGCGGTGAACGGCATCGATACGCTGAAGTCGATGGCCGTGGAACCGCAGATTACCCGGCGCTGGAACAATCAGTTGGCTGCTTATGTATCGGCCAGCTTCAAGACCCAGAACCTTTCCAACCTCGCGAATGAGAGCGTAGGCCTGATCGGCAAGCTGGTCACGGTCGCCACGTTGTGGCTGGGGGCTCGCCTGGTCATCGACGGCGAACTCACGGTGGGCGAACTGATCGCCTTCAACATGCTGGCAGGGCGCGTCTCGCAACCCATTATCCGGCTGGCTCAACTCTGGACCAGCTTCCAGCAGACAGGCGTATCGATTCAACGCCTGGGCGACATTCTCAACACCCGTACCGAGGTCAACCAGGGCAAGGGTACGGTGCTGCCAGCACTAGCCGGGCAGATCGAGCTCGATCGTGTGTGTTTTCGCTACCGGCCGGACGGGGGCGAAGTCGTGCGCGATGTCAGCCTGAAGATTGCTGCCGGAGAAGTGGTTGGCATTGTAGGTCGCTCGGGGTCAGGCAAGAGCACGCTGACACGCCTGATCCAGAGGTTGTACTCACCCGAGCGGGGGCGGGTATTGCTCGACGGTGCCGACTTGGCGGTAGCCGATGTGGCTTCACTGCGTCGGCAGATCGGTGTGGTGCTGCAGGAGAACGTGCTTTTTCGGCGCACCGTGCGCGAGAACATCGCCCTTGGCAAGCCGGCGGCACCGCTTGAAGAGGTCATCGCCGCAGCGACGCTGGCGGGGGCCCACGAGTTCATCCTCGAATTGCCGGATGGCTATGAAACCTTGGTCGGCGAGCACGGTGCCAGCCTGTCAGGTGGCCAGCGACAGCGCATTGCCATCGCCCGGGCGCTGTTCGGCAACCCACGCATCCTGATTTTCGACGAGGCCACCAGCGCGCTGGACTATGAGTCCGAACGGATCATCCAGCAGAACATGGCGCGGATCTGCGCGCAGCGCACGGTGATCATAATTGCCCACCGGCTTTCGGCTGTACGTCACGCCGACCGTATCGTGGTCATGGAGCGCGGGCAGATCATCGAGCAAGGGCCTCATGACGAGTTGGTGGGCAAGCCACAAGGCACCTACGCCTATCTGTATCGGCTGCAACTTGGGGCTCCCGTATGAGCACGGCCTTCAAGGAGCTTTTCGAGCGCTATCGGGAAGCGTGGCGAGGGGCCTGGCGACAGCGCCGACGCATGGATGGTCCCATCCATGAGCCGGATGAGCTGGCCTTTTTACCAGCGGCACTGTCCCTGCAGGAAACACCAGTACATCCCTTGCCGCGCTACCTGCAGTGGAGTCTGCTGACGTTCATCGGGCTGGCACTTGTCTGGGCTTGCATCGGTGAGATCGACGTCGTTGCCAGTGCCGAGGGCAAGATCGTACCCAGCGGCAGAAGCAAGCTGATCCAGGCCAGCGAGGTCGCGGTTGTGCAGGCGATCCACGTCGTCGATGGCCAGACAGTGCGCAAAGGCGATGCGTTGGTCGAGCTGGAAGGGCAGTTGACCGAGGCCGATGTAAAGCGCTTGGGCAGCGAACTGCTGGCGGCGCGGATCGACCAGGCACGAGCCAGCACACTGCTGAGTGCGCTGGACGGCGATGACGCGCCTGCTTCCCTGGCACCACTGATACCGCAGGCCACGGCCGCGCAGCAGGCAAGCGCGCAACGCTGGCTGGAAGGGCAGTACCTCGAGCTTCAGGCCACGTTGGAACAGGCTGATGCCGAAATCGGTCAACGCGCTGCCGAAATCCGTTCTGCCCAAGGCCGGGCTGACGCGCTCCGGCAACTGCTGGTTATCACCCGCCAACTGACGGCGGATTACAAGCTTTTGTTCAGTGAATCGGCCGTGGCCAAGCACACCTACCTGGAAAAGGAACAGGCCCGCCTGGAGCAAGAGCGCGAACTGGCACTCCAGCGCTCACGCATCGACGAGTTGAACGCTGCACGGCTTGCTGCTCAGCACCGTCGAAGCGGTGCCATTGCCCAGCTGCGCAGAGCCATGCTCGATCTTCACGGTGATGCGCAGCGGCGCATTGCAACCCTTGAACAAGAATTGAACAAGGCCGAGCAGCGCCATCGCCTCAAGGTTCTGACATCACCCGTTGACGGTACCGTCCAGCAACTGGCCATCCATACCCAAGGTGGTGTGGTTACACCCGCGCAGACATTGATGGTCATTGTGCCAACGGGCCAGCCGGTGGAAGTGGAAGTGAAAGTCGAGAACAAGGATATCGGCTTTGTGTATCCGGGGCAGCCAGTGGAAGTGAAAGTCGAGACGTTCACGTTTACCAAGTACGGGGTTGTGCCGGGGGTGGTGGAGAGTGTTTCTGATGATGCCATTGAAGATGAGAAGCGGGGGTTGGTTTATAGCGCTCGGGTCCGTTTGGGTAAAGGAATATTGCGTGTAGGAAAAAAGGATATGCCGTTGATGGCGGGCATGTCAGTGCGTGCGGAGGTTATTGTAGATAAGCGCAAAATTATAAGTTACTTCCTAAGTCCTTTGCAGCGGCATGTGCAGGAAAGTTTGACGGAGCGCTGAATGAATATCAAGAGACTGTTCTATTGCTTGTATGTGTTGGTTTGGAGTTCTCTAAGAGTTTGTGCCGCTGTGCTCTTGCTGGTTCCTGTATTGGCTGTAATTGATATGGTTTGGCAAGGTGAGCCTTGGAATAGGCGAGAGAGGATAACGGCAGATCCGATAGTATGCGGAAAAATATCGGGGGTGGTATATGAATTTCCTAGATCGTATTTTCCGTTCTGGCCGGAATACGAGGGCAAAAGTTCTTTTGATTCCGGATTTGTGAATAACAAGAAAGGCTGTGACGCAAATCTTGTATCTGTTTTTTTGTCAATGACCTGGCCTGGGCTTACTCCGGCGGATGACAGTCTGATCTTTCGACAGGGCTTAGAACATGAAGGGCTGTTGGTCTCATACTCTCCTGTTGTGGGTAGGCAAGGCGACTTGCGCAATACACTGGATAGTCTGATGAGAAGCAGTTCATCTGGACTAGTTGATCTTGCTAAGTTTGATGAAAGTGTCGGATTGTATAAGGTGAAAGGGCGTCATAGAGTATTTGAGAAAGATGAGCAATTATTTTATTGGGAGGGAGAATTAGATAGCCTTGGTTCGGTGGGTTACTGTAGTTGGCGGCCTCGGAAGCCTCATTATTATTATTGCGAAATGATTTACGTTTTTGAGGGTGATGTATTGGTTAGAGTTATAATGCGGCCTGATAAGTTAATGTATTGGTCGCAGATTAAGTTTTCATTAGAACGTTTTCTATTGAATAGTAAAAAAGCGAGGTAGCAATGGCTGCTCTAGTTGAGGGTGACGTAAGGCGTGCTCGTGAGATTTTTGAATCTCAGGGGCCTGGTGGTATGTATGACTACTTGGCAGGCAGGGGAGATAAATACGCGCTGCTCGCCAATGGAGTTGCTAAGGGTAACTCCATTGCTGGGCTTGCCGCGCTAGAGTTTATGAAACGCACTGAGCGTGATGCCGGACGCGTAATGGATGAACGGGACGTTCAGCTTGTGCGAGTGGAGATGGCAAAAGCCTATTTGGGCTTGCTTGAAGATAAAGTCAAGAGTGACTCGATTGGTGTCACGTTGGATCATAAGGAAGTTTGGGGGTTTCACAATGAAGTATTTGAGAAATTGGGCAGATCCCGAGATGCCTGGACGCTGAATTCTGTATTCGAGTTGATGGTGCCAAGCGATCGTGAAACATACTGGAGAAGCGTGCTTGACTCGGCTGGTAGTCCCGCTGGCGAGGTTTGGCTATCGATCGAAACCGATAGGAAATTGTCCACAGCCTCGGCGATTGCTCCGCAACACTTACGCCCTATGGCAAAGTACTGGCTAGAACGCATTGACTCACTCAGTGGCTTGGCATCGATTATTTATTCTGCTGCTGAGGCCACAGGGACCGGTATTGTCGGACTAGTATCCGACTTTATAGATGCGAATGAAACAGACGCAACAAACCCATCCCTTAAAATCGAAATTACCCCCGCAACCGAATCCCGTCGCGACCTGCAAGGCCAAGACGACATCCGCAACGACGTCTCCAGCGGCTACGTCAACCGCCGCCTGACCCACAGCATCGCTTTCACCGACAGCACCCTCGACAACACCGACTTCACCTCCGCCCAGTTGGGCAGCCTGGCCACCGGTGGTATCCGCCCTGGCGAGATCCAGCTCGACCCCAACGTGCGGCCGAACCAGCATCTGGCCCAGTTCTATCGGGAGGGTAGCGAACAGCCGGACTTCAGCCTGCGTAACGCAGTGGTGCTCAACGGGCTGGCGGCGATGACTACCGTGAACACCTTCGTCGATCCTCTGTTACTCGATCTGAGCGGGCAAGGTGTGGGCTTGGCCGGTATCGAGGACGGCGTGCTGTTCGATGTCGATAACAGCGGTACGTTACGTCGTACAGGCTGGGCAGATCGTGTGACCGGCATGCTGGTACATGACAACGGCACCGGGCAGGTGAGCAACATCAGCCAACTGTTTTCCGAATACTACGGAGGCAAAGCCGGTAGCGATGGCAACTCCGGCGAAACACCGTTCAAAGATGGCTTCACCGCCCTGGCAAGCGTGGACGCCAACGCCGATGGCGCTATCAACGTTGAAGATGCTGTCTGGGCACAATTGAAGGTGTGGGTCGATGGCAACCACGACGGGCGTGCCGATGCCGGAGAATTGAAGGCATTGCAGGAACATGGCATCAGCCAAATCAAGCTAGGTCAGGTCGAACCGGTGGGAGAGGCACGTCAGGGTAACCAGGTCATCTCCCGCAGTGCATTCACCGTCAATGGCGAGGACCGGGAAGTACTGGCGGTGAGGTTCCTCGCCGATACCGTCGGCAATCGGATCGAGGCCCAGGGGGATGGTACGGTACTGACTTCATCAAGCGGGCCCACTTCCCGGCGGGCTTACATCAGCCAGAGTCCTCAAGGCAGCACTCTGGACGCCGCCGCGCTCGGCGTGGACACGCTGTACGGCGCCGCAGGCGATGATGTCTTGACCGCAGCCCCGGTCGGCAGCTGGCTGGTCGGCGGCGCTGGCAGCAATACCTATCACGGCGGGGCGGGCGATGATGTATTCGTGATCAGTGCCAGTGACGACTGGGCGAACATGCACGGCAATGGCGGGCGTGACACGGCGCTGATCGTGGGGGAGCAGGGCGTTGGGCTGAACATGGCCAAGGCCGGGTTGACCATCGCGCAAGGAGGGCGGGGTAGGGACATCATCGCCAGCGGCGGTCAACGCGGAGTTTTCATCAAGGGCGGCTCGGGCGATAGCTTGCTGATCGGTGGTGGTGGCGACGATGTGCTCGTCGGTGGCAGCGGCCGCAACGACATCATTGGTGGTACCGGCAAGTCCGTTATCTACGCAGGTCCAAATGGGGATCGCATCCAGGCCTCGGCGGGCGGCAGCATTATTTACGCTGGTGGTGGGGCGGATCGGATTACGGGTGGGGCGGCCGATGACGTGATCGAAGCCGGTCGGGGCGATGCCACGATCGATGGAGGCGCGGGAACCAACTTGGTCAGCTTGCATGGTGCACACGACGAGTACCTGATCACGCGTACCGAATCGGGTCACCAGATCACCGACACCGTGGCGGGGCGAGACGGCCGCCTGACCCTGAGCAACATCCAGAAGCTCAGCTTCGCCGATATTGCCGCTATCGATCTTCTCGGCGCGGGCGCCATGCCAATCGGCGACAGGCTGTCGCCTGAGCAACTGGCTACCTTCACCACCACTGACACCGCGCTGATAGTCCCTGCGACGGCGCTGCTGGCCAACGACCAGCCATTCAACAGCAGTGGGCCGTTGCGCATCGCGTCGGTCAGTGCTGGCAAGGGCGCTACAGTGCGGCTGAACGAGCAGGGTGATGTGGAGGTCACGCCGTTGCCTGGCCATGACGGTGATGTCAGTTTCCGCTACGACCTGGTCGATGCGGCCGGCAACGCCTCCATGAGTGTTACCGAGGTGGGCAGCGGTGCATCGGCACCCTTGCACGCGACGGTAACGTTGCGCCATGAGCAATCGCCTGGTGACCCGCTCTCTGGGCGGCAGTGGTATCTGGACGAGATCGATGTCGCGCCAGTATGGCGTGACTTCACGGGCAAGGGCGTGAGGATCGGGCAGTTCGAGCCTGGCGGTGAATTTGCCGTCGCGCCGGAAATCTTCGATATCGAGCACCCCGATCTCAAGCCGAATATCGACCCAATCTGGCTGCAAACCCAACGTACCAATGGCACGCTGGCTGCCCTGGCGTCCAATCATGCCACCCAAGTGGCGGGTGTCATGGTTGGAGCGCGCAATGATCAAGGGGGAATCGGCATTGCATACGATGCGAAGATCGGCGGGCACTACCTGGCCAACAAAGGCGACGACCTGACCAACCTGGGGCAAATGGTCAACTACGACATTGCCAACAACAGTTGGGGGTTCAAAAAGGACTTCGCATTGGGGAATGTTCCGGAAGGCAAGGTCGATACCGCTCTGGCGCTCGCTTTCAGTACTACGCTTGCGGCCACCAATGGTCGTGGCGGGCTTGGCACCATCGTCGTCGCCTCTGGCGGCAACCAGCGCGACAAAGGTGGTAGTGCCCAGGGCTCGCTGACCAACAACAACCGCCACGCCATCGAAGTAGCGGCGATCAATGCAAAGGCAGACCTCTCGGTGCTGCAAGCTGCCACTGCACCCTTTTCCAACCCAGGTTCCAGCTTGCTGGTCGCTGCACCAGGAAGCCATGTGTTGTCCACTGGCGTCAGCCTTGAAGCGGAGCGCGGTGCATCGGTGGGCAGCGCCTATAGCACGACCCAGGGCACCAGTTTCGCTGCGCCGATTGTATCAGGCGTGGTGGCGTTGATGCTGCAGGCCAATCCGGGGCTCGGTTATCGGGACGTCCAGCAGATCCTCGCACTGTCTGCGCGCAAGGTGGATGACGCATCCACCCAATGGGCCTACAACGCAGGGCGCAACTGGAATGGCGGTGGCATGCACACCAGTCACGACTACGGTTTTGGTATGGTCGACGCCCGTGCGGCTGTGCGTCTTGCCGAGTCATGGGGTAGCCAGGCGACCAAGGCCAATGAACGGGTGCTGACCGCTGCCAGTGAGCCGCTTGCCCACCAAGTTGCGGCGGGGCAGGTCGCGACTTTGTCCTTGACCCTGCCGGCTGATGTGCTGGTGGAGCATGTGGAGGTCGATATCCATTCGATGGTGGGCCGTCTGGGTGACATGACGCTCACGCTGGTGTCGCCTGGCGGCACGAGGAGCGTGCTGCTCGATCGCACGGGCAAGGCACCGGGCTCCGGTGATGACGATCTGGGCGATTCGCGCTCAGGAGCGTTCAAATATGGGTTCATGTCGACCCATCATCGCGCAGAGCGCTCAGCAGGGGAGTGGAAACTCGAGGTGCGCAATGCCGATGCTGGTTTGCCGTTGACACTCGATCGCTGGACGTTGCGCCTCGTTGGCAGCCCCGGCACCATCGATGATACTTATTACTTCACCGATGACTATGCGAACCTGGTGGCAGAAAACGCCGGGCGAGCGCTGCTTGACGACGCAATCAGCGGCACCGCTGGCGGGCGTAATACGTTGAATGCGGCTGCGGTAAGTCGCAGTATTTCGGTGGATTTGGCCAGTGGCAGTGCCAATATCGCCGGAGTGGCGCTGACCATAGCCTCTGGTTCGGTGCAGAACCTCATCAGTGGCGACGGCGACGATACCTTGATCGCTGGGCCCGCCGGGGCATTACTGGATGGTGGCCGTGGATACAACCTGCTCAAGGGCGGGGAGGGTACTGACCGCTATGTTATCCACAGGCGTGCAGCCGGAAACGATGTACTCGAGCACTTCGAAACTTCGCGTGAAGTGATCGATCTGGTCGGTTTTGGTGGTTTAGGGTTTGCTGACCTGCAGATGCGACAGGACGGCAATGCGGCTGTGCTAGACCTTGGCGATGGGCAGAAGCTCACGCTTGCGGACAAACCGATCGCCGAACTGCAGCCAGCGAACTTTCGCTTCCTTGACGCATTCACTGCTGCGCCAGGTTACTTCGAGGGCAACCCTGAAGTGCAGACGTCGCCGCCTGCCAACGCGAATGTTCTGCTTACCGGTGGTGCAGATGGCGTGTCGCTTGCCAGCGACGAATCGGGGCAGTTGGTGGCTTCTCTGACAGGCACGATCTATGCCCCGCCAACGGTTGCGCCCAGCGTGTTCCTGGTGACAAAACAAGAAGGTGTGAGCGATTACAAGAACACCCTGCGGGGGTTCCGGCACGGTATCGACAAGATTGACCTCAGCCAGGTAGGCATCAGTCGCTTCGAGGATCTGCAGGTCAGCAAAGTCGAGCGCTTCATGCTAAATGACTTTGCACAGATTCATGGTGTGGCCGTTGATACCCAGGCAGTGCCGGGGCAGGAAGGTATCGTGAATATACTGTACCTGGATGCGCTCGAAGTTGCGCAAGTGACAGCGGAGGACTTCATCTTTGCGCAGCCGGCAATAGTCACCTCTGAAATGGTTGCCATGCCTGAGGCCTTGGCCCTTTCAGCGGGGGCATCTCTGTTTGCTGTCGAGCACTCGCTGCCGAGCCTGGGAAATCTTGTTGATGCAATGGCTGCGTTCGCCCCTGAGCCGGCTGGCTCTGCGCTGATCGGGGATATGTCGGTTCAACGCATCGACTCGACGATTGCCGTAGCGGCCTAGTCGCTGTCCTGTAGCGGCTGGAGTGATATTTGATGGCCCTATCGCCGGCACGCCAACTCCCCCAGGTTACCCCGCGGTGGGAGCGGGCTTGCCCGCGACTGATCCAACACCTATCTCAAGGCCTGCGCTCGAAGTTCTTCGCCGCTGCAGCCGCCAGGTCCGGTGGCAGGAAGTCCTTGTCCGGGTTGTAGTCTGGCTTCAGGTACCGCTTGAGGTCCTGCAGGTCCTGCGGGCTCAAGGTGCCGGCTGCCTGCTTCAGGCTCAGGTTGTCGAGGATGTAGTCATAGCGGCTGTTGTTGTAGTCGCGCACCGAGGTGTACAGCTGACGCTGGGCGTCAAGCACGTCGACGATATTGCGGGTACCCACCTGGTAGCCGATCTCGGTGGCTTCCAGCGCGCTCTGGTTGGAGATGATCGACTGCTTGCGCGCCTGCACCTGTTCCACGTCGGTGTTTACCGCGCGGTGCAGGTTGCGGGTGTTTTCCACCACCTGGCGGCGCAGGCTTTCACGCTGCTGCTCGCTCTGGCTCAGGCGCTGGTAGGCCTCGCGCACCTGCGAACTGGTCAGGCCGCCGCTGTAGATCGGGATGTTCAACTGCAGGCCGATGCTGGTCTGCTCGACGTCGCCGCTATAGCGCGAAACGGGGGCCGGTGCGGGGTTGGTGAAACCGAAGTTGTCGTTGTCACCCTTCTGGTACTTGGCAACTGCGTCCAGGGTCGGCGCGTGGCCGGCCTTGCGCTGGCGCAGCGTTTCCTCGGCAGCGACGACCGCGTGGTTGGTGGCCAGCAGGTTGAGGTTCTGGCGCCCGGCGGTTTCGACCCAGGCCTTGGCGTCGTTGGGCGTAGGGACCTGCACCGGCAAGGTATGGACCACGCCTTGAATCGACGTGTATTCCCGGTTGGTCAGGGTCACCAGGGCCTCGAAGGCATCCTGTACCTGGCGCTCGGCAATGATCCGGTTGGCCCGCGCCGTGTCGTAGCTGGCCTGGGATTGCAGCACGTCGGTCTTGTCGGAGAGGCCGACGTCGAATCGTTCGTTGGACTGGTCCAGCTGGCGCTTGAAGGCAGCTTCCTCGGCCTTGGTCGCAGCCAGGTTGTCCTGGGCACGGAGCACGGCGAAGTAATTCTGCGCGGTTTGCAGGATCAGGTTCTGTTCGGTCGCCGACAGCTCCAGCGCTGCCTGTTCGTTGACCGCCTCGGCCGCCTGCAACTGGAACCAGCGGTCAGCGCGGAAGATAGGCTGCGCCAGGGTCGCGCTCCAGGTATTGCCGCTGCGGTTGCTGGTGGCCGATGGTTCGTCCAGCTTGGTGCGGGTGTTCAGCATTTCGGCACCGGCCGAAAGGTTGGGCAGCAACCCGGCGCGAGCCTGCGGTACCACTTCACGGCGGGCGCCGTAATCGGCGCGGGCCGCAGCCAGGTCAGCGTTGTTGTCGACCGCTTCCTGATAGACGCTGACCAGGTCGGTTTTCACTGTAGTGGGCACGTCCGCTGCCCAGACCACTCCGTTGGACGCACAAGACACGGCTATTGCCAGTGAGAGTTTGCGCAGCATAGAGGCAATCCTTGTACGAAATTGAATTACTGAACTGTTGAGTATCGAGCGATGGGCCAGTGTAGTGCCATGCGCACCCGGCAACAATCGCTCGGGGTGCCTTTCATCATCCGCGCATTTACCTGCTTGGCTTTGCCGACCACTCCAGTCTAGACTGCGCATGTTCTTGTCGGGGTGCCTTGAAGCAAAGGCTGAGATCGCAAAGTTGCGGATCCCGTTGAACCTGATCAGGTTAGCGCCTGCGTAGGGAACAAGATTGCTCGCCTTCCCGGGGAGCCTCTTGTGCCAGGTCCGGGAATGTCGCAGCTGCATGCAGCTTCAGGCACCCCCATATCCGGCACTGCACCCATCAAGGGTGCGTCCGCGCCTTTCAGGTTCACCCCGACATTCCACTGCTAGGAAGCCGTCTGGAGAGCCTGTGATGACCAAACAAGAAAAAGCGATCAACCTCAGCGAATCGGCGCAAGTCGATCAGCAGTCCGTGCAACCGTTCCCGCGTTCGCGCAAGGTGTATGTCGAAGGCTCGCGCCCGGACATCCGTGTGCCCATGCGTGAAATCAGCCTGGACGACACCCCGACCGATTTCGGTGGCGAGTCCAATGCCCCGGTGCTGGTCTACGATACTTCCGGCCCGTACACCGACCCCAACGTTGTCATCGACGTGCGCAAGGGCCTGGCCGACGTGCGTTCGGCGTGGATCGAGGCACGCGGTGACACCGAGCGCCTGGCCGGCCTGAGCTCCGACTTCGGCCAGCAGCGCCTGAACGATGCCGAACTGGCCAAGCTGCGTTTCGCCCACGTTCGCAACCCGCGCCGTGCCAAGGCGGGCGCCAACGTCTCGCAGATGCACTATGCCCGCCAGGGCATCATCACCGCCGAGATGGAATACGTTGCCATCCGCGAAAACATGAAGCTGCAAGAGGCACGCGCCGCCGGCCTGCTCGACGAGCAGCACGCCGGCCACAGCTTCGGGGCCAACATCCCGAAAGAAATCACCCCCGAGTTCGTTCGCCAGGAAATCGCCCGTGGCCGCGCGATCATCCCTGCCAACATCAACCACCCGGAAGTGGAGCCGATGATCATCGGTCGCAACTTCCTGGTGAAGATCAACGGCAACATTGGCAACAGCGCCCTGGGTTCCTCGATCGAGGAAGAAGTGGCCAAGTTGACCTGGGGCATCCGCTGGGGTTCGGACACGGTCATGGACCTGTCCACCGGCAAGCACATTCACGAAACCCGTGAGTGGATCATCCGCAACTCGCCGGTGCCGATTGGTACCGTGCCGATCTACCAGGCCCTGGAAAAGGTCAACGGCGTGGCCGAAGACCTGACCTGGGAGCTGTTCCGCGACACCCTGATCGAGCAGGCCGAGCAGGGCGTGGACTACTTCACCATCCACGCCGGTGTGTTGCTGCGCTATGTGCCGCTGACCGCCAAGCGCGTCACCGGCATCGTCAGCCGTGGTGGCTCGATCATGGCCAAGTGGTGCCTGGCGCACCACAAGGAAAACTTCCTGTACACCCACTTCGACGAAATCTGCGAAATCATGAAGGCCTACGACGTCAGCTTCTCGCTGGGCGACGGCCTGCGCCCCGGCTCGATTGCCGACGCCAACGATGCCGCGCAGTTCGGTGAGCTGGAAACCCTTGGCGAGCTGACCAAGATCGCCTGGAAGCACGACGTGCAGTGCATGATCGAAGGCCCCGGCCACGTGCCGATGCAGCTGATCAAGGAGAACATGGACAAGCAGCTGGAGTGCTGCGACGAGGCGCCGTTCTACACCCTCGGCCCGCTGACCACCGATATCGCTCCTGGCTACGACCACATCACCTCGGGCATTGGTGCGGCGATGATCGGCTGGTTCGGTTGCGCCATGCTCTGCTACGTCACGCCCAAGGAGCACCTGGGCCTGCCGAACAAGGATGATGTGAAGACCGGCATCATCACCTACAAGATCGCCGCTCATGCCGCCGACCTTGCCAAGGGCCACCCAGGTGCGCAGATTCGTGACAACGCCTTGTCCAAGGCACGCTTCGAGTTCCGTTGGGAAGACCAGTTCAACCTCGGCCTGGACCCGGACACTGCCCGTGCCTACCACGACGAGACCCTGCCAAAGGAATCGGCCAAGGTCGCGCACTTCTGCTCGATGTGCGGGCCGAAGTTCTGCTCGATGAAGATCACCCAGGAAGTGCGTGAATACGCCGCCAAGATCGAAACCGTGGATGTGACGGTCGAGCAAGGCATGCGTGAGCAGGCCGAGCGGTTCCGCCAGGAAGGCAGCCAGCTGTATCACAAAGTCTAAGACCGCTGGGGCCGCTTTGCGGCCCTTTCGCGACGCAAGGCCGCTCCCACAGGGACCGCGCAAGGCTTGAGGCCAGCGCGGTTTTTGTGGGAGCGGCCTTGTGTCGCGATACGAGGACGCAGTCCTCGCCAGGAACACCAACAACATTGCCGGCGAGCGCCAACCATGACATCACCCAGCCAATTCTCCCCCGACCACCCGGTCCCCACCGTCCAGCGCATCTTCGGCGCGCGCGACCTGTTCTCGCTATGGTTCTCCCTCGGCATCGGCCTGATGGTGCTGCAGGTCGGCGCCATGCTGGCCCCTGGCCTGGGCCTTGCCGGCGCGGTGCTGGCTATCGCCCTGGGCACCGGTGTGGGTGTGCTGCTGCTGGGGGCTGCCGGTGTCATCGGCAGCGATACCGGCCTGTCGGCCATGGGCACCCTGAAACTGAGCCTGGGTGGCCATGGCGCGCGTTTGCCGGCGATGCTCAACCTGCTGCAACTGGTGGGCTGGGGCGCGTTCGAGATCATCGTCATGCGCGATGCCGCCAGCCTGCTGGGCGCGCGGGCGTTCGGCGAAGCCAGCGCCTGGAACAGCCCTATGCTCTGGACCCTGTGCTTCGGCGCCCTGGCCACCCTGCTCGCGGTCGGTGGCCCGCTGGCGTTCGTGCGCAAGGTGCTGCGCACCTGGGGCATCTGGCTGCTGCTGGGCGCTTGCCTGTGGCTGACCTGGAACCTGTTCGCCAAGGCCGACCTGGCGGCACTGTGGGACCGTGCCGGTGACGGTTCGATGTCGCTGGCCGTGGGCTTCGACATCGCCATCGCCATGCCGCTGTCCTGGTTGCCGCTGATCGCCGACTACTCGCGTTTTGCCCGTAACGGCAAACATGTATTCGGCGGTACGGTGGTGGGCTACTTCATCGGCAACACCTGGCTGATGAGCCTGGGCGTGGGCTACACCTTGGCCTTCGCCGGCAATGGCGAAGCCAACGCCCTGCTGCTGGCCCTGGCGGGCGCCGGCATGGGCATTCCACTGCTGCTGATTCTGCTGGACGAGTCGGAAAAGGCTTTTGCCGACATTCACTCGGCAGCCGTTTCCACCGGTGTGCTGGTGCGCCTGAAGGTCGAGCACCTGGCGCTGGCCATTGGCGTGCTGTGCACGCTGATCGCCTTGCTGGCGCCACTGGCACAGTACGAGAACTTCCTGCTGCTGATCGGCTCGGTGTTTGCACCGTTGTTCGGTGTGGTATTGATGGACCATTACGTGATCCGTCGCCGCCGCTTGCCGGCACAGGTGCATGGCTTGCACTGGCAGGCACTGCTGGCCTGGGCGGTGGGCGTTGCCGCGTACCATCTGATCGCCGCGCAAGCGCCCGACCTGGGTGCGACCCTGCCGGCATTGCTGCTGGCAGGGCTACTGCACGGGCTGCTGAGCTTCAGCCGCGGCCGGGAAACAGCTCGGGCTTGAGCACGCCATTCAGGCGTGGGTACGGGATCTTCAACTCCACGTGGCCCATGGAGTAGGGCGCGATGGAATAGACCTCGTACTTGACCACCACCGCGCCGTACGTCAGGGCGACGTGCGGCGACTGCTTGAACGGCCAGGTCTTGATGAACTCGGCGTCCTTGTCCATGCCTACGCTGATCAGCCAGGCGCGGTGCGACTCCTCGACGGTTTTCCAGAAGGTGTCTTCCTGGCCAGGCACCAGCATGTCCTGCAGGGTCAGCACCTTGTCCAGCTTGCGCGAATAGTTGATGAAACCACGCCCGGGCATGCCATGGGCGCCGCCGCTGTCCAGGTAGCTGGACAGTTCGATGATCACCAGTCCGTCATGCTGCTCGCGTACCTTGGCCTGCAGGTAGCTGCTGTTGCGCTTGTCGGCACTGGCCAGGTACTGCTGCTCGTAGGCTTGCAGGCTGGTCGGTGCGTTGCCGCGCTGGTTGTCTTCGGTCAGTTGCAGCAGGCGTTTCTCGACGATGCCATCGAGTTTGGGCAAGGCCGGGAAGTGGATCATGTCGATGTTCACCAGCGGGCAGTCGCTTTCGCTGCAGCCGGGTTTGACATGCTCCCAGGCATCACGCTTGACCTCGAGCGGCGCCCGGTAGTTGGGCGTGAACAGGCTTTGGCAGGCACCCAGGGCCAGGGCCAGCACAGCCACGGAAGTCAGTTTGACAAGTGTCATGAGGATCCTTGCAGAACAGGGAAAAGTCGGCCTTTGACCGTCTGCGCGGCCTTCAGTTCGCCACTAAGCTAACAGAGAGAAGGCGCGCTGTCCCGAGTGCGCGAACGGTTGCCGGAAAGGGATGAAACCGGCAGGCGTGCAGAGTAGGATGGCGCGATGCGGTATTCGAGGTAATGAGGATTTCCATGTCAGACGCGTTGAACTCAGTGCCCAAGGGCTTCGAAATCATCGAGCGGGCCAACTGCTTCCAGGGCTTTTACAAGCTCGACAAGCTACGCCTGCGCCACGAGTTGTTTGCCGGGGGCATGGGCCGCGAGATCAGCCGCGAACTGTTCGTGCGCCATGATGCGGTGTGCGTGCTGCCGTACGACCCGTTGCGCGATGAAGTGGTGCTGATCGAGCAGTTCCGCGTCGGTGCACTGGACAAGGTCGACAACCCCTGGCTGATCGAGATGGTGGCCGGGCTGATCGACAAGGACGAGCAACCCGAGGAAGTCGCCCACCGCGAAGCCGAAGAAGAAGCCGGCCTGACCTTCAGCGCCCTGTGGCCGATGACCCGTTACTTCCCGTCGCCCGGCGGCAGTGACGAATACGTTCACCTGTTCCTCGGCCGTTGCAGCAGCGAAGGGGCGGGCGGCCTGCATGGCCTGGAAGAAGAGGGCGAGGACATTCGCGTGCGCGTGTGGTCGTTCGAGGATGCCATGCAGGCGGTGCGCGACGGGCGCATCTGCAATGCGGCGACCATCATCGGCCTGCAATGGCTGGCGCTGAACCGTGATGAAGTACGAGGTATGTGGAAGTGAACCTGCTGCGCGAGCGTTATCGGGTCGACCTGGTCGGGCTGCAGGCAGCCTGCGAGGCCAACTACGCCCGGCTGATGCGCCTGTTGCCCGACATGCGCACCACCCAGAGCTCGCGCCGCATCGGCATGACCCAGGGCGACCAGATGCTCGGCGTGCTGGTACTCGACGTGGTGCTGGCCTGCCCGTACACCACCACCCTGCACGTGCGCCAGGAGCACAGCCTGCCATGGTTGCCGGTGCCGCACCTGGAAGTGCAGGTGTACCACGATGCGCGCATGGCCGAAGTGGTCAGTGCCGAACACACCCGGCGCCTGCGCAGCATCTACCCGTATCCGAACGAGGCCATGCACCAGCCGGACGAAAAGGCCCAGCTCAACCTGTTCCTCGGTGAATGGCTGAGCCACTGCCTGGCTTGTGGTCACGAACTGGCGAGCGTTCGCTGAAGTGTGACGCAGGTCGTTCGTGGGTGTTTGCTCGCACCCTTTGTGCAGCCATAATTCGCGCTGAATCCGTTCGAGGAGACGGCCGTTGCCGCAGCCAGACCAATCGCGCCCCGTGCATGTGGTGCAACTGACCGATGCCCACCTGTTCGCCGACCCGGCCGGCAGCATGCTGGGCCTCAATACCCGTGACAGCCTGCGCCATGTAGTGGCCCAGGTGCGGCGGGAGCAACCGCTTGTCGACCTGCTGCTGTGCACTGGCGACCTGTCCCAGGACGCCAGCGTGGCGTCCTATGAAGCATTCCGTGAGCTGACCGCACCGTTTGCCGTGCCCACCCGCTGGTTGCCTGGCAACCATGACGAGGCCCAAGTCATGGCGCAAGTGGCGCCGAAGCTGGTACAGGCGGTGACCGATATCGGTGCGTGGCGCATCGTCATGCTCAACACGGCCGTACCCGGGGCGACGCATGGTTTTTTGGCGGATGACCAGTTGGCGGTACTGGACGCAGCCTTGAAAGGGGCGCGCGAACGGCATTGCCTGGTGTGCTTCCACCATCAGCCGGTGGATATCGGCTGTGCCTGGATTGCGCCGATCGGCTTGCGCAACGCCCAGGCGCTGTTCGATATCGTCGAGGGTTATCCACAGGTGCGGGCGCTGCTGTGGGGGCATGTGCACCAGGAATGGGATGAAGTGCGTGGCGGCCTGCGCCTGCTGGCCACTCCGTCGACCTGTATCCAGTTCGCGGCGCGTAGCGAGGATTTTCAAGTGAGCGAGGAGCAGCCTGGATACCGCTGGCTGCGCCTGCACGCCGACGGGCGGTTGGAGACCGGGGTGGAGCGGGCACTGGACTTCGAAGTGAAGCTCGACTTCGATAGCCCTGGTTATTGAGGATTTTGGGGCTGCTGCGCACCCCTATCGCGACACAAGGCCGCTCCCACAGGAGATCGCGTATCCCTGTGGGAGCGGCCTTGTGTCGCGATAGGGGCGCAAAGCGCCCCCGGCACTCTCAAAGCTGTTGAAGAATTTGTTGCTAAAACCCCTGTGCGGCGCCAAAACCCGGCGAACGCGCTACACTGCGCGTCCCTGCGCCCATATCACCGGGCGCGAAGCCACAGATTCCGGGGGCAGCATGTCGGGTTCCATCCTCTATATCCATGGCTTCAACAGCTCGCCACTTTCGACCAAGGCGCGCCAACTCGAGGCCGTGATGCAGCAACTGGGCCTGTCGGCCCAACTGCGGGTGCCCGCTTTGCACCACCACCCACGGCAGGCCATCGCCCAGCTCGAAGCGGCCATCGCCGAGCTGGGCGCGCCACTGCTGGTGGGCAGTTCGCTCGGCGGCTACTATGCCACCTGTCTGGCCGAGCGCCACGGCCTCAAGGCCCTGCTGGTGAACCCGGCGGTAACACCGCACAAGCATTTCGACGGCTACCTGGGCACCCAGCACAATCACTACACCGGTGAAGCCTGGGAGCTGACCCACGATCATGTGCAGGCCCTGGCCGAGCTGGAAGTACCAGCGCCGGTGGACGCCAGCCGCTATCAAGTGTGGCTGCAGACCGCCGATGAAACCCTGGACTATCGCCACGCCGAGCGCTATTACCGTGCTTGTGCCCTGCGTATCCAGGCCGGTGGCGACCACAGCTTCCAGGGCTTCGCCGAGCGCCTGCCGGCACTGCTGGCCTTCGCCGGCATTGCCCGTGGGCAGTACGCAGCGCTCGATTTTTCTGTATTTTGACTTTTTTGCATTCACCAGACTGACGACGAGACCCTATGGCCACTCCCAGCGCTAGCGCCTATAACGCAGACGCCATCGAAGTCCTCTCGGGCCTTGACCCGGTCCGCAAGCGGCCGGGCATGTACACCGATACCAGCCGCCCCAACCACCTGGCCCAGGAAGTCATCGACAACAGTGTCGACGAAGCCCTGGCCGGTCACGCCCGTTCGGTGCAGGTCATCCTCCATGCCGACCACTCGCTGGAAGTCAGCGACGATGGCCGCGGCATGCCGGTGGACATCCACCCGGAAGAGGGCGTTTCCGGGGTCGAGCTGATCCTCACCAAACTGCACGCCGGCGGCAAGTTCTCCAACAAGAACTACCAGTTCTCCGGTGGCCTTCACGGCGTGGGCATCTCGGTAGTAAACGCCCTGTCGACCCAGGTGCGCGTGCGCGTCAAACGTGACGGCAACGAATACCAGATGACCTTCGCCGATGGCTTCAAGGCCAGCGAGCTGGAAGTGGTCGGCTCGGTCGGCAAGCGCAACACCGGTACCAGCGTGTACTTCAGCCCCGACCCCAAGTACTTCGATTCGCCGAAGTTCTCCATCAGCCGCCTCAAGCACGTGCTCAAGGCCAAGGCCGTGCTGTGCCCGGGCCTGCTGGTCAGCTTCGAGGACAAGGCCAGCGGCGAGAAGGTCGAATGGCACTACGAGGACGGCCTGCGCTCCTACCTGGTCGACTCGGTCAACGAGTTCCAGCGCCTGCCCGACGAGCCGTTCTGCGGCAGCCTGGCCGGTAACAAGGAGGCGGTGGACTGGGCCTTGCTGTGGCTGCCAGAAGGCGGCGACAGCATCCAGGAAAGCTACGTCAACCTGATCCCTACCGCCCAGGGCGGCACCCACGTCAATGGCCTGCGCCAGGGCCTGCTGGATGCCATGCGCGAGTTCTGCGAGTTCCGCAACCTGCTGCCGCGCGGCGTGAAGCTGGCGCCGGAAGACGTCTGGGAACGCATCACCTTCGTGCTGTCGATGAAGATGCAGGACCCGCAGTTCTCCGGGCAGACCAAGGAGCGCCTGTCGTCGCGCGAGGCGGCTGCCTTCGTTTCCGGCGTGGTCAAGGACGCCTTCAGCCTGTGGCTCAACGCCCACCCCGAGCTGGGCATGCAACTGGCGGAGCTGGCCATCAGCAACGCCGGGCGTCGCCTCAAGGCCAGCAAGAAGGTCGAGCGCAAGCGCATCACCCAGGGTCCGGCACTCCCCGGCAAGCTGGCCGATTGCGCCGGCCAGGATCCGATGCGCGCCGAACTGTTCCTGGTCGAGGGTGATTCGGCCGGTGGCTCGGCCAAGCAGGCACGCGACAAGGAATTCCAGGCGATCCTGCCGCTGCGCGGCAAGATCCTCAACACCTGGGAAGTGGACGGTGGCGAAGTCCTGGCCAGCCAGGAAGTGCACAACATCGCCGTGGCCATTGGCGTCGACCCGGGGGCCACCGACCTAGCGCAGCTGCGCTACGGCAAGATCTGCATCCTCGCCGACGCCGACTCCGACGGCCTGCACATCGCCACGCTGCTGTGCGCGCTGTTCGTCCAGCACTTCCGCGCGCTGGTCGAGGCCGGGCATGTGTACGTGGCCATGCCGCCGCTGTACCGCATCGACCTGGGCAAGGAAATCTACTACGCCCTCGACGAGGCCGAGCGTGACGGTATCCTCGATCGCCTGGTGGCCGAGAAGAAACGCGGCAAGCCACAGGTCACCCGCTTCAAGGGCCTGGGCGAGATGAACCCGCCACAGCTGCGCGAGACCACCATGGACCCGAACACCCGGCGCCTGGTGCAGCTGACCCTGGACGATGTGCAGGCCACCTGCGAGCTGATGGACAAGCTGCTGGCCAAGAAGCGCGCGGGTGACCGCAAGAGCTGGCTGGAAACCAAGGGTAACCTGGCCGAGGTCATGGTTTGATTCGGCGGCTTCTGGCTGCCTGTCTGGCGCTGGTTGCCCTGCCGAGCCTGGCGGGCAACTGGCCAGAGTTGAAGCTGAGCGCCGAGCACCCGATCGAAGGCATGCGCGGTGGCAACCTGTCTGGCCTGGTGGAATGCCGGGGCGGGCTGTGGGGTGTGTCCGACCGCGACGACGACCGTATCTACCGCTTCGACCAGCAAAACCCGACCTGGCGCGCGCAGCCGCTCACCTTCACCCCGCCAGCGGTGCCGGAAAGTGGCCTGCCGTGGGGCCTGAAGTCGCGCAACTGGGCGGCGTCGTATATTCGTGGTGGCGAGCTGGATTTCGAAGGCATCAGCTGTGACCAGGCGGGTAACCTGTACCTGGTCAGCGAGGCGCATGCCGCAGTGCTGCAACTGCCGCTGGAAGGCGAAGCGGACTGGTTGAAGATCGACCCGGCCATGGTTCGTCAGGCCCGTGCCAGCGGCATGCTGCTGAACTTCAACGCCTTGTTCGAAGGCCTGGCGATCAACCCGGCGGGCGACCGCCTGTGGCTGGCCGCCGAGCGCGAGCGGCGGGGCCTGGTGGCCATCGAGCGCCAGCAATCGGTGTGGACCTGCGGCCGCAGTTGCGTGCTGCTGAGCGAGGCTGGCGTCGAAATGCAGCCGGCGCAGATGCCCAATGCCCAGGCACTGTCGCGCGACTTCGCTGACCTTGCCTGGTTCGAAGGCAAGCTGTTCACCCTCGAACGCAACGCCTACCGGGTCTGCCGTCGGGATACCGACAGTGGCAAAGTCGAGCGCTGCTGGTCGTTCGCTGCCGATGCCCTGGTCGAGTCGCGCCGCTATCAACAGCCGTTCGGCCTGGCCGAGGCCCTGGTGATCGATGCCAAGGGCGCCTGGATCGGTGTGGACAACAACAACGGCGCCCGCGCCGATGGCGAGGCACGCCCGATCGTCTGGCGCTTCGATGCGCCGGAAGGCGGATGGAGCGCCAAGCCATGAGCCAGGCACCGGGCAAGCGGGCTGGCAAGGTATTGATGATCGTCGCCTGGGCGGCGGCGCTGTTCCTTGCCACGCGTTTCTTCGGCCAATGGGAAGACAGCCAGCGCAACCCCAATGCCCAGGTACAGTCGTCGCATGGGGAAGGCTTTATCGAGGTGCGCCTGCTGGGCAACGGCCAGGGCCACTTCGTGATGGATGGCGCGATCAACGGTCAGGTGGTGCACTTCATGCTCGACACCGGTGCCACCGACGTGGCCATCCCCGAGGCGCTGGGCCGCGAGCTGGGCCTGGAGCGTGGCAGCCCGGTGCAGCTCAGTACCGCCAACGGCCGTACCGAAGGCTACCGCACGCGCCTGGCCAGCCTGCAGCTGGGGGATATCCGCCTGCAGGACGTGCGCGCCATCGTGGTGCCGGGCCTGGACGGGCAGACCGTATTGCTGGGCATGAGTGCCCTGAAACAACTTGAATTTACCCAGCGCGGCGGCACCATGCTGCTGCGCCAG
This sequence comes from Pseudomonas sp. B23(2017), assembly GCF_002113725.1. Lineage (NCBI taxonomy): Bacteria > Pseudomonadati > Pseudomonadota > Gammaproteobacteria > Pseudomonadales > Pseudomonadaceae > Pseudomonas > Pseudomonas sp. B23(2017). The sequence continues at coordinate 120,616 of NZ_NEJM01000001.1, read as the reverse complement.
AACCTGAAATGACGAGGCCCGCATGAGCGACTCACTGGAACTCAGCCTGGATGGCGTGGAACGCCGCTCGCTGGCTGACTTCACCGAACAGGCCTACCTCAACTACTCCATGTACGTGATCATGGACCGCGCCCTGCCGCACATCGGCGATGGCCTGAAGCCGGTGCAGCGACGCATCGTCTATGCCATGAGCGAGTTGGGGCTCGATGCCGATGCCAAGCACAAGAAGTCGGCGCGTACCGTCGGTGACGTGCTCGGCAAGTTCCACCCCCATGGCGACTCGGCCTGCTACGAGGCCATGGTGCTGATGGCGCAGCCGTTCAGCTACCGCTATACCCTGGTCGACGGCCAGGGCAACTGGGGTGCGCCGGACGATCCGAAGTCGTTCGCTGCCATGCGTTATACCGAAGCGCGTCTTTCGCGCTACGCCGAAGTGCTGCTCAGCGAAGTCGGCCAGGGCACCGTGGACTGGGTGCCCAACTTCGACGGCACCCTGCAGGAGCCGGCCGTGCTGCCTGCGCGCCTGCCCAACATCCTGCTCAACGGCACCACGGGTATCGCCGTGGGCATGGCCACCGACGTGCCGCCGCACAACCTGCGTGAAGTGGCCACGGCCTGTGTGCGCCTGCTCGACGAGCCCAAGGCCACCATCGAGCAGCTGTGCGAGCACATTCAGGGGCCGGACTACCCGACCGAGGCCGAGATCGTCACCCCGCGGGCAGAAATCCTCAAAATGTACGAAAGCGGCCGCGGCTCCATCCGCATGCGCGCCGTGTACCGCGTCGAGGATGGCGACATCGTCGTCACCGCGCTGCCGCACCAGGTCTCCGGGGCCAAGGTGCTGGAGCAGATCGCCGCGCAGATGCAGGCCAAGAAGCTGCCGATGGTCGCCGACCTGCGTGACGAGTCGGACCACGAGAACCCGTGCCGCATCGTTATCATCCCGCGCTCCAACCGCGTGGATGCCGATGAACTGATGCAGCACCTGTTTGCCACCACCGACCTGGAAAGCAGCTACCGAGTCAACGTCAACATCATCGGCCTGGACGGCCGGCCACAGCTGAAGAACCTGCGAGCACTGCTGCTGGAGTGGCTGGAGTTCCGTACCACTACCGTCCGTCGCCGGCTGCAGCACCGCCTGGACAAGGTGGAGAAGCGCCTGCACCTGTTGGAAGGTTTGCTGACCGCGTTCCTCAACCTGGATGAAGTTATCCACATCATCCGTACCGAGGACCAGCCCAAGCAAGCCCTGATCGCCCGTTTCGACCTGACCGAAATCCAGGCCGACTACATCCTCGAGACCCGCCTGCGGCAGCTGGCGCGCCTGGAAGAGATGAAGATCCGTGGCGAGCAGGACGAGCTGCTGAAAGAGCAGGCCAAACTGCTCGCCCTGCTGGGCAGCGATGCCAAGCTGCGCAAACTGGTACGCAGCGAGCTGATCAAGGATGCCGAAACCTATGGCGACGACCGCCGCTCGCCGATCGTCGAGCGTGCCGAGGCCAAGGCGCTGTCGGAAAACGAACTGATGCCGACCGAGCCGGTCACCGTGGTGCTGTCTGAGAAGGGCTGGGTGCGCTGCGCCAAGGGCCACGACATCGATGCCACCGGCCTGTCGTACAAGGCCGGCGATGGCTTCAAGGCCGCCGCCGCCGGGCGCTCCAACCAGTTTGCCGTGCTCATCGACTCCACTGGCCGCAGCTACTCGCTGGCCGCTCACAGCCTGCCGTCGGCGCGTGGTCAGGGCGAACCGCTGACCGGCCGCCTGACGCCACCACCGGGGGCCACCTTCGAATGCGTGCTGTTGCCGGACGACGATGCGTTGTACGTGGTGGCCTCGGACGCCGGCTATGGCTTCGTGGTCAAGGGTGAAGACCTGCAGGCCAAGAACAAGGCCGGCAAGGGCTTGCTCAGCCTGCCCAACGGTGCCAAGGTCATGACCCCGCGCCCGGTGGCCAACCGCGAGCAGGACTGGCTGGCGGCGGTGACTACCGAAGGCCGTCTGCTGGTGTTCAAGGTCAGCGACCTGCCTCAGCTGGGCAAAGGCAAGGGCAACAAGATCATCGGGGTGCCGGGCGACCGGGTAGCCAGCCGTGAAGAATTTGTTACCGATTTGGCTGTGATTGCCGATGGCGCGACACTTGTATTGCAAGCCGGCAAGCGTACCCTATCTCTGAAAGCGGACGACCTGGAGCATTACAAGGGCGAGCGCGGAAGGCGCGGCAGCAAGCTGCCACGCGGGTTCCAGCGCGTCGATGGGTTGCAGGTGGAAGTGCCGGCGTAACCGGTTGAAATGTCTGGAACGGCAATTTCAGCGTCGTTCCGGGCAGAAATGCTGGAGTCGGACGGTTATTTCGCGGATGATATGGCCCTTGCGGTGCCGGCGTTGCCGTGTGCCCGTTTGAATCTATGTGTATCACTGCGGTTGGCCTTTTGGCGACCGCCTGGATGGGATGATGAAATTTCTGCGCCTTCCATTTGCGCTGTTGATGACTGGCCTGCTGGGCCTTGGCGGGTGCACCATGCACCAGCCGGTTGCCCTGTACCAGCTCGACAGTGGTGATCCTGGCCAGCCTTCGCAGAGTGCGGGCATGGCCGTGGTGCTCGGCCCGGTATCGGTTGCCGATTACCTGCAACGTGAAACGTTCCTGCAACGTCAGGCCGATGGCAGCCTGAGTTCGGCGACCGACGGTCGTTGGGCCGGCAGCCTTTCGTCGGATATCGACCAGCTGCTGGTGCGCCAACTCGCCTGGCGCCTGGACAGCCAGCGCGTGGTGCTGGCCCCGGCGGCGACCGGTTTCAACCCGGATGTACAAGTACTGCTGTCGATTACTCGCCTGGACTCGGGCAAGGACCAGCCGGCCGTCCTGGATGCCCAGTGGCGCTTGTTGGACCGCCGTGGCCATGTGCGTGACAACCGCATCGTTCACCTCGAGCAGCCACACGCGGGCAGCGAGGCGTCGCAGGTACAGGCCCAGGGCCAGTTGCTGCAGAAGCTGGCCGAACAGCTGAGCACTGCGGTCAAGCCGTTGGCCAACCAGCCGGCGATTGCCGAAGAGTCGCCAAAAAAGCCGGCTGCTCCGGTGCAGGTGAAAAAGACGCCGGAGAAATCCAAGATCCCGATGGCTGCGCCGATTCGAACCGATATGGAAGTCTACCGGTTCTGATCCAGCTGCCAGATACGAAAAAGCCCGCAACGATGCGGGCTTTTTCGTATCTGCAGTTTTTGTACTGTCTGTGCTGGCCTCTTCGCGGGTAAACCCGCTCCCACAGGTTGGTGCAGGCCCTGTGGGAGCGGGTTTACCCGCGAAGAGGCCAGCCCGATATCAGACCCGGCGTTCGTGCATCCGCGCCAACTGCCGCTCCAGCATCGACGGGTAGGGCTCCATCAGGCGCTCCACGCAGCAGGCGCCCTCAGGGCTGGCAATCGGGCGAATGCGGGCGCGCTGGCGAATCAGCGTGTCATCGCTGATCTGCCGCTCCACCAGCAACAGGTTGCGGCTGTGCTGCGACAGCGCCAGGGCGTCCTGGGCCTTTTCGGCCATCAGCAGGTCTACCAGCTCCAGCCCTTGCAGGTCGTTGCCCAGGGCCAAGCCCAGTTGCAGCTGCAGGGTAATGCCGCTGTCCGCAACCTCGATCTGCAGGGCATGGCCCAGGGCGCGCAACAGCTCGCCGCAGCAGATGGCGTTGGTCAGGTAGTCCTCGCCGCAGTCGCGGCTGTGGAACAGCACCAGAGTGCTGCCGTCGTTGAGTGTGTGGGTTTCGCCGTCGTAGAGCGAGGCGGCGTGCTCCAGGCAATCGCGGTAGCGCTCGGTCAGCTCGGTCAGGCGCGTGCGCGGCAGGCGACGCAGCTGCTCCTGTGAACCCAGTTGCACGGCAAGCACGGCGCTGTACTGCGGCTCGTCAGATTCGACCACGGCGGCCTTGGGCGCGCTTTCGTCGTCCAGCAGGCCGGCGAAGGCTTCATCGTCATCCTCGTCCGCCTGGGCGGCAAGCTTGGCGCGCGGCGCGGCCTTGGCTGCCGGGGCGGCGTCGTGCAGGTCGTCGAACTGCTCGTCTTCTTCTTCGGGCTCCGGCTCAGGTGGCGGCGGCGGGGCCAGGCGCGCGTGCAGCTGGCGGGCGATGTCGCCGATCTCGTCCTGGCGGTCGGTGGCCGGGGTATAGGGTTGCGGGTCGCGCAGCCACACCCGCAGCTGCAGCAGCGGCAGGGTGATGAAGCGGCCCTGGCGCAGGCTCAGGGTCAGTGCCAGCACCAGCAGGATGGCGGCAAGGATGCCCATGCTCTGCAGGCTGATCAGCATCGGCTGCTGGAACTGGCTCATGTCCAGGCTGATGCGCAGTTGCCCGGCGGTCACGTCCTGGAAGGTGATCTTGGTCTGGTACAGGCCTTCGGCCTCGCCCAGCAGGCTGTTGCGCGGGCGCTGGCCGGCCTCGGCGAGGATACGGTTGTCCACGCTGTAGATCGCCGCATGGGCCACCAGCGGGTTTTTCACCAGGTTGCCGAGCAGCACGTTGAGGCTGAGGATGTCGTTGGCCACCAGCAGCTCGGTCGCCGAGGTGGCGGTCTGGGTGGTCAGGCTCTGGCCCAGGGCATCGGCCTGCTCGTGCATGGCCTGCTTGAACTGCAGGCCCATCACGCAGGCGTAGATCACCAACGCCAGCGCCACCAGGAAAATGTTGGTGCAGGCGATGCGCAGTGCCAGCGGCACGCGACGTTGACTCAGGGCGCGATAGATCATCAGGAAGAAGTTGTCTGCTTTGACGGGCGTGGGCCGGTTCACTGAGCTCGGCTCTTAATGGCATGAAAGTGTGGGGCAGTATAGCGAGCCGGGTTTTGTCGGCAAAGTATCGTTGGCGCCCGACGGTCACGGAAAATCGGTAGAATGCGCATTTTTCATCGAAGTCGGAGCCAGGTTGTGCGCGAAATCGTCCTGATCAACATCACCGGTGAGGACCGTCCCGGTCTCACTGCGGCTATCACCGGCGTCCTGCTGCAGGGCGGTGTGAGCATCCTCGACATTGGCCTGGCAGTCATGCACGGTACCTTGTCGTTCGGCATCCTGGTCGATATCCCGGACAACGAAGTGGCCACCTCCCTGCTGCAGAGCGTGCAGGCCAAGGCCCACGAACTGAACCTGCAGGCCCGCTACACGCCGATTTCCGAGGCGGACTACCAGCACTGGGCCGATGGCCACGGCGAGGCGCGCCACATCGTCACCTTGCTCAGCCGCAAGATCACCCCCGAGCAGCTGCAGCGGGTGAGTGCGGTGATCAGTCAGTACGGCCTGACCATCGAGCGCATCGAGCGCCTGTCGGCCCGTGTGGCGCTGGATGCCGAGACCGACAAGGGCAAGGCGGCCATCGAGATTTCCGTGCGCGGCGTGCCGAGCGATGCCCAGGCGCTGCGTGCCGACTTCTTCGCCTTGGCTGAAGAGCTGAGCATCGACATCGCCTTCCAGAAGGACGACCTGTTCCGCCGCAACCGCCGCCTGGCGGTGTTCGACATGGACTCGACGCTGATCGAAGCCGAAGTCATCGACGAACTGGCCAAGGCCGCTGGCGTGGGTGAGCAGGTGGCCGCGATCACCGAGCGTGCCATGCGTGGCGAGCTGGACTTCCGCGCCAGCTTCAAGGAGCGCATGGCGCTGCTCAAGGGCCTGGATGTGGGCGTGCTGGACGAGATCGGTGCGTCGCTGCGCCTGACCGAGGGTGCCGAGAACCTGTTTGCCGAGCTCAAGCGCCTGGGTTACAAGACGGCGATCCTGTCCGGTGGCTTCACTTACTTTGCCCGCCAGGTGCAGGCGCGCCTGGGCATCGACTATGTGTTCGCCAACGAGCTGGAAGTGGTCGACGGCAAGGTGACCGGCGTGGCTGTGGAGCCGATCGTCGATGCCCAGCGCAAGGCCGAGCTGCTGCAGAAACTGGCCAGCGAAGAAGGCTTGCAGCTGGAGCAGACCATTGCCGTGGGTGACGGTGCCAACGACCTGCCGATGCTGTCGCTGGCCGGCCTGGGCGTGGCGTTCCGCGCCAAGCCGCTGGTGCGCCAGTCGGCCAAGCAGGCGATTTCTACCCTGGGGCTGGATGGGGTGTTGTATCTGCTGGGCCTGCGGGACCGCGACGCGCGCGGCTGATCTGAGAATCCGGGGCTGCTTCGCAGCCCATCGCGACACAAGGCCGCTCCTACAGGGAATCGCATATCTCCTGTAGGAGCGGCCTTGTGTCGCGAAAGGGCCGCGAAGCGGCCCCAGGTTCCATCAGGCAATCAAGCCTGCACAGGCACCGCCAACTGCTGGCCCATGCGCACCGCGGAACCAGCACCCAGGTTCTCCGCCCACTTCACCTGCTCCGGCCCGAACAGCACGATAGCAGTCGACCCAAGCTTGAAACGGCCCAGTTCGGCGCCTTTCTCCAGGTGGATCGGCGCGCGGCTGGCTTCGTCGTAGCGGAAGGTCTTCAGTTCACGCTTGGGTGGCGTCACCAGCCCGGCCCACACGGTTTCGATCGAAGCGACGATCATCGCGCCAACCAGTACCACGGCCATCGGCCCGCGCTCGGTATCGAACAGGCAGACCACACGCTCGTTGCGGGCGAACAGCTCGGGGACGTTCTCTGCGGTGGTCTGGTTGACCGAGAACAGGCGGCCCGGCACGTAGACCATTTCACGCAGGGTACCGGCCAGCGGCATGTGCACGCGGTGGTAATCCTTGGGCGACAGGTAGATGGTGGCGAACTCGCCGCCCATGAACGGCGCGGCCATGGCCGGGTCGCCGCCCAGCAGCTCCTGTGCGCTGAAACCGTGGCCCTTGGCCTGGAAGATGCGGCCGTGCTCGATCGGGCCAAGCTGGCTGACGGCACCGTCGGCCGGGCACAGGATGGCGCCCGGGGTCTCGTCCAGCGGGCGGGCACCCGGCTTCAGGGCGCGGGTGAAGAATGCATTGAAGTGCTCGTAGGCGCTCAGGTCCTCGACCAGCGCTTCGCTCATGTTGACCTGGTAACGCTTGGCGAACCAGGCGGTGAAGGCGTTCTTGAACCAGCGCACGCGGCACTCGGCGATGCAGCCGGCCAGCCGCGACAGCAGGTGGTGCGGCAGCAGGTACTGGCTGATGATGAACAAACGGGATTTCATGCAGGTTCCTTAGACTTCTACAGGCGTGTCCGGGTGGTTGCCCCATTCGCTCCACGAGCCGGCGTAGGCCTTGACGCGCGGGTAGCCGAGGGCCTTGGCCACCAGGTAGGTGAAACCGGAGCGGCGGTGGGTCTGGCAGTGGGTGATCACTTCCTTGTCGGGGGTGATGCCCAGGTTCAGCAGGACTTCGGCGATGTCCTGGCGGATGCGCAGGTGGTCGTTGAGGTCCATGCCGGCGGTCCACTCGAAGTTGATCGCGCCGGGGATGTGGCCGCCCTTGGCTGCCAGCACTTTCTCGCCGCTGAATTCCTGCGGGCCACGGGCGTCCCAGATGACCAGGTCGTCGGCGCCCAGGCGGCTTTGCAGGTACTCGCGGGTGGCGGTGGGCGAACTGTCGATGCGCAGGTGCACCGGCGTGTTGCCGCTGGCGGGCACTTCTGTGGAGAGTTTGTCGGCGGGCCAGGCCTGGATGCCGCCATTGAGGTAGTGGTAACGCTTGTGGCCGATCACGTCGAGCAGCCAGATGAAGCGCCCGGCCCAGCCGCCGCCCTCATCGTCATACACCACATACACGGCATCGTCGCGGTGGCCGAGTTCGCTGAACAGTTTTTCCAGCTCGCCCAGGGCCGGCAGCAGGCCGGGGGCGGGGGGCTGGCCAAGCTGGGTACGCTTGCCTTCGACAAAGCGTGCGCCGGGGATATGCCCGCTGACATAGCGGTTGGCGCTGCTCAGGTCGACCAGGATCAGCTGTGGCGAATCCAGGCGCGGCAGCAGGTCCGCGGCTTCGATCACCAGGGGCAGGCCGGAAAAGTCAGTCATCCACGGTCTCCAGTGTGGAAAGAGGGGCGATTGTAGCGCAAGGCTCAGGCCTTGCGGTTGGCAAACACCGACAGCGCCCGTTCGGTGCACTGTGCGGTCTTGCCGAAGGCTTGCACGCTGATATCGGCCAGCGGCCGGCAGCCCTGGTCAGCCACCATCAGCATCAGCACCTGGTCCGCCACCGCCAGCGAGCGCAGCAGCACGTGTTCGCTGCGGAACAAGGCACGCAGCGGGGCCGGCAGCAGGGCCGAGAACTGGCTGTGGTTTTCCGGGGTGATACGCAATTGCCCGGCCTTGGCCAGCAGCTTTTGCAGCAGTTTGTTCTGCGCCACCGGCAGTACCAGCGCCCCGGCTTCCTTGGGCAGGCCGGCCATCTGCTGCACGCGCAGCTGGTCGTTGGCCTTGTCCAGGCTCAGCAGCAGGATCCGCTGCATGCCAGAGGCCAGAAGGGCCTCGATAACCTGCGTGGCCAGGTGCACGCTGTTGGTGAACGGGCTGGGCTGGGCCAGAAGGTCCTGGCACAGCTTGCGCCAGCGCGCCAGTTCGTCGCTGGTGGGCGGTGGCGGAGCCAGCATGTCTGGGTGCGGGCGGCGCTGGTGCCAGGGCCAGATCAGCGCTTCGGCAGGGTGGAACAGGGCATGCTGGGCATGGCGGCGGGCGCTGGCCGCAGCCTGCTGGTGCACCTGCTGCTGCACGTCTTCCAGCGAGGTCTGCAGGTACAGTGCGGTCAACAGCTGCCAGCGCAGCAGGTGTGGGTTGTCCCAGCCCACCTGTGCCGCCAGGGCCAGGTTGTTGGCCAGCAGCACGGTGTTGGCCGGCTGGTTGAACCAGCGGCGCAGGCCAGGCTCGGCGTCCAGGCGGTGTTGCTGGCTGAGCAGGTCCGGGTCGCGGGCGATACTGAGCACCTGGGCCAGTTGTTCGCGTTCTTCCAGCAACAGGCGGTAACCCTGGGTCACCCATTGTGGCAGGCGCCAGTACTCCGCCATGGTCTGGCAAAGCTCCATGATGCGCACGCCAAACAGTTCTTCCTCGACATGGGCGGCGTCTTCGCCCTTGTGGATAACCCGCAGCTCCCAGGTATCGAGCAGCTTGGGGTAGGCCAGCGCCAGCGGCCAGAGTGGCGACAGGAACAACAGGCTGCCCCAGTGGATTTCCTGCCACAGCCGTGCAAGGCGGCTGGCGAACAGGCCGCTGGCCTGCTGCGAGGCGTGCTGGCTGATCAGCTGGAACTGGCACAGTACCGGTGGGATTTCTTCGACGGGCACAGCTGGCAGGCGTTTGAGCAGCTGTTCGCTGCGCTCCAGGCCCAGGCGGTTGAGGGCGACTTCCAGGCTTTCGGCGGGCTCTGCCAGGCTGGCATTGGTGGGGTGATTGGCTTCGCGCATCACCGACAGCACCAGTGCCGGGCTATCCTGCATCAGTTCGGCGATATCGCGCAGCGAGCGGCGGCTATCGTGGATGGCGGCCATGACCCGGTCGTAGCTGTGCTTCGGCACGGGGATGCGAACACTCTCGAGCAGCTTTACCCAGGCCTCTAGCGTACGTGGAGCCTGAGCGGGCACCTTGGTTTCAATTGGCATTTTGACATCAGTCCGAACTGGCTTTTCGCATTGAGTGGCTATAGTCTGGCGCAGTTCTGCCGATAAGTAGAAGAAGAGTTTTAAAGCTCCCGTCTCTTCCCCTGACCACGACAGCAAGTGCTTTGAACCTATGGCTAAAATTATCGGCATCATCGTCGTATTCGCGAGCGTGCTCGGCGGATACGTGCTTTCCCACGGCAAGATTGCGGCGCTGATCCAGCCGTTCGAAGTACTGATCATCGGCGGTGCGGCCTTTGGTGCATTCCTGCAGGCCAACCCTGGCCACATGACCATGCACGTCATCAAGAAGTCGATGAAGATGTTCGGCTCGCGCTTCACTCATGCCTTCTACCTGGAAGTGCTGGGCCTGGTGTACGAGATCCTCAACAAGAGCCGGCGCGAAGGCATGATGGCCATCGAGGCCGACATCGAGGATGCCGCCGCCAGCCCGATCTTCGCCAAGTACCCGACGGTGCTGGCCGATGAGCGCATGACCGCGTTCGTCTGCGACTACCTGCGCATCATGTCCACCGGCAACATGGCCCCGCACGAGCTCGAGGGCCTGTTCGACATGGAACTGCTGAGCATGAAGGAAGAACTGGAGCACCCGTCCCATGCGGTGACCGGCATTGCCGACGGCATGCCCGGCTTCGGTATCGTTGCGGCGGTACTGGGTATCGTGGTGACCATGGCCTCGCTCGGCGACGGTGACCAGGCCTCCATCGGCCTCCATGTGGGTGCGGCACTGGTGGGTACCTTCTTCGGTATCCTGGCGGCCTACGGCTTCTTCGGCCCGTTGGCCAAGTGCCTGGAACACGATGCCAAGGAAGAGCTGAACCTCTACGAATCGATCAAGGCTTCGCTGGTGGCCTCGGCCTCGGGCATGCCGCCTTCGCTGGCGGTCGAGTTCGGGCGCAAGGTGCTGTACCCCAAGCACCGCCCAAGCTTCGCCGAACTGGAACAAGCGGTTCGCGGTCGCTGAGTCATGGAGAACAATCAGCCCATCATCGTCAAGCGCGTCAAGCGCTTTGGCGGCGGCCATCACGGCGGCGCCTGGAAAATCGCCTTCGCCGACTTCGCCACGGCGATGATGGCGTTCTTCCTGGTGCTGTGGCTGTTGTCCACGGCCACACCGGAACAGAAGATCGCCATTGCCGGCTACTTCAAGGACCCGATCGGCTTCTCGGAAAGCGGAACGCCCTACGTCATCGACCTGGGCGGCTCGCCTCAGCTGGCGCCGGAAAAGACCATCAACCCCGAAGCCAAGTCGGAGCCGACGCCTGATACCAGCATCCAGCTGGACAAGGACCAGGTGGAGACCATGGCCGAGCAGGTCGAGCGTGAGCGCCTGGAGTTGCTGCTGCAGGAACTGCAGAACAAGGTGGAAGAGAACCCGCAGCTGCAGAAGTTCAAGGACCAGATCCTGTTCGAGATCACCCAGGACGGCCTGCGCATCCAGATCATGGACGCCGAGAACCGGCCGATGTTCGACATTGGCAGCGCGCGCCTGCAGCCGTACTTCGAGGACATCCTGCTGGCCATGGCCGACACCATCAAGGCGGTGCCGAACAAGATCAGCATCAGTGGCCACACCGACGCCAAGCCTTATGCCGGTAGTGGCGAGTTCGGCAACTGGGAACTGTCGGCCAACCGCGCCAACGCCGCGCGCCGTGCACTCGTGGCCGGCGGCTACCCGGATGACCAGGTGGCGCGGGTGGTGGGTTATGCCTCGTCGTCGCTGTTCGATCGCAAGGACCCGTTCAACCCGGTCAACCGCCGCATCGACATCATCGTGCTGACCAAAAAGGCCCAGCGCAATATCGAAGGCGAGCAGGGCGCGCCGGAAGCACCGGCTGCCGAGCCTGCGCCGCCGGCCGCTGCGGCACCGGCGGCGCCAGGGGAGGCCGGGCAGGCCCCCATGCAGCCGCGTGAACTGCGCCAGAAGCTGAACATCTTCGAAGAGGGGACGCTGAAGATGGATGAGGCCAAGGACCAGTAAACCGTTTTTCGTCCGGCGCGGTCCCTTGTGGGAGCGGCCTTGTGTCGCGAAAGGGCCGCAACGCGGCCCCGGCAATATTTGCTGCTGATATCTGGGGCCGCTGCGCGCCCCTTTCGCGACGCAAGGCCGCTCCCACAGGATCGCGCCGTAGCTGAAGCCGGCGCAGAACCTGTGGCGCAAGCGGTCAGTAAGCGTCTTCCGGCAAACTGGCAATGATCGAGCGGTAGCTGTTCATCCGTTGCTGCTTGATACGCCCCTCGTCCAGCGCCTTGAGCAGCGCACAGCCCGGTTCGCGATCATGCTTGCAGTCGCGGAAGCGGCAGGTGCCGAACAGGTCGCGGAACTCGATGAAACCATCCTCCACATCACTGCGGCTGACGTGACCCAGGCCGAACTCGCGGATGCCCGGCGAGTCGATCAGGTCGCCACCATTGGGGAAGTGGTACAACCGCGCGGTGGTGGTGGTGTGGGTGCCCTGGCCAGACCACTCCGACAGGTCGCCGACACGGGTGCCGGCGTCCGGCAGCAGGCTGTTGACCAGCGACGACTTGCCCACCCCCGACTGGCCGACGAACACGCTGATGTGGCCGTCGAGCATCTGCTGCAGGCGTTGCATGCCGTCACCGTGGTGGGCCGAGACCTCCAGCAGCGGGTAGCCCAGCTCGCGGTAAACCTCCAGCAGCGCATGCAGGCCCGGGCCGTTCTCGTCGTTGATCAGGTCGGCCTTGTTCAGCAGCAGCAGCGGGCGAATGCCGGCGTGCTCCGCCGCCACCAGATAACGGTCGATGAGGTTGGGGTGCGGCTCGGGCGCGGGGGCGAAGACGATCACGATCAGGTCGACGTTGGCCGCCACCGGCTTCAGCTGGCCGTGGTTGTTCGGCCGGCACAGCTCGGTACTGCGCGGCATCTGCGCGACGATCACGCCAATGCCCTGGTTGCCCGAGCGCCATACCACGCGGTCGCCGGTAACCAGCGCCGGCAGGTTGGCGCGCAAGTGGCAGCGGAATACCTGGCCCGCGGCTTCGCCGTCCTGGGCTTCCACTTCTACCTGCACACCGAAGTGCGCAATCACCAGGCCCAGCTGTTCCGGCCCCAGGTCGCCACCCTCCAGTTCCTGCAGCACGTGCTGTTCGCGTTTGGCCGCACGCGCGGCGCGCTCGTTCTGGATTTTTTCGATGCGCCAGTTCTGGCGGCGATTGAGCTGGCGTTTGGCCATGAAGATTCCGTGCGTGGGGGCAGGTTGAAAACGGCAGGCAGTTTAGCACGCCAGGCGCCGGACCATTTGGCTTACCTTCGCGCCGTGAATGGGCGTGCCTTGGCCACTACGCTACTATGACGGCCTATACGAGGAGCCCCCGCATGCAAAACCCACAGAACCTGATCTGGATCGACCTGGAAATGACCGGCCTGGATCCGGACAGCGACGTCATCATCGAGATGGCCACCATCGTCACCGACAGCGAACTGAACACCCTGGCCGAAGGGCCGGTGATCGCCATCCACCACAGTGACGAAGTGCTGGCGCGCATGGACGAGTGGAACACCCGCACCCATGGCGCTTCGGGCCTGACCCAGCGCGTACGCGAGAGCAAGGTCGACATGGCCGCAGCCGAGGCGCAGACCATTGCCTTCCTCGAGCAGTGGGTACCGAAAGGCAAGTCGCCGATCTGCGGCAACAGCATCTGCCAGGACCGCCGCTTCCTCTACCGGCACATGCGCAACCTGGAAAACTACTTCCACTACCGCAACCTGGATGTCTCGACCCTGAAGGAGCTGGCTGCACGCTGGGCGCCTGATGTGCGTGACAGCTTCAAGAAGGGCAACACCCACCTGGCGCTGGACGACATCCGCGAATCCATCGCCGAACTGCGCCACTATCGCGAGCACTTCATCAAGGTATGAGCCGAAAAGGCGCAGATATTGTATCTGCGCCCTCTTTTGGTGCCATGGGCAACTGGTTAGACTGCGCGCCTTCTCGCCCGCCCGCACGGACCCCGCACCATGTTGTTGATGCTCTACCTCATCGCCATCACCGCCGAAGCCATGACCGGCGCGTTGTCTGCTGGCCGCCGCGGCATGGACTGGTTCGGCGTGGTGCTGATCGCCTGCGTCACCGCCCTGGGTGGCGGCTCGGTGCGTGACGTGCTGCTCGGGCATTACCCGCTGACTTGGGTGAAGCACCCGGAGTACCTGGTGCTGACCAGTTGTGCGGCGCTGCTGACCATCTTCATCGCGCCAATGATGCGCCGCCTGCGCTCGCTGTTCCTGGTGCTCGATGCCCTGGGGCTGGTGGCCTTTACCCTGATCGGTTGCATGACCGCACTGGAGATGGGGCAGGGCATGCTCGTGGCGTCGATCAGCGGGGTCATCACCGGGGTATTTGGCGGGATCTTGCGAGATATCTTCTGTAACGACATTCCCCTGGTATTCCGCCGCGAGCTGTACGCCAGCGTGTCGTTTGCCGCGGCGTGGTTCTATCTGGGCTGCGTGTATTTCAAGGTGCCGGCGGAGCAGGCGATGCTGCTGACCTTGTTTGGCGGGTTCCTGGTGCGGTTGCTGGCGATTCGGTTCCATTGGGAAATGCCCAAGTTCCACTACAACGACCAGCAGTAGCCTTGACATGCGCCCCCTGTGGGAGCGGGTTCACCCGCGAACACGGGCGCAGCCCGTGCCATCCACCGCGCGGGTAAACCCGCTTTCATAGAACTGTACATAACTCATTGAATTAGCGGGGACCCTGTGGGAGCGGCTTTAGCCGCGAACACCGGCGTAGCCGGTGCCATGCACCGCGTTGGATTCTTCGCGGCTAAAGCCGCTCCCACAGGGTACGAGGATCGCTTGCGAATTCAGTTATCTGTGCGACAACGCAGCCCAAAGGGCTGGGCAAACTCCCTCAGGGGGGGCTACGAAATGCCGTGCTGCGCCAGCGCCCACTCCACATGCTCCCTCACCAGCTCCGAGGCATCCTCGCGCCGCGCCTTCAGCGCTTCGATCACCGGGATCGTCGATGGCGCATTGCCAAGCCCCACCGCCAGGTTGCGCAACCAGCGCTCATACCCGGCCCGGCGCAATGGCCCGCCTTCGGTCTTGCGCAGGAAGGTCCTTTCATCCCACAGGAACATTTCCGCCAGCTCGGCATTCTCCAGCCCGTGCCGTGGCTGGAAGTCCTGTTCCTGGCTGTGCCTGGCAAAGCGGTTCCACGGGCAGACGATCTGGCAGTCATCGCAACCGAACACCCGGTTGCCCATCTTCGAACGCAACTCGACGGGGATCGGCCCCCGCAGTTCGATGGTCAGGTAGGAGATGCAGCGCCGTGCATCCAGCACATACGGCCCGACGAAGGCCTGGGTCGGGCAGATGTCCAGGCAGGCCTGGCAGCGCCCGCAGTGTTCGCTGGTGGTGGCTTCGTCCACCGGCAGCGGCAGGTCGACGAACAGCTCGGCGAGGAAGAAGTAGCTGCCCGCCTTGCGGTTGAGCAGCAGGGTGTTCTTGCCGATCCAGCCCAGCCCGGCCTGCTCGGCCAGGGCCTTTTCCAGCACCGGAGCGCTGTCGACGAAGGCGCGGTAGCCGAAGGGGCCGATGGCTTCCTGAATGCGATCGGCCAGGAACTGCACGCGCTTGCGCACCAGCTTGTGGTAATCCCGGCCCAGGGCGTAGCGCGATACGTAGGCTTTTTCCGGCTGCGCCAGGCGCTGCGCCATCTGCGTGTCGCCGGGCAGGTAGTCCATGCGCAGCGATACCACGCGTACCGTGCCGGGGATCAGTTGCTCGGGGTGCGCGCGTTTGCTGCCGTGGGCGCCCAGGTAATCCATCTCGCCCTGGTAGCCGGCGTCGAGCCAGCGCTGCAGGTGGTGTTCGTGTTCGCCAAGGTCGACCCCGGCGATGCCAACATGGGCAAAACCGAGTTCTTGGCCCCAAATCTTGATCGATTGGGCCAGTTTGGCGAGGTCAGGCGTACAGGCGGACATGGATGGGCAAGGCAATACGGGCTCAGGTGCGTATAATTCTGCCAGACATTGGAGCCTTTGACCCCATGCCGCAGACCAAACACCCCGGCCATACCCCTCAATTGCTCAGCAGCGTGACTGTCGCGCACCTGCCGGCACGGCATGCGCATGCCCATAAAGGCGACTTCGGCCATGTACTGGTGGTCGGTGGCGACCTCGGTACCGGCGGCGCCGTGCTGCTCAGTGCCGAGGCCGCCCTGCGCTGTGGCGCGGGGCTGGTCAGCGTGGCGACCCGGCCTGAACACGTGACTGCCAGCCTGGCGCGCCTGCCCGAGGTAATGTGCCTGGGCGCCACTTCGGCCAACCAGCTGATGGGTGTTCTGGAGCGCGCTTCGGTGCTGGTGGTCGGCCCTGGCCTGGGCCAGGCAGCCTGGGGCCGCAGCCTGCTGTCGGCGGTGGCCAATGCCGAGCGCCCACAGGTGTGGGACGCCGATGCCCTGAATTTGCTGGCGCGCACCCCGCTGGCCCTGCCCAGTGGCAGCATCCTTACCCCGCACCCCGGGGAGGCGGCGCGGCTGCTGGGCATTTCCACCGAGGCTGTGCAGGCGGACCGCGCGGGCGCCGCACTCAAGCTGGCGCGCCGTTACAACAGCGTCTGCGTGCTCAAGGGGGCTGGCACTCTGGTGGCCGACCCAGCCGGGCAGCTGCTGCTGTGCGAACGTGGCCACCCTGCCATGGCCGGTGCCGGCCTGGGCGATGTGCTGACCGGTGTATTGGCGGCGCTGCTGGCCCAGGGCCTGGATGCCTGGCATGCCGCGGGGCTGGGGGTATGGCTGCACGCCTGTGCCGGCGAGCGTCTGGGCGTTAAAGGTAGAGGCCTGGCTGCCAGCGATCTGGCGCCGGTCATTCGTGAGTTGTTGGAGGAGCATTCTGCGTGTCTGGCTTAAACCTGTTTCTGGCCGATGAAGCGGCCACGGTCAAATTCGGCGCACAACTGGCCGAGGTGACCGGCGGTCACGGCGTGATTTTTCTGGAAGGTGACCTGGGCGCGGGCAAAACCACGCTGTCGCGTGGCCTGATTCGTGGCCTGGGCCATACTGGTGCAGTGAAAAGCCCGACCTTCACCGTGGTCGAGCCTTACGAGATCGGTGAGGTGCGGGCGTTCCATTTCGACCTGTATCGCCTGGTCGATCCGGAAGAGCTGGAGTTCATGGGCATTCGTGACTATTTCGAGGGCGACCCGCTGTGCCTGTTCGAGTGGCCACAAAAGGGTGCGGGCGTTTTGCCAAAGCCCGACCTGACCATTACCATAAGCCCCCAAGCGGGCGGACGCTCGCTGATCCTTTCGCCGCAGGGGGCTCGCGGCGAGGCCTGGTGCGTTGCACTGGCCGAACACTATAAACAGTAAGTGGGGTAGGTATGCGCATACGCGCACTGGTCGCCATCGTTGGGCTGCTGCTGACAACGGTGACCGTTGACGCTCTGGCCGTCACTCAAGTCAAGAGCATGCGCCTGTGGCGCGCGCCGGACAACACGCGGCTGGTCTTCGACCTGTCTGGCCCCGTGCAGCACAGCGTCTTCACCCTGAGCGCACCTGATCGCCTGGTTATCGACATCAATGGCGCGACCTTGGCCGCGCCACTGAACGTGGCTACCTCCAATACGCCGATCAGCAGCGTGCGTTCGGCTCAGCGCACCCCGACCGACCTGCGCGTGGTGGTCGACCTGAAAAAGTCGGTCACCCCAAAAAGCTTCACCCTGGCGCCCAACGCCCAGTACGGCAACCGCCTGGTGGTCGACCTGTACGACCAGGAGGCTGACGCCATTGCGGCCAGCGCGCCGGCGCCGGCCCCGACTCCGGCACCAACGCCTGCAACCACGCCGGCAGTGCCGGTGACCCCGGCCCAGCCTGCCATCAAGCTGCCGCCGGTTCCCAACGGCAAGCGTGACATCGTGGTTGCCATCGACGCCGGTCACGGCGGCGAAGACCCGGGTGCGTCCGGCTCGCGTGGCCAGCATGAAAAAGACATCGTGCTGCAGATCGCCAAGGAACTGCAGCGCCAGATCAACAGCGAAAAAGGCTTCCGGGCCGAGCTGACCCGTACCGGCGACTACTTCATCCCACTGCGCAAGCGCACGGAAATCGCCCGCAAGAAGGGCGCCGACCTGTTCATCTCGATCCACGCCGACGCCGCGCCGTCCCGCGCCGCCTTTGGCGCCTCGGTGTTCGCCCTGTCCGACCGCGGCGCTACCTCCGAGACCGCGCGCTGGCTGGCCGACACGGAAAACCGTTCCGACCTGATCGGTGGTGCCGGTAACGTCAGCCTCGACGACAAGGACCGCATGCTGGCCGGCGTGCTGCTCGACCTGTCGATGACCGCCACGCTCAGCTCCAGCCTCAATGTCGGGCAGAAGGTGCTGGGCAACATGGGCCGCATTACCTCGCTGCACAAGCAGCGGGTTGAACAGGCCGGCTTCATGGTGCTGAAGTCGCCGGATATTCCGTCGATCCTCGTTGAAACCGGGTTCATCTCGAACAACAACGAAGCCGCCAAGCTGGCCACCGCCAGCCATCAGCAGGCCCTGGCACGTTCGATCCACACCGGTGTGCGCCAGTACTTCCAGCAGAACCCGCCGCCTGGCACCTACATCGCCTGGCTGCGCGACACCGGCAAGATCGCCGCTGGCCCGCGGGAGCACACGGTACGCCCTGGCGAGACCCTGGCGATGCTTGCCGTGCGCTACCAGGTCAGCGTGACCAGCCTGCGCAGCACCAACAGCCTCAAGACCGATGAACTGAAGGTCGGCCAGCGCCTCGATATCCCCGCTACCACGTTGGCCTCGCAATGAGTGGCGGTTCGCGCATCCAGCTGCTCAGCCCGCGGCTGGCCAACCAGATTGCCGCCGGTGAGGTTGTCGAGCGGCCGGCCTCTGTCGCCAAGGAGTTGCTGGAGAACAGCCTGGACTCCGGCGCCCGGCGTATCGACGTGGAAGTGGAGCAGGGCGGCGTCAAGCTGCTGCGGGTGCGTGACGATGGCAGCGGCATTTCCGCCGACGACCTGCCGCTGGCCCTGGCCCGTCACGCCACCAGCAAGATCCGCGAGCTGGAAGACCTGGAAGGGGTATTGAGCCTGGGCTTCCGTGGTGAGGCCCTGGCCTCGATCAGCTCGGTGGCGCGCCTGACCCTGACCTCACGTACCGCCAGCGCTACCGAGGCCTGGCAGGTGGAAACCGAAGGCCGCGACATGACCCCGCGGGTGCAGCCGGCGGCGCACCCGGTGGGTACTTCGGTGGAAGTGCGCGACCTGTTCTTCAATACCCCGGCCCGGCGCAAGTTCCTCAAGGCTGAGAAAACCGAATTCGATCACCTGCAGGAAGTGATACGGCGCCTGGCGCTGGCGCGCTTCGATGTCGGCTTCCACCTGCGCCACAACGGCAAGAGCATCCTCAGCCTGCACGAGGCCCACGATGAAACCGCCCGTGCGCGGCGGGTGGGCGCCATCTGCGGCCCGGGCTTCATGGAGCAGGCGCTGCCGATCGACGTGGAACGCAATGGCCTGCGCCTGTGGGGCTGGGTCGGCCTGCCGACCTTCTCGCGCAGCCAGGCAGACCTGCAGTATTTCTTCGTCAACGGCCGTGCGGTGCGCGACAAGCTGGTCGCCCACGCCGTGCGCCAGGCCTACCGCGACGTGCTGTTCAATGGTCGGCACCCGACCTTCGTGCTGTTCCTGGAGCTGGAGCCCAACGGCGTCGACGTCAATGTGCACCCGACCAAGCACGAAGTGCGTTTCCGCGAGGGGCGCTCGGTGCACGACTTCCTGTATGGCACCCTGCATCGCGCCCTGGCCGATGTACGCCCGGAAGACCAGTTGGCGGCGCCTGCTGCCGTGCCCGAAGTGGTCCGCCCCACGGGCCAGCAGGCCGGTGAGTTCGGCCCCCAGGGCGAAATGCGCCTGGCCTCGCCGGTGCTCGAGCAGTCGCGAGCCCCGCAGCAGTCGTTTTCCAGTGGCGGCAGTGGCGCGGGTTACCAGTACCAGTACACCCCGCGCCCCTCGCAGCCGCTGCCAGCCGCCGAGGCACAGGCGGTGTATCGCGAGTTTTACAAACCGCTGGATGAAGGCGCGGCGCCGACGGCGTTGCCCGAAAGCCAGGGTGACATTCCTCCGCTGGGCTACGCGCTGGCGCAGCTCAAGGGCATCTATATCCTGGCCGAGAACGCCATCGGCCTGGTGCTGGTAGACATGCATGCGGCCCATGAGCGCATCATGTACGAGCGCCTGAAGGTAGCCATGGCCAGCGAAGGCCTCAGCGGCCAGCCGCTGCTGGTGCCCGAGACCCTTGCCTTGAGCCAGCGCGAAGCAGACTGCGCCGAAGAGCACGCGCAGTGGTTCCAGCGGCTGGGCTTCGAACTGCAGCGGCTGGGCCCCGAGACCCTGGCCATCCGCCAGATCCCGGCTTTGCTCAAGCAGGCCGAGGCCAATCGCCTGGTGCAGGATGTACTCGCCGACCTGATGGAATACGGCACCAGCGACCGTATCCAGGCGCACCTCAACGAGCTGCTCGGCACCATGGCCTGCCACGGCGCCGTGCGCGCCAACCGGCGCCTGGCGATCCCCGAGATGAACGCCCTGCTGCGTGACATGGAAAACACCGAGCGCAGCGGCCAGTGCAACCATGGTCGCCCCACCTGGACCCAGATGGGCCTGGATGACCTGGACAAACTCTTCCTGCGCGGTCGATGAAATGAGCGGCAAGCCCCCTGCAATATTCCTGATGGGCCCGACGGCGGCCGGCAAGACCGACCTGGCCATCGAGCTGACCAAAGTACTGCCGTGCGAGCTGATCAGCGTCGATTCGGCGCTGGTCTACCGCGGCATGGACATCGGCTCGGCCAAGCCGTCGAAAGAAATCCTCGCCGCTCACCCGCACCGGTTGATCGATATTCGCGACCCGGCCGAGAGCTATTCGGCTGCGCAGTTCCGTGCCGATGCCCTGGAGGCCATGGCCGAGATCACCACGCGCGGCAAGATCCCGCTGCTGGTGGGCGGCACCATGCTCTATTACAAGGCGTTGATCGATGGCCTGGCCGACATGCCGGCGGCCGATGCCGCGGTGCGTGCCGAGCTGGAAGCCCAGGCCGAGGCGCTGGGCCTGGCCGAGTTGCACCGCCAGTTGGCCGAGGTTGACCCTGAGTCGGCGGCGCGCATCCACCCCAACGACCCGCAGCGGTTGATCCGGGCGTTGGAGGTGTACCGGGTGAGTGGCGAGAGCATGACGGCACATCGACAGCGTCAATTCGCGGAAAGTCGCGGCGCAGACGCAGGCGCTGGCGGACATTTGCCCTATACTGTCGCGAGTTTGGCGATTGCTCCTACAGATCGTCACATTTTGCATCAGCGAATTGCGTTACGATTTTCACAGATGCTGGAACAGGGCTTCGTCGACGAGGTCCGATCGCTGCGAGCCAGAAGTGACTTGCACGCCGGGCTGCCGTCTATACGGGCAGTGGGGTATCGGCAGGTCTGGGATTACCTGGACGGCAAGCTGACTGAGAATGAGATGCGTGAACGCGGTATCATTGCCACCAGGCAGCTGGCCAAGCGGCAGTTCACCTGGTTGCGTGGCTGGCCCGAAGTACACTGGCTTGACAGCCTGGCCTGCGACAATCTGTCCCGCACCTTGAAATACCTTGGGGCCATCTCCATATTGAGCTGAGTCCCTGCTGATTGCCGTCTATTCTTGCGAAGGGGCGGCCTAATTTATCGATTTTCTTGATTTTCTATTATTTATCCTTACAGGAGTGCGGCATATGTCAAAAGGGCATTCGCTACAAGACCCTTACTTGAACACCTTGAGAAAAGAAAAGGTCCCGGTATCCATCTACCTGGTCAACGGCATCAAACTGCAGGGTTCGATCGAGTCCTTCGACCAGTTCGTGGTACTGCTGAAGAACACCGTCAGCCAGATGGTCTACAAGCACGCCATCTCGACCGTGGTTCCTGCCCGTCCGGTTCGTCTGCCAAGCCCGTCCGATTCCGAACACGGCGACAGCGAGCCAGGCAACGCCTGATAGGAGCCTGCATTGTTCTTTGAGCGCCACGGTGGTGGTGAGCGGGCGTTGCTCGTTCACTTGGAAGGTCAGAACCCTGAGGCGCGCGAAGACCCGCAGGAGTTCCAGGAGCTGGCATTGTCGGCCGGTGCCGACATCGTCTCGCTGGTCACGGTGGCAAGGCATCAGCCTTCCGCCAAATACCTGATTGGCAGTGGCAAGGTCGAAGAGTTGCACGACCTGGTCCATGCCGAACAGGTAGACCTGGTGATTTTCAATCACACCCTCACGCCCAGTCAGGAGCGCAACCTCGAACGTGTGTTCGAGTGTCGTGTGCTCGACCGTACCGGGCTGATCCTCGATATCTTCGCCCAACGGGCGCGTACCCATGAAGGCAAGCTGCAGGTCGAACTGGCCCAGCTCGAGCACATGAGCACGCGGCTGGTGCGCGGCTGGACCCACCTTGAGCGACAGAAGGGTGGTATCGGCTTGCGTGGCCCGGGTGAAACCCAGCTGGAAACCGACCGCCGCCTGTTGCGGGTGCGCATTCGCCAGATCAAGTCACGCCTGGAGAAGGTGCGCAGCCAGCGCGAGCAGGCGCGCCGTGGGCGCAAGCGTGCGGACATTCCGTCGGTATCGCTGGTGGGTTATACCAACGCCGGCAAGTCCACGCTGTTCAACGCCCTGACCGAATCCGAGGTGTATGCCGCGGACCAGCTGTTCGCCACCCTCGACCCGACCCTGCGCCGGCTCGAGCTGAACGACCTGGGGCCGATCGTGCTGGCCGACACCGTGGGCTTCATTCGCCACCTGCCGCACAAGCTGGTCGAGGCATTTCGGGCTACGCTCGAAGAGTCGAGCAACTCCGACTTGTTGCTGCATGTGATCGACGCCCATGAGCCTGAGCGCATGGAGCAGATCGAGCAGGTATTGGCGGTGTTGGGCGAGATTGGTGCCGAAGGGTTGCCGATCCTCGAGGTGTATAACAAACTCGACCTGCTCGAAGATGTCGAGCCGCAGATCCAGCGCAATGCCGATGGCAAGCCGGAACGGGTCTGGGTATCGGCACGCGATGGGCGTGGCCTGGAGCTGGTCGGCCAGGCGATTGCCGAGTTGCTGGGGGATGATCTGTTTGTCGGTACCCTGTGTCTGGAGCAGCGTTTTGCCCGCTTGCGCGCGCAATTCTTTGCCCTGGGTGCCGTGCAGAGTGAAGAGCATGATGAAGAAGGGCGCAGCCTGCTGAGCGTGCGACTGCCCATGGTCGAACTGAATCGCCTGGTCAGCCGCGAAGGCATGGAGCCGCAAGTGTTTGTCGAGCAACACACTTTGCAATAAATGCTCGTCGAGGTCGCCGGGCAGCAGTGACAGGCATTCTGTAGCATTGGACGGCGCGCCGTGGGCGCGTCTTTGCTTTATCAGATGGAGAGCGCTATGGCTTGGAACGAGCCGGGTGGCAACTCGAACAATCAGGATCCCTGGGGCGGTCGCCGGAATGGCGGTGGCGGCGGTGGTGACAAGAAAGGTCCACCGGACCTGGACGAGGCCTTCCGCAAATTGCAGGACAGCCTGAACGGCATGTTCGGCAGTGGCAAGAAACGTGGCGGCGGTGACCGCAATGTCGGCAAGGGCGGTGGCCTGGGCCTGCTGGGCATCGGCCTGGCTGTGCTGGCTGCTATCTGGCTGTACAGCGCCGTGTACGTGGTCGACGAGCAGGAGCAGGCCGTGGTGCTGCGCTTCGGCAAGTACTATGAGACGGTCGGTCCCGGCCTGAACATCTACTTCCCGCCGATCGATCGCAAGTACATGGAGAACGTCACGCGCGAGCGTGCCTACACCAAGCAGGGCCAGATGCTGACCGAAGACGAGAACATCGTCGAGGTACCGCTGACCGTCCAGTACAAGATCAGCAACCTGCAGGACTTCGTGCTCAACGTCGACCAGCCTGAGGTCAGCCTGCAGCACGCGACCGACAGTGCCCTGCGCCACGTGGTGGGTTCCACCTCGATGGACCAGGTGCTGACCGAAGGCCGCGAGCAGATGGCCGTGGATATCCGCGAACGCCTGCAGCGCTTCCTCGACACCTACCGCACCGGTATCAGCGTTACCCAGGTCAACGTGCAGAGCGCGGCAGCCCCGCGTGAAGTGCAGGAAGCCTTCGACGACGTGATCCGTGCCCGCGAAGACGAGCAGCGTGCCCGCAACCAGGCCGAGTCCTACGCCAATGGCGTGGTGCCGGAAGCCCGTGGTCAGGCCCAGCGCATCATCGAGGACGCCAACGGTTACCGCGACGAAGTCATCGCCCGCGCCAAGGGTGAGGCCGACCGCTTCACCAAGCTGGTCGCCGAGTACCGCAAGGCACCTGACGTGACCCGTCAGCGTCTGTACCTGGAGACCATGCAAGAGGTCTACAGCAATTCGAGCAAGGTCATGGTGGCGACCAAGGACGGGCAGAACAACCTGCTCTACCTGCCGCTGGACAAGATGGTCGAAGGCAGCCGCAACCCGTCCGCGCCGACCGCCAGTGTGTCGCCATCGGTCAACGATGCGGCCGCGCGTGCGGCTCAGGACCTGCAACAGCAACAGCAGCCGCTGCGCACTAGGGAGAGCCGCTGATGAGCAACAGATCGCTGATCGCCCTGATCGCCGCCGTGGTCCTGGCCATCGTGGCCTGGAACAGCTTCTACATCGTGTCCCAGACCGAGCGTGCGGTACTGCTGCGCTTCGGTAAGGTGGTCCAGGCGGATGTCCAGCCTGGCATGCACGTGAAGATTCCGTACGTGAACCAGGTGCGCAAGTTCGACGCCCGCCTGATGACCCTCGACGCCCCGACCCAGCGGTTCCTGACCCTG
The DNA here is from genome assembly GCF_002113725.1 of Pseudomonas sp. B23(2017). NCBI lineage: Bacteria > Pseudomonadati > Pseudomonadota > Gammaproteobacteria > Pseudomonadales > Pseudomonadaceae > Pseudomonas > Pseudomonas sp. B23(2017). Next base: position 96,250 of record NZ_NEJM01000001.1, on the reverse strand, counting down.
GAGAAGAAAGCGGTGATGGTCGACGCCTACGCCAAGTGGCGCGTCAAGGACGCCGAACGCTTCTACACCGCCACGTCCGGCATGAAGCAGATCGCCGACGAGCGTCTGTCGCGTCGTCTGGAAAGCGGCCTGCGTGACCAGTTCGGTAAACGTACCCTGCACGAAGTGGTTTCCGGTGAACGTGACGCGCTGATGGCTGACATCACTGCATCGCTGAACCGCATGGCCGCCAAGGAGCTGGGTATCGAGGTGGTCGACGTGCGCGTCAAGGCCATCGACCTGCCGAAGGAAGTCAACCGCAGCGTGTTCGACCGCATGAGCACCGAGCGTGAGCGTGAAGCCCGCGAGCACCGCGCCAAGGGTAACGAGCTGGCTGAAGGTATCCGTGCCGATGCCGACCGTCAGCGCCGCGTATTGCTGGCTGAGGCCTATCGCGAAGCAGAGGAAACCCGCGGTGACGGCGACGCCCAGGCGGCCGCCATCTACGCCAAGGCCTACACCCAGGACGCTGATTTCTATGCGTTCTACCGTAGCCTGCAGGCGTACCGCGAGAGCTTCTCGAGCAAGAGCGACGTGCTGGTCCTGGACCCGAAGAACGAGTTCTTCCGCTTCCTGGACAAGAGCAGGCCGTGATGCTCAGGCCCTGATTTCCATGCAGCGGCGCCCCGCCTGGCAGCTAAAACACCAGGCGGGGTGCATCCTGAATGAAAAGGGGTGTATGATGAGGCAGCCGGGAAATTTCCCGGCTTTTTTGCGTCTGCAAGGTTGATTGGCAAACCGCCAGTTGACGGTTTGGTCAGGTCGCAAGGCAATTCGAGGGTGTCGGGTACGGTGGCTGCGCTGGGATCAGTGCTGCCCGCTGCTGTGCGCGATACCGGCTTTACTGACGGCTAGCCTGCTGGCAAGCCGCCCGGACCAGAGGGGAAATGGCGTAATGGCAACGGTAGACCGCTGGCTGCTGCCAGATGGCATCGAGGAAGTACTGCCACCTGAGGCTGCGCGTATCGAGATCGCGCGCCGCCAGGTGTTGGACCTGTTCCAGAGTTGGGGCTACGAACTGGTCGTCACCCCGCATATCGAGTACCTGGAGTCGCTGCTCACCGGCGCCGGCCAGGACCTGGATCAGCGCACCTTCAAGGTAGTGGACCCGCAGTCCGGCCGCCTGATGGGCTTCCGCGCCGACTTCACCCCGCAGGTGGCGCGTATCGACGCCCACACCCTGCGCCGTGAAGGCCCGAGCCGCCTGTGCTATGCCGGCAGCGTGCTGCACGCCCAGCCGCGTGCCCTGTCCACCTCGCGCAGCCCGATCCAGCTGGGTGCCGAGCTGTACGGCGACGCCAGCCCCACCAGCGATGTCGAAGTCATCAGCCTGATGCTCGCCACGCTGCAACTGACCGATGTGCCGGATGTGCACATGGACCTCGGCCACGTCGGTATCTACCGCGGCCTGGCCCGTGCTGCCGGCCTGTCCGGTGCGGTCGAGCAGCAGCTGTTCGACGCGCTGCAGCGCAAGGCCGTGGATGAAGTTCAGGTGCTGACCGCCGACCTGCCGAAGGACCTGGGCAACATGCTGCGCGCGCTGGTCGAGCTGTGCGGTGGCCGCGAAGTGCTGGCCGAAGCCCGCGTGCGCCTGGGCCGTGCCCCGGCCAGCGTGCTGGCGGCGCTGGACGACCTGCTGGCGATCGCCGATCGCCTGGCGTCGCGCTTCCCGGACCTGCCGCTGTACTTCGACCTCGGCGAGCTGCGCGGTTACCACTATCACACTGGCGTGGTGTTCGCCGTGTTCGTGCCGGGCGAAGGTCAATCGATCGCCCAGGGCGGGCGCTATGACGACATCGGCGCCGACTTCGGCCGGGCTCGCCCGGCCACCGGTTTCTCCACGGATTTGAAGACCCTGGTCACACTGGGGCGAGCGGAGGTCGTATTGCCAACTGGCGGCATCTGGATGCCGGACAGTGGCGACGCGGCCCTCTGGCAGCAAGTCTGCCAGTTGCGCAACGAGGGCCAGCGTGTGGTCCAGGCCCTGCCTGGCCAGCCGTTGAGTGCTGCTCTCGAGGCGGATTGTGATCGGCAATTGATTCAGCAAGACGGGCGCTGGCAGGTTCTGCCGCTGGCCCAGTGAGTTTCTGCGCCGGCAGTAGGCCGGCAACCAAGTTGCGTGAATGAGGACCAATGTAATGGGTAAGAATGTCGTCGTCCTGGGCACCCAGTGGGGTGATGAGGGCAAAGGCAAGATCGTCGATCTGCTGACCGAACATGCTGCCGCCGTAGTGCGCTACCAGGGTGGCCACAACGCGGGTCACACCCTGGTGATCAACGGTGAAAAGACCGTTCTGCACCTGATTCCGTCCGGTATCCTGCGTGAAGGCGTACAGTGCCTGATCGGCAACGGCGTGGTCGTTGCCCCGGATGCCCTGATGCGTGAAATCACCAAGCTGGAAGAGAAGGGCGTGCCGGTGCGCGAGCGCCTGCGCATCAGCCCGGCTGCGCCGCTGATCCTGTCGTACCACGTTGCCCTGGACCAGGCCCGCGAAAAAGCCCGTGGCGAAGCCAAGATCGGCACCACCGGCCGTGGTATCGGCCCAGCCTACGAAGACAAGGTCGCACGCCGCGGCCTGCGCGTGGGCGACCTGTTCCACCGCGAGCGTTTCGCTGCCAAGCTGGGCGAGCTGCTGGACTACCACAACTTCCAGCTGGTGAACTACTACAAAGAGCCGGCCATCGACTTCCAGCAGACCCTGGACGAATGCATGGCTTACGCCGAACAGCTCAAGCCGATGATGCTCGACGTCACCGCCGAGCTGCACAACCTGCGTCGCGCCGGCAAGGACATCATGTTCGAAGGTGCCCAGGGCTCGCTGCTGGACATCGACCACGGTACCTACCCGTACGTCACCAGCTCCAACACCACCGCTGGCGGCATCTCCACCGGTTCTGGCGTTGGCCCGATGTACCTGGACTACATCCTGGGTATCACCAAGGCCTACACCACTCGCGTAGGTTCCGGTCCGTTCCCGACCGAACTGTTCGACGAGACTGGCGCTACCCTGGCCAAGCGTGGCCATGAGTTCGGCTCCACCACCGGCCGTGCGCGCCGTTGCGGCTGGTTCGATGCCGTGATCCTGCGTCGCGCCATCGACGTCAACAGCATCTCGGGCATCTGCCTGACCAAGCTGGACGTACTGGATGGCCTGGAAACCATCAACATCTGCGTTGGCTACAAGAACGAGAACGGTGCCGTCATCGACGCGCCTTCCGATGCCGACAGCTACATCGGCCTGGAGCCGGTGTACGAAGAGATGCCAGGCTGGAGCGAGTCGACCCTGGGCGTGAAAACCCTGGAAGAACTGCCAGCCAACGCTCGCGCCTACATCAAGCGCATCGAAGAGCTGATCGGCGCGCCGATCGACATCATCTCCACCGGCCCGGACCGCAACGAGACCATCGTTCTGCGTCATCCGTTCGCCTGATCTGCCTTCCAGGCTGATCTGACGCCGTGGCCCTGAAAGGGGCTGCGGCGTTTTCATTTGTGGGGTATGCCTGTCCCGGCCCTTTCGCGGGTAAACCCGCTCCCACAGGTACCGCACAGTCCTCAGGACCTGCGCGGTCCATGTGGGAGCGGGTTCACCCGCGAAGAGGCCCGTGCGGGCAACCTCATTGCTAGACCTTGGCACATTTCCCTGCTGACCCCGGCACAACCCTTGCTGTAAGAAGTTTCTGAAGATGCCATCAAAATAGTGGCGCCAGAAAACACGAGGGTTACACCGTGTCTGCCATCCTCTCACTGTTACGAAGCCGCCTTTTGCGGCCTGTGTTTGTTGCCCTTGGTATCGCTCTTTTGGTGCAGGTGCTGGTCGCCGTTGCGCTTACCCGAAGCACGGTCACCGCCTTGGAAGCCGACCTGGGCGAACGCCTGGGCAATGACAGCCGCCAGCTCGCCAGTGAGCTGGAGCAAGCCGGGCAAGACGTGCGCTCAGGCCTCGACAGCCTCTCCAGCAGCACCCGCCAGCGCTTGAGCGCAGGTTTGTCGGCGCGCCTGCAAAGCGAGCAGCAGCAGCTGCGCAGCACGTTGGAAAAGAACCTCAAGGACTCCGCCAACGATATGGCCGAGCTGCTGGCGTCGGTCGCACCGCGGGCGATATGGGACAACGACGTGCCGGTGCTCTCCGACTTCGCCCGGCGTGCGCAGCGCAACCCCAACGTCCTGTTCGTGGTCTACGATGACGCCCAGGGCCAGCACCTGACTCGCTACCTGAACCGGCAAAACCCGATCAACCAGGCATTGATGGACAAGGGCCAGGGCGAACGTGCGCTGGACAAGGTGATCGACGCGGCCCGGCGCGACCCGGCGGTGTACTTCGTCGAGGCCTCGATCAACCCCAATGGTGCAGAGATCGGCAAAGTGGTGATGGGCGTTTCCACCGCCGGCATTGACCAGGAGCTCAAGGCCCTCGACCAGCGCTTCGCCGCCCTGATCGCCAGCGGCGAGCAACTGGTCGGCGACAGCCTGGTCGGTGCTGCAGCCGACAGTGGCAAGACCTTGCGCGAGCGCCTGGAAAAGGCGCAGGGCAGCGCAGCCGCGATGCAGGCCAATACCGCACAGACCGTGCGCGATGCTGCCGCCGAACTGCGCTGGCGTATCGGCCTGGGCCTGATGCTGGTCGGCCTGGGTGTGCTGGTGGTGGTGGCTGTGGTACTTGGTCGCCGAGTGCTGAGCAAGCTGCGCCTGCTTATTGCCGCCCTCGATGACCTGGCGGCTGGCGAAGGCGACCTGACCAAGCGTGTGCCCCTCGACAGCCGAGACGAAATTGGCGACATGGCTTCGGCGGTGAACCGCTTTGTCGACAAGCTGCAACCCATCGTGCGCGAGGCGGGCGAGGTGGCGCAGCGCACCGGCGTTGAGATTGGCGCGATGGCCCAGCGCAATGCCGGCGCCGATGCTGCCGCTGCACTGCAACGCGACGAAGTGGCGGCCAGCCTGCGCGACCTGTCGAGCATGGCCGACGAGGCCCAGGCTGAAAGCCACGCGATGCAGGCAGCCCTGCAGCAGGTGGTGGATATCCGCCAGGCAACTGACGAAAACAGCCGCACATCGACCCAGCTAGCTGGTTTGATCGAAAACCTGGCCGGGCAGGTGGAGGCCGGCTCCCAGGTGATCGAGCGCCTGGCCAAGCAGAGCGAGCAGATCGAAGTGGTGCTGACGGTTATCCACGGTATCGCCGAACAGACCAATCTGCTGGCCTTGAACGCGGCCATCGAAGCCGCCCGTGCTGGCGAAACCGGGCGCGGGTTTGCCGTGGTGGCCGATGAGGTGCGGGCGTTGGCGAGCAAGACGCAAAGTTCCACGGGAGATATCCAGGCGCATATCGCCGCGCTGCAGAAGGGGGCCAAGGAGGCCGTGGCCACCATCAGCCAGGCCGGGCTCAAGGCCAGCGAAGGGCTGCTGGTGCTGCGTGACAACGAGCGCCGCCAGCAGTCGGTGCAGGCAGCGGTGGAGCAGGTGCACGCGGCCATCGGCCTGGCCACCCGGGCGGCCGAGCAGCAGGCGAGCGGGGCGCAGGCAGTGCGTGGACGGGTGGAAACCATACACGCCCAGGCCGAACGCTCGGCCGAGGTGGTGATGCAGACCACCGCCAGCAGCAAGGTGCTGGATGACCTGGCTGCACAGCTGCGTGCCAGCCTGGGCCAATTCAGAGCCTGACCCGATCATTGTGGGAGCGGGCGTGCCCGCGAAGCAGGCGACACGGTGGATGGCACCGGCTTCGCCGGTGTTCGCGGGCATGCCCGCTCCCACATCGATCGCGACACAGGGCCCTTGCCTCTGTGGGCAGCAGGGCTGCGCGGTATCTGTGGGAGCGGGCAAGCCCGCGAAGAAGGTTACGCCTTGTTCAGATACATCCGCGTAGTCAGCAGATACACCGGCAACCCCGAAACCACAATCAACAACGCCGCATAAGGCGCTGCCGCCGCGAACTCGACGTTGGCCGTGTGCGCCCACACCTCGGTGGCCAGGGTGGTCATGCCGGTCGGGCTGAGCAGCAAGGTAGCTGTCAGTTCCTTCATGGCATCCAGGAACACCAGGGCAAAGGCTGCCGCCATGGCCGGGAAGATGATCGGCAGGGTCACCCGGCAGAACGCGGCAAAGCTGCTCGCGCCCAAGGTTCGTGCCGCTTCCTCCAGGGTAGGTGAAGCCTTGTTCAGTGCGGTGCGCACCGGCGACTGCGCCAGCGGCAGGAACAGCAGCGCATAGGCCAGCAGCAACAGTGCCGTGGTCTGGTACAGCGACGGCACGTAATGTAGGGCGAAGAATACCAGGGTCAGGGCAATCACCAGGCCGGGCAGGGCGTGCAACAGGTATGGCAGGCGCTCGGCCCAGATTGCCAGGCGGCCCTTGTAGCGCACCACCAGGAAGCTGATTGGCAGGGCTAGCAACACGCAGAAACTGGCCCCCCCCAGCGACACCGATAACGAGGTGAACAGCGCCTTGGAAATGGCTGCCACAGGGAATGCCGCCGATGAACCCACGCTCAACCAGTAGCCGAGCATGGCCAGCGGAATACCGCTGCCCAACACCGCCAGGCCCACGCAGAACAGTTGCGCCAGCACTGCCCAGCCACGCAGCCGCACCGGTTGTGCTCGCCGCGCCACACCTTGGCCGATGCGCACATGACGGGCTTTGCCGCGTACCCGCAGTTCAAGCCACAGCATCACCAGGCACATCGCCAACAGTACGGCGGACAGCATGGCTGCGTTGGCATTGCTGAACTCCAGTTCGAACTGCTGGTAAATCGCCGTGGTGAAGGTTTGCAAGCCGAGGATCGACAAGGCGCCGAACTCCACCAGCATGTGCAGGGCGATCAGCAGCGCGCCGCCCAGCATCGATGGCCATAGCAGCGGCAGGGTGACCTTGATGAATACACCCCAGCGGCTGCAACCCAGCGTACGTGCCGATTCCTCCAGCGAGGTATCGAGGTTGCGCAGGGTCGCGGCCACCGGCAGGAACACCAGTGGGTACTTGGACAGGGCCATGACCATGATCGCCCCGCCCAGCCCTTCGAAGTCCGAACTCAGCGACACCCAGGTGAAGCTGCTGACGAACGACGGCACGGCGAACGGCAGGCACAGCACCACGCCCCACAGCCGACGGCCGGCCAGGTTGCTGCGCTCAAGCAGCCAGGCCAGGGCCAGGCCGACCACCATGCAGGTCAGCGTCACCCCGACCATCAGCATCAGGGTGTTGCGCATCAGCCCCCAGACAAACGGCCGCCACAGCAGGTGCAGGGCTTCGCGCCAGCCGGCCTCCCAGGCTTTCATGGCAACGTACAGCAAAGGCAGCAAGCTCATCGCTACCAGGAACAGCACAGGCAGCACCACCCAGACGGAGGGGCGCTTGCGGCGCGGTACGAAGCGTACCGGCACCGGCTCGGACAGGGCGGCAGTCATCAGAGCAGGCCGACCTCGCGCTCAAGCTCGATCGCTTCCTCGGCATTGCCCAGGTCGGCTGGTGAGATCTTCGGTGGGCGCAGGTCTTCGAACGGCTTCAGGCCACGGTCGGAGACCATGCCTTTGTGCAGCGGGTACTCGGCGGTGGTCTGGGTGATCACGCGCTGGCCTTCTTCGCTGGCCATCCAGTTGAGCAGGGCCTGGGCTTCTTTCGGGTGTTTGCTGGCCTTGACCACGGCTGCACCGGAAATGGTGACCAGGTTGCCGGCATCGCCATCGGCCAGGTAGTAGAGCTTGGTGTCCAGCTTGCCGCGCTCGCGCTCAAGCGCATACCAGTAGTAGTTGTTCACCAGTACCGCAGCCACTTCGCCTTTTTCCACGGCTTTGAGGGCGACCATGTTGTTGGTGTAGGTCTTGCCGAATGCCTTCAGGCCGGTCAGCCATTCTTCGGTGGCTTCTCGCCCGTGCATCTTCAGGATGGCTACGGCCTGTTCCTGGAAGGCGCCGCTGGTGGGCACATAGCCGACACGGCCTTCCCACTCGGGGTTGGCAAAGTCCATCACTGTGGTCGGCAGGTCTTTCTCGTCGACCTTCTTCGGGTTGAATACGACGATGCGCGTACGGGCGGTGATGCCCATCCAGGTGCCGTTGGCGCCAACGTACTCCTTGGGCATCATGTTCGCGGTGGCGTCGTCGATCTTCGCCAACAGGCCCAGTTCGCCCAGGTTGTTCAGGGGAGGGGACTCTTCGGTATAGATGATGTCGGCCGGCGAGCGTTCGCCTTCCTCGATGATCTGGCTGGCCAGCTGGTTGCTGCTGCCCTTGCGGATATCGATGTGGATGCCGGTCTTGGCCTCGTAGGCCTTGGCGATGGCCTCGCCGATTTCCTTGTGCTGACCGTTGTACATGGTCAGGGTGACCGGTGCGTCTGCCATGGCGGCCGGAGCGCCGATGGCCAGGCTCAGCACGGCGGCGGCCAAGGTACGCATCAGCGGTTGCGGGCGGATCGTCATGCGGGTACTTCCTCGCTTACGGCTACATATTTGGAAACAATGGTAAACGAAATCGTTTCTCAAGTGGCCGGGTGACGAGAAATTCATGGTCAGACCATGGTGCAAGAGGCTGAAGGTGTGTTGGCTGTGCTGGCCTCTTCGCGGGTAAACCCGCTCCCACAGGGGCATCACAGGTCTTGAGGGGAGTGAAATACCTGTGGGAGCGGCTTTAGCCGCGAAGAGGCCGGTGCAGGTTTGCACCTATGACCGAAAGAGGAGGGATACAAAAATCGCAGGCAAGAAAAAACCCACTAGCAAGCTAGTGGGTTTTTGTATGGTGCCCAGGAGAAGACTCGAACTTCCACGACCGTTAAGTCACTGATACCTGAAACCAGCGCGTCTACCAATTCCGCCACCTGGGCAAAGCTTTACATCATCTGGAGAAGGCGACGATCGTTCGCTTTCACACAGTAGTAACAGATCCTTGGTCATCTGTTACTTGAAAATATTTGGTGCCCAGGAGAAGACTCGAACTTCCACGGCCGTTAAGCCACTGATACCTGAAACCAGCGCGTCTACCAATTCCGCCACCTGGGCACACATTCGAGATTACTTGATGCTTTACAGCGCCGCTCATCTCTACTACAACTTCGGGGTTGTCCGTCGTTGTGGTGCGCACTATACGGACGGTCCGGGAGGCTGTAAACCCCCCAAGCGAAAAAAATTTCAAAAAATTCAACTTGTTGATTCCGCAGGCCTATTCCTGCTCGCCGGAGGCGCCGGTGGGGCTGTCCAAGGCTGACATTTCCGGTTTCAATACGCCTATGCCAGAATTCCTATCTATATACCCCAAGGTGAACCCCTTCTGATGGCCGATTGGCAATCCCTCGATCCCGAGGCCGCTCGCGAAGCGGAAAAATACGACAACCCCATTCCCAGCCGTGAGCTGATCCTGCAGCGCCTCGCCGACCGTGGCGAACCGGCCGCACGCGAGGAGCTGGCGGCCGAGTTCGGTCTTTACGACGAAGACCAGATCGAAGCCCTGCGCCGCCGTCTGCGTGCAATGGAGCGCGATGGCCAGCTTATCTATACCCGGCGCGGCACTTATGCCCCGGTAGACAAGCTGGACCTGATCTGCGGCCGCGTCTCTGGTCACCGCGACGGCTTCGGCTTCCTTATTCCGGACGACGGCAGCGAAGATCTGTTCCTCAGCCCGTCGCAGATGCGCCTGGTGTTCGACGGTGACCGCGGCCTGGCTCGCGTATCTGGCGTCGACCGCCGTGGCCGCCGTGAAGGCGTGCTGGTCGAAATCATCTCCCGTGCCCACGAAAGCGTGGTCGGCCGTTACTTCGAAGAAGGCGGTATCGGCTACGTGACCCCGGACAACCCGAAGATCCAGCAGGAAGTGCTGGTCACCGCCGGGCGCAACGGCGGTGCCAAGATCGGCCAGTTCGTCGAGATCAAGATCACCCACTGGCCGACCCCGCGCTTCCAGCCGCAAGGCGATGTGGTCGAGGTCATCGGCAACTACATGGCGCCGGGCATGGAAATCGACGTTGCCCTGCGCAGCTACGATATCCCGCACGTCTGGCCCAAGGACGTGATCAAGGAAGCGCGCAAGTTCCGCTCCGAAGTCGAAGAGAAGGACAAGGAGAAGCGCGTCGACCTGCGCCACCTGCCGTTCGTCACCATCGACGGCGAGGACGCCCGTGACTTCGACGACGCCGTCTATTGCGAGCCGCTGGGCAAGCTGCGCCTGTTCTCCGGCGGCTGGCGCCTGTATGTGGCCATTGCCGACGTGTCCAGCTACGTGCGCCTGGGCTCGGCCCTGGACGTCGAGGCCCAGCAGCGCGGCAACTCGGTGTACTTCCCCGAGCGCGTGGTGCCGATGCTCCCTGAAGAGCTGTCCAACGGCCTGTGCTCGCTGAACCCGCATGTCGATCGCCTGGCCATGGTCTGTGAAATGACCATGAACAAAGCCGGCCAGATGGTCGACTACCAGTTCTACGAAGGCGTCATCCACTCCCACGCCCGCCTGACCTACAACAAGGTCAGCAGCATGCTCGAGCACTCCCGCACCCGTGAGGGCAAGGCGCTGCGCGAGGAGTACAAGGCAGTCGTGCCGGACCTGAAGAACCTGTACAACCTGTACAAGGTGCTGGTGGAGGCCCGTCACACCCGTGGCGCGATCGACTTCGAGACCCAGGAAACCCGCATCATCTTCGGTGACGAGCGCAAGATCGCGGAAATCCGCCCGACCGTGCGCAACGACGCCCACAAGCTGATCGAGGAATGCATGCTGGCGGCCAACGTGGCCACCGCCGAGTTCCTGCAGAAGCATGGCGTGCCGGCCCTGTACCGCGTGCACGACGGCCCGCCGCCGGAGCGTCTGGAAAAGCTGCGCGCCTTCCTGGGCGAACTGGGCCTGACCCTGCACAAGGGCAAGGACCCGTCGCCGAAGGATTACCAGGCACTGCTGGCGAGCATCGCCGGGCGCCCGGACTTCCACCTGATCCAGACCGTGATGCTGCGTTCGTTGAGCCAGGCGGTGTACAGCACCGACAACAACGGCCACTTCGGCCTGAACTACGAGGCGTACACCCACTTCACCTCGCCGATCCGTCGCTACCCGGACCTGCTGGTGCACCGCGCCATCCGCAGCATCATCCGTTCCAGGGTCGAAACCCCGCACGTCAAGCGTGCCGGCGCCATGAGCATCCCCAAGGCGCGCATCTACCCGTACGACGAGAACACCCTCGAACAGCTCGGCGAGCAGTGCTCGATGACCGAGCGCCGGGCCGATGAAGCCACCCGTGACGTGGTCAACTGGCTCAAGTGCGAGTTCATGAAGGACCGCGTGGGCGAGACCTTCCCGGGTGTGATCACCGCGGTGACCGGTTTCGGCCTGTTCGTCGAGCTGACCGATATCTATGTGGAAGGCCTGGTGCACGTCAGTGCGCTGCCGGGCGACTACTACCACTTCGACCCGGTGCACCACCGCCTGTCTGGCGAGCGTACCGGTCGCAGCTTCCGCCTGGGCGACACGATCGAGGTCAAGGTCATGCGCGTCGACCTGGACGAGCGCAAGATCGACTTCGAAGTGTCGGAAAAGACCCTCGCCGCCCCGATCGGCCGCAAGCAGCGTGGTGCCGCACCGGCTGCCGGCCAGGCCGAGCAGGCCCCGGTCGAGGCCAAGGCCACGCCGAAGCCGCGCAGCCGCAAGAGCGAGACCGCCGAGGCGTACTTCCCGAAAGACGCTGTGCAGCGTAACGCCGAAGTACGCAAGAGCCGCGAAATGAAGAAGGCGCTGATGAGCGAGGCGCGCAGTGGCGGCCATGCCAGCAGCAAGTCGGACAAGGGTGGCAAGGCCTCCGGCAAGCCGACCAAGCACCGTAAAGGCCCGTCGAAGTCCGGCGCGCCACGCAAGAGCAAGAGCAAGTCATGAGTCAGCTGGAAAAGATCTACGGCGTGCACGCCGTGCAGGCATTGCTGCAGCACCATCCGAAGCGGGTCAAGCAGATCTGGCTGTCGGAAGGGCGCAGCGAGCCGCGCCTGCAGGCGCTGCTGGCGCTGGCCGCGGAAAATCGCGTGGCGGTCGGCCAGGCCGAGCGCCGTGAGATGGATGCCTGGGTAGAGGGCGTGCATCAGGGTGTGGTCGCCGAGGTGAGCCCGAGCCAGGTCTGGGGCGAGTTGATGCTCGAGGAATTGCTCGAACGCACCGAAACACCCCCGCTGATCCTGGTGCTGGATGGCGTGACCGACCCGCACAACCTTGGCGCCTGCCTGCGTACCGCCGATGCCGCCGGTGCCACGGCAGTGGTGGTGCCCAAGGACAAGTCCGCAACCCTGACGCCGGTCGTGCGCAAGGTGGCCTGTGGCGCTGCGGAGGTGATCCCGCTGGTGGCCGTGACCAACCTGGCGCGCACCCTGGAAAAACTGCAGCAGCGTGGCCTGTGGGTGGTAGGTACCGCCGGCGAGGCCGAGCAGGAAATCTACCAGCAGGACCTGACCGGGCCGCTGGTGATGATCATGGGCGCGGAAGGCAAGGGCATGCGCCGGCTGACCCGCGAGCATTGCGATTTCCTGGTGAAGTTGCCGATGGGCGGTAGTGTCAGTAGCCTGAACGTGTCGGTGGCGACTGGCGTGTGCCTGTTCGAGGCTGTGCGTCAGCGTCAGGCCAAGCGCTGATCTATAACCTGCGCCGGCCTCTTCGCGGGCGCGCCCGCTCCCACAGGTAATCTGCAATGCCAAAGGCAGCAGTTGATCTGTGGGAGCGGGCGTGCCCGCGAATCGGGCCTGACACATTCTGAATATTTTTCAGGCTGTTCAAATATTCACCAATCACCTTGCTTGTACGCCTCGCCTTCTCTACAATTGCGCCCCTTGCCGAGCTGGCAGGCGCACATGTGCCTCCCCTCCGTGCAAGACATACAGTGTCATTCACTCCTTGTCTGACCAGATTCGCTGGCAGACTACTAACCCGTAAGGAGCATTCATGCGTCATTACGAAATCATCTTCCTGGTTCACCCGGACCAGAGCGAGCAAGTCGGCGGCATGGTTGAGCGTTACACCAAGCTGATCGAAGAAGATGGTGGCAAGATCCACCGCCTGGAAGACTGGGGCCGTCGTCAACTGGCCTACGCAATCAACAATGTTCACAAGGCTCACTACGTGATGCTGAACGTTGAGTGCACCGGCAAGGCCCTGGCCGAGCTGGAAGACAACTTCCGCTACAACGATGCCGTTATCCGTAACCTGGTCATCCGTCGCGACGAAGCCGTTACCGGCCAGTCCGAGATGCTGAAGGCTGAAGAAAACCGCAGCGAGCGCCGTGAGCGTCGTGAGCGTCCTGAGCATGCTGAATCCGCCGACGGCGACGACAGCAATGACAGCGACTCCAGCGATAACGCTGACGAGTAATCCACGGACCTTTAGAGGAGCCTATTAAATGGCACGTTTCTTCCGTCGTCGTAAATTCTGCCGCTTCACTGCTGAAGACGTGAAAGAGATCGACTTCAAAGATCTCAACACCCTGAAAGCTTACGTATCCGAAACCGGCAAGATCGTTCCAAGCCGTATCACCGGTACCAAAGCTCGTTATCAGCGTCAGCTGGCTACCGCTATCAAGCGCGCCCGCTTCCTGGCCCTGCTGCCCTACACCGACAGCCACGGCCGCTGAGACCGGGTCGTCGACAAGCAGTAAGGGATTAGCATGCGAGCGTTAGCAAGTTTCATCATGCGCGGTCGTGTGCAGGCCACCCTGGTGGTGGTCATCAGCGCGGTACTGCCGCTGCTGTTCTGGTTGAGTGCCGCTGCCGGCAGCCTTGTGCTGCTGCGGCGTGGGTTCAAGGATGCTACAACGGTCATCGCCGGCGGCCTGCTGGCCGGGCTGGCCGTGTGGGTCATGGGCGATCCCATCACCTTTCTGGTGATCGCGGGTGCCCTGGGCCTGGCTGCGCTGTTGCGCGCCGAGCATCCCTGGAGCCGGGTGTTGCTGGTCAGTGCCGTGTTCGCCGTGGCTTTCAGCCTCGTGCTCGATCTGGCGCTGGCGCAAACCTTCGATGTGCTGGCCAAGGCGTTTGCCGAAGCCATGCCGAAAATCGAGGGGCAACCGGTGCTCTCCGGTGAGCTGATCCGCCCTGTGCTGGTCGCTTCCACAGCAGTGACGGTGCAATTGTTCAGTGTGCTGGCCCTGGTGCTGGCGCGCTACTGGCAGGCAGCGTTGTACAACCCTGGAGGCTTCGGTCGCGAGTTTCGCGCCCTGAAGTTGCCGAAACAGACCATGGCGGTCTTGGTGGCAGTGATGGTGGTGGCCCCGTTCATCGGGCCGCAGTTCATCGTCCTGGCATCGGCCTCGAGCCTGGTACTGGTGCTGGCCGGCATCGCCTTGATGCACGGGCTGGTGGCGCAGGGGCGACTGGCCGGTTTCTGGCTGGTGGGCATGTACGTGACGTTGCCGCTGATCATGCAGCTGATTTATCCGTTGCTGGTGGTTTTGGCCATTGTCGACAGCCTGATTGATTTTCGCGGTCGCAAGTCCCCCAAGGGGAATGACTCCGCGAACGGTGAAGGTTAAAAGTTAAGAGGTTTTACCAAATGGAACTGATCCTGCTGGAAAAAGTCGCTAACCTGGGCAACCTGGGCGACAAAGTAAAAGTTAAGGCTGGTTACGGCCGTAACTTCCTGCTGCCATTCGGCAAGGCCACCGTTGCCAACGCCGCCAACCTGGCTGCGTTCGAAGAGCGTCGCGCCGAGCTGGAAAAAGCAGCTGCTGACAAGAAAGCTTCGGCTGAAAGCCGCGCTGCCCAACTGGCCGAGCTGGAAGTGACCATCACTGCCACCGCTGGCGACGAAGGCAAGCTGTTCGGTTCGATCGGCACCCACGACATCGCTGACGCCCTGACCGCCTCCGGCGTTGAAGTGGCCAAGGCTGAAGTTCGTCTGCCGAACGGCACCATCCGTCAGGTTGGCGAATACGACGTAGCCGTGCACCTGCACAGCGATGTTGAAGCCACCGTACGCGTGGTCGTCGTAGCTGCCTAAGCTGCGCTGACTGGCTGGCTCCTTGTGGGTCAGGCGGTTAACATCGGGCACGGTCCTGTTTTCGACAGGCCGTGCCCTTTGTCTTTTTCATCCTCCAGAATTCTTTCGTGGCCATGAACGAGATCACCACCTCCGAACAGCTAGACCTGCAAACCGCAGCCCTGAAGGTGCCGCCGCATTCCATCGAGGCCGAACAGGCCGTGCTCGGTGGCCTGATGCTGGACAACAACGCCTGGGAGCGGGTGCTGGACCAGGTATCGGATGGCGACTTCTACCGGCATGACCACCGCCTGATCTTCCGTGCCGTGCACAAGTTGGCCGACGCCAACCAGCCATTCGACGTGGTGACCCTGCACGAGCAGTTGGACAAGGAAGGCCTTTCTTCGCAAGTCGGTGGGTTGGCGTACCTGGCCGAGCTGGCCAAGAACACCCCGTCGGTAGCCAACATCAAGGCCTACGCCGCGATCATTCGCGAGCGCGCCACCCTGCGCCAGCTGATCAGCATCAGTACCGATATCGCCGACAACGCGTTCAACCCGCAAGGGCGCAACGCCGAAGAGATTCTCGACGACGCCGAGCGGCAGATCTTCCAGATCGCCGAGGCCCGCCCGAAAACCGGCGGCCCGGTGGGGGTCAACGAACTGTTGACCATGGCCATCGACCGTATCGACACGCTGTTCAACTCCGACAGTGACATCACCGGCGTGTCCACCGGCTTTACCGACCTCGACGAGAAGACCAGTGGCCTGCAGGCTGCCGACCTGATCATCGTCGCGGGCCGTCCGTCGATGGGTAAGACCACCTTCGCCATGAACCTGGTGGAAAACGCCGTACTGCGTACCGACAAGGCGGTGCTGGTGTTCTCCCTCGAGATGCCAGGTGAATCGCTGATCATGCGTATGCTCTCGTCCCTGGGCCGTATCGACCAGACCAAGGTGCGTTCCGGCCAGCTGGACGACGACGACTGGCCGCGCCTGACCTCGGCGGTGAACCTGCTCAACGACCGCAAGCTGTTCATCGACGATACCGCCGGTATCAGCCCTTCGGAAATGCGCGCCCGTACCCGCCGCCTGGCCCGTGAGCATGGCGAGATCGCCATGATCATGGTCGACTACCTGCAGCTGATGCAGATCCCGGGTTCGGCCGGCGACAACCGGACCAACGAAATTTCCGAGATCTCCCGCTCGCTCAAGGCCCTGGCCAAGGAGTTCAACTGCCCGGTCATCGCCCTGTCGCAGCTGAACCGCTCCCTGGAACAGCGCCCGAACAAACGCCCGGTGAACTCCGACTTGCGTGAATCCGGTGCGATCGAGCAGGACGCCGACGTGATCATGTTCGTGTACCGCGACGAGGTGTACCACCCTGAGACCGAGCACAAGGGCGTGGCGGAAATCATCATCGGTAAACAGCGTAACGGCCCCATCGGCTTCGTGCGTCTGGCGTTCATCGGCAAATACACCCGCTTCGAGAACCTTGCGCCGGGCATGTACAACTTCGACGACGACGAATAAGCCACCGGCCTCATCGCCGGCAAGCCATGAATCCGACAACCATCGTCGGATTTGGTCAAAATTTGTGCTATATTCCGCGCCCGCGATTTCCCTGCACACCAGAACCGGTCACTGACATGCAAGCAGCCAAACCACTCTACGACTATCCCAAGTACTGGGCCGAATGCTTCGGGCCAGCACCTTTCCTGCCGATGAGCAGGGAGGAGATGGATCTGCTCGGCTGGGATTCCTGCGACATCATCATCGTGACCGGTGATGCTTACGTCGACCACCCGTCGTTCGGCATGGCCATCATCGGCCGCCTGCTGGAGGCCCAGGGCTTCCGCGTGGGCATCATCGCCCAGCCGAACTGGCAGTCGAAAGACGACTTCATGAAGCTCGGCGAGCCGAACCTGTTCTTCGGCGTGGCCGCGGGCAACATGGACTCGATGATCAACCGCTACACCGCGGACAAGAAGATCCGTTCCGACGACGCCTACACCCCTGGTGGCCTGGCCGGCAGCCGACCGGACCGCGCCAGCCTGGTGTACAGCCAGCGCTGCAAGGAAGCCTACAAGCATGTGCCGATCGTGCTCGGCGGCATCGAGGCCTCGCTGCGCCGCATCGCCCACTACGACTACTGGCAGGACAAGGTCCGCCACTCGATCCTGATCGATGCCAGCGCCGACATCCTGCTGTTCGGCAACGCCGAGCGCGCGGTGGTCGAGGTGGCCCAGCGCCTGTCCAACGGCGAGAAGATCGAGACCATCACCGATGTGCGCGGCACTGCTTTCGTGCGTCGTGACACGCCTCAGGGCTGGTACGAGATCGATTCGACCCGCATCGACCGCCCGGGCCGCGTCGACAAGATCATCAACCCGTACGTGAATACCCAGGACACCCAGGCCTGTGCCATCGAGCAGGCCAAGGGCGACCAGGAGGACCCGAACGAAGCCAAGGTCGTGCAGATTCTCGACAGCCCGAGCATGACCCGGGAAAAGTCGGTGATCCGCCTGCCGTCGTTCGAGAAGGTGCGTAACGACCCGGTACTCTATGCCCATGCCAACCGGGTGCTGCACCTGGAGACCAACCCGGGCAACGCCCGCGCCCTGGTGCAGAAGCATGGCGAAGTGGATGTGTGGTTCAACCCGCCACCCATCCCCATGAGCACCGAGGAAATGGACTACGTGTTCGGCATGCCCTATGCCCGTGTGCCGCACCCGGCCTACGGCAAGGAGCGCATCCCGGCCTACGAGATGATCCGCTTCTCGGTGAACATCATGCGTGGCTGCTTTGGTGGCTGCACCTTCTGCTCGATCACCGAGCACGAAGGCCGCATCATCCAGAACCGCTCGCACGAGTCGATCCTGCACGAAATCGAAGAGATGCGTGACAAGGTGCCGGGCTTCACCGGCGTGGTCTCCGACCTTGGCGGCCCGACTGCCAACATGTACCGCATCGCCTGCAAGAGCCATGACATCGAGAAGCACTGCCGCAAGCCGTCGTGCGTGTTCCCGGGCATCTGCGAAAACCTCAACACCGACCACAGCTCGCTGATCGAGTTGTACCGCAAGGCTCGTGCCCTGCCGGGTGTGAAGAAGATCCTGATTGCCTCTGGCCTGCGTTATGACTTGGCGGTGGAGTCGCCGGAGTACGTCAAGGAACTGGTCACCCACCATGTCGGCGGTTACCTGAAGATTGCCCCGGAGCACACCGAGCGTGGCCCGCTGGACAAGATGATGAAGCCGGGCATCGGCACCTATGACCGCTTCAAGCGCATGTTCGAGAAGTTCTCGAAAGAGGCGGGCAAGGAACAGTACCTGATCCCGTACTTCATCGCCGCGCACCCGGGCACCACCGACGAAGACATGATGAACCTGGCCCTGTGGCTGAAGGGCAACGGCTTCCGTGCCGACCAGGTGCAGGCGTTCTACCCGTCGCCGATGGCCTCGGCCACGGCCATGTACCACTCGGGCAAGAACCCGCTGCGCAAGGTGACCTACAAGAGCGAAGGTGTGGATATCGTCAAGAGCGAGGAGCAGCGCCGCCTGCACAAGGCGTTCTTGCGTTACCACGACCCGAAGGGCTGGCCGATGCTGCGTGAGGCGTTGCAGCGCATGGGTCGCGCCGACCTGATCGGGCCGGGCAAGCACCAGCTGATCCCGCTGCACCAGCCGCAGACCGATACCTACCAGAGTGCACGCCGCAAGAACTCGACCCCTGCGGGTAGCCACAAGGTGGGCAAGGAGCAGAAGGTTCTTACCCAGCACACCGGCCTGCCGCCGCGTGGCAGTGATGGCAGCAAGCCGTGGGACAAGCGTGAAAAAGCCAAGGCCGAAGCGTTTGCGCGTAACCAGCAGGCGGCCAAGGAGCGCAAGGAAGCGGCCAAGGGTGGCAAGGGCAACAAGAAGCCGCGTCAGCCAGTGATCCCGCGTTGATCGAGAGCCTGGCATAGAACCCTGTGGGAGCGGGTTTACCCGCGAATGCGATGGTGGATTTACCGACGTATTCGCGGGTAAACCCGCTCCCACAGGTTAGGTGTCAGGCCCATCAATCGAGATCAGTCGGGCTTCTTGTCGACCCACTTCGGCGCCACCGGCGCAACAAAGCTGTCCATCCCGTCCAGCAGCTCATCAGGCTGCTGCCCCAGCAGCAACATCGCCCGATGCTGCGGCCGCACGAAGCCTTCTTCGACGATATGGTCGAGGAACCCGCCCAGCTTCTCGTAGAAGCCGTTCACATCCAGCAGCCCCAGCGGCTTGGCGTGGTAGCCCAATTGCCCCCAGGTCCATACCTCGAACAACTCCTCCAGCGTACCCAGCCCACCGGGCAGGGCGATGAAGGCATCGCTCAGCTCGGCCATGCGTGCCTTGCGCGCGTGCATGCCGTCGACCACTTCCAGGCGGCTGAGGCCCTTGTGGCCGATTTCGGCATTCATCAGGCTCTGGGGGATGATCCCGATCACTTCGCCACCGGCCGCCATGGCCGCGTCGGCGACGGTGCCCATCAGGCCGACCGCGCCACCGCCATAGACCAGGGTCAGGCCGCGACGGGCAATCGCCTGGCCCAGGGCGATGGCTGCTTCACGGTAGGCAGGGTTGGCACCAATGCTGGCGCCGCAGAACACACAAACGGAACGTACGGGCATTGCTCATCTCCAGTCACTCAGGCTGACAGGGTAAGGCCCATGTCCTACAGTTCCAAGGCTGGTTTCACTCCGGTCGGGAGAATTCGCAGATGGCGCCGGTCGCTCCATGGGCGTAGGCCGCCAGCAGGCTGTTCATCAGGCTACCAAGGGTCATTTCGTATTGCTCCTAAATGAGAGGTTGTCCCATCGTCCAATAAAAGGGCATGATGTGCCCTTAGATTGGTTGTATACAATCCATTGAACAATTCTACTGGCTGGCCTCTTGACAGCCCCTTGACCCATATCAGCAAGGGGCTGAACGGTTTCAGGCAGTCTCGCAATTGATAAAACCCTGCCAAGGAGATTCATGATGTTTGCGAAAGCTGTAGCGGTATCCCTGCTGACCCTCGCCAGCGCTTCTGTCTTCGCAGCCGAGTGCTCGGTGACTGTCGACTCCACCGACCAGATGTCCTACAACACCAAGGAAATCACTGTCGACAAGAGCTGCAAGGAATTCACCGTCAAACTGACCCACTCCGGCAACCTGCCGAAGAACGTAATGGGCCACAACCTGGTGATCAGCAAGACTGCCGACATGCAGGGCATTGCCACCGAAGGCATGAGCCAGGGGCTGGAAAAGGACTACATCAAAGCTGACAACGCCGCGATCATCGCCCACACCAAGATGATTGGTGCTCCTGAGAAGGAGACCGAGGTGAAGTTCGACGCTACCAAGCTGGAAGCCGGTGGCGACTACAGCTTCTTCTGCACCTTCCCGGGCCACATCTCGATGATGAAGGGCAAGGTCGTCGTCAAGTAATCAAAGGCTGACGGTGAGCCCTGTGGGAGCGGGTTCACCCGCGAATGCGTCGGTGGCTTCACCATGGCATTCGCGGGTGAACCCGCTCCCACAGGTCCGTCTATAGCCTTATCAAGGGGCGAACGGCAGTTCGCGCTTGTGCTGGGTCTTGCGGTAGGTGGCGACGATGATATCGAACGCTTCCTGGTCAACCGGCTGCCCATGCAGGAAGGCATCGATCTGCTGGTAGGTCACGCCATGGGAGGCTTCGTCCGGCTTGCCCGGCGCCAGGTCTTCCAGGTCCGCAGTCGGCACCTTCTCCACCAGTGACTCCGGCGCACCGAAGCTGCGCGCAATCGCCCGCACCTGGTTCTTCACCAGCCCGCTCAGCGGCGCCAGGTCGCAGGCACCATCACCGAACTTGGTAAAGAACCCCATCACCGCCTCGGCGGCGTGGTCGGTGCCGATCACCAGGCCCGCGCGGGCACCGGCGATGGTGTACTGGGCGACCATGCGGGTACGCGCCTTGACGTTGCCGACCACGAAGTCCACCAGCGTCGGCGAGCCGTTCTTCAACTCCACCACTTCAGCCGCCAGCGCCCGTACTGCCGGGGCGATATCCACGGTGTGTACTTCGTCGGCCTTGATCACTTCCAGGCACGCCTGGGCGTCATGCTCGTCATGCTGGACCTGGTAAGGCAGGCGCACGGCGATGAAGGTGTAGGCCTTGTCGCCGGTTTCGGCGCGCAGCTCGTTGATGGCGCGCTGGGCGAGCAGGGCGGCGGTCAGCGAGTCGACGCCGCCGCTGATGCCCAGCACCAGGGTCTTGAGCCGGGCGTTGGCCAGGCAATCCTTGATGAACGCCACGCGCCGGGCGACTTCGGCCTCGAGCGCGGCGGCGTCGGCGAATGGCGGCTGTACCTTCAGCGCCTGGGCAATCTCTTGCTGAACCGCTTGCATGGGTTACTCCTTGCTGGGGACTTTGAATACATGGCGCATGTAGGCGACGAAGTTCTCGTCGCGGCATTGGGTCTTGGCGGCTTCGTCCGAGATCTTCGCCACCGGCGCGCCGTTGCAGTCGGTCATTTTAAGCACGATGCTCATCGGGGCCACGCCCGGGATATCACAGGTCAGGTTGGTGCCGATGCCAAAGCTGACGTTGATGCGACCGCGCAGGGCACGGAAGATTTCCAGCGAGCGGGTCAGGTTGAGACCGTCGGAAAACACCAGGGTCTTGGTCATCGGGTCGATACCCAGTTTCTGGTAATGGGCAATGGCCTTTTCCGCCCAGGCCACCGGTTCGCCCGAGTCGTGGCGCAGGCCATCGAACAGCTTGGCAAAGTACAGGTCGAAATCGCCGAGGAAGGCATCCATGGTGATGCAGTCGGTCAGGGCGATGCCGAGCAGGCCGCGGTACTCGCGCACCCAGCAGTCCAGCGCGGCGATCTGGCTGTCGATCAGTCGCGGGCCGAGTTGCTGGTGGGCCATGATCCATTCATGGGCCATGGTGCCCAGCGGCTTGATATCCAGTTTCCATGCCAGGTCGACGTTGCTGGTGCCGACGAAGCGGCCCGGGAAATCGTCGCGCAGCACACGCACCACTTCTTCCTGCACACGGCTGGAAAAGCGCCGGCGGGTGCCGAAGTCTGCCACCTGCAGTTCGGCCAGTTCATCGTCGCTGGCATGTGCGCGCAGCCAGTCGAACTTGCGGTACAGCTGGTCGCGGGCCTCGGCCAGGCGCATGCGCGGGTGCAGATGGCGGTTGCGCACTTCGCTGATGATCGCCAGCAGCGGCACTTCGAACAGGATCACATGCAGCCACGGGCCTTTCAGGCGCAGGAACAGCTGGTCGTTTTCTATCCCCAGGCGTACGTAGCGCAGGTTGAAGCGGAACAGGCGCAGAAAGCGCAGGAAGTCAGGCTTGAGGAAGCTGATACGTTCGAGGAAGGCCAGCTGGCCGTCATCCAGGGTGAGGTCGCTGAGCAGTTCGAGCTGGTTGCGGATCTCGCCGAGGTAGGGGCGCAGGTCCTCGCCGTTGCGGCAGCGGAATTCCCACTCGACGTCGGCGTCCGGGTAGTTGTGCAGCACGCCCTGCATCATGGTGAGTTTGTAGAAGTCGGTGTCGAGCAGGTTGTGCACGATGCGCTCGGCGAATGCGCTCTCGCTCATCAATGGGGCTCCGGAAGCGGCGAATGGCGGACATTGTGCCAGCCTTTTCGGCCTTGTTGTGCCTGTTGCGGCCCTATCGCCGGCAAGCCAGCTCCCACAAGTAACCCACACGGCCGAAATTTGCAGTGTTCCTGTGGGAGCTGGCTTGCCGGCGATAGGGCCGGAACTGCCAAAACAGAGGTGTTTTTTCGTGCACCAGCTAGCCTTGAAACGGTGCCGCCTGTAGCAGTCGCGCACCAGCTGTGTGCAGTTCGGTGACGTCCGCTGTTACAGGGCGGTTGCACGTAAACACTTGCCAGGGTTGCAATGATGGCACTCGATGGTTGCTCCTTGTCTGTACGTGTGGTGGCGCCTGCCGCGTGGCAGACGGTTGCACGCTCAATAAAGAAAAGGCCGTCGGTCGCCTGCCGGCAACCTGTACAGTGTGTTTTCCCGGAAGACAAAACCTATGGCACGGCCCTTGCTCAGAGCACAGGGCTGAGAAGTTGTAGTGCCAACCAAAAAAACTCTAGGAGCACCACCTCATGTCGCAGACGTTTTACAAGAAAGGTTTCCTGGCTCTGGCCGTAGCTACGGCACTGGGTGTTTCTTCGTATGTTCAGGCCGACGTCAAGATCGGTGTAGCGGGCCCGATGACCGGGGCTAACGCAGCGTTTGGCGAGCAGTACATGAAAGGTGCGCAGGCAGCGGCCGACAAGATCAACGCCGCCGGTGGCGTGAACGGCGAGAAAATCGTGCTGGTCAAGGGCGATGACGCCTGCGAGCCGAAGCAGGCCGTGGCCGTGGCCAACCGTCTGGTCGACCAGGACAAGGTGATCGGCGTGGTCGGCCACTTCTGTTCCTCCAACACCATCCCGGCCTCCGAGGTGTATGACGAGGCTGGCGTCATCGCCATCACCCCGGGCTCCACCAACCCACAGGTCACCGAGCGCGGCTTGGGCGCCATGTTCCGCATGTGTGGCCGTGACGACCAGCAGGGCATCGTCGCCGGCGACTACATCGTCGACGTGCTCAAGGGCAAGAAAGTCGCGGTGCTGCACGACAAGGACACCTACGGCCAGGGCCTGGCCGACGCGACCAAGGCACAGCTGGAGAAACGCGGCGTCAAACCGGTGCTGTACGAAGGCCTGACCCGCGGCGAGAAGGACTTCAGCGCCGTGGTCACCAAGATCCGTTCCACCGGTGCCGACGTGGTCTACTTCGGCGGCCTGCACCCGGAAGCCGGCCCGCTGGTACGCCAGCTGCGCGAGCAGGGCCTGAAGGACGTCAAGTTCATGTCCGATGACGGCATCGTCACCGACGAACTGGTGTCCACCGCCGGCGGCGCGCAGTACGTCGATGGTGTGTACATGACCTTCGGCGCCGACCCGCGCCTGCTGCCGGACAGCAAGGCGGTGGTGGAGGAGTTCCGCAAGGCCGGTACCGAACCTGAAGGCTACACCCTGTACGCCTACGCCTCGCTGCAGGCCCTGGCTGCCGCGTTCAACGGCGCCAAGTCGAACAAGGGCGAAGACGCTGCCAAGTGGCTCAAGGCCAACCCGGTGCAGACCGTCATGGGCGAGAAAAAGTGGGACTCGAAGGGTGACCTGACCGTGTCCGACTATGTGGTCTACCAGTGGGATGCCCAAGGCAAGTACCACCAGCTGGAAAAACAAAAATAACAACGGCCCACGGCCCGGGCGCGTCAGCCCCCGGGCCAAAGCCCCGCGGTACCTGTCTTTATCCGTAGATCTGCACAGTACTGCGCTGCGAGGGCCGCCTTGTCCCAGGCCCGCCGTGGTCGGCGCTCGTGCAATCTCAATCAGGTGAGATTGCGTTATGGATGGTATTTTCCTGCAGCAACTGGTCAACGGCCTGACCCTCGGGTCGGTCTATGGCCTGATCGCCATCGGCTACACAATGGTCTATGGCATCATCGGCATGATCAACTTCGCGCACGGCGAGGTGTATATGATTTCCGCGTACCTCGCGGCGATCAGCCTGGCATTGCTGGCATATTTCGGTATCGAGTCGTTCCCCCTGTTGATGCTGGGCACCCTGTTGTTCACCATCGTCGTCACCGGCGTGTACGGCTTCACCATCGAACGCATCGCCTACAAACCCCTGCGCAACTCCACCCGCCTGGCACCGCTGATCAGTGCCATCGGCATCTCGCTGATCCTGCAGAACTACGCGCAGATCAGCCAGGGCGCCCGCCAGCAAGGCGTGCCAACCCTGCTGGAAGGTGCCTGGCGTGTCGAAGTGGGCACCGGCTTCGTGCAACTGACCTACACCAAAATCTTCATCCTGGTGGCAGCCTTCGTTGGCATGGGCCTGCTCACCTACGTGATCAAGTACACCAAGCTCGGCCGCATGTGCCGTGCCACCCAGCAAGACCGCAAGATGGCCTCGATCCTGGGCATCAACACCGACCGGGTGATCTCCTACGTGTTCGTCATCGGTGCGGTGATGGCCGCCCTGGCCGGCGTGCTGATCACCATGAACTACGGCACCTTCGACTTCTACGCCGGCTTCATCATCGGCATCAAGGCGTTCACCGCCGCGGTGCTCGGCGGTATCGGCTCGCTGCCTGGCGCCATGCTCGGCGGGATCATCCTGGGTATTTCCGAGTCGCTGTTCTCTGGCCTGATCAACTCCGACTACAAGGACGTGTTCAGCTTCTCGCTGCTGGTGATGATCCTTATCTTCCGCCCACAAGGCCTGCTGGGTCGCCCGCTCGTGGCTAAGGTGTGAACATGTCCATTGCCAAAACTGCCTCCGTTACTGAAACCAGAAGTTTCGACATCAAACGCAGCCTGCTGGAGACCATCGTCGCCGGCCTGCTGGCACTCATCGTGTTTGGCCCTGTGGTCGGCGTGGTGCTCGACGGCTACACCTTCAATGCCGAGCCGCGGCGTGTGGCCTGGCTGGTCGGCGGGGTGATGCTGGGGCGCTTCCTGCTCAGCCTGTACCTGCAGACGGCCGCCGGCTCGCGCATGCTCCAGGGGTTCGAAAGCGGTGGCTCGGGCGTGCATGTACGCGCGCCGGACTACGTATCGCGGCTGCGCTATATCATCCCTGCGCTGGTGGTGATTGCCATCGTCTTCCCGATCTTCGCCAACAAGTACCTGCTGACCGTGGTCATCCTCGGTCTGATCTACGTGCTGCTGGGCCTGGGGCTGAACATCGTGGTCGGCCTGGCCGGCCTGCTCGACCTGGGCTACGTGGCGTTCTATGCCATCGGTGCGTACGGCCTGGCGCTGGGTTACCAGTACCTTGGCCTGGGCTTCTGGAGCGTGCTGCCACTGGCGGCCATCGCCGCGGCGCTGGCGGGGTGCATACTCGGCTTCCCGGTGTTGCGGATGCACGGCGACTACCTGGCGATCGTGACCTTGGGCTTCGGCGAGATCATCCGCCTGGTGCTGAACAACTGGTTGTCGTTCACCGGCGGCCCGAACGGCATGCCGGCACCGGCGCCGACCTTCTTCGGCCTGGAGTTCGGCCGTAGGGCCAAGGACGGTGGGGTACCGATCCACGAGTTCTTCGGCTTCGATTACAACGCCAATCTCAAGTTCGTGTTCATCTACGCAGTGCTGTTCATCGTTGTGCTGGCCGTGCTGTACATCAAGCATCGCCTGACCCGCATGCCGGTCGGCCGTGCCTGGGAAGCGCTACGCGAAGACGAGATCGCCTGCCGCTCGATGGGCCTGAACCACGTGCTGGTCAAGCTTTCGGCGTTTACCCTGGGTGCCTCCACCGCCGGCCTGGCCGGGGTGTTCTTTGCCACCTACCAGGGCTTCGTCAACCCGTCGTCGTTCACCTTCTTCGAGTCGGCGCTGATCCTCGCCATCGTAGTGCTCGGTGGGATGGGCTCGACCGTAGGTGTGGTGATCGCGGCCTTCGTGCTGACCGTGGCGCCCGAGCTGCTGCGCAGCTTCTCCGAATACCGCGTGCTGCTGTTCGGTGTGCTGATGGTGCTGATGATGATCTGGCGACCGCGTGGGCTGATCCGCATCAGCCGTACCGGTGTGACCCCGCGTAAAGGAGTGGCGCCATGAGCGACGATATCATTCTCTCGGTCGACAACCTGATGATGCAGTTCGGTGGCATCAAGGCGCTCAGCGATGTCAGCCTGAAGGTCCGGCGCAACCAGATCTTCGCCCTGATCGGCCCCAACGGTGCGGGCAAGACCACCGTGTTCAACTGCCTGACCGGGTTCTACAAGGCCAGTGGCGGGCGCATCGAGCTGAACGTGCGCGGCAGCCACACCAATGTCATCCAGCTGCTCGGCGAGCGCTTCCAGGTGGCGGACTTCGTCTCGCCGGCGCGCTTTGCCAACCGCATGTACTACAAGATGTTCGGCGGTACCCACCTGGTCAACCGCGCCGGCCTGGCACGCACCTTCCAGAACATTCGCCTGTTCAAGGAAATGTCGGTGGTGGAGAACCTGCTGGTGGCCCAGCACATGTGGGTCAACCGCAACCTGCTGGCCGGGGTGCTCAACACCAAGGCCTACCGCAAGGCCGAGAGTGACGCGCTGGACCACGCGTTCTACTGGCTGGAGGTGGTCGACCTGGTCGATTGCGCCAACCGCCTGGCTGGCGAGTTGTCGTACGGCCAGCAGCGCCGCCTGGAAATCGCCCGGGCCATGTGCACGCGGCCGAAGATCATCTGCCTGGACGAACCGGCGGCTGGCCTGAACCCACAGGAAACCGAAGCTCTCAGCCGCATGATCCGCGTGCTGCGCGACGAGCACGACATCACCGTGGTGCTGATCGAACACGACATGGGCATGGTCATGAGCATTTCCGACCATATCGTGGTGCTCGACCACGGCAACGTGATTGCCGAAGGCGCGCCGCAGGATATCCGCCACAACCCGACGGTGATCGCCGCCTACCTGGGTGCCGATGAAG
This sequence comes from Pseudomonas sp. B23(2017), assembly GCF_002113725.1. Taxonomy (NCBI): domain Bacteria; kingdom Pseudomonadati; phylum Pseudomonadota; class Gammaproteobacteria; order Pseudomonadales; family Pseudomonadaceae; genus Pseudomonas; species Pseudomonas sp. B23(2017). Next base: position 68,791 of record NZ_NEJM01000001.1, on the reverse strand, counting down.
AGGAACTGGTATGAGTGCACCCATTCTCGAACTGAAGGACCTGGACGTGTTCTACGGCCCGATCCAGGCGCTGAAAAAGGTCTCGATGCACATCAACGAGGGCGAGACGGTCAGCCTGATCGGCGCCAACGGTGCCGGCAAGTCGACCCTGCTGATGTCGATCTTCGGCCAGCCGCGGGCGGCGTCGGGGCATATCGTGTACCGCGGCACCGACATCACTCGCAAGTCGTCGCACTACATCGCTTCCAACGGCATCGCCCAGTCGCCGGAAGGGCGCCGGGTGTTCCCCGACATGACCGTCGAGGAGAACCTGATGATGGGTACCATCCCCATCGGCGACAAGCATGCCGACGAAGACATGCAGCGCATGTACGAGCTGTTCCCGCGTCTGAAAGAGCGGCGTAACCAGAGGGCCATGACGATGTCCGGTGGCGAGCAGCAGATGCTGGCCATTGCCCGCGCGCTGATGAGCCGGCCAAAGTTGTTGCTGCTGGATGAGCCATCGCTGGGGCTGGCGCCAATCGTGGTCAAGCAGATCTTCTCGACCTTGCGTGAATTGGCCAAGACCGGGATGACCATCTTCCTGGTGGAGCAGAACGCCAACCATGCGCTGAAACTGTCGGACCGGGCTTATGTGATGGTCAACGGGCAGATACGCATGAGCGGCACGGGGCAGGAGCTGTTGGTCAACGAGGAAGTGCGCAACGCCTATCTCGGCGGGCATTGAGTTGCATTCGGGGGCCGCTTTGCGGCCTGTGGGAGCGGCCTTGCGTCGCGATGGGCCGCAAAGCGGCCCCCGAAGCCAATGTGGACAACCTTTTGAACACCTCTCCCCAATTACTCCACAACCCCTCTACAAACCCTTGTTTCCACAGGACCATTTTTTTCCACGGATAATGTGGAACCGCCTGTGGAAAACATGGTGGCATCTCGCTCAAGCCCTTTGATACCAAGCCCTGCAGCTTCATGATCATTTTTTGATCACAGGCACCTTGTGGATGATTTTCCCAGGTTTTTCAAAGCCCTGCATTCATTCCAAGGCTCGCGCAAAACCTGTGGATAACCCTGTGAAAAAACCTTGGACAGACCGCTGCAGACGGCATGCTTGAAAGCCTTGCGCCATCACCGAAAAGATATCCACCGACCACAGGTCGCTGAAAGGGTTCCGCACCGTGGACAAGTTGCCCCCAATCCGTGGGGAAAGCCTTGTGGATAACATGCGCATAGCTGGTGCCGAGCCCTCTGCTGCAAGGGTTTGCCGCATATGATCAAAAAATGAACAGTGCCCCGGGCGGGTTGCTGCAAGCGCCCGGCGCGGGCATGCTGCAAGCCTGCCGATGACAATCCACCGTGAGGAACAGAGCATGACGTCCACCGTATTCATCACTGGCGCGACTTCCGGTTTCGGCGAGGCCACTGCCCGCCGCTTCGCCGAAGCCGGCTGGAAGCTGGTGCTCACTGGCCGCCGCAAGGAGCGCCTGGACGCCCTGTGCGCCGAATTGTCGGCCAAGACCGAAGTACATGGCCTGGTGCTTGACGTGCGTGACCGCAAGGCCATGGAGCAGGCCATCGCCAGCCTGCCGGCCGGCTTCGACAAGCTGCGCGGCCTGGTCAACAACGCAGGCCTGGCGCTGGGTGTGGACGCGGCGCAGAACTGCAGCCTGGACGACTGGGAAACCATGGTCGACACCAACATCAAGGGCCTGATGTACACCACCCGCCTGCTGCTGCCACGGCTGATCGCCCATGGCCGTGGGGCGTCGATCCTCAACGTAGGTTCGGTGGCGGGCAACTACCCGTACCCGGGCAGCAACGTGTACGGCGGCACCAAGGCCTTCGTCGGCCAGTTCTCGTTGAGCCTGCGCTGCGACCTGCGGGGTACGGGCGTGCGCGTGAGCAATATCGAGCCGGGCCTGTGCGAGAGCGAGTTCTCGCTGGTGCGCTTCGGCGGTGACCAGGCCAAATACGACGCCACCTATGCCGGTGCCGAGCCGATCCAGCCGCAGGACATTGCCGAGACCATCTTCTGGATCCTCAACCAGCCGGCGCATATCAACATCAACAGCCTGGAGCTGATGCCGGTGAGCCAGGACTGGGCAGGGTTCTCGATCGACCGATCGGTCAAAGGCTGATCCGAGGGCCTCTTCGCGGGTAAACCCGCTCCCACAGGTACTGCACCGGTTTCGGAGCAGGCGCTATCCCTGTGGGAGCGGGTTCACCCGCGAATGCGTCAGCTCAGGCGCTGCAACCCTTCCAGGCAAGTCGCCAAGTGATAGGGCGTAGTAGAAGGCATATCATGCCGGCTGACACTACCTTGCCCATCCCGGCACTCATACCAGCCCGCCTCACGCAGGAACCGCGCTTCCAGCGCCTGCAACTGCCCGGCCAGCTTCGCCTCGTCCCCTGTCCGCAACACCAGCGCCCGCAGGTATTCCGCCTGCGCCCAGATCCGCTGGGTGGCGTCGAGCACCTGGCCATCCACATCCAGCATCGCCAGTACCGCGGTGTCCTTCACCCCGTACTGCTCGGCGTAGCCGAAAGCCCGGTCGATGGACGCATGCAGCGGCGTATCTCGCAGCAGTGGCGAGGTATGCAGCAGGTAGAACCACTCGAACTGGTGCCCCGGCTCGAACCAGTTATCCACAGTGCCGCGTGGCTTTTCCAGCATCAGGCCGTGGGCGGGGTCGATGAAGTGTTCCTGCAGCGCCGCGCACAGGTGCAGCAACGACTGCTGGGCATGCTCGTCGTCACGCACCGCCAGCACCTGCAGGAAGGCTTCGGCCAGGTGCATCTGCGGGTTCTGCAGCGGGCCACTGCCAAGGTCGGCCCAGTCTTCAGCGAGGCTGGCTTCGTACAGGCCGTCGTCGCGGGCAAACTGCTGGTCGATGATGTCCAGCGCGGCGTTCAGCGTGGACTCCACCAGGTTTTCACGCACCTTGCCCCAGTAATGTGCACAGGCGAAGACGATGAAGGCGTGGGTGTAGAGGTCCTTGCGCCGGTCCAGCGGTTTGCCCTGGGCGTCGATGCTGTAGAACCAGCCGCCGTGTTCGGCGTCGTGGAAGTGCTTCTGCAGCGAGCGGAACAAGGCGGCCGCACGCTCGGCTGCGCCCGGTTGCCCGATGCGGCTGCTGAACAGGTACAGCTGACGCGCGCAGGCCATGGCCCGGTAGCGCTGCACCGGCAATGGCTGGTGCTGGGCGTCCAGGGCCTCGTAGGGCAGGGCCATGTCGGCGTTCCAGCCCGGGCCTTGCCACAACGGCACGATGCGTTCGGCGAAGTGCTGGTTGAAGCGGGCCAGTTCGGGCAGGGTGGGGCGGGGGTCGGACATTTCGGCGCTCGTCGCTGTCGGGCAGGGCGCCATGGTAGCAGAACTGGGGTTGTGGGTAGTCTGTGCCGGCCTCTTCGCGGGCACGCCCGCTCCCACAGGATCACCACAAGGTTCGAGCAATGCGGGGTACCTGTGGGAGCGGGCATGCCCGCGAAGAGGCCGGCACAGGCTACCGATCAGCTCGGGTTGCCAAGCCCCTGCCAATGCCGCGCCCCCACGAAGATGAAGCGCAACTGCTGGGTGATCTTTTCCTGCGGCGTCAACGCCTGTGGATAACCCGCTTCGGGGCTGTCGATAAGCTCTGGCAGGGTGGCGAACACGGTTTTCACCACCAGATCGGCCATCACCGCCAGCGCGGCGCTGTCCAGGTGCTGCCAGCGCTTCATCCGCGCCAGGTCGGTGGCCAGGTCGTCGCTGATGTCCTGGCGCAGGCGGGCAATGGCCTGGCGTACGGCCTGTGAACCGCCGTACTGCTCACGGGCGAGGAACAGGAACTGCGCACGGTGGGCGGCGACCACGTCGAGGAAGATGCGCACCGAGGCGTCGGTGATGCCACCCAGTTCGAATTCGTTCTGGCGCACCAGGCGGATGGTCTGGCGGAAGGTAGTGTCGACCTCGGCAACCAGGGCCAGGCCCAGGGCGTCCATGTCGGAAAAATGCCGGTAGAAGCCGGTGGGTACGATGCCGGCCGTCTTCGCCACTTCGCGCAGGCTGATACTGCCGAAACCACGGCCACTCTCCATGAGCTGGCAGGCGGCATCGAGCAGGGCCTGGCGGGTCTGTAGCTTCTGTTCGGCGCGCGGCAGCATGGTGCGGGCTTCTGTGGCGGTAAGGCTGGGCACTCTAGTTAAAAAAACAAAGCCCGGTCAATGGACCGGGCCTGGAGGGGAGCAAGCGTTGTGACAGAGGTTGTTCTTTTCGGCCATGGTGATCAGCTCACACGGCTGAGTTCAACCAGGCGATCGGAGCCACCTTCGGCAACGCGGCCACTACGTTCGATAAGGCGATCCGAGCCGCCTTCGGCAACACGGCCACTCCGTTCGATCAGGCGATCCGAGCCACCTTCGGCAACACGGCCACTACGTTCGATCAGGCGATCGGAACCACCTTCGGCAACACGGCCACTACGTTCGATCAGGCGATCGGAGCCACCTTCGGCAACGCGGCCACTCCGTTCGATCAGGCGATCCGAGCCACCTTCGGCAACACGGCCACTACGTTCGATCAGGCGATCGGAGCCACCTTCGGCAACACGGCCACTACGTTCGATCAGGCGATCGGAGCCACCTTCGGCAACACGGCCACTACGTTCGATCAGGCGATCAGCGCCACCTTCGGCAACGGTTTTCAGCGGCTGGGCGATTTCGGCAGCGCTGGAGCGCGATTCGGCGGTCAGGTGTTGCTCGTCGGCTGGCAGGGCAAAAGCGTTGGCGGCCAGGATGGACAGGGTCAGGGTCAGCAGATGGCGTTTCATGATTTCGGTGCTCCTCTCGGGGGCTGGAAAGTGGGTACGGAGCCAATGCTACGCCGGGTAACGCCAGAGAGAAGTTCATACGGGTAATGGTAACAATCGACCGTATTGATAGAGGTTTCAAGGTGCTCTAGACAGCACTTTCCAGGCCGCAAGGTGGCAATTTGATGGCGAAGATTACGGGTAACACGTATAGCCTGGCGCGACGAATTGCTGAGCAAAAGGCCAGGAAAAACTTCGCTATCATGGCGCCATCGATAAAACCCCACGGGTTTTCATCAGTCCGAGATATTGAGTGCCACCGCTGCACCTGTTCTGTGCCATACCGCAAGGAGAATCACGCAATGACGCGTCCCGCCAGAATCCTCCTCTGGACCTTCACCAGCCTGCTGACCCTGCTGGCGATCCTGGTGGTGGTGATCGCCACCTTCGACTGGAACCGCGTCAAGCCCCTGCTCAACGAGAAAGTATCCGAGGCCCTGCAGCGGCCCTTCGCGATCAATGGCAACCTTGCCGTGGACTGGCGCACCGAACCAGAAGAGGGGGGCTGGCGTGCCTGGGTGCCCTGGCCGCACTTCATTGCCGAAGACCTGACCCTGGGCAACCCCGAGTGGCTCAAGGAACCGAAGATGGTCGGCCTGGAGCGCGTGGCGTTCCGCCTGGCGCCGCTGCCGCTGCTGTTCCAGCAGATCAGCATCCCGCGCATCGACCTTACCAAGCCTACAGCCAGCCTCACCCGCCTGGCCGATGGCCGCGCCAACTGGGCCTTCGACTTCGGCCCCAAGGATGAAAACGCAGAGCCTTCCAAATGGCAGCTGGACATTGGCGCCATCGGCTTCGACCAGGGCAATGTCAGCTTCGATGACCAAACCCTGAAAACCAGCATGAAGGTGCAGATCGACCCGCTGGGCAAGCCTGTCCCGTTCAGCGACATCGTTGGCAAGGCCAGCGCCGAGAAGGCCGGTGCCGCGCAGGACTACGCCTTCGGGCTCAAGGCCCAGGGCCGCTACAAAGGCCAGCCAGTGTCCGGCACCGGCAAGATCGGCGGCCTGCTGGCCCTGCAGGACGCCAGCCAGCCGTTCCCGCTGCAGGCTGACGTGCGCATCGCCGACACCCATGTGGTGCTCGCCGGCACCCTGACCGACCCGCGCAACCTCGGCGCCCTCGACCTGCGCCTGCGCCTGTCCGGGGCCAGCCTGGGCAACCTCTACCCGCTGACCGGCGTAACCCTGCCTGACACCCCGGCCTATTCCACCGACGGCCACCTCAGCGCCAACCTGCACGCGGAGCAAGGGGCGACCTTCAACTACCAGGGCTTCAACGGCAAGATCGGTGACAGCGATATCCACGGCGACCTGGCCTTCGTTGCCAGCCAGCCACGGCCCAAGCTGTCCGGCAACCTGGTGTCCAACCAGTTGCTGTTCAAGGACCTGGCGCCGCTGATCGGCGCCGACTCCAACGCCGAGCAGAAGGCCCGCGGGGGTGCCAGCAAACAGCCGGCGGGCAAGGTGCTGCCGGTGGAAGAGTTCCGCACCGAGCGCTGGCGCACGATGGACGCCGACGTCACCTTCGCCGGCAAGCGCATCGTGCACAGCGCGCAACTGCCGTTCAACGACCTGTCGGCCCACGTGATACTGGAGGACGGCCTGCTGCGCCTGGAGCCCCTGCGTTTTGGCGTGGCTGGCGGCAACCTGGCTTCCAGGATCCGCCTGGATGGCCGCAACGTACCGTTGCAAGGGCGTGCCCGGCTGACGGCGCGGGGCTTCAAGCTCAAGCAGTTGTTCCCCTCCTTTGCGCCGATGCAGACCAGCTTCGGTGAGTTGAATGGCGATGCCGATATCACTGGCCGGGGCAACTCGGTGGCCGCCTTGCTGGGCACGGCCAATGGCGACCTGCGCATGTTGATCAACGATGGCGCCATCAGCCGCAGCCTGATGGAGATTGCCGGGTTGAACGTGGGCAACTATGTGGTCGGCAAGCTGTTTGGTGATGAGGATGTGAAGATCAACTGTGCAGCGGCTGACGTGGGCATCAAGGATGGCCTGGCGACCACGCGCCTGTTCATCTTCGATACCGAGAACGCGATTATCTACATCAACGGCACGGCCAATTTCGCCACGGAGCAGCTGGACCTGAAAATTACTCCTGAATCGAAAGGGCTGCGGCTGTTCTCGCTGCGCTCGCCGCTGTATGTGCGCGGGCCGTTCGCCAAGCCCAGTGCCGGGGTGCAGGCGGTGCCGCTGGCGTTGCGCGGGGCGGGGATGGTGGCGTTGGGTGTGGTGGCCGGGCCGGCGGCGGGGTTGCTGGCGCTGATTGCGCCTAGCAGCGGGGATGATCCCAACCAGTGCACGCCGCTGTTGCAGCAGATGAAGGCGGGCAAGGCGCCGGCGGTGGTGAAAGAGCGGAAATAGCAGGGGGCCGCTTCGCGGCCCATCGCGACACAAGGCCGCTCCTACAGGGAATCGCGCAAATCTGCCGAGACGCGATCCCTCTGTAGGAGCGGCCTTGTGTCGCGATGGGGCGCAAAGCGCCCCCAGCAATCACAAGCCTTGCAACAGGTCGGACATATCGTCCGCGTGCTCTTCTTCCTGCGCGAGGATGTCTTCAAAAATCCGCCGCGTAGTCGGATCTTTATCCCCAATGTACCGAATGATCTCGCGATAGCTATCGATGGCGATCCGCTCCGCCACCAGGTCTTCCAGCACCATCTCCTTCAATGAAGTACCCGCCACATATTGGGCATGAGACCGCTTGCTCAGGTTGTCCGGGTTGAAATCCGGCTCTCCACCTAACTGCACGATCCGTTCGGCAAGCTTGTCGGCGTGCTCGGCTTCCTGGTTGGCATGCTCGAGGAATTCATCGGCAGCCACGCTGGCCTTGATGCCGCTGGCCATGAAGTAGTGACGCTTGTAGCGCAGCACGCAGACCAGCTCGGTGGCCAGTGAATCATTGAGCAGGCGCAGGATCTGTTGGCGATCAGCATCGTAACCCTCGGTCACCGCACCTTGCTCGACATGCTGGCGGGCACGTTCGCGCAGGGTTTGCACATCGGTCAGTTCAGTCGCATTCATGTTCATCTCCTGGAACATCAGGGTGGTCATGGATATGGCCTGGAAGGCTCAGGCGCCGTGGACGGCGTCGCTGTCTTCTTCGCGTTGTTTGCAAGTCTTGAAGCCCTTGGCGTCGACATGGCCGGTGGCGTCGAAGCGCACGTAGTAGGGCTGCTGGTGGCCATCGTGGTTGAGGATGTAGTCGTTGCAGGTGCCGCCATGGGGGAGGTCGATCACGTTGGACGGGCTGCCGCCGATGGCGATGACTTTCTGCATGGTCATGCCTTTTTCCACCTGCTTGACCAGCGGCTCGTCGCGGTAGGTGACGTAGTCCACCGGGTTTTCCGGGCGGCTGCCGCAGGCGGCGAGGGTGGCGCTTGCCAGAAGGATTGCCAGGGTCTGCTTGTACATGGTCCCGCTCCTTGCAAAGGGTATGTGTGGTTTGGAACCGCAGCGCGCGCCGGGAGTTCGATTGCGATGGTCATCAAGGCCGCTGTAGTGTTGGCCGGTCGTCCACGGAAAGGGGCTGGGGCAATGCAGCAGGAATTGGCCACGCGATACCCGTTGGTGCTGGTGCCGGGCATGCTCGGTTTTGTCCGGGTAGTGCTCTACCCTTACTGGTTCGGCATCGTGCCGGCCCTGCGCAAGGGCGGGGCGCGGGTGTTCCCGGTGCAGGTTTCGCCACTGCATTCCAGTGAGGTGCGCGGCGAGCAGTTGCTGGCCATCATCGAAGACATCTGCCTGCGCACCGGAGCGGAAAAGGTCAACCTCATCGGCCACAGCCAGGGTGCCCTGAGCGCGCGCTACGCGGCTGCCAGGCGGCCCGGGCGGGTGGCTTCGGTCACTTCGGTGGCGGGGCCCAACCATGGCTCGGAACTGGCCGACTACCTGGAGCGTACGGCACCGGGCGATTCCCCGCAGGGGCGCATCCTGAAGGCTGTGCTGCATGGCTTGGCCGTGCTGCTGGTGTGGCTGGAAACCGGCTGGCGCCGCGACCCGCTGCCGTTGGATGTACACGCCTCGCACCAGTCGTTGACCAGCGCCGGGGTGGCGCTGTTCAACCAGGCTTATCCACAGGGGTTGCCAGACACCTGGGGCGGGGAAGGGGCCTATGAGGTCGATGGCGTGCGCTATTACTCCTGGTCCGGCACCTTGCAGCCCGGCCTGACCGACCAGCGGCGCAACCGTTTCGACGGCAGCAGCCACTTCTGCCGCCTGTTCGCGCGCAGTTTCGTCAAGGAAAAGGGCCATTGCGACGGTATGGTCGGGCGCTTCAGTTCGCACCTGGGGCAGGTGATCGGCGACGATTACCCGCTCGACCACCTGGATATCGTCAACCAGTCGCTTGGTGCGGTGGGCAAGGGTGCCGAACCGGTGCGACTGTTCACCGAACATGCAGCCCGGCTCAAGGCGGCAGGGCTCTAACGACGGATCGGTGTGGTCCAGCGCTCGGCCAGCACCACGCCCGCCAGGGTCAGCAGGCCGCCGACCAGGTGATAGCGGGCCAGCTGCTCGTCGAGCACCACGGCGGCGATCAGTGCCGTGACCAGCGGCAGCAGGTTGAAGAACAGCGTGGTGCGGCTGGGCCCCAGGCGGTGCACGGCCTGCATCCATACCAGGGGCGCGATCATCGAGGCCAGCACGCAGGCGTACAGCACCAGGCCGATGTTGCGGCTGTTCAGGCCAGTCTTGTCCGACAGCAGGAACAGCGGCAGCAGCACGACGATGGCTACCAGCACCTGCAGGTACAGCAGCTGCATCGGCGGCAGGCGCAGCTGCCATTTCTTCAGCAGGAAGCTGTACAGCGCGTAGGCCAGTGTGGCCACCAGCATCAGCAGGTCGCCGCTGTTCAGGCCTTGTTGCAACAGGCTGGCGGGGTGGCCGGCGCTGACCACTTCAAGCACGCCGAAAAATGACACCAGCGCGCCCAGCAGGGCGCCGTAGCTCAGGCGCTGGCCCAGCCAGGCGATGGACAGTGCCAGTGACATCAGTGGCATCAGCGAAAGGATGATGCCCATGTTGGTGGCGCTGGTGATGCCGGCGGCGAAGTAGGCCAGGCTCTGGTACAGCGCCATGCCCAGCACGCCCAGCACGAAAACCTTGCCCAGGTGCGGGCGAATGGCCGCGCGATTGCGCCACACGGCGGGCAGCAGGAACGGGGTGAACAACAGCGCGGCCAGCAGCCAGCGGTAGAAGCCGATCTCGGCGGGGTGGATGGCGCCGGCGGACATCTTGGTGACCACGGTGTTGCCGGCCCATATCAGGATGGCGGTCAGGGGGAACAGGTAGTTCATGTAGCAGGTTACTCGTTGGGGCTTGGGTTGGGGCTGCTTTGCAGCCCTTCGCGGGCTTGCCCGCGAAGGCCTGCGCAGCAGGCCCCGATGGCAGCCATTATCAACTGTCTGTCAACAAGCCTATACTCCTATCCAGACAACCCACCCCGCAAAGCAGACAGCATGTCGCGCAAATACCTCGACATTCCCCAGTTCACCCGGCTCCCGGCCCCGGTGTACTTCCGTCACGACGAGTTCGGTGCCGACACCCGCAGCGCCCTGCATCGCCACGCCTGGGGCCAGCTCAACTACACCGCCCACGGCGTGATGCACCTGGAGGTCGCTGGCCAGCACTTCCTGTCGCCGCCGCAATACGCCGTGTGGGTGCCGCCCGACACCGAGCATGGCTGCTACAACCCGCAGGCCATCGTCTACCGTTCGGTCTACCTGGACCGCAGCCTGTGCGCCGCACTGCCGCAGCAACCGTGCAGCCTGATGATCAGCGACATCCTCAAGGCCATCCTCGCCGACTTCGCCCGGCGCGACCTGCGGGTGGCCGAGGGCGAGCGCGACCAGCGCCTGCTGCAAGTGCTGCTCGACCAGTTGCTGCTGGCGCCCACCCAGGCCTGCTACCTGCCGTTTGCCCACAGCGAAGGCTTGCGCCAGGTGCTCGATGCCCTCGGTGCCGAGCCGGGCGACAACCGCCCGCTAGCCGACTGGGCCGCCAAGGTGCATGTCAGCGAACGTACCCTGGCCCGCCAGTTCCTGCGTGAACTGGGCATCAGTTTTGGCGAATGGCGCCTGCGCCTGCGCTTTCTGCGCGCCATCGAAGCGCTGGTGGCCGGCCAGCCGATCCAGGCCATCGCCTTCGACCTGGGCTACAGTAGCGCCTCGGCGTTCATCGCCATGTTCCAGCGCCAGGCCCAGTGCACGCCCGAGCAATACCGCCGCCAGGCACGGGCAGGGCGTTGAAATTCTTGGCTACACTCAGCTCGACCCCCGTGCATCGGGCGCGGAGCCAAGGAGACTACTCCATGAAAGTGCTGCAAATCCCCTTACTGGTATTGGCGGTGTTGTTCAGCGCCCAAGGCTTCGCCGCCAATACCGCGCAGCAGGAAAAGATGAAAACCTGCAACGCCGACGCCACCGCCAAGGCCCTCAAGGGCGATGAGCGCAAAGCCTTCATGAGCACCTGCCTGAAGAAGGATGTGCCGCAAACCCAGCAAGAAAAGATGAAAACCTGCAACGCCGACGCCACCACCAAGGCCCTGAAGGGTGACGAGCGCAAAGCGTTCATGAGCGACTGCCTGAAGAAGAAATGACCTGCGCCTATGCCTGCAGACGTAAGGCTGGCAGACTGCGGGTCTTTCCCGTTGTCTGCCGTTGAGGCTGTATGACCTTCACCCCCCGCCAGGTCACCCTGGCCAGCTGGATCATCGTGTTTGCCGGCCTGTTGCTGGCGTTGCCCCTGAAATTGCTGCCGAGCCTGCTGGCCGGCCTGCTGGTGTTCGAGCTGGTCAACATGCTCACGCCGCGGCTGCAGCCGCTGATTGCCGGGCAGCGCGCCCGCTGGTTGGCTGTAGCGCTGCTCGGCACGCTGGTGGTCAGCACCCTGACCCTGCTGTTTGCCGGTGCTTTCAGCTTTTTGCTGCACGAGGCGGAAAACCCCGGGGCTTCGCTGGACAAGTTCATGGCCCTGGTGGAGCGCGCCCGCGGGCAGCTGCCGCCGTTTATCGAAGGCTACCTGCCGGCCAGTGCGGCGGAGTTCAAGGTGGCCATCGGTGACTGGATCAAGAGCCACCTGAGCGACCTGCAGCTGGTGGGCAAGGGCATGGCGCACATGTTCGTCACCCTGTTGATCGGCATGATCCTTGGCGCCATCGTCGCCTTGCAGCGCATCCCCGACATCTCCCGGCGCAAGCCGCTGGCGGCGGCGCTGTTCGAGCGCCTGAGCCTGCTGGTGCAGGCGTTTCGCAACATCGTCTTCGCGCAGATCAAGATTTCGCTGCTCAACACCACCTTCACCGGCATCTTCCTGGCCGTGGTGCTGCCGATGTTCGACGTGCACCTGCCGCTGACCAAGACGCTGATCGTGCTGACCTTCCTGCTGGGCCTGCTGCCGGTGATCGGCAACCTGATGTCGAATACCCTGATCACCATCGTCGGCCTGTCGCTGTCGATCTGGGTGGCGGCGGCGGCGCTGGGTTACCTGATCGTCATCCACAAGGTCGAGTACTTCCTCAACGCGCGGATCGTGGGCGGGCAGATCAGTGCCAAGTCGTGGGAACTGCTGCTGGCGATGCTGGTGTTCGAAGCGGCGTTCGGGCTGCCGGGGGTGGTGGCGGGGCCGATCTACTATGCCTACCTGAAGAGTGAGCTGAAGCGGGCCGAACTGGTCTGATTCTTTATTGACCAGTACCGGCCTCTTCGCGGGTAAACCCGCTCCCACAGGTTCGCCACTTCTCTCAAGACTTGCGGGGACCCTGTGTGCGGGTTTACCCGCGAAGAGGCCGGCACAGGTGAAAGGGATGGCTCAGGCTACGCCGTAACGCTTGCGCGCCTCGATGGCCAGCCCGCTACCAATGCTGCCAAAGATGTTGCCTTCCACATGCCGCGCATTCGGCAGCATCGCCGACACGCTGTTGCGCAGCGCCGGAATCCCGCTGGAACCGCCGGTGAAGAAGACCGTATCGACCTGTGTTTCGCTCACTCCAGCCTTGACCAGCAGTTCGCTCACGCTACCACGCACCCGCTCCAGCAACCCTTCGATAGCCCCCTCGAACAGCGCCCGTGACAGGTCCACGCCCAGCTCGCGCTCGATGCGGCCGAGGTCGACGTGGCGGCTCTGCTGCTCGGTCAGCTCGATCTTGCTGGCCTCCACTTCCATCGCCAACCAGTGCCCGGCACGCTCTTCGATCAGCTTGAACAGGCGGTCGATGCCCAGCGTGTCCTCGATGTCATAGCGCATGCTGCCCAGCGCCAGCTGCGACTTCTGCGAGTACAGGGCGTTGATGGTGTGCCAGGTGGCGAGGTTGAGGTGATAGCTGGTCGGCATCAGCGCGCCGCTCTTCATGCGGCTGCCGTAGCCGAACAGCGGCATCACGCCCTGCAGGCTCAGCTGCTTGTCGAAGTCGGTACCGCCAATGTGCACGCCGCCGGTGGCGAGGATGTCGCTCTGGCGCTCGGCCACCAGGTGGCGCTCGGGCGACAGGCGGATCAGGGTGAAGTCCGAGGTACCACCGCCAATGTCAACGATCAGCACCAGCTCTTCGCGGCTGATGCTCGACTCGTAGTCGAAGGCCGCGGCAATCGGCTCGTACTGGAACGACACATCCTTGAAGCCGATCTTGCGCGCCACTTCGGCCAGGGTGTCCTCGGCCTCCTGGTCGGCGGCCGGGTCTTCGTCGACGAAGAACACCGGACGGCCCAGCACCACCTGCTCGAACTCATGCCCGGCAGCGGCCTCGGCGCGTTTTTTCAGCTCGCCGATGAACATGCCCAGCAGGTCCTTGAACGGCAGGGCGCTGCCCAGCACGCTGGTGTCGTGCTTGATCAGCTTGGAGCCCAGCAGGCTTTTCAGCGAACGCATCAGGCGGCCTTCGTAGCCTTCCAGGTACTCGTGCAGTGCCAGGCGGCCATATACCGGGCGACGCTCCTCGATGTTGAAGAACACCACCGAGGGCAAGGTGATCTTGCCGTCTTCCAGGGCAATCAGCGACTCGACGCCGGGGCGGTGCCAGCCGACCGTGGAGTTGGAGGTGCCAAAGTCGATGCCCAGGGCGCGGGCCGGGGATACGTCAGACATGGGGAATGAGCTTCCGGAGGCAAAACGGCCGCGCAGTGTATGCCAGTTGGCTACAGAATCAAGACCGGTCGTCTGCCATGGAGCAAACCCAAGGCGGTCTTGAAAGGCTATGCTTGACCCCTATCTTCTTTTGCAACACGCACATTCACATTGGTGATCCATAGATGGACTTCAAAGACTATTACAAGATACTCGGCGTAGAGCCCACGGCGGACGACAAGGCGATCAAGGCCGCGTACCGCAAGCTGGCGCGCAAGTATCACCCCGATGTCAGCAAGGAGCGCGACGCCGAGGAAAAATTCAAGGAGGCCAACGAGGCCTACGAAGTGCTGGGCGACGCGCAGAAACGTGCCGAATTCGACGAAATACGCAAGTACGGCGGCCAGCATGGCCGGCCGTTCCAGGCACCACCGGGCTGGGAAAGCCGCGGCGGTGGCGGTGGTTTCGAAGGCGGTGATTTTTCCGACTTTTTCAGCTCGATCTTTGGTGGCCGGGGTGGCAACCCGTTCGGTGGTGCCCGGCAGCAGCAACGCAGCGCCGGCAGGCGGGGGCAGGACGTGGAGCTAGAACTGGCGGTATTCCTTGAAGAGACCCTGAGCAAGGAGTCCAAGCAGATCAGCTTCCAGGTGCCGCAGACCAATGCCATGGGCCAGCGCACCGGCTTCACTACCAAGACCCTGAACGTGAAGATCCCGGCAGGGGTGACCGACGGCGAGCGCATCCGCCTCAAGGGCCAGGGCGCGCCGGGCAGTGGTGGCGGGGCCAATGGCGACCTGTTCCTGACCATTCGCATGGCACCGCACCCGCTGTTCGATGTCGAAGGTCATGACCTGATCATCACCGTGCCGCTGGCACCGTGGGAGGCAGCACTGGGCGCCAAGGTGGCCGTGCCGACCCTGGACGGCAAGATCAACCTCACCATACGCCCCGACAGCCAGAGCGGCCAGCGCCTGCGCGTGCCGGGCAAGGGCCTGGCCAACAAGAGTGGCGAGCGCGGCAACCTTTACGCGCAGCTGAAAGTGGTCATGCCGCCAGCATCCGACGAGTCTGCCCGCGAATTGTGGACCAAGCTTTCCGAGAAGGCTGCGTTCAACCCGAGGACACAATGGAGTAAGTGATCATGAGCAGCACCCTGATCGTTCAACTGGACATGCGTACCTTGTGTCAGGAGGCCGATATCACGGCTGACTGCGTGATCGAAATCGTCGAGCACGGCATTGTCGAACCTTCCGGCCGAACGCCGGAGGACTGGTTGTTCGACGATCAGGCGCCGTTGTTGGCCAAACGCGCGGCGAAGCTGCATCAGGAGCTGGAACTGGAGTGGGAAGGGGTGGCGCTGGCGCTGGAACTGCTGCAGGAAGTGCAGCAGTTGCGCAGCGAGAACAACATGCTGAGGCAGCGGTTGGGCAGGTTTACCCAGATGTGAGGTTTGCAGGCCCGGCCTCTTCGCGGGTGAACCCGCTCCCACAGGGATCGCACGATTCCTGAGATGTGTGCAGTACCTGTGGGAGCGGGTTTACCCGCGAAGAGGCCAGTACAGGCAAAATCAAATTCAGCTTGGTTCTGCCCCCGGGTTCAGCACCAGCTGCATGAAGGTCAAGTCCAGCCACCGGCCAAACTTCACCCCCACCTGCGGCATCTGCCCGGTCACCACGAAGCCCAGCCGCTCGTGCAGGCGCACCGACGCTGCATTGCCGCTCTCGATGGCCGCCACCATCACATGCTTGCCACACGCGCGCGCACGCTCGACCAGCGCCGCCATCAGCACCGGCCCCAGCCCCTTGCCACGCTGGTCGCCGCGGATGTACACCGAATGCTCAACGGTAAGGCGAAAACCCTCGAACGGCCGCCAGTCGCCAAACGACGCATAGCCCAGCACCCCACTCTCATCCACCGCCACCAGGATCGGGTAACCCTGCTGCGCCCGTGCATCGAACCAGGCCTGGCGGTTGGCCAGGTCCACCGGGGTTTCGTTCCAGATCGCCGTGGTGTTGCGCACCGCGTCGTTGTAGATGTCGAGGATGCCCGGCACGTCGGAAGGCAGGGCGTCGCGGATTTCATGACTCATGACAGCGTCTCGCAGGGTTGTTGCTTGCAGATTAAATGGTTACCAGCCCGCGCACACCTTCGGCCTGCATGTTTTCACCGCGCCCCCGCTGGATGATCTCGCCACGGGCCATCACCAGGTACTGGTCGGCCAGCTCCTCGGCGAAGTCGTAGAACTGCTCCACCAGCAGGATTGCCATGTCGCCACGCTCGGCGAGGCGGCGGATGACTGCGCCGATCTCCTTGATCACCGAAGGCTGGATGCCCTCGGTGGGCTCGTCGAGGATCAGCAGGCGCGGGCGGCTGGCCAGGGCGCGGCCGATGGCCAGCTGTTGCTGCTGGCCGCCGGACAGGTCACCGCCACGGCGTTGTTTCATCTGTTCCAGCACGGGGAACAGTTCGTAGATGAAGGGCGGTACCTCCCGAGCTTCACGGGCGGGGAAGCGCGAAAGGCCCATCAGCAGGTTTTCCTCGACAGTGAGGCGCGGGAAGATCTCGCGGCCCTGGGGCACGTAGGCGATGCCGGCGTGAACCCGTTGCTGGGGCTTGAGGTTGGTGATCGGCCTGCCTTCCCATTCGATGTTGCCGTCGCGGGCCGGGACCAGGCCCATCAGGCAGCGCAGCAGGGTGGTCTTGCCCACACCGTTGCGGCCCAGCAGGCAGGTGACTTCGCCGACCTTGGCCTCGAAGGACAGGCCCCGGAGGATATGGCTGCCGCCGTAGTACTGGTGCAGGGTGTCGATTTTCAGCATGTGTGGTTCCTGGGAAATCTGCTTTGCCTGTGCCGACCCTTTCGCGGGTAAACCCGCTCCCACAAGGACCGCGCAGCTCTTCAGGCCTGTGCCGTACCTGTGGGAGCGGGTTTACCCGCGAAGAGGCCGGCACAGGTATCCATATCTAGCGGCCCAGATACACCTCGACCACCCGCTCATCCGCCTGCACCTGCTCCAGCGACCCTTCCGCCAGCACGCTGCCCTGGTGCAGCACAGTCACATGGTCGGCAATGCTGCCGACAAACCCCATGTCATGCTCCACCACCATCAGCGAATGCTTGCCAGCCAACCCCTTGAACAGCTCGGCGGTGAACTCGGTCTCGGCATCGGTCATGCCTGCCACCGGCTCGTCCAGCAACAGCAGTTGCGGCTCCTGCACCAGCAACATGCCGATCTCCAGGAACTGCTTCTGCCCATGCGACAGCAAGCCCGCCTGGCGCTGGGCCAGCGGCAGCAGGCGCAAGGTGCCCAGCACCTCCTCGATGCGCTGGCGCTGCTCACCACCCAGGCGCGCTGCCAGGCTGGCCCATACCGACTTGTCGGTCTTCAGCGCCAGCTCCAGGTTTTCGAACACCGTCAGCGCCTCGAACACCGTGGGCTTCTGGAACTTGCGGCCTATGCCGGCCTGGGCAATCTGGTATTCGCTCATGCGGGTCAGGTCGAGGGTGTCACCGAAATAGGCCGTACCGCTGTCGGGCCGGGTCTTGCCGGTGATCACATCCATCATCGTGGTCTTGCCGGCCCCGTTGGGACCGATGATGCAGCGCAGCTCGCCCACGCCGATGTACAGGTTCAGCGCGTTCAGCGCCTTGAAGCCATCGAAGCTGACGTTGATGTCTTCCAGGCTCAGCACGGTGCCATGGCGGGTATCGAGGCCGGCCTTGCGGCTGTGGCCCAGGCCGATGGCGTCGCGGCCGGCTCCGAGGTTGTCGAACACCGGTTCGAGCATGAATTCCGGGTGGACCGGGGGCACGCCTCTCATGGCTGGCTCCTTTTCTTCAACAGGCCGACCACGCCCTTGGGCAGGTACAGGGTGACGAGGATGAACAACGCGCCGAGGAAGAACAGCCAGAACTCCGGGAAGGCCACGGTGAACCAGCTTTTCATGCCATTGACCAGGCCGGCGCCGAGCAGCGGGCCGATCAAGGTGCCGCGCCCGCCCAGGGCCACCCACACGGCGGCTTCGATGGAGTTGGTCGGCGACATCTCGCTGGGGTTGATGATGCCCACCTGCGGTACGTACAGCGCACCGGCCAGGCCGCACAGTACGGCGCTGAGCACCCACACCAGCAACTTGAAGCCACGCGGGTCGTAGCCACAGAACATCAGGCGGTTTTCGGCGTCGCGCACGGCGGTGAGCAAACGGCCGAACTTGCTGCGGGTGAGGCGCCAGCACAGGTACAGGCTGGCCAGCAGCAGGCCGACGGTGAGCAGGAACAGCACTGCGCGGGTGCCTTGGGCGGCGATGTCGAAGCCAAGGATGGTGCGAAAGCTGGTAAAGCCGTTGTTGCCGCCAAAGCCGGTTTCGTTGCGGAAGAACAGCAACATGCCGGCGAAGGTCAGCGCCTGGGTCATGATCGAGAAGTACACGCCCTTGATCCGCGAGCGGAAGGCAAACCAGCCGAACACCAGCGCCAGCAGCCCGGGCGCCAGCACCACCAGGCACAGGGCCCAGGCGAAATGCTGGGTGCCGGCCCAGTACCAGGGCAGCTCGCTCCACGACAGGAAGGTCATGAACCCCGGCAGGCCGTCACCGGCGGCCTGGCGCATCAGGTACATGCCCATGGCGTAGCCACCGAGGGCGAAGAACAGCCCGTGGCCCAGCGACAGCAGCCCGGCGTAGCCCCAGACCAGGTCCAGGGCCAGCGCGACGATGGCGTAGCAGAGGATCTTGCCGACCAGGGTCAGGGTGTAGGCCGACACTTGCAGGGCATGGTCCGCCGGCAGCAACGACAGCAGCGGCAGGGCCACCAGCAGCAGGACGACGACGGCGCCGATGGCCAGGGTCAGGCGTGGCCCGGCCTTTTGCGTAACGGTGACAAGCAGTGGCTGGTTCATCAGTCGATTCCCCGTCCCTTGAGGGCGAACAGGCCTTGCGGGCGCTTCTGGATGAACAGAATGATCAACGCAAGGATGAGGATCTTGCCGAGCACGGCGCCGATCTGCGGTTCCAGCAGCTTGTTGGCGATGCCAAGGCCGAAGGCTGCCCACAGGCTGCCGGCCAACTGGCCGACGCCGCCGAGCACCACCACCAGGAACGAGTCGATGATGTAGCTCTGGCCCAGGTCCGGGCCGACGTTGCCGACCTGGCTCAGGGCCACGCCGCCTAGCCCGGCGATGCCCGAGCCGAGGCCGAAGGCGAGCATGTCTACGCGCCCGGTGGACACGCCGCAGCAGGCGGCCATGTTGCGGTTCTGGGTGACTGCGCGCACGTTCAGGCCCAGCCGTGTGCGGTTGAGCAGCAGCCAGGTGAGCAGTACCACGGCCAGGGCGAAGCCGATGATCACCAGGCGGTTGTATGGCAGCACCAGGTTGGGCAGCAGCTGGATGCCCCCCGACAGCCAGGCCGGGTTGCTGACTTCGACGTTCTGCGCGCCGAACAGCAGGCGGATGGCCTGGATCAGGATCAGGCTGATGCCCCAGGTCGCCAGCAGGGTTTCCAGTGGGCGGCCATACAGGTGGCGGATTACCGTGCGCTCCAACGCCATGCCGACCCCGGCACTGATGGCGAACGCCACCGGCAGGGCGATCAGCGGGTAGAACTCGATGGCGCCGGGGGCGTAGCGCTGCAGCAGTACCTGGACCATGTAGGTGCTGTAGGCGCCGAGCATCAGCATCTCGCCGTGGGCCATGTTGATCACCCCGAGCAGGCCGAAGGTGATGGCCAGGCCAAGGGCTGCCAGCAGCAGGATCGAGCCCAGCGACAGGCCGCTGAAGGCCTGGCCGAGCAGTTCGCCCACCAGCAGCTTGCGCTGCACCTGGGCTAGGCTGGTTTCGGCGGCGGTGCGCACGCCCGGGTCGGTTTCCGCGTTGGGTTGCAGCAAGGCTTCGAGGCGGGTGCGGGCCAGCGGGTCACCGGTTTCGCCGAGCAGGCGAACGGCGGCCAGGCGTACTGCCGGTTCGCTGGCGCCCAGTTGCAGGTTGGCCAGGGCCAGGCCGAGGGCAGCGTGCACGGCGGCATCCGGTTCGCTGGCGAAGCGCCGGTCGAGGAAGGCCATTTGCGCCGGTTGCGCGCTTTTCTGTAGTTGTTGGGCAGCGGCCAGGCGGATGTCGCTGTTGTCGCTGAGCAACTGGTGGCTGGCCAGGGCATTGTCGATCAGGCCACGCAGGCGGTTGTTCAGGCGCACCTTGCGCGTGTCGTCGGCGGCGATGCGGCCTTGGCGCAGGTTGTCCAGCAGCGGCAGGCGGGCGGCATCGGGTTGCGCGGCCCAGCCTTCGAGCAGGCGGGCTTGCTCGGCGGGCTTGGCAGCGAGGAAGAATTCGCCCTCGCTGGCCTGGGTTGCCAAGGGCATCAGCAGGAGCAGGGTGAGCAGCAGTCTGAGCATGCGAGTAATCCTGAAAATCGGCGTTGGATTCTTCGCGGGCATGCCCGCTCCCACAGGTTTCGAACCTGGCACCGAACCTGTGGGAGCGGGCGTGCCCGCGAATGGGCTGCAAAGCAGCCCCAGTGCACTCAGTTACCTTTCACGGCGTAATCAGGGCGCTTGTCGTTGCCGGGAATGAACGGGCTCCATGGCTGCGCCCGTAGCGGTTGCTCGGTTTCCCACACCACGCTGAACTGCCCGTCATCCTGGATCTCGCCGATCATCACCGGCTTGTGCAGGTGGTGGTTGGTCTTGTCCATGGTCAGGGTGAAACCGGACGGCGCCTCGAAGCTTTGCCCGGCCAGTGCCTCGCGCACCTTGTCGACATCGGTGGACTTGGCTTTCTCCACCGCCTGCGCCCACATGTGGATGCCCACGTAGGTGGCCTCCATCGGGTCGTTGGTCACCGCCTTGTCCGCGCCTGGCAGGCCCTTGGCCTTGGCGTAGGCCTTCCAGTCGGCGACGAATTTCTGGTTGACCGGGTTATCCACCGACTCGAAGTAGTTCCACGCCGCCAGATGGCCCACCAGCGGCTTGGTGTCGATGCCGCGCAGTTCTTCTTCGCCCACCGAGAACGCCACCACCGGCACGTCGGTGGCCTTCAGGCCCTGGTTGGCCAGCTCCTTGTAGAACGGCACGTTGGAGTCGCCGTTGACCGTGGAGATGACCGCGGTCTTGCCGCCGGCGGAGAACTTCTTGATGTTGGCGACGATGGTCTGGTAATCGCTGTGGCCGAACGGCGTGTACACCTCTTCGATGTCCTTGTCGGCCACGCCCTTGCTGTGCAGGAAGGCACGCAGGATCTTGTTGGTGGTGCGCGGGTAGACGTAGTCGGTGCCCAGCAGGAAGAAGCGCTTGGCGCTGCCGCCGTCTTCGCTCAACAGGTACTCCACGGCCGGGATGGCCTGCTGGTTGGGCGCGGCGCCGGTGTAGAACACGTTTGGCGACATCTCTTCACCTTCGTACTGCACCGGGTAGAACAGCAGGCCGTTCAGTTCCTCGAACACTGGCAGTACCGACTTGCGCGATACCGAGGTCCAGCAGCCGAACACCACTGCCACCTTGTCCTGGGTCAGCAGCTGTCGGCTCTTTTCAGCGAACAGCGGCCAGTTGGAGGCCGGGTCGACCACCACCGGTTCGAGCAGCTTGCCGTTCACGCCGCCCTTGGCGTTGATCTGCTCGATGGTCATCAGCGCCATGTCCTTGAGCGAAGTCTCGGAAATGGCCATGGTCCCCGACAGCGAATGCAGGATGCCGACCTTGATGGTTTCGGCGGCCTGGATGCTCCAGCTCAGGCCCATTGCGGCAATCGATGCGCTAAGGGTGAAGGCCTTGATCAGACTGCGTCGCTTCATGTGCTCTCTCCGCTGAGTTTTTATGTGTTGGGCAAGCGGGGAGGGGTGTTGCAAGGGGTGTGCCTAACGGCGGAAGGTGCGCAATAGAGGGGTTGTGCGAGGTGTTGGGGCGTTGGCTGGATCCAGGTTGGTGCCTGATGGATTTGTGTGCACAGGATTGGGGCCGCAAAGCAGCCCCCGAGGCCATCAGCCGTTACGCACAGCCGTGCGCGGATGACGCTTGCTGCGCACACCCTGATAGGTCACCGCCAGCAGCACGAACCAGATCGGCGTCACCAGCAACGCCGCACGGGTATCGTCCTCCAGGCTCAGCAACACCAGGATGAAGGCAAAGAACACCAGGCACACGTAGCACATGAAGCGCCCGCCCGGCATCTTGTACTTCGAGGCCTGGTGCAGTGCCGCGCGGTGTTTGCGGTACTTCAGGTACGACAGCAGGATCAGTGTCCAGACGAACATGAACAGCACCGCCGAAACGGTGGTGACCAGGGTGAATGCCTCGACCACGTTCGGCACCAGGTAGATCAGCACTGCGCCCAGCAGCAGGCAGGTGCAGGAGAAGTACAGGCCGTTGGCTGGTACCGAGCGGCTCGACAGCTTCTCGAAGGCCTTGGGTGCGTCACCCTCCTGGCTTAGGCCGTAGAGCATGCGGCTGGTGGAGAACACGCCGCTGTTGGCCGACGAGGCCGCCGAGGTCAGCACCACGAAGTTGATGATGCTCGCCGCCGCCGGCAGGCCGGCCAGCACGAACAGCTCCACGAACGGGCTCTTGCCTGGCACCACGTCGCGCCATGGGGTCACGGCCATGATCGCGATCAGCGCCAGCACGTAGAACACGATGATCCGTACCGGGATCGAGTTGATCGCCCGTGGCAGGGTGCGTTCCGGGTTCTTCGCTTCGGCGGCGGTCGTGCCTACCAGCTCGATGCCGACGAAGGCGAACACGGCGATCTGGAAGCCGGCGAAGAAGCCCATCAGGCCATTGGGGAACATGCCACCGTCATTCCACAGGTTGGCCAGTTGCGCGGTGCGCCCGCTGGGCGAGGTGAAACCGGTGATGACCATGTACAGGCCGGTGACGACCAGGCCGATGATGGCGACGATCTTGATCAGGGCGAACCAGAACTCCATTTCACCGAACATCTTCACCGTCACCAGGTTCAGCGACAGCAGCAGCCCTACGCAGGTCAGCGCCGGTATCCACTGCGGCAGTTCGGGGAACCAGAACTGCGTATAGGCCGCGATCGCGACCACGTCGGCGATGCCGGTGACTACCCAGCAGAACCAGTAGGTCCAGCCGGTGAAGTAGCCCGCCCAGGGGCCGAGCAGGTCGGCGGAGAAATCGATGAAGGACTTGTAGTTGAGGTTCGACAGCAGCAGTTCGCCCATGGCGCGCATGACGAAGAACAGCATGAAGCCGATGATCATGTAGACGAAGATGATCGACGGCCCGGCCAGGCTGATGGTCTTGCCCGAGCCCATGAACAGGCCGGTACCGATCGCGCCACCGATGGCGATCAGCTGGATGTGGCGGTTGGTCAGGTTGCGCTGCAGATGCTGTTCATCTGGCGCTGTGGGTGAGGTTTGCGTCATAGGCTGCATTCCGTTGGACGGTCGGTCGTCTTGTCAGAGGTAGCCGGCTAGGCTAACACGCGCGTTCCAGTTCGGGGCGCGACAGATCGACTCGACTTTTGGGGAGCAGTGTTGTGCCTGTGCCGGCCTCTTCGCGGGCTTGCCCGCTCCCACAGGTACACCACAGGCCTCGAAATCTGTGGTGACCCTGTGGGAGCGGGCAAGCCCGCGAAGAGGCCGGTACAGGCCAAGACTCAAGCGCTGGCCAGCACCCGGCCGCGCCTCACCACCAAGCTATCCACCAGCCACATCACCACCATCGACACCCCCACCAGCGGGAACATCAACCCCAGCACCAGCATCACCCCCACCGCTACTTTCCAGCGCGGCAGGTCATGGCGCAGCGGCGGCACACCCAGCCCGCCGGCTGGCCTGCGCTTCCACCACATCACCAGCCCGCTCACCGAGCCCAGCAAGATCATCAGGCACACCAGCAGGATGATGATCTGGTTGAACGCCCCGAACATCTTGCCTTCATGCAGCATCACACCCAGCTCGGTGGCCCGGGCGACCGGGCTGTAGTCCTGCCAGCGCACATCGGCCAGCACCTTGCCGGTGTACTGGTCGACATGCAGGGTGGCGTCGTTGCGCGGGTCGTCGGCGAATACGGCGATGGTGAACACGCCATCGGCCGTGGTCGGCGCGGTGATGCTGTAACCCGGTTCGACCTGGCGCGCGGTAGCGATATCTTCGACCTGCTGCAGGCTTATCTGCGGCGCTGCCGGCGCGCTCGACATCATGTGATGCCCGGCATGTTCGGCGTGTGCACCGGACTGCGGCATCGGCGTGTTCTCAATCGCCCAAGGCACGGTCTGGCGGTGCGCGCTGTTGAGTTCACCCGCCTGCTGGTCCGACTTGGGCACGTCGTTCCACATGGCCGCCGGAAAGCGGTTCCACAAGTCGGCGTACTGCTTGCCCCACAGGCCGGTCCAGGTCATGCCGCTGACCAGCATCAGCAGCAACAAGGCCGAGCCCCAGAAACCGGTTACCGCGTGCAGGTCGCGCCAGAACAGTCGGCCGCGTGCCGACAGCCGTGGCCACAGCACGCCAGCACCATTGCGCCCGCGTGGCCACCACAAGTACAGGCCCGACACCACCAGCACGATGCCCCAGCCCGCAGCCAGTTCCACCAAACGGTCACCGACCGTGCCGACCATCAGTTCGCCATGCAGGGCGCGGGCGATGGCCTGCAGGTTCTGCTTGCCATCCTGTTCGCCGAGGACTTTGCCGCTGTAGGGGTCGACGAACACGTTCAGTTCGCGCCCGGCGTCATGCACCACGAATTGTGCGCTGCGTTCGGCGTTCAGCGGCGGCAGGTACTGGCCAACGTGGCCCTTGGGGTAGGCCTTGCGCACCTCGGCCAGCATCGTGTCCGCGCCCTGTCGGTGGTGGCCGGCTTCGACCACCATCAGCTCGCGGTACAGCAGCGGGTCGAGCTGCGGCTTGAACAGGTAGATGATCCCGGTAATTGCCAGCAGGATCATGAACGGGGCCACGAACAGCCCCGCATAGAAGTGCCAACGCCAGGCCAGGTTGTAGAAGTTGATGCGTGTTCCTCTCATGGGAACCTCCTGTTTGACCAGCAGATGGGCGCGACCTGCGCCGCGCCCGTTGTTGTTGTCAGAAGCTGAAGTCGACCTTGGTCCAGAAGGTCCTGCCTGGCTCGTTGACCGGCTGTGGATCGGTAGCCGGGTAGCCGAACCCGGCGTTCCCGGCCAGGTTCAAGTGCTCGGCGTAGGTCTTGTCGAACAGGTTGTCGACCCCTGCGCTGAGCTTGAGGTGGTTGCTTACCTTGTAGGCGCCATTGAGCGAGAACACGCCGAAGCCGGCGCTCTTGTCGTAGTCCTTGCCGACCACGTTGCCCTGGTTCTCGGCGATGCGGTTCTGCGCCGCCACCAGCCGCCACAGTGCGCCGACGCTCCACACATCGCGGCTGTAGGTCAGGCCCAGGCGGCTTTCCAGGGGCGGCATTTGCGGTAGTGCTGTGCCGTCACTGCTGTTCTTGCCCCATGCGTAGGCCAGCGTGGCGTCGGCCTTCCATTTTTCCGTCAGTTGGTAGGCCGCGCCCAGTTCGCCGCCCATGATGCGGGCGTCGATATTGCGGGCCCGGGAGCTCATCCCCTGGTAGTCGAACAGGATGTAGTCGCGGATCTGCCCCACGTAGCCGGAAGCCCAGGCTTCCATGCGCTCGTCGCGGTACTGGACACCGAAGTCGAGCTGGGTGGTCTTCTCCGGCTTGATGCTGTCAAAGGCATTGACCGAGCCGGTGGGGCCGCCCGCCGAGAACAGCTCCCAGTAGTCGGGGAAGCGTTGCGCATGGCCGAGGCCGATGTAGGTGGTGGCTGGCAGCGCCGCCAGGTCGTGCTCGTAGCGTACGAAGCCGCTGGGCAGGGTGTCGGCGCGGGTGTCGCCGTTGGTGGCGCTGGTCGCGCGGAAGTCGCGGGCCGAGGCGCGGTCCAGGCGGGCACCGCTGATCAACCGGTCCTCGCCGCTGACGTACCAGGTCAGCTCGCCGAAGGCACCGTAGTTGTGGAAGTCGGCGTCCTTGGTCCAGGCCTGGCCCTTGTGCGCGTCCACACCCATGCCTCCGCGCTTGCGATGTTCGTTGGTCTGCGCGTCGATGCCGCCGATCAGTTGAACATCAGCCCAGCGCCAGGTGGCCTTGATGCGTGCGCCCATGGTGCGGCGGTCGACGTTGCTGACCATCGGCATGCCCATCATGCCGCTGCCCGAAGGCGTGCGCAGGCTGTAGTTGTCCATCACGTGGTCGGCGTAGTTGTAGTAGACCTGCGCCTCGACCTTGTCGAGCACCTCGCCGAGGTTGGACTTTTCGAAACGCAGGCCCAGGCTTTCGCGCTTGAACTGCGAGCCGTCCATGCCGCGGCCGGCATAGCGGGCCTCGCCATCGCCCTTGCCGGCGGTGAGTTCCAGCAGGGTGTCCTGGTCGGGGGTCCAGCCGAGAGCGACATCGCCGTTCCACTTGTCCCAGCGTGACGGCACTGTGTTGTCACCGCCGTCGTGGTAGTCGTCCGAGCGCGACTGGTTGCCGACGAAGCGGGCGTAGGCCTGGTCGTTGCCGGCGGCAGTGTCCAGCACCTTGTCGAAGCGGCCGTTGGAGCCGGCCAGCAGGCTGGCATTGACCCGGCTGCCGAGGGTGCCGAACTTTTCCGGCTCGCGCTCGAAGAGGATGGTGCCCGCCGAGCCGCCCGGGCCCCAGATTACGCTTTGCGGGCCTTTGATGACGGTCAGGCGGTCGTAGGTTTCCGGCGAAATGTACGACGTGGGGGCGTCCATGCGGTTGGGACAGGCGCCCAGCATCAGGCCGCCATTGGTGAGGATGTTCAGGCGCGAGCCGAACATGCCGCGCAGTACCGGGTCGCCGTTGGTGCCGCCGGCGCGGATGGCCGAGAAGCCGGGGATGGTCTTCAGGTAGTCGGCGCCATCGCTGGCCGGCACCGGCTGGCGCGGGTCTTTCGGGTTGGTGACCACGGTCAGCGGCGAGCTCGGGGCCACCGCGGTGATCACCGTCGGGTTTAGCTCGGGGGCGTCGTGTGCATGGCCTTCATGGCCTGGGTCGGCGGCCAGGGCCACGGGCGCGAGCAGCGAGCCGCACACGGCGGCGATGGTCCCACGCAGGGACAAGGCAAAAACAGGGGTGCAGCCGGACATAATGATTCCAGTCGATCAGTCATGAGTCAGCGCGAAGCCTCCTGGCTCCGTGCGCAAAAAATGTGGGTTCAGACGTTGATCGAGGAAGGTGGGGCGCGGCTGCGCGCGCCGGGGAATACAGCCTGCCGGGCATGGCCCTGGCGCGTGGGTGCGAACAGGTGAGTGGTGGGTACGACGCTGCCGGCACTGAGCGGGCTGAGGGCCTGGGGCAGGGCCGGGCAGTTGAACAACAGGCTGCAGTAACCGCACTTTTCCCACATCACATGCAGCTGGCCATCGCCAGCCTGGCCGTGATGGGTGTCGCCGCCATGCTGATGGGCGGTGGCCATCGGCATGTCCATCGGCATGCTCATGCCGGCGTGGTGGTCCATCGGCATCGACTGGGAAATCAGCGGGCCGATGAAGATCATCCACATGGCGAACAGGCTCAGCCATCCGCCACCGGCGCGCCTGCGGTCAGGGCGGGTGGTACGGCTGATGCTGTTGCGCGGCAGGCTCATGGCGAGTGCCTTTCAGCGGGTGATCAGTGCGCGTGTTCGTGGGCTTGCGGCTGGTCCGTCGGCGCCTGCTTCTGCACGGCCACATCGACGGTGATATCGCCGGCCTTTTCGAAGTGCAGGGTCAACGGGAAGCGCTTGCCGTCGCTGAGCAGGCTGCGGTCCTTGGGCTGCATCAGCATCACATGGTAGGCGCTGGGGGCGAAGGTCAGGTCCTTGCCTGCGGGCACCACCACGCTGGGCACCTGCTGCATCTTCATGGCACCGCTGGCGCTCATGGCATGCTCGTGCAGTTGTGCGTCATCGCTGATGGGGCTGTCGACGCTGAGCAGGCGGTCGTCGGCCTGGCCGTTGTTGTGCACCACGAAATACGCCGCGACGTTGGGGGCGTTGGGGGGCAGCTGCAGTGACCAGGGGTGGGCGATGTGCAGGTCACCCACGCTGTATTCGTGGGCATTGGCAAAGGCGCCGGGCAGCAGCAGGGCGGCCATGACGAGGGCGTGCTTGAGCATGGTGAATCTCCGTTTCTGTTCAGGTTCAGGCAGACAGCGTGAAGAACTCAGGCCAGCGGAGAGGCACGGGGATTGAGCGCCGGCCAGAGTTGGCGCGGCGTGGCGTGGTAGTCGGCGGGTGGCGGCAGCAGGCCGGCGAGCAGTATCGGCGGGTTGTGCAGCTGCGGCGGGTAACCGGGCAGGGCCAGCAGCGGCGCGGCACCGGAGCAGCACCAGCAATTCATCATGCTGGCGCTGTCGTCGCTTTGCGGGCCGAGGTCGATCTTGGCCAGGGCCTGGACGTCGACCTTGGCCTTGTTGGCCATGCTGGAACAGAAGGCCCCCCACAGCAGCTGCTCGGCCGGGCCCTTGGGCGCGGCGGAAGACAGCGGCATGGCCAGCAGGTTGAACAGCACTGCAAGGCAGGCTATCCAGGCGATGTGCCGACGTGGGGGCATGGAGAGATCCGGTCAGGAATCGTGGTGGGTATTGTAAGGCGGAGTATAGGTAAAAATGGCGGGGTGCGGTGAAGTGACGCAGGCATGCTGTTGAAGCGGTGTCGCCTGCTTCGCGGGCACGCCCGCTCCCACAGGATTATCACCGGCCCAAGGGCAGCGGGTAACCTGTAGGAGCGGCCTTGTGTCGCGATGGGGCGCAAAGCGCCCCCAGCATTATCAAGCCTTGCCACGCCCCATCAGCCCACGCACGGTCTCCTGCAGGTCCGCCGGCAGCACCACCACCTTGGCATTGCTGCTGCCCGCCAGGTTCTCCATCGCCCCCACATAGCGTTCGCCCAGCAGGTACATCGCCGGCACGGTCTCGTTGCCGACCGCGTCCTTGACCAGCGTAATCGCCCGCGCCGAGGCCTCGGCCAGGCTGATCTGCGCTTCGGCATCCAGCCTGGCAGCCTGCAAGCGTGCTTCTGCTTCCAGGATCGCCGCCTGCTTGGCCCCTTCGGCACGGGTCACGTCGGCCTTGCGCTCACGCTCTGCTGCCGCCTGGCGCTCCATGGCCAGTTGCATGTTCTCCGAGGGCTTGATGTCCTGGATTTCCACCGAGCGTACGGTCACGCCCCAGTCTTCGGTCTGCTCGGACATCGCCTCGCGCAGGCGCGCCTTGATCTGCTCGCGGCTGGACAGCGCTTCGTCCAGGTCCATGGCGCCGACGATGGCGCGCAGCGAGGTCATGGTCAGGCTGGTGACGGCGAACGAGAAATCCTGCACGCCATAGGAGGCCTTCTGCGGGTCGACCACCTTGGCGAAGCACAGGGCGTTGGCGACGATCACCGCGTTGTCCCGGGTGATGATTTCCTGCTGCTGCACATCGAGGATGATGTCCTTGGTCGGCAGGCGGTAGGCGACCACGTCCATGTACGGGATGACGATGTTCAGGCCGGGCTTGAGCGTGCTTTGGTAGCGGCCCAGGCGCTCGACGACCCATTCCTCGCCCTGGGGCACGATGCGCACCCCCTTGAACACGGTGATCAGGACGAACAGGGCGATGGCGACGACGACGATGAGGCTGGTCATGATGCGAAATTCCTTTTAGTGCGGATTCAGGCCCGGATGACCCGGGCGGTGTTCCCTTCGATGGCGGTCAGGCGTACCCGCTCGCCGGCCGCGATCTCGCTGTTGGCGACGCAGGTCCATTCCTCGTTGCCGAGGATAGGCTTCTGGAAGCGCACACGGCCTTTCTGGAACTCCGACACACCAGCAGTCAGCAGCCCTACTTCACCGATCACGCTTTCGGCGGTCCAGCGCACGTCTGGTTGCTTGCGCCGGAACAGCTTGAACCACAGTGCCGTGGTGACTGACGACATCAGCACCCACAGCAGCACCTGCATGTCCAGTTGCAGGCTGGGGGCGGCCAGCGAAATGAGCGACACCAGCACGGCGCCGATGCCGAACCAGAGGATGAAGAACGTCGGCAGGACCAGTTCGAGCAGGATCAGCGCGATGCCGAAGACCAGCCAGATCCACCATTGCATTTCCATATGGGTAGCGCCTTCCGGGAGAGAGTGCCGAGTTTAAGGTAGCAGTGCGGCACATGGCCACTTCATGGTTTGCAAGAAAAGTCCGAAATGGCTGTAGGAGCAACTGTCTTGTGCAAATACATGAAAGTTGCCGCGTCCCCTGTGGGAGCGGGTTCACCCGCGAACACCGGCGAAGCCGGTGCCATGCACCGCGTTGATTTCTTCGCGGGTAAACCCGCTCCCACAGGGATCTGCGGTGCGCTTACGGAATTTGTTATCCGCGCAGGTCGAGTGCCGCAGCCAGGTCGGCTGGCGAGTCGAATGCCCGGTCCACATCCGGCAACGCCGGTCGCTTCAGGATCAGCACAGGTATCCCCAGCTCCCGCGCCACTTCCAGCTTCGGTTCGGTCGCCACGCTGCCGCTGTTCTTGCTGATCAGTACATCGATCTTGCGGCGCTGGAACAACGCCCGCTCATCCTCGATATGGAACGGCCCGCGTGCGCCAATCACTTCGCAGCGATCATTGCCAGGGCACGCCTCCAGCGCACGCAAGGTCCAGAACTGCTCCGGCGGTATCTCGTCCAGATGTTGCAGCGGCTCACGCCCCAGCGTGAACAATGGCCTGCGAAACGGCTTGAGTACCTCGATCAACCCCGCCCAGTCCTCGACCTCGCGCCAATCGTCCCCCGTTTGCGCCTGCCAGGCCGGGCGGCGCAAGGCCCAGCACGGGATACCGGCCATGCGTGCGGCGTTGGCCGCATTGCGGCTGATCTGTGCGGCATAGGGATGTGTAGCATCGATCAGCAACGTGACGCCTGCCTCGTGCAGGTAGCTGGCCAACCCTTCGGCGCCGCCAAAGCCGCCGACCCGAACCTGGCATTGCAGGTCCTGCGGCACCCGGCCGATGCCCGCCAGGCTGTAGACGTGCTGCGGGCCCAGGCGGCGAGCGATGGCCAGGGCTTCAGTGACGCCGCCCAGCAGCAGGATGCGCCCGTTCATTGCACACCTGCCCGGCCGACGATGCCACCCTGGCGGTCGATGGCGAACACCTCCACCTGCACCTGCGCTGGCACCACGCTGCGGGCAAAGGCCAGGGCGTGGCCGCACACCGCGTCACCCAAGGGGATGCCGGCTGCATGGGCCAGTGCCAGGGCCTGCTGGCTGGTGTTGGCAGTAATGATCGATGCCTGCAGCGCCTCGTCGGCGCCGATGTCCGCCGCCCAGCCGGCCAGTTGCGGCAGGTCGATGCTGGAGTGGCGGCTATGCAGGTCCATGTGCCCGGCAGCCAGTTTGCTGATCTTGCCGAAACCGCCGCACAGGGTCAGGCGTGGCACCGGCACCTTGCGCAGGTGCTTGAGCACCGCACCGACGAAGTCGCCCATTTCGATCAGGGCTATTTCCGGCAGGCCATAGACGCGGCGCATGGTGTCCTCGCTGGCGTTGCCGGTGCATGCGGCGATATGTGTGTAGCCGTTGGTGTGGGCGACGTCGATGCCCTGGTGGATCGAGGCGATGTAGGCCGCGCAGGAAAACGGCCGCACGATGCCGCTGGTGCCGAGGATCGACAGCCCGCCGAGAATGCCCAGGCGCGGGTTCATGGTCTTCAGGGCCAGTTGCTCGCCGCCCTGCACATTGACCGTGACCTCGAAGCCACCGGGGTAGCTGCATTCGTCCGCCAGGCGTTGCAGGTGTTCGCTGATCATGCGCCGTGGCACCGGGTTGATGGCCGGCTCACCCACCGCCAGCACCAGCCCCGGGCGGGTCACAGTGCCGACGCCGGTGCCGGCGACAAAACGGATGCCCGGTTCGGCCAGCAGGCGCACCTGGCTATAGAGCAGGGCGCCGTGGGTCACGTCCGGGTCGTCGCCGGCGTCCTTGAGCGTGCCCGCTTCGGCACCTTGGCTGGTGAGGCGGCAGAACTCCAGGCGCATCTGCACCACCTTGCCCTTGGGCAGGGTGATGCTGACGGCGTCGTTGCTCTCGCCACCAAGCAGCAAGCGTGCTGCCGCCAGGCTGGTGGCGGTGGCGCAGCTGCCGGTGGTCAGGCCGCTGCGCAGGGGAGCGGGCTGTTCGCGGGTTTCTTCACGCATCGGCGGGTTTCACCACGTCCAGCAAGGTGATCGGCAGCGCCTGGCGCCAAGTGTCGAACGCGCCCAATGGCTGGGCATGGGCGACATGGATGCGGGTCAGCTCGCCACCGTGGCGTTCACGGAAATGCGCCAGGGCCAGTTCGCTTTGCAGGGTCACCGCATTGGCTACCAGCCGGCCGCCGGGGCGCAGGCTTGCCCAGCACAGGTCGAGCACGCCTTCGCGGGTGACGCCGCCACCGATGAAGATCGCATCCGGTTGCTCCAGGCCCTCCAGCGCTGCCGGTGCCTTGCCGCGGACCAGTTGCAGGCCGGGTACACCCAGCGCATCGCGGTTGTGTTCGATGAAGCCCTGGCGGCCTTCGTCGGCCTCGATGGCCAAGGCGCGGCAGGCCGGGTGGGCGCGCATCCATTCGATGCCGATCGAGCCGCAGCCGGCACCCACGTCCCACAGCAGCTCGCCGGGCTGTGGTGCCAGGCGGGCCAGGGTGATGGCGCGGACATCGCGTTTGGTCAGCTGGCCGTCATGCCGGAAGGCGCTGTCCGGCAACCCGGCCAGCCGGTGCAGGCGCGGCGCCTCGGGTGTGGCCAGGCACTCGATGGCTACCAGGTTGAGCGCGGCGACGTCGCTGTGCGGCCAGTCCTGGGCGGTGCCGGCCAACTCACGTTCGTCCACGCCACCCAAGTGTTCGAAGACCCGCAGGCGGCTTGGCCCGAAGCCCCGCTCGCGCAGCTGCGTGGCAATTGCTGCCGGGCTGTCGCCGTCGTTGCTCAGCACCAGCAGGCGCACGCCGCTGTGCAGGTGGGCATTGAGCGCTGCCAGGGGCCGAGCGACCAGCGATACCACCTGTACGTCCTGCAGTGGCCAGCCCAGGCGGGCGGCGGCCAGGGCGCAGGAGGAGGGCATCGACAGCACGCGTATTTCAGCGGCGGGCAGTTGGCGCGCCAGGCTGGCGCCGACGCCGTAGAACATTGGGTCGCCGCTGGCCAGCACGCATACCGGCTGGCCGCGCAGGGCCAGTACCGGGGCCAGCGAGAACGGGCTTGGCCAGCCCAGCCGTTCGCCGACCACGCAGCGTGGCAGCAAGGCCAGCTGGCGCGGGCTGCCGAAGATCCGCGCAGCGCCCAGCAGCGCGCGCCGGGCCTGCTTGCCCAGGCCGCTGAAGCCGTCTTCGCCGATACCTACAACTGTCAGCCAGGGTGCCATGTATTTCATTCCGCCATTTTTGGGGCCGCTGCGCGCCCCTTCGCGGGCTCGCCCGCTCCCACAGGTACAGCGCAGCCGTTGAGGGCAGCGGT
Source organism: Pseudomonas sp. B23(2017) (assembly GCF_002113725.1). Classification (NCBI taxonomy): domain Bacteria; kingdom Pseudomonadati; phylum Pseudomonadota; class Gammaproteobacteria; order Pseudomonadales; family Pseudomonadaceae; genus Pseudomonas; species Pseudomonas sp. B23(2017). Next base: position 35,458 of record NZ_NEJM01000001.1, on the reverse strand, counting down.
GATCCTGTGGGAGCGGGCGAGCCCGCGAAGAAGGCGACGCGGTCCTGAATTTCTACTCGATCGTCGATGATGCTCGACCACCGGCTTTTCATGCCGCCGGACAAAGCAGGCATAATACCGCGCCTTCTACACTCAAGCGCATTTTCACAGATTGCCGGACGCCCCTTTGACCCAGGCCCATGCCTCCCATGTATCGCCCCGTCCCTCGGCCTGCCCGGGGTTGTGGCGCATCGTCAGTGCCCGTGATGGCGGCATCTGCCGCATCAAGCTGCCGGGCGGCCTGCTGCTGGCCGACCAGGCCGACGCAGTGGCGGCGGCTGCCGAGCGTTTCGCCGGTGGCGTGATCGAGGCCACCAACCGCGGCAACCTGCAGATTCGCGGCATCGGCAGCGAGCATCGCGGCCTGGTCGAGACACTGCTCGCTGCCGGCCTGGGCCCACGTGATGCCGCCGGTGACGATGTACGCAACCTGATGCTCAGCCCGCTGGCCGGGCATGACCCGGCGATGCTGCTGGACGCTCGGCCGCTGGCCGGGCAGATCCTCGACCTGCTGGAAGGCACCCCGCGTTTTCATCAGTTGTCGGCCAAGTTCGCCGTGCAGCTGGATGCCGGCGAAAACCTGGCCATGCTTGAACACCCCCATGACCTGTGGCTGTCGGCCCTGCGCCTGGAGCAGCAGACCTGGCTGGCGTTCGGCCTGGCGGGTTGCCCGGCAGACGGCCAGGTGCTCGGTGCGGTGCCGGCGGACCAAGGCCTGGCACTGGTGCGTGCGGTGCTGGAGCGCTTCCTCGACCTGGCCACCCCGGCACAGTCGCGCATGCGCCAGTTGCTTGAGGTGTGTTCGGCAACCGATTTCATCGACGGGCTCGGCCTGGCCATCCGCCGCGATGCCGCCGTGCTCGCATGGCGGCGTGCACCCAGCAACGTCTCGTGGCTGGGCGTTCTGCCGCAGGCGCAGGGCGTCGCCTTGGGCGTTGCCCCGCCGCAGGGGCGCCTGACCCCGGCCATGCTGCGTGGCGCTGCGCGCGTTGCCCGTGAACATGGCGATGGCAGCCTGCGCCTGAGCCCCTGGCAAAGCCTGGTGCTGACCAACCTGCAAGCCCAACACATCGATCACGCCCAGGCCGGGTTGTCCGCACTGGGCCTGCTATGCCACGACCATGAGCCACTGGCACGCATAAGCGCCTGTACCGGCGCCAGTGGCTGTACCAAGGCCCTGGGCGAGACCAAGGCCGACGCCGTCACCCTGGCTGCACTGCTCGGCCCTGGCGTGCCCGGTAGCGTGCACTTGTCCGGTTGCCCCCGATCCTGCGCCGTGGCCCATGTTGCCCCGGCCACCCTGCTGGCCCGCGCGCCGGGCCGTTACGACCTGTACCTGCGTGATGCGCGCCTGCCGGGCTTCGGCGCCCTGCGCGCCACCGACCTTACCTTGAATGAAGCAGGCGCCATGCTCGACCTGCCGACGGAGCACCTTGATGATTGACTACATCCGCGATGGTCAGGAGATCTATCGCAATTCCTTCCGGATCATCCGCGAGGAAGCCCGACTCGAGCGGATCCCCGCAGACCTCGAAAAGCTCGCCGTGCGCGTGATCCACGCCTGTGGCATGGTCGACGCCATCGATGGCCTGCAGTTCTCCGAAGGCGCCGGCCGGGCCGGGCGCGAGGCGTTGCTGAACGGCGCGCCGATCCTGTGTGATGCGCACATGGTCGCCGAAGGCATTACCCGCGCCCGCCTGCCCGCCGACAACAAGGTCATCTGCACCCTGCGCGACCCGAGCGTACCGGGCCTGGCGAAAGACGCCGGCAACACCCGTTCCGCCGTGGCCCTGGAGCTGTGGCGACCGCACCTGGAAGGCAGTGTGGTGGTGATCGGCAACGCGCCTACCGCACTGTTCTACCTGCTGGAAATGCTCGACGCCGGCGCCCCGAAACCAGCACTGATCCTCGGCTTCCCGGTCGGTTTCGTCGGTGCCGCCGAGTCCAAGGCGATGCTCGCCGCCGACAGCCGTGGCGTGCCGTTCGTGATCATGCAAGGCCGCCTGGGCGGCAGCGCGATGGCCGCCGCTGCGGTCAACGCCCTCGCCACGGAGGTGGAATGATGGCGCCGCGTGGACGTCTGCTGGGCCTGGGCGTGGGCCCTGGCGACCCTGAACTGATTACCCTCAAGGCCCTGCGCCTGCTGCGTGAAGCGCCCGTGGTCGGCTACTTCGTGGCCAAGGGCAAGCGCGGCAACGCCTTCGGCATCATCGAGGCGCACCTGCAGCCCGAGCAGACCTTGCTGCCGCTGGTCTACCCGGTAACCACCGAAGCGCTGCCAGCGCCGCTGTCCTATGAACAGGTGATCAGCGACTTCTACGACGAGGCCAGCGTGCAGGTAGCCGAGCACCTGGATGCCGGCCGCGACGTGGCGGTGATCTGTGAAGGCGACCCGTTCTTCTATGGTTCCTACATGTACCTGCACGACCGCCTGGCGCAGCGCTACGAGGCCGAAGTGATCCCCGGCGTCTGCTCGATGCTCGGTGGCGCCTCGGTACTGGGCGCGCCGCTGGTTTACCGCAACCAGAGCCTGTCGGTGCTGTCTGGCGTGTTGCCAGCCGAAGAGCTCAAGCGTCGCCTGGCCGACGCCGACGCGGCGGTGATCATGAAGCTTGGCCGCAACTTCCCCAAGGTGCGCGAAGTGCTGGCCGAACTGGGCCTGGACGGGCGCGCGCTGTATGTGGAGCGGGCGACCATGGCCAACCAGAAGATCGTGCCGCTGGACCAGGTCGACCCACAGTCGTCGCCGTACTTCTCGCTGATCATCGTGCCGGGTGAAAAATGGCAGGGCTGAGCATGCATCAGGCACCGGCGATCGTCATCCTTGGCCAGGGCAGCCTGGCCACGGCGCAGCGTATCCAGCAGTGTTATCCACAAGCATCGATCCATGGCCTGGAAGGCCGGGTCGAGGGTGCCGATCTTTGCTACACCGCGTTCGGCGATACCCTGCGTGGGCTGTACCAGCAGAACACGCCGATCATCGCCCTGTGCGCGGCGGGTATCGTCATCCGCAGCCTGGCCAGCCTGCTCAGCGAGAAAGGTGTCGAGCCACCGGTACTGGCCGTGGCCGAAGACGGCAGTGCCGTAGTGCCGTTGCTCGGTGGCCTTGGCGGTGTGAACGTGATGGCGCGTGAAATCGCTGAAGCACTGGGCGTTGCTGCGGCCATCACCACCAGCGGCGAGCTGCGTTTCGGCACCTGTCTGCTGAACCCGCCACAGGGCTATGCGCTGGCGGATATCGAGCAAGGCAAGCGCTTTGTCTCCGACCTGCTGGCTGGCGAGGCGGTGCGCATCGAAGGTGACGCGCCGTGGCTGCAACAGGCGCAGTTGCCTGCCAGCGAGGCGGCTCGGCGTACCATCCATGTGGGGCACCAGGCCCGCCCGGCCAGCCGCGACGAGCTGCTGATCCACCCGCGTTCGGTGGTAGTGGGTGTTGCTGGCGGCAGCCTGGCCAGTATTCGTGCGGCATTGCAGCAGGCCGGCATCGCCGAGCCGGCAGTGGCCTGCCTGCTGGCCGACGAGCAAGCCATGGCCGACAATGCCCTGCACGAGGCCGCACAGGCCCTGGGGATTGCCTTGCGCTTTGCTGCCAAGACGCATGATCTAGCCGGGATGGTTGCTGCGGCATTGCCTGCTGCGCAGCTGATCGAGGTGGCAGACGTGGTCATCGCGGTGGCGCCTGCCCCGGTCGAGGTGGCGCAGATCGGTCGTCGTCGGGGTCGCCTGGCGGTCATCGGCCTGGGGCCGGGTGCAGCCGAGCTGATGGTGCCGGCGGTCAAGGCCGAACTGGCGCGAGCCGAGGATGTGCTCGGTTACGAAACCTACGTGCGCATGGCCGGCCCGTTCCGTGACGACCAGGTGCTGCACTGCACCGACAACCGTGAAGAGATGCAGCGTGCCCGGCATGCCTTCGAACTGGCAGCCCAGGGCCGTTCGGTGGTGGTGGTGTCGTCGGGTGACCCGGGTGTGTTCGCCATGGCAGCTGCGGTACTTGAAGCGTTGCACGAGTCCACTGAGCCGGCCTGGCACCGGGTGGATCTCGAGATCCTGCCGGGGGTGTCGGCCTCGCTCGCGACCGCTGCCCAGGCGGGCGCGCCGCTGGGGCATGACTTCTGCGTGATGTCGCTGTCGGACAACCTCAAGCCATGGTCGATCATTGAAAAGCGCCTGGACCTGGCGGCCCAGGCCGACCTGGTGCTGGCGTTCTACAACCCGATCTCCAAGGCAAGGCCGTACCAGCTCGGGGTAGCGCTGGAGGTCGTGCGTCGGCACCGCGAGGGGAACACGCCTGTAGTCCTTGGCCGTGACATCGGTAGGCCGGGGCAGACGCTGAAGGTCGTCACATTGGCCGAGCTGCTGCCGGAAATGGTCGACATGCGCACCATGGTGCTGGTGGGTTCATCTACAACCTGCGTGTTTCCTCGCCTCTCGGGTGGGGTGTGGGCCTACACGCCGCGTTGGTACCCGTCGGCCGACTAGTTGCACCGGAAACCCTTCAGCGCGCTGCATCCTGGGCGCGCTGGCTAAGGTGGTCGCCCCTGACTCGGGGGGCAACTATCTAGGAGTTTCCACATGTCCACAGAAACACAAGTCACTGCAACCGACACAGCCATCCTGGTCGAAGGCAACCTGCTGGCCTGCGGCGCAGGCATGTCTTCGCAAAGCCGTCATGACGTAAAGAACGCCTTCCACTTTGCCACCTTGGTGGCTGACAAGTCCTTCGATGCCGAAAAACAGAGCAGGGAGTGGTACGACCGGTTCATCGATGTCATGCGTGATCTTGGCTTTACCATCCCTCGTCGCACCTTCGAGCTGGAAACCTCTGCCGAGCTGTCTGTCACCATAGGTGCTGTCGCTGTACGGGCGATTGGTGCGGTCGGTAATGCGGTGCTGGGTGGTACCAAGTTGGGTGTGCTGGCCAAGGCGGCCTTCGACAAACTCACCACCGTCGAAAATGACCTCAAGGTGGTCGATCACAAGCGCAAGAACAAGGTCAGGGGCATGGTCGGGATGGCCGCCTGCGTCGAAACCGACAACAACGATGTGGTCATGGTGGTGAGCTGCATCCAGGCGTCTGCCCCACAACTGGATGATGACATCCTGGGTATCCAGTGGAAGCTGGAAAAGACCGAGTACTACGCCGGCATGGCTGTGCTCACCCTCAACACTTTCGTCTACGACAAGGTCCGCGAAACCGTGGAAAACAAACTCGGCGTGCGCAGCGTCGAGAACGTTCTCCAGTACGACATCTGATTGCAAGGCGGCGTTGTTGCAACGCCGCCTTGTTCGGCTCTTTGTGACGAGGCAACGCAATGGACAGAACAGCTGAACAACTGATGTTGATTGGCGGGACGGCATTACTGTATCGCGCGGACGCTGGCCAGACTCAACGCCAGGCTGCCTTCGACTCCATCCTTTACGCCCAGTTGGTGGCCAACAGGAATGCGGGGTCACGCTTTGACAACTATGAAGCCTGGTATGACGCCTATCGCGAGGCATATCGGCAACTGGGCTGGATCAAGCTGGCCAGTACGCATGACCTGAAACAGTTGGGGCAACCCGCGCGCAGCGCGCAGATACAGCCGCTCGAGGCGTGGCTGAAGATGCGCTCGATCCGTCATGAGGCCGTGCTGGCTGCAGTCAGAAGCGGCCTGGGCCGATCGATCGAAGGTTTTCGCCACCAGCTGAAGTTCAGCACGCAGGGTTCGCAGCTGGTGATCGAGCTTGGCCTGCTCAAGCCGGGGCCGGCGCTCGACCTTTGCAGTATCACCCTGCAGTTCGACAAGCCGATCGCCGGCATCTCTCAGGACATGCTGCTGGTCGAAAAGGCGCTGGAGGGCGAAGCCGGGTTCAATGGCGTTTCCTTGCAGCTGGATAACGGGCGCTTCCAACACCAGCGAGATGAACTGCAGGCATTGATGAAAACCAAGGATGCGCAGGGGGAGTATCGGTTCGACCTCAATGCGGCGATGGTCAGGGCGCCAGGTAGCCTTTGATACCGGTAAAGATGATTTGTGCAGCCAGGGCGCAGACGAACAGTCCCATCAGCCGGCTGACGATCTGCAGGCCCTGGTCGCCGAGGATGCGCTCGATACGGTGTGACAGGTACAGCACCAGGCCGACGGTAAAGCTGGCCAGGGCGATGCTGATGATGGCCAACAGCTTGTCGTCCCAGTGCGGGTGGCCGACGCCCATTACCAGCAGTGCACCGATGGTGCCGGGGCCGACGGTGAGCGGGATGGTCAGCGGCACGATGGTGACATCCTGCTGCACGTTGTCGGCCTGTACCGCGGACTTGCCTTGGGCCATGCCCAGTGCCGAGATGAACAGCACGCTGCCAGCGCCGATGCGGAAGGCGTCGGCGGTGATGCCGAAGATGCCGAAGATCGCCCGCCCGAACAGGTACAGCAGGACACTGGCGATCAGCGCGGCGATGGCCACCTTCCAGGCCAGCTGCTTGCGCTCCTTGCTGGAGTGTCCGCGGGTCAGGCTGATGAAGCACGACAGCACGAAGAACGGGCTGTAGAGCACGAGCATTTTCAGGTAGACGCTGAACAACTCATGGAGCATGGGGGCTAGTCCAGGCAGTTATGGCTGGGCAGAGTTTATCAGCAGATTCTGTTGATAGCCTGTACCGGCCTTTTCGCGGGTGAACCCGCTCCCACAGGTACTGCATAAGGCCTGAAGGCAATGCTATCCCTGTGGGAGCGGGTTCACCCGCGAAGAGGCCGGCACAGGCGCCTCAGATCAGGAACTATGCACCGGATCCACCTTGGCTTCCCGGTGATTGGCCCAGTACTGGATCAGCTCTCGCAACTGCGACAGTTCCACCGGTTTGGCCATGTGCCCGTCCATGCCCGCCAGGCGGGCGCGTTCCTTGTGTTCGGCAAGTATGTGCGCGGTCAGCGCCACCACCGGGGTGCGCTGGCGCTGGTTGGCGGCTTCCCAGGCGCGCAGCTGCTGGGTGGCCGAGAAACCGTCCAGTATCGGCATTTCGCAGTCCATCAGCACCAGGTCATAGCGCTGCGCCTTCATCGCCTGCAAGGCCTCTTCGCCATTGCTGGCGGTGTCGGGCTCGAGGTTGAGCTTGCCGAGCATGCCGCGGATCACCTTGGTCGAGATGCTGTTGTCCTCGGCGACCAGCACGCGGAAATCGCCGGGCAGGTCCAGTGCCTGGGGGATGCCGGGCAAACTGGCTGGTATGGCTTGCTCGCGGCCGCGCTGGGCCAGTTCTTCGGCCAGGGTGGTTTTCAGCGTGTAGCCGGCCACCGGCTTGGCGAGGATCCGCTTGACCCCGGCGTTGCGCGCAATGACCTTGCTCGGCGCGTTGCTGATGCCGGTGAGCATCACCACCAGGATGTCGTGGTTCAGGCTCGGGTCTTCCTTGATCTTGGCGGCCAGCTGCATGCCGGTCATGCCTGGCATGTTCTGGTCCAGCAGCACGGCATCGAAGTAGTCGCGCAGGTGGGCCTTGGTGCGCAGCAGGGCCAGGGCTTCCTTGCCCGACGGGACCGCGCTGACGTTCATGCCCCAGGCACTGCACTGCTGTACCAGCACCTTGCGGCAGGTGTCGTTGTCGTCCACCACCAGTACACGAGCATCGCGCAGCGGGCTGTCCAGGTCGGCCGGTGGCTGTTCCAGGCGCGAAGGGTCCAGTGGCAGGGTCAGCCACAGGGTGTTGCCCATGCCGGTGCTGCTCTTGATGCCGAACTCACCCTGCATCAGGCCGATCAGCTGCTTGGCGATGACCAGCCCCAGGTGGCCGCCCAGCTTGTTGCTGGACAGGAAGTGGTGGCTGTGCAACTCGGCCTGCAGCAGGGCTTCGCGGTCAGCGGCGGGCAACGGTTCGCCGCTGTCCTGCACGGCGATGCGCAGGCGCGGTACCTCGCCGCGCTGGTCCAGCGCCACTACCAGCAGGATCTCGCCCTGGTCGGTGTTTTTCAGGGCATTTTCCAGCAGGCTCGACAAGGCCTGGCGCAGGCGCGTCGGGTCGCCGCTGATCACCCGTGGTACCTGCGGCTGAGTGAAGCTGATCAGTTCGATGTTCTGCTGTTCGGCCTTGGCGCGGAAGATGTTCAGGCAATCCTCGATCAGCGCGTTGAGGTCGAACTGCACGTCATCGAGTTCGATCTGCCGGGATTCCAGCTTGGAAATGTCGAGAATCTCGTTGATCAGCGTGAGCAGTTCGTTGCCGGCGCTGTGAATGGTCTGCACGTAGTCGCGCTGCTTGACCGACAGCGGCGTGCCCAGCAGCAGCTCGGTCATGCCCAGCACGCCGTTCATGGGAGTGCGGATTTCGTGGCTGATCTTGGCCAGGAACTCGGCCTTGGCGTTGATTTCGGCATCGCTGGCGGCCAGGGCGCGGCTGGCGCTGAAGCGCTCTTCGCTCATGCGCCGCAGGCGTTCGCTGACTGCCAGGTTGAGCAGCAGGCCGCTGGTCACGGTCAGCCCCAGCAAGATGCACAGCAGCCAGGGCGTCGAGGTACGGGTCAGGCCCAGCAGCGCTGGCAGCAGCACCAGCCCACCGAGGTTGAACACCACCATGGCCAGGCTGAACAGGCGTGCGGGTGCATAGCCCTTGTACCAGTGGTAGCTGCTGACCAGCAGCATGCTCACGCTGCCCAGGGCCATCAGGGCGTAGGTCATCAGGTTCAGGGGCAGGGTGTCGACGAACAGCAGCACCAACCCGCTCAACCCGACCACCAGCATCTCGCCCTGCAGCAGGCGGTTGAGCCGTGGCGAGTTGCATGGCGAGAAGAAATGCTGGGTGAAACACAGCCCGGCCAGGCCGGCCAGGACCAGCGTCAGGTATGCGGCGGGCGTCTGCGCGCTGTGCCACACGTGCCACCAGGGGCCGCTGAGGTTCAGCAGGATCAGGCCGCTGAGCAGCATCAGGCCGTGGTACAGCGCCAGGATCAGGGTGGTGCTGGAGCGGCTGTAGAGGAAGCGGATCAGGTTGTGCATGATCAGCATCACCAGGCCGCCGAACAGCATGCCGAACAGCAGTGGCTGGCGCTGGTCGGAGGCTGCCACGGCCGCAGGCTCCAGGCTGATGGCCGGGCGCAGCTGGTGCTCGGAAACCAGGCGCAGGTAGATATCCAGGGGTTGCTTGCTGTTGGGCAGGGGCAGTACATGGTCGCTGCCACGCAGGGTCGGGCTGGCATTGCCGGCCTGGCGCCCGTGGTGCAGCTGACGCAGAAGCTGGTCGCCCTCGAGGGCGTAGAGGTCCAGGCCAGAAAGGTCTGGGGCGAAAACCCGCAGCAGTTGTTCCTGCTCGCCGGGCTCCAGGCGGTAGTGCAGCCACAGGGCCTGTTCCGCAGGGGCGGCATCCAGGTCGGCGAGTACCAGCGGGCTGAACTGGTTGCGGTAACGCTCGGAGCGCACGTCGCTCAGTTGCAGGTTGGCCTGTTCGTCGAGCAGAACGGCCCAGCCTCCGTCATGTTCGGCCGCAGCCGGGAACATGCAGAGCAAGGTCAGCAAGCTGACGATCAGAGCTGAGGCAATCCGAAGCCGACGCACTACGAAATCCCTTCTTAGCCAAGGTGCCGGGTATTAACTATGCGCGGCGCGCCAAGTCGAAGGCAAGGCCCCTCGGGGCCCTGTCGACGAGCCGGATGCCGCAGGCGCAAGGTGCTGGAGCGCGCTGCGGCAGCCCGGTACAACTTACTGCTGGTGCTCACCGCGCTCGCGGGCGATGGCCCGGTAGCCGATGTCGGTGCGGTAGAAGCTGCCGTTCCAGCTTACTTCCTTGGCCAGGCGGTAAGCCTGCTGCTGCGCGTCGGCAACGGTGCTGCCCATGGCGGTGGCACACAGCACGCGGCCGCCGTTGGTGGTCACCTTGCCATCCTTGAGCGCAGTACCGGCGTGGAACACCTTGCCTTCGATCTTCGCGGCAGCGTCCAGGCCGTTGATCACGTCACCCTTGGCGTAGTCGCCCGGGTAGCCGCCGGCAGCCAGTACCACGCCCAGGCTCGGGCGCGGGTCCCACTGTGCTTCGACCTTGTCCAGCGCCTTGGCGAATGCGGCCTCGACCAGCAGCACCAGGCTCGACTCCAGGCGCAGCATGACTGGCTGGGTCTCAGGGTCGCCGAAGCGGCAGTTGAACTCGATGACCTTGGGGTTGCCCGCCTTGTCGATCATCAGGCCGGCGTAGAGGAAGCCGGTGTAGACGTTGCCTTCCTCGGCCATGCCGCGCACGGTCGGCCAGATCACCTGGTCCATCACGCGCTGGTGCACTTCGGCGGTGACCACCGGGGCAGGGGAGTAGGCACCCATGCCGCCGGTGTTCGGGCCGGTGTCCTGGTCGCCGACGCGCTTGTGGTCCTGGCTGGTGGCCATGGGCAGCACGTTCTGGCCGTCGACCATGACGATGAAGCTGGCTTCCTCGCCGTCGAGGAACTCCTCGATCACCACGCGGGAGCCCGCATCGCCGAAGGCGTTGCCGGCCAGCATGTCACGCACGGCGGCTTCGGCTTCTTCCAGGGTCATGGCGACGATCACGCCCTTGCCCGCGGCCAGGCCGTCGGCCTTGATCACGATCGGCGCGCCTTTTTCCTGCAGGTAGGCCAGCGCCGGCTCGATTTCGGTGAAGTTCTGGTAGTCGGCGGTCGGGATCTTGTGACGCGCCAGGAAGTCCTTGGTGAAGGCCTTGGAGCCTTCCAGCTGGGCCGCGCCCTTGGTCGGACCGAAGCAGTCCAGGCCGCGGCTGCGGAACAGGTCGACCACGCCGATGACCAGCGGTGCTTCCGGGCCGACGATGGTCAGGTCGACGTTCTTCTCGGCGAAGTCAGCCAGTTGCTCCAGGGCGCACACGTCGATGGCGACGTTCTCGCACTTGGCTTCAATGGCGGTGCCGGCGTTGCCCGGGGCAACGAAGACTTTTTCCACGCGTGGGTCCTGGGCGACTTTCCAGGCCAGGGCGTGCTCACGGCCGCCGCTGCCGATGATCAAAACTTTCATGTCAAAACCTCGAATTCTGTCTGGCCGATCCCGCTTCCTGTAGGAGCGGCCTTGTGTCGCGAAAGGGGCGCGTAGCGGCCCCAGGTTTTCAGCTTCGCAGCAGAAATTGCCGGGGCCGCCTTGCGGCCCTATCGCGACACAAGGCCGCTCCTACAAGGGCCGGCGATCGGCCCTGCATCTGTTTAGTGGCGGAAGTGGCGCATACCGGTGAAGACCATGGCGATGCCGGCTTCGTCAGCAGCAGCAATCACCTCGGCATCACGCATCGAACCACCCGGCTGGATCACGGCGCTGATACCCACTTTAGCCGCATTGTCGATGCCATCACGGAACGGGAAGAACGCGTCCGACGCCATGACTGCGCCCTGCACCTGCAGGCCGGCATGCTCGGCCTTGATTGCAGCAATGCGCGCGGAGTTGACGCGGCTCATCTGGCCGGCGCCGACGCCGATGGTCTGGCGCTGCTTGGCGTAGACAATGGCGTTGGACTTGACGAACTTGGCCACTTTCCAGGCGAACACCAGGTCGTGGATCTCTTGCTCGGTCGGCGCGCGCTTGGTGACGATCTTCAGGTCATCGGCAGTGATCATGCCGATATCGCGGCTCTGCACCAGCAGGCCACCGTTGACGCGCTTGAAGTCCCAGCCGGCAGCGCGCTCGGCTGGCCACTCGCCGCATTCCAGCAGGCGTACGTTCTGCTTGGCGGCAACCACGTCGCGGGCAGCCTGGGAGATTTTCGGGGCGATGATCACTTCGACGAACTGGCGGTCGACGATGGCCTTGGCGGTTTCGCCGTCCAGTTCGCGGTTGAAGGCGATGATGCCGCCGAACGCCGACTCGGTGTCGGTGGCATAGGCCAGGTCGTAGGCCTTGCGGATACCGCCTTCGTCTTCAGGTACCACGGCCACGCCGCATGGGTTGGCGTGCTTGACGATGACGCAGGCCGGCTTGACGAAGCTCTTCACGCACTCCAGTGCGGCGTCGGTGTCGGCCACGTTGTTGAACGACAGTTCCTTGCCCTGCAGCTGGATGGCGGTGGAAACGCTGGCTTCGCCTTTTTTCGCTTCCACGTAGAACGCCGCGCTCTGGTGCGGGTTCTCGCCGTAGCGCATTTCCTGGGCCTTGACGAACTGGCTGTTGAAGGTGCGCGGGAATTCGCTGCGGCCTTCAGTGCTCAGGGTCTCTTTGGCCTGATCGATGGTGCCCATGTAGTTGGCGATCATGCCGTCGTAGGCGGCGGTGTGTTCGAACGCCTTGAGCATCAGGTCGAAGCGCTGGGCGTAGGTCAGGCCACCGGCCTTGAGGCCTTCGACGATGCCGGCGTAGTCGCTGGCGTTGACCACGATGGCCACGTCCTTGTGGTTCTTGGCAGCCGAACGGACCATGGTCGGGCCGCCGATGTCGATGTTCTCGATGGCGGTCGGCAGATCACAGCCAGGCTTGGAAATGGTGGCTTCGAACGGGTACAGGTTGACTGCTACCAGGTCGATCGGCTTGATGCCGTGCTCGTTCATGATGGCGTCGTCGGTGCCGCGACGGCCGAGGATGCCACCGTGGATTTTCGGGTGCAGGGTCTTGACCCGGCCATCCATCATTTCGGCGAAGCCGGTGTAGTCGGCCACTTCCACCGCGTTGACGCCGTTGTCCTTGAGCAGCTTGTAGGTGCCGCCGGTGGACAGGATCTCGACACCGAGCTGCTGCAGCTCACGGGCGAATTCGAGGATACCGGTCTTGTCGGAGACGCTGATCAGGGCGCGGCGGACTGGCAGGCGGGTAGTCTGGTCGGTCATTTCGGGTTCCAATAACGCGGTGGAGTCAGCAAAAAAGGCGCCTCTGTTCAGGGAGCCGCCTTTTCTGGTTGGGATTCTGGCTTACAACAAGTCGTACTGCTTGAGCTTCTTGCGCAGGGTGCCTCGGTTCAGCCCGAGCATCTCGCTGGCCTTGGTCTGGTTGCCCTTCACGTAGTTCATCACGCTTTCGAGCAGGGGCGCCTCGACTTCGGAGAGCACCAGGTTGTACACGTCCGTCACGGTCGCGCCTTCCAGGTGGGCGAAGTAGTTGTGCAGCGCCTTCTCGACGCTGTCGCGAAGGGTCTGGCCCTCTTCGCTCGGCGTGTTGAGGTGCTGTTTCAGGTTGGCGTTGTCGCTCACGGGCGTTGTTCCACTCACAAATGTCTCGGTCATCATCGTCATGCGGCCACCCCTTGTCCGTCCTCTGTCTCAAGGCTCTGTCGACGTTCGCTGAAAAACGCGCGAACGTTGGCGCACTGCGCTTGTGTGTCTTCCAAAGCGTTGAACCGGGAGCGAAACTCCTTGCCACCGGGTCGTGTTGCCAGGTACCAGCCAACGTGCTTGCGGGCGATACGTACGCCCATCACATCGCCATAGAAGGCATGCAGCGCGGCCAGGTGCTCCAGCAGGATGCGTTCCACTTCGTCCAGCTGCGGCGCTGGCAGGTGTTCGCCAGTGCGCAGGTAATGCTCGATCTCGCGAAAGATCCATGGCCGCCCCTGGGCGGCCCGGCCGATCAACAGGCCGTCTACCCCGGTGGCGTCCAGCACCGCCCGGGCCTTTTCTGGCGAGGTGATATCGCCGTTGGCAAAAACCGGGATCGACACCGCCTGCTTGATGGAAGCGATGGTGTCGTATTCGGCTTCGCCGGTGTACAGGTCGGCGCGTGTGCGGCCATGCACCGCCAGCGCCTGGATGCCGGCCTGCTCGGCGATCCTCGCCACGTTCAGGCCGTTCTTGTTCGCCCGGTCCCAGCCGGTGCGGATCTTCAGGGTCACCGGGACGTCCACGGCGCCGACCACGGCGTGGAGAATCTCGCTGACCAAGGCTTCATCTCTCAATAAAGCAGAGCCTGCGGCTTTGTTGCAGACTTTTTTTGCCGGGCAGCCCATGTTGATATCAATGATCTGGGCGCCAGCTTCGACGTTGGCCTTTGCCGCCGCTGCCATCATCTGCGCATCACCACCGGCGATCTGTACCGAGCGTGGCTCGGGATCACCTTCATGGATGCGGCGCAGGCTCGACTTGCGGCTGTTCCACAGGCTCATGTCGCTGGAGACCATTTCCGACACCACCATGCCGGCGCCCAGGCGCTGGCAAAGTGTACGGAAAGGCTGGTCCGTGACCCCGGCCATGGGCGCGAGGATCAGGTTGTTACGTAGTGTGTATGGGCCGATGCGTACCGCCGACATAGGTGATCCCTGTTGTGGGGCCGAATCTTGGAGTTCGAAAAAGGGTTGGCATGATACCCGCTCTCGGTGACCGGATAAAGATGGATTTGGATAAAATCTGAACAGTTGTCGGCTTATGACATTTGGTATGGGGGGAGGATCCAGGACCTTGCGCGGCCCCTGTGGGAGCGGGCGTGCCCGCGAAGCAGGCGGCGCAATGGATGGCACGGGCTTCGCCCGTGTTCGCGGGCACGCCCGCTCCCACAGGGTTGGTGGTTATTCCGGCGAGCGGAAGCTCAGGCTGTAATTGACGGCCTTCGGCCCCGGGTCGAGGATGTCCAGGGCGATGTGGATCGGGGTCTGGCTGGGCATTTCGCCGCGCCCGGCCAGTTCGCCAGACAGGTATTCGCTGGGCTTGAAGCGCCGGCTGGCGATCAGCTGGCCATTGAGGTCGGCGAAGCGCAGTTCCAGCAGCGGGAACGGCTGGGCGAACGGCGCGCGGTTGTAGATGATCGCATCGACGATCAGTGCGCCCTTGAAGTCCGGGTGGCTGCGTACCACCAGGTTGCTGCTCTTGATTCGGGCGATATCGACGCGGGTCGGCACTTCGCAGCCGACCAACGGGCAGACTTGCTGGAAGAGCGGCCGGTACTGGTCCTGGCGGGCCATTTCGTCGAAGTGGAACCACACGTACTGGAACGCCAGCAAGCCAGCGGCCAGCAGGGTCAGGAAGCCCCACAGCAGGCGCTTGCCCCAGTTGGGTGCGGGTTTTTCCCAGCCCAGTTGCAGCGGGTCGTCGACCACGTCGACCAGCGGCTCCTTGCGCGCCGGGCGCTCGGCTTTGCCGGCAAGGCCTGGTTCCAGGCGTTCGCCGGGCAGCGGCTCGACAGGCTCGTCATCGCGCGCCGACAGGTGCAGCTCCAGCGGCTCGTCGTCGCGGGCGCTCAGGCCCTGTTCCGGGGCTTCATCATCGCTGGCACGCAGCGGTTCGTTGAATTCGGGGTGGTCATCGATTTCGGCGGCACGGTGTACCGGCGGCTCGTCGTCGATGTCCAGGTCCAGATTGCCACCTAACGTCGGCTCGGTACGCTCGCCAGGGGCGGGCTCCAGGTCCAGCTCCAAGGGCTCCGGCTCCCGCAGCACGGGCGCGGTTTCTACCGCCGGTTGCGGTTCGAACGGTTCGTCGGTAGCCGTACCGAACAGGTCGTCGGCATGTTCGTCCGGGTGCAGTTCGTCACGCCGCGCCTGCAGGCCGTCATCCTGGCTGGCCGGGCGAGCCGTGGCCGGTTGGCCGCGGCGCTCCAGGCGCTCCAGTTCCATGTCGAGGTCGAGCGCGTCCAGCGCCTGGCTGGTGAGTGCCCAGTCCTCGTCCGGGGTGGTGCCGGGTTCGCTGGCGACAGGCTCGGGTGCGATCACCGGTTCGGCCAGCGGCTCGGCAGGGGCGGCAGGCATCGGTGCCGGCACCGCAGGTGCGCTGGCTCCGCCGGCGCGGTTCTGCTCCAGCAGCTGCTTGGCGGCGTTGAACACCTGCAGGCAGTGGCCGCAGCGCACTACACCGCGGGCCACGCTCAACTGGTGGTGGGTGACGCGAAAGCTGGTCTGGCAATGCGGGCACTGGGTGACGAAACTGTCGGTCATGCGGCAATCCGGGAGCTGTGCAGAAAAGTATTCTAGGCCCGCTTAACGGCGGCGACCACTGATGCGCACCCAGCCGTCGCGCACGACGATCGGGTCCAGCTCGAAGTCGGCGGCATAGGCCGCGGCCACTTCCTCACCCTGCTCGGCGAGGATGCCCGACAGCGCCAGCAGGCCACCTGGGCGGACCAGGCCGGACAGTTGCGGTGCCAGCGACACCAGCGGGCCGGCGAGGATGTTGGCGACCAGCACGTCGGCCTGCATGGCCGGCATGTGCTCGGGCAGGTACAGCGCCAGCTTCTCATCGGCGATGCCGTTGCGCTGGGCGTTGTCGCGCGAAGCCTCGATGGCCTGCACGTCGATGTCGGTACCAACCGCCTCACGGGCGCCCAGCAGCAGCGCGGCGATGGCCAGAATGCCCGAGCCGCAGCCGAAGTCCAGTACCTGGGTGCCTTCGAGTTGCTGACCGTCGAGCCATTCCAGGCACAGGGCGGTGGTCGGGTGGGTGCCGGTGCCGAATGCCAGGCCCGGGTCGAGCAGCAGGTTCACCGCGTCCTGTTCCGGGGCCTCGTGCCAGCTGGGCACGATCCACAGGCGGCGGCCGAAGCGCATCGGCTGGAAGTTGTCCATCCAGCTGCGTTCCCAGTCCTGGTCCTCGATCACCTCGGCCTGGTGCTCGGGCAGCTCGGCAGCGGTCAGCAGGCGCAGGTGGGCGAATACCTGCTCAGGGTCGGCATCGGCCTCGAACAGGGCCAGCAGGTGGGTGTGCGACCACAGCGGGGTGGTGTTGAGGTCTGGCTCGAAGATCGGTTGATCCTCGGCGTCCATGAACGTGACCGAGACGGCACCCACTTCGAGCAGGGCATCTTCGTAGGTTTCGGCTTGTTCCGGGCTGATGGCCAGGCGTACTTGCAGCCAGGGCATGGCGGGCACCTTTGGTAAATCGACAGGGGCAGCCCTAGGCTGCGCGAAGGCTGGCAGTTTACGCGAGTGCGGTGGGTTTGTAGAGGAGGCCAGGCACGGACATGGTTGGGGCTACTGCCTTGCACAACATTGAAATCCTGGCATGCACCCTGTGGGAGCGGGCGCGCCCGCGAACACGGGCGAAGCCCGTGCCATCCACCGCGGTGCTTGCTTCGCGGGCTTGCCCGCCCCCACAGAAACTGTGGTGCATCAGACAAAACAGAGGGAAAGCGACTCAGCTCTATAAGCAGGTTTCTCTTCTCCCTCGATCTCCAGCGTGGCAATCGCCTTGAGCAACCATTGCCCAGGCTTCTTCTCGGTCACCTCGGCCAGGTCCACCTTCAGCCGCACCTGGCTGTCGACCTTGACCGGCTGGATGAACCGCACGCTGTCCAGTCCGTAGTTCACCACCATCTTCAGCCCTTCCGGCAGGACCAGGATGTCCTCGATCAGCTTGGGAATCAGCGACAACGTCAGGAAACCGTGAGCGATCGTGCTGCCAAACGGAGTTTTCGCCGCCTTTTCCGGGTCGACATGGATGAACTGGAAATCGCCCGTGGCTTCGGCGAACAGGTTGATGCGCTGCTGGTCGATCTTCAGCCAGGCCGAGTGGCCCAGTTCCTTACCAACGTACTGCGAAAGCTCTGTAACCGGTACATGGGGCATCGCGGACTCTCCAGGTTGTCAGTTGGTACGAAAGTGCAAGATCAGCACGGCGAACCGTTTCAGTCAAGTTGCGCGCTTTTCGACGAATATCGGTATATGGCGGCACGTGCTTATAATGGCGGCCATGCCCGAGGGAGATGCTTATGCTGTTGCGTGGTTTGACCTGGCTGGTGCTGTTCCAGCTGCTGGGGACGGCAATCAACCACCTGTTGGTGCCGTTTTTGCCGGGGCCGATCATCGGCCTGTTGCTGCTGTTGTTCTTCCTCATGGCCCGTGGTGAGGTGGGCAAGCCGCTGAACGAGGCTGCCAGCAGCCTGCTGCGCTACCTGCCGCTGTTGCTGGTGCCGCCAGCGGTGGGGGTGATGGTGTATGCCAGGGATATCGCCGCCGACTTCTGGGCCATTGCCGGTGCCTTGCTGATCTCCTGCCTGGTGACCCTGGTGTTCGTCGGCGTGTTGATGCAAAAGCTCATCCACCGCCAGGGCCGGCGCGAGGAGCAGCCATGATGCTCGACTGGCAAGGCGCACTGGATGCGGTCGTTCATCATCCCTTGTTCGGTATCGGCATCACGCTTGGGGCCTACCAGGTGGTGCTGGCGGCCTATGAGAAGACCCGCTGGATCTTCCTGCAGCCGGTACTGGTGTCGATGCTGCTGGTGATCGGCGTGTTGCTGGTGTGTGGCATCGACTACAGCGAATACCGCAAGAGCACTGAAATCATGAACATCCTGCTGGGGCCTGCCACCGTGGCCCTGGCCGTGCCGCTCTACCTCAACCTGCGACGTATCCGGCAGCTGTTCTGGCCCACATTTACTACGCTGGTAGTCGGAGGCCTGTTCGCCACGCTGTGCTGCCTGTTGCTGGGCTGGTGGTTCGGTGCCGAGCACATGATCCTGATGACCATGGCGCCGAAATCGGTGACCTCGCCGATCGCCATGCTGGTGGCCGAGCAGATTGGCGGCGTGGCGGCCCTGGCGGCGGTGTTCGTGCTGATTACCGGGGTGATCGGGGCAATCTTCGGCCCGGCGCTGCTGAGCCGTTTTGGCGTGCATAGCCCCGAGGCGCGCGGCATGTCTCTGGGCGTGACCGCGCACGCGGTGGGCACTTCGGTGGCCCTGCAGGAAAGTGACGAATGCGGCGCCTTTGCCGCGCTGGCGATGAGCCTGATGGGGGTGGCCACGGCGGTGTTCCTGCCGCTGGCGGTCAGCCTGGTGGCTTGAGGACTTGTGATGACGCTACCGCTGTTTCCCCTCAATACCGTGCTGTTTCCTGGTTGTTTCCTCGATTTGCAGATTTTCGAGGCACGCTACCTGGACATGATCGGGCGCTGCATGAAACGGGGCGAAGGTTTTGGTGTGGTGTGCATCCTGGAAGGCGAGCAGGTCGGCAAGGCGCCGCCGGTGGTTGCCTCGATCGGCTGCGAGGCGGTGATCCGTGACTTCGTGCAGCAGGATAACGGCTTGCTGGGGATCCGCGTCGAAGGTGTGCGGCGCTTCAGCCTGGACAGTACCGAGGTGCAGAAGGACCAGTTGCTGGTGGGGCAGGTGCAATGGCTGCCGGAGCAGGCGGACAGCCCGTTGCTCGAGGCGGACGAAGACCTGCTGGCGTTGCTGGTGGCCCTGGGCGAACACCCGATGGTCGAAGCCCTGGACATGCCGCGCCCGGTGGACGGGCGCCAGGCGTTGGCCAACCAGCTGGCGTACCTGCTGCCGTTCATGGAGGAGGACAAGCTGGATCTGCTGACCCTCGACTCGCCACAGGAGCGGTTGGGGGAAATCCAGAAGCTGCTGGAGCGGATTCAGGGTGAATTGTTTGCCTGATAGTGATGTGTTGCCAGTGCCGGCCTTTTCGCGGGTAAACCCGCTCCCACAGAGATAGCGCCGTTCTCAGGCTTGATGCAGTACCTGTGGGAGCGGGTTTACCCGCGAAGAGGCCGGTACAGGCGGTATCAATATTGATACCGCAGCAAAGCCTGCGGCAGCGCATGCATGGCAAAGAACGCCAGCAATGCGACACACGCCGGCAACACCAGCCACCACACCCGCAGCGGCAAGGCCGGCAGGGTCTGGTGACGCTGCACCAGTGCCAGGCTGAGCGCGCACACACAGCACGCCAGCAAGGCCCCGGCGAGGATGTCGGTCGGCCAGTGCGCCCCCAGGTACACCCGTGACAAGGCAATCGCCAGCGCTGGAATACAGCCCAGCATCACCCAGGTCAGGCGCATCCGCGGCGGTTGCCCGCGCCCGGCCAGCACCGCCATCACCAGAAAGAACGCAAACGACGCCGAACTGTGCCCGCTGGGCATGCTGTAGCTGGTCAGCGGGTCACTCAGCACTTCCGGGCGGGCCCGGGCGAACAGCCACTTCAGCGCGCCGTTGGCAAGCGCCGTACCCATCAGCGCGCCCGCAGCGAACATGGCATGCCGCCACTGCCGGGCAAGCAGCAGCAGGCCCGTCAGCAGGCCGCCGAGGAACAACTGGGTGCGGAAATCGCCCAGCCTGGTCACCAGCACCACGGCGCCATCGATGGCCTGGCTGCGGTGTTCCTGCACCAGTGTCATCACGCCCTGGTCGAATTCGTGCAGGTAGGGCCAGCCGAGGAAGACCCCGGCCAAGGCCAGGAAACTCATGCCGGCGATCAGCCGGGTGCCGTGACGTTGATCGCGAATGCTGGTGTTCAGGCTCAGCCCGATGATGACAGCCAGGGTGCCGGCGATGATCCCGGCATCCAGCCAGAAGCCTTCCGGCAAGGGCAGGCGCATGGCCGCGCCGGTAGCCCAGCCGGGCAGCAGGTAGGCCACCGCCCAGCCGGCACCGGCCACAAGGCTGACGGCGATGAAGCGCGGCAGTGGCATGTCGAACATGCCGGCGACCATCGGCAGCATTGGCCGCAGCGGCCCGATGAAGCGCCCTACCAGCAGGCTGGCGATGCCGTAGCGCTGGAAGTAGGCCTCGGCACTGCCGATCCATTCCGGATGGTGGCGCAGCAGGGGCAGGCGGCGGATATTCTGATGGAAGTACTTGCCCACCGTGTACGACAAGGCATCGCCCACCAGGCCGCCGAGAAAGCCCAGCAGCAGCGTTTCGCCCAGGCTGAAGGCGCCGCTGCCGGCCAGTACCGCGACCGCGAACAGCAACACGGTGCCTGGCACGATGATGCCGGCAATGGCCAGGCACTCGATGCAGGCCACCAGGAAAATTGCCAGGCCAAGCCACTGCGGGTTGGCGCTGAGCCAGCCGGTCAGGCTGTCGAGCCATTGGCCCATGGTTCAGCTTCCTTGTTCGAGAATGAAGAAGTCGCGGCCTTCGACTTGGCCACGACGTAACGGGTTCCGCGTGCAGAAACGGGCGTATTCGGCATCGACGAAACGGTAGGGCAGATGCTCGTCGCGGCCATGCGGAATGCCCAGGCGGGCGGCCTGGATCACCCGTGGCACGGTGTTGCCGCAATCCTCCACGTACAGGCGCTCGGCGTCGAAACGCTGGGCGTCCCAGTGTGGCACCTTCAGGCCCAGGGCCCGGCACAGCAAGGTCTGGCCGGCGCACAGGCGCTCGGCCGGGCGGAGGTTGCCGCTGGCATCGGGGTTGTTCAGTTGCATCTGTGCCAGGCTGTTCGGCCCCGAGCGGGCGTCCTGCCAAGGATAGGCCGACTTGATCAGCACCGCGTTACCCGGCCCGTGGGCGCTGAAGTTCAGCGAGTCGCCGCCGCGCGCGTAGTACATATAGATGTGCCCGCCATCGAGGAACAACGCCTTGCGTTTCTCGGTGTAGCCGAGCGAGGCGTGGCTGCCTTTGTCGGTGAGGTAGTAGGCCTCGGTCTCGATGATGCGCGCGGCCAGCCACAGATCGCCGTGGCGATGGCGGATGACCTTGCCCAGCAGGGCCTTGGCCAGGGTCTGGGCGTCGCGGTCGAAAAAGCTGTCGGGCAAGGCTGGCATGCGGGCGGTTCGCGGTTGGGAAGGCGGGGATGATAGCAATGAATGGCTTAATCGAGGCTGAATCGAGTGGGATGTTGGCAGTGCCGGCCTCTTCGCGGGTAAACCCGCTCCCACAGGTACCTCGGAGGTCCCAGCCCTTGTGTAATCCCTGTGGGAGCGGGTTTACCCGCGAAAGGGCCATAACAGGAGATAGAAATTTCGATAAGCCCGGTTACATCTTTCCTACACAATGCCCCCAGCCATTTTCTACCATCCGCCACCCGCCGCTGGGCGTACACCTGCGCGGCAGTTATAATCAGCCGATTTCCCCTTCGCCAAGACACCGAACCCATGACTGAGTCCGTTCTTGACTATATGACCCGCCTGGGTCGCGCTGCCCGTGAGGCTTCCCGGGTGATCGGTCGTGCCAGCACCGCGCAGAAGAACCGCGCCCTGCAAGCTGCCGCCGATGCACTGGACGCCGCTCGTGCCGAGCTGACCGCTGCCAACGAGCTGGACCTGGCCGCCGGCCGTGCCAACGGCCTGGAACCGGCGCTGCTCGACCGCCTGGCGCTGACCCCGGCGCGTATCGACGGCATGATCACCGGCCTGCGGCAGGTGGCCAGCCTGCCGGACCCGGTCGGTGCCATCCGCGACATGAGCTACCGCCCATCCGGTATCCAGGTTGGCAAGATGCGTACGCCGCTGGGGGTGATCGGGATCATCTACGAGTCGCGCCCGAACGTGACCATCGATGCCGCCAGCCTGTGCCTGAAGTCGGGTAACGCGACTATCCTGCGTGGCGGCTCCGAAGCCATCCACTCCAACCGCGCCATCGCCACCTGCATCCAGCGTGGCCTGGCCGCCGCCGGCCTGCCGGCAGCCGTGGTGCAGGTGGTCGAGACTACCGATCGCGAAGCCGTGGGCGCGCTGATCAGCATGCCGGAATTCGTCGACGTCATCGTGCCGCGCGGTGGCCGTGGCCTGATCGAACGCATCAGCCGCGATGCCCGCGTGCCGGTGATCAAGCACCTGGACGGTATCTGCCACGTCTACGTCAGCCAGCATGCCGACCTGGACAAGGCCTGGCGCGTGGCGTTCAACGCCAAGACTTACCGCTATGGCATCTGTGGTGCCATGGAAACGCTGCTGGTCGACCAGCAGGTGGCCGAGCGCTTCCTGCCGGAAATGGCCCGCCGCTTCCAGGAGAAGGGCGTCGAATTGCGTGGCTGCGAGCGCACCCGGGCGATCATCGAGGCCAAACCGGCCACCGAGGCCGACTGGCACACCGAGTACCTCGACGCGATCCTGTCGATCCGTGTGGTCGACGGCCTGGACCAGGCCATCGAGCACATCAACCACTATGGCTCGCACCACACCGATTCGATCATCAGCGAATACCAGGGTGAAGCCCGCCAGTTCATGGCCGAGGTCGACTCGGCGTCGGTCATGCTCAATACCCCGACCTGCTTCGCCGACGGCTTCGAGTACGGCCTGGGTGCGGAAATCGGCATTTCCACCGACAAGCTGCATGCCCGTGGCCCGGTCGGCCTGGAAGGCCTGACCTGCGAGAAGTACGTAGTGATCGGCGACGGCCAGCTGCGCGGCCAGGAGTCCTGCTGAGTTGAGCAAGGCCCAGGCAGTCCGGCGCATCGGCATTCTTGGCGGCACCTTCGACCCCGTGCACATCGGCCACCTGCGCAGCGCGCTGGAAGTGGCCGAGTTCATGGGGCTGGACGAGCTGCGCCTGCTGCCCAACGCCCGGCCGCCACACCGCGACACCCCGCAGGTGGCCGCGCAGGACCGCCTGGCCATGGTGCAGGGCGCCGTGCAGGGCGTGCCCTGCCTGAGCGTGGATGCCCGCGAGCTGGCGCGCGACAAGCCGTCGTACACCATTGACACGCTGGAATCGATCCGCACCGAACTGGGCGCCAACGACCAGCTGTTCCTGGTGCTGGGCTGGGATGCCTTCTGTGGCCTGCCCGGCTGGCACCGCTGGGAAGAATTGCTGCAACACTGTCACATCCTGGTGCTGCAACGCCCGGATGCCGACGTAGAACCCCCTGACGAGCTGCGCAACCTGCTGGCTGCGCGCTCGGAGAGCGATCCCACCGCCATGTCCGGCCCGGCGGGAAATATTTCGTTCGTCTGGCAGACGCCGCTTGCGGTGTCGGCTACACAGATCCGACAGCTGCTGGCCAGCGGCAAATCGGTGAGGTTCCTGGTGCCGGACGCCGTACTGGCCTACATCGAGGCGCACGAACTGTATCGTGCACCTAACTGACGGTGCCTCTGGCGCCTCATCCAACGAGTTGAACGAGTTTTATATGACCAAGCAGAAAATCCACGGCGAAGAACTGGTCGCCCTGACCAAGGCAGCGCTGGAAGACGTCAAGGCCCAGGACATCCAGGTCATCGACGTGCGCGAAAAGCACAGCCTGACCGACTACATGATCATTGCCACCGGTACCTCCAACCGCCAGATCAACGCGATGCTGGAAAAGGTCCGCGAAGCGGTCAAGGCCAAGGGTGCCCAGCCACTGGGCGAAGAAGGCAAGGGCGACAGCGACTGGGTGCTGCTGGACCTGAACGACGTCATCGTGCACATGATGACCGCCGCTGCCCGCCAGTTCTACGACCTGGAGCGCCTGTGGCAGGGTGCCGAGCAAAGCCGTGCCGCCGATGGCAAGCACCACAGCCCGGACCATGCCCACGAGTACTCCGACAAGCTCAAGGACCGGGAATAAGGAAGCACTGTGCGTCTGCGCCTGATCGCGGTCGGCTCGCGCATGCCGAAGTGGGTCGAGGAAGGCTGGCATGAATATGCCAAGCGCCTGCCTGCCGAGCTGTCGCTGGAGCTGTTGGAAATCCCGCTGAACACCCGTGGCAAGAATGCCGACGTCGCCCGCCTGATCCGTCAGGAGGGCGAGGCCATGCTGAGCAAGGTTCAGCCAGGGGAACGCATCGTCACCCTCGAGGTCCATGGCAAGCCCTGGAGTACCGAGCAACTGGCGACCGAGCTGGACCGCTGGCGCCTGGATGCGCGCACGGTGAATTTGATGGTGGGCGGCCCGGAAGGCCTGGCGCCCGAGGTCTGTGCGCGCGCCGAGCAACGCTGGTCGCTGTCGCCGCTGACCTTGCCGCACCCATTGGTAAGGATACTCATCGGCGAGCAGATCTACCGCGCCTGGACCGTGTTGTCCGGGCATCCTTACCATAAATGAGCCTGTAAGCAGTCCGATGTCGCAGCCGATCCGTCTCAAGGACCACGAGAAAGACGCCCGTCTGGTGCGCAACCGCGTCGTGGTCGGCGCAGTGGCGATCATGCTGCTCATTTGCGTGCTGATCGCGCGGCTGTACTACCTGCAGGTCATCCAGCACGACTATCACTCGACGCTGTCGGAGAACAACCGGGTGCATGTGCAGCCGATCCCGCCGACCCGCGGGCTGATCTTCGACCGCAACGGGGTGATCGTCGCCGACAACCGGCCCAGCTTCAGCCTTTCGATGACCCGCGAACGTGCGGGTAACTGGCAGGAAGTGCTGGATACCATCGTCGAAGTGCTGGAACTGACACCCGACGACCGCGCCCTGTTCGAGAAGCGCATGCGCCAGGGCCGCCGGCCGTTCGAGCCGGTGCCGATCCTGTTCGAACTCAACGAAGAGCAGATCGCCCGCGTGGCGGTGAACCAGTTCCGCCTGCCGGGCGTGGAAGTGGTGGCCCAATTGGTGCGCCATTACCCGCAGGGCGCACACTTCGCCCATTCGGTGGGGTATGTGGGGCGGATCAACGAGAAAGAGCTGAAAACCCTCGACCCGGTGAACTACAGCGGCACCCACCACATCGGCAAGACCGGCATCGAACGCTTCTACGAAGCCGACCTGCATGGCCAGGTGGGCTACGAGGAAGTCGAGACCAACGCCCGTGGCCGTGTGCTGCGGGTGCTCAAGCGTACCGACCCGAAACCGGGCAAGGACATCGTGCTGAGCCTGGACATCAAGCTGCAGGAGGCCGCCGAGGCCGCCCTGGGTGGCCGGCGTGGCGCGGTGGTGGCGCTCGACCCGCGTACCGGCGAGGTGCTGGCGATGGTCAGCCAGCCCAGCTTCGACCCCAACCTGTTCGTCACCGGCATCGGCTTCAAGGCCTATGCCGAACTGCGCGACTCGATCGACCGACCGCTGTTCAACCGCGTGCTGCGCGGCCTGTACCCGCCAGGTTCGACCATCAAGCCGGCGGTGGCCATCGCCGGCCTGGACAGCGGCGTGGTCAATGCCGGCAGCCGGGTGTTCGACCCGGGCTACTACCAGCTGCCCAACTACGACCACAAATACCGTAACTGGAACCGCTCGGGCGATGGCTGGGTCGACCTGGACACCGCGATCATGCGCTCCAACGACACCTACTTCTACGACCTTGCCCACAAGATGGGCATCGATCGGCTGTCCAGCTACATGAACAAGTTCGGCATCGGCCAGCGGGTTTCCCTCGACATGTTCGAGGAATCCGCCGGGCTGATGCCGTCGCGCGAATGGAAGCGCGCCACTCGCCGCCAGGCCTGGTTCCCCGGCGAAACCCTGATCCTCGGCATCGGCCAGGGCTACATGCAGACCACGCCGCTGCAACTGGCCCAGGCCACTGCGCTGATCGCCAACAAGGGCGTGTGGAACCGCCCGCACCTGGCCAAGACCATCGAAGGCCAGCCGCCGGTGGACGACAACCCCATGGAAAACATCGTGCTGCGTGACAAGTCCGACTGGGCCAAGGTTACCCATGGCATGGAGCAGGTGATGCACAACGCCCGTGGTACCGCACGCAAGGCGGCCATCGGCTCGCAGTACCGCATTGCCGGCAAGAGCGGTACCGCCCAGGTGGTGGCGATCAAGCAGGGCGAGAAGTACGACCGCAACAAGCTCCAGGAGCGCCACCGCGACCACGCCCTGTTCGTCGCCTTCGCCCCGGCCGAGGACCCGAAGATCGTGGTTTCGGTGATGGTCGAGAACGGTGAGTCCGGCTCGGGCGTCGCCGCCCCGGTGGTGCGCCAGGTGATGGACGCCTGGCTGCTTGACGAAAACGGCCGGCTCAAGCCCGAGTTCGCGCCTGCCACCGTTACCCAGGAATCAGCCCTGTGATGAACAATTTCGATCGCATGCTCTCCAGCGAGGATGTGATGCGTCGGCGCGCCAGCTTTCTGCAGCGCATCCACGTCGACGGCCCTTTGCTGATCATTCTGCTGACCCTCGCGGCCGGCAGCCTGTTTGTCCTGTACTCGGCCAGTGGCAAGAACTGGGACCTGCTGCTCAAGCAGGCCACCTCGTTCGGCATCGGCCTGGTGTCGATGTTCATCATCGCCCAGCTGGAGCCGCGCTTCATGGCCCGTTGGGTGCCGCTGGCCTACCTGGCCGGGGTGCTGTTGCTGGTGGTGGTGGACGTGATGGGCCACAACGCCATGGGCGCCACGCGCTGGATCAACATCCCCGGGGTGATCCGCTTCCAGCCCTCGGAGTTCATGAAGATCATCATGCCGGCGACCATCGCCTGGTACCTGTCCAAGCGCACGTTGCCGCCGCATCTGAAACATGTGGCGATCAGTCTGGTGCTGATCGGCGTGCCGTTCATCCTGATCGTGCGCCAGCCCGACCTGGGCACGGCGCTGCTGATCCTCGCCTCCGGGGCTTTCGTGCTGTTCATGGGCGGCCTGCGCTGGCGCTGGATCCTCAGCGTACTGGCGGCTGCGGTGCCAGTGGCGGTGGCGATGTGGTTCTTCGTCATGCACGACTACCAGAAGCAGCGGGTACTGACCTTCCTCGACCCGGAAAGCGACCCGTTGGGCACTGGCTGGAACATCATCCAGTCGAAGGCGGCGATCGGCTCGGGCGGTGTGTTCGGCAAGGGCTGGCTGCTCGGCACCCAGTCGCACCTGGACTTCCTGCCGGAAAGCCATACCGACTTCATCATCGCCGTGCTCGGCGAGGAGTTCGGCCTGGTCGGCATCTGCCTGCTGCTGATCGTCTACCTGCTGCTGATCGGCCGTGGCCTGATGATCACCGCCCAGGCGCAGACCCTGTTCGGCAAGCTGCTGGCGGGCAGCCTGACCATGACCTTCTTTGTATACGTGTTCGTCAATATCGGTATGGTCAGCGGCCTTCTGCCCGTGGTGGGCGTGCCGCTGCCCTTCATCAGCTATGGCGGAACTTCGTTGGTGACGCTGCTGTCAGCGTTTGGCGTTCTGATGTCGATCCACACGCACCGCAAATGGATCGCTCAGGTTTGAATAAGGTGAAGAATTTCATGCAAGCAGTGCGTAACTGGGCTGCCCGTTGTGCGCCGTGGATCGGCGCGGTGGGCCTGTTCGGCGCTGTACAGCTGGCCCATGCCGGCGATTACCAAGGCTCGCCCCAGGTGGCCCAGTTCGTTGGCGAAATGAGCCGCGACCATGGCTTTGCCCCTGAGCAGCTGATGGGTGTGTTCAGTGAGGTGCAGCGCAAACAGTCGATCCTCGACGCCATTTCGCGCCCGGCCGAACGGGTAAAGCCGTGGAAGGACTACCGGCCGATGTTCATCACCGACGCGCGCATCGCCCGCGGTGTGGACTTCTGGCGCCAGCACGAGGCGGTGCTGGCCCGTGCCGAGCAGGAATACGGCGTACCGGCGCAGTACATCGTCGCCATTATCGGCGTGGAAACCTTCTTTGGCCGCAACACCGGCAACTACCGGGTGATCGATGCCTTGTCGACACTGGGCTTCGACTACCCGCCACGGGCCGAATTCTTCCGCAAGGAGCTGCGCGAGTTCCTGCTGCTTGCCCGTGAGGAGCAGCTCGACCCGCTGACGCTCAAGGGCTCCTACGCCGGCGCCATGGGCCTGCCGCAGTTCATGCCGAGCAGCTTCCGCAACTTTGCGGTGGACTTCGACGGCGACGGCCACATCAATATCTGGAACAACCCGGACGATGCCATCGGCAGCGTGGCCAGCTACTTCAAGCGCCACGGCTGGGTGGCCGGCGAAGGTGTGGTCAGCCGCGCCTGGGTGGACGGTGGGCGCGCCGACGAAGGCCTGACTACCGGCATCGAGCCGGTAAAAACCGTTGGGGAGTTGCGCACGCTTGGCTGGTCGGTCCATGATTCGCTGCGCGATGATCTGCCGGTTACCGCCTTCCGTCTCGAGGGCGACAATGGCCCCGAGTACTGGATGGGCCTGAAGAACTTCTACGCGATCACTCGCTACAACCGCAGCGTGATGTATGCCATGGCGGTGCATCAGCTATCGGAACAGCTGGTTCAAGCACGGGGCGTCAAGTAATGCGCGCAATCTTCTCTGGCAACTCTTTCAAGCTGCTCACCTGCCTCGCCGTCGGCGTGGTGCTGGCCAGCTGTTCGTCCAACCGCCCGTCCCAGCAAAGCAGTGGCAACGTGGTGCGCACCCAGCCGGGCCTGGACATCAACCGGGCGCACAAGGACGGCGCGCCGTGGTGGGACGTGGATGTGAACAAGATCCCCGACGCCACGCCAACCGTGCATACCGGCAACTACAAGGCCAACCCGTACACGGTGCTGGGCAAGACCTACTACCCGATGCAGGACTCGCGCAACTATCGCGCGGAGGGCACCGCGTCGTGGTACGGCACCAAGTTCCACGGCCAGAACACCGCCAACGGCGAGCTGTATGACCTGTACGGCATGAGCGCGGCGCACAAGACCCTGCCGCTGCCGGCCTACGTGCGGGTGACCAACCTGGCCAACGGCCGCAGCGTGATCCTGCGGGTGAACGACCGTGGGCCGTTCTATTCGGACCGCATCATCGACCTGTCCTATGCCGCGGCGAAAAAGCTCGGTTATGCCGAGATTGGTACCGCGCACGTGCGCGTCGAAGGCATCGACCCGCAGCAATGGTGGGCCCAGCGTGGCCAGACGCCACCGATGGTGCTGAAAGAGCCGCAGGTGGCCCAGACCCAGGCAATCCCGGCCAGTACCGGGCGCGTCGAGCAATGGACTCCGCCGCCCCAGCAGCATGCGGCGCCGGTGGTGCCGGTGCAGGTGGCTGGCAACAACGTGCCGGCCGGCAGTGGCGGCAGCTTCCTGCAGGTGGGCGCCTTCGCCAACCCGGACGCCGCCGAACTGCTGCGCTCCAAGCTCAGCAGCATGGTCAGCGCGCCAGTGTTCATCAGCTCGATCGTGCGCAACCAGCAGACCCTGCACCGCGTGCGCCTTGGGCCGATCAACAGCCAGGGCGAGATCCAGCAAGCGCAGGACAGCATCCGCCTGGCGAACCTTGGGCAGGCCAAGCTGGTCACAGCTGACTGACCGCGTTGCCTTCTTCGCGGGCACGCCCGCTCCCACAGGGGCATGCGAAACCCTGTGGGAGCGGGCGCGCCCGCGAAGAAGGCAACACCAAACTGTCGGTTTTGTCATGAATTGCCGGGCGTGGGCATGTACAATGTCGGCTTTTGCCCGCAGCGACATAAAGCCGCACTTTGCGAGCCTGGCCTACGGCCACAAAAACTAGACTGACTGGCGCTGGGCACATGATCTTGCCCAGGGAACATCAGACCATTAGCGATTTTCGAGAGACGGATGAACATCACCAACCTTGCCAAACGACTTTGCCTGCCCGTACTGCTGATGATCACGCCTGCCGCCTTCGCGGCTGAGCAGATGACGCCGGCGCCACCGCAACTGGCAGCCAAGTCCTACGTACTCATGGATGCGTCCAGCGGCAACGTGCTGGTCGAGAACAACGGTGACGAGCGCCTGCCGCCAGCCAGCCTGACCAAGCTGATGACGGCCTACATCGCCACCCTGGACATCCGTCGCGGCCAGATCGGTGAAAACGACCCGGTTACCGTCAGCGAAAACGCCTGGCGTACCGGCGGTTCGCGCATGTTCATCAAGGTGGGCAGCCAGGTGACCGTCAGCGACCTGCTGCACGGCATCATCATCCAGTCCGGCAACGACGCCTCGGTCGCCCTGGCCGAGCACATCGCCGGCAGCGAAGACGCCTTCGCCGACATGATGAACAAGACCGCTGCCGACCTGGGCATGGGCAACAGCCACTTCATGAACCCGACCGGCCTGCCGCACCCGGAGCACTACTCGTCGGCCCACGACATGGCTACCCTGGCCCGTGCGATCATCAACGTCGACCCGGCCCACTACGCCATCTACTCGCAGAAAGAGTTCTTCTGGAACAACATCAAGCAGCCAAACCGCAACCTGCTGCTGTGGCGTGACAAGACCGTCGACGGCCTGAAGACCGGCCACACCGACGAAGCCGGCTACTGCATGGTGGCTTCAGCCGTTCGCGATGGCCAGCGCCTGATCGCCGTGGTGTTCGGCACCAACAGCGAGCAGTCGCGTGCTGCCGAGACCCAGAAGCTGCTGACTTACGGCTTCCGCTTCTTCGAAACCCAGACCTTCTACCAGAAGGGTACCGAGCTGACCAAGTCGCCGGTCTGGAAGGGCGCGACTGGCGAAGTGAAAGCCGGCCTGGCCAACGACCTGACCCTGACTATGCCTAAAGGCCAATTGAAGCGCCTTCAGGCTTCGATGACCATGAACCCGCAGCTCACCGCGCCAATCGCCAAAGGTGACGTGATCGGCAAAGTGGAAGTCAAACTGGACGAGAAAGTGGTTCACAGCGCCGACCTGATCGCCCTCGATGGCGTCGAGGAAGGTGGTTTCTTCCGCCGTATGTGGGATAGCATCCGTCTATTCTTCTACGGGTTGTTCAACTGATACGTGACCTGCATGCCCCCGCGTATCCTGCGGGGGCGTTGTTGTTGCCACGGCTTACGAGGCCGTTTCCGCCATGAGCGAACCAGACGTCAAGTCGCACAAGATCGAATTCCCCTGCGACGATTACCCGATCAAGGTCATCGGTGACACCGTTGTCGGCTTCAAGGACACGGTGATCGAGATCCTGAGCAAGCACGCCAAGGTCGACCTTTCCACCCTGGCCGAGCGCCAGAGCAAGGAAGGCAAGTACACCACCGTGCAATTGCACATCGTTGCCGAAAGCGAGAACCAGCTTCACGATATCAACAGCGCCCTGCGCGCTACCGGCATCGTGAAAATGGTGCTCTGATGTCCGCCTGCCTCGGTTTTCGCGAGCTTGGCCTGCAGCCCTACGAACCGGTGCTGGAGGCCATGCGTCGCTTCACCGAGCAGCGCAGCCCGGACAGCCAGGATGAAGTCTGGCTGGTCGAGCACCCCGCGGTCTTCACCCAGGGCCAGGCCGGCAAGGCCGAGCACCTGCTGGTGCCGGGCGACATCCCGGTGGTGCAGACCGATCGCGGTGGCCAGGTGACCTACCATGGCCCCGGGCAGTTGGTGGCCTACCTGCTGCTGGATGTGCGTCGGCTGGGCTTTGGCGTGCGTGAGCTGGTCAGCCGTATCGAGCAGACCCTCATCGACCTGCTCGCCAGTTACGATGTCCAGGCCGCGGCCAAGCCCGATGCCCCGGGCGTCTATGTCGACGGAGCGAAAATCGCCTCCCTCGGCCTGCGAATCCGCAACGGCCGTTCGTTCCACGGCCTTGCCCTGAACGTGGACATGGACCTCGCGCCATTCCGCCGAATCAACCCCTGCGGCTATGCGGGGCTGGCGATGACCCAGCTGCGCGACCTGGCAGGTCCGATCGAACTCGACGAGGTCAGGACAAGGCTGCGCGGACAGCTGGTCAAGCACCTCGACTACGCTGAGCAGACGACCCTCACGGGCGGAATCGACTGAATATGACAACTGTGCAAGAAGCCGTGCCGAACCTGATACCTACCCAGGATGCCACCCCGCGCCCAGCGCCGAAGAAGGTGGAAGCCGGGGTCAAGCTGCGTGGTGCCGAAAAGGTGGCGCGCATTCCGGTGAAGATCATCCCCACCGAAGAGCTGCCGAAGAAGCCCGACTGGATCCGCGTGCGTATCCCGGTGTCGCCCGAGGTAGACCGAATCAAGCAGCTGCTGCGCAAGCACAAGCTGCACAGCGTATGCGAAGAGGCATCCTGCCCGAACCTGGGCGAGTGCTTCTCCGGTGGTACCGCCACCTTCATGATCATGGGTGACATCTGCACCCGTCGTTGCCCGTTCTGCGACGTTGGCCATGGCCGGCCGAAACCGCTGGACCTGGACGAGCCGAAGAACCTGGCCATCGCCATCGCCGACCTGCGCCTGAAGTACGTGGTGATCACCTCGGTGGACCGCGACGACCTGCGTGACGGTGGTGCCCAGCACTTTGCCGACTGCATCCGCGAAATCCGTGCGCTGTCGCCGGGCGTACAGCTGGAAACCCTGGTGCCGGACTACCGTGGGCGCATGGATATTGCCCTGGAGATCACCGCGCAAGAGCCGCCGGATGTGTTCAACCACAACCTCGAGACCGTACCGCGCCTGTACAAGGCCGCACGCCCGGGTTCGGACTACGACTGGTCGCTGGACCTGCTGCAGAAGTTCAAGCAGCTGGTGCCGCACGTACCGACCAAGTCGGGCCTGATGCTCGGCCTGGGCGAAACCGACGAGGAAGTGATCGAAGTGATGCACCGCATGCGCGAGCATGACATCGACATGCTCACCCTCGGCCAGTACCTTCAGCCGTCGCGCAGCCACCTGCCGGTGCAGCGTTTCGTCCACCCGGACACCTTCGCCTGGTTCGCCGAGGAAGGTTACAAGATGGGCTTCAAGAACGTCGCTTCCGGCCCGCTGGTGCGTTCTTCGTACCACGCTGACCAGCAGGCTCACGAAGCCAAGATCAAGCTCTGAGCCAAGCACAGAGCCACGCATGCCGATGCGCGCCGAAGGGCGGCATCGGCATTTTTGTTTGTGCCACACGCGCTGCAAGGAGCCGCGATGAATTGCGCCGAAACCTTCCAACCCAGCCTGCCCGCCGCGCTGCCGCGTGATGCCTGTTTTGCCATTGTCGCCCCGGCGGGCGCGGCGCGGCTGGATACGCACAAGGTCAACCAGTGGTTCGTTGATCGAGGCTACAGTTGCCGCATCTACCCGGGTGCCCTTCAGGCTCAGGGCTACCTGGCGGGGCCGGACCGGCAGCGGTTGCAGGACCTGCATGATGCCTTTGCCGACCCGGCCATCGACGCCATTCTGTGCATGCGTGGGGGGTACGGCAGCATGCGCCTGCTCGACCAGCTCGATTTCGAACTTATCCGGTGCAACCCCAAGCCGCTGATCGGCTACAGCGACATCACCGCGCTGCACACGGCGATCTACCGGCATGCCGGGCTGCTCACCTTCCATGGCGGGATGCTCAATGCCGACCTGCTGGGGGCCAAGCTGCCGCCAACCGAGACTTCGTTGCTGGCGCAGCTGGGTGGGCATGTGCGGGCAGGGGAGCAGATCGTGCACCCAGCTGACTTCGCCTTGAGCAGCGTGCTGCATGGGGTGGCCAGCGGGCCGCTGCTGGGCGGCAACCTGTCGATGCTGGGCGCGACCCTGGGGACGATTGCCGAGCTGGATACGCAGGGTTGCATCCTGTTCATCGAGGACGTCAACGAGCCGCTGTACCGGGTGGATCGCTTGCTGACCCAACTGCGCCTGGCGGGCAAGCTGGAGGGGGTGAAGGGTGTGCTGGTGGGGGACTTTGCCGGGATTACCACTGCGGCGTTGACGCCCCTGCTGGAGGATATCTTCGCACCGCTGGGTGTGCCGGTGCTGGCCGGGTGGCGCAGTGGGCATTGTGACCCGAATGTGTGCTTGCCGTTGGGGGCTCGGGTAATGCTGGATAGCGGGAGGCAGACATTGGTGTTGGAGCAGGATTTGTTCAAGGCTTGAGATTGCCGGGGCTGCTTTGCAGCCCATCGCGACACAAGGCCGCTCCCACAGGAGAAGTGCTATCGCTTGTGGGAGCGGCCTTGTGTCGCGAAAGGGGCGCAACGCGCCCCCAGCAATCTCACTATTTGCGCAGGCTCTCGAGCAGCTTGTGGGTCGGATACCCATCCGCCGGCCACCCCAACCCCTGCTGGGCATTGCGGATCGCCTTGCGGGTATTGGCGCCAATGATGCCATCGGCATTGCCGGCTTCGTGCCCATTGCTGTTCAGCAGGTTCTGCAGCTCCATGCGCTCGCTGCGGCTGAGCGGCAGGTCTTCTTTCGGCCAGCTGCCGGCAATGAAGCCCCAGCCCGTGAAGCGATCACCCAGCAGGCTTACCGCCAGCGCGTAGGATGACGAGTTGTTGTACTTGAGGATGGCGCGGAAGTTGTCCAGCACCAGGAACGCCGGGCCACGCGCGCCCGCTGGCAGCAGCAGGGCGGCAGACAGCTGGTTGCTGCCCACTGGCAGCTGGGTACCGGCAGGCAGTTTCACGCCCATCGCCAGCCACTCGCTCACCGGCTTGCGCAGGGCGCCATCGGCCTGCCAGTAATCGAAGCCAGGCGGCACCTGGACCTCGAAGCCCCACGGCTGGCCACGTTTCCAGCCCGAGCTCTGCAGGTAGTGCGCGGTCGATGCCAGGGCGTCTGGCGTGCTGTTCCAGATGTCACGGCGGCCATCGCCGTCGAAGTCCACGGCATGGGTGTTGTAGGTGGTCGGGATGAACTGGGTCTGGCCCATGGCGCCGGCCCACGAGCCACGCATGGCCTCAGGCTGGATGTCGCCATGCTGGATGATCTGCAGCGCAGCGATCAGCTGGTCCTGGGCGAACTGCGGGCGGCGGCCCTCATAGGCCAGGGTAGCCAGCGAGCGGATCACCGACTTGTTGCCCTGGAACTGGCCGAAGTTGCTTTCCATGCCCCATACCGCGACCAGCACCTGGCGATCGACGCCATAGCGTTGCTCGATGCGGGTCAGCAGTTCGGCGTTCTGCTCCAGCAGCTTCTTGCCGTTGCGCACACGCAGGGGCGACAGGGCGCCTTCGAGGTATTCCCATACCGGGCGGGTGAACTCCGGCTGGCTGCGATCGGCCTTGATCACGTCCATGTCGGGGGTGACGCCGAGGAAGGCGCGGTCGAAGGTGTCCTGCGAAATGCCGGCTTGCAGGGCTTGCTGGCGAAAGCCTGCTTGCCATTGTGCGAAGGTTTGCAGAGGCTGGATTTCAGTGCTGGCGTCGGGCGTCGTGCCGGGCAGGGTCACCACCGGGGCGGGCTGGGCGGGGGCCAGCGG